>CAZTAA010000005.1:50276-88531 GCA_964611465.1 uncultured Mycobacterium sp. | reverse complement strand
TGGGCCTGATGATGTGCTTCGACCTCGGCGGCCCGGTCAACAAGGCGGCCTACGCCTTCGCCACCGCCGGCCTGGCGGCCTCGACCAACGCCTCCTTCGAGATCATGGCCGCGGTGATGGCCGCCGGTATGGTCCCGCCCCTGGCGATGGCACTGGCCACCACCCTGCGGCCCGGCCTGTTCAGCGAGCCCGAGCGGGAAAACGGCCGGGCCGCTTGGCTTCTCGGCGCGTCGTTCATCTCCGAGGGCGCCATCCCGTTCGCGGCGGCCGACCCGCTGCGGGTGATCCCGTCGATGATGGCCGGCGGCGCCGTGACCGGTGCGCTCATCATGGCCTTCAATGTGACCCTGCGGGCCCCGCACGGCGGCATCTTCGTGTTCTTCGCGATCGGCAACCTGCTGTGGTTCCTGATCGCCCTGGCCGCGGGCACCATCGTCGGCGCGGTGTGCGTCGTCGCCGCCAAACAGTTCACCGGTAAGTCCGACGCCGAGTTGGATCCCACCGCCGCCCTCACCGCGTAAAGTTTCGCCGAAACGTACGAATGGGTGAATTCGTTCGAGAAGCAACGTGCACGACGCCGATCTCGGCGTCACACAGATAGGAGCACACCGACATGCCCAGCAAGACCGTCATCGTCGGATCGGCCGTTGGCCTGCATGCCCGTCCCGCCGCCGTCATCTCCGAGGCCGTCGTCAACGCCGGCGTGCCGGTCACCCTGTCGTTCGACGGCGGCGAACCGGTGGACGCCGGTTCGGCGCTGATGATCATGACGCTGGGCGCCGGCAACGGCGCGGAGGTCACGGTCGAGTCCGACGACCCGGCCGTCCTGGACCAGATCGCCGCGCTGGTCGAGCAAGATCTCGACGCCTGACACTGCCACCGCATCTCGCCGGCCGTGCGTGTCCTCCCGCCGGCACTCCGGTCCGGGCGGAATCCCGCACACGGTCGGCGGTACCTGCCGCACTCGGGTAACAAGACGGCAAATCCTCCGAGACGGTTCGACATCAGTGGATTCGCACCGACCGAGCCTGTGCCACCGTGATGGCCGAGCGATTCGGCGAAAGGTTGACGCGATGCACCGCCCCACCATGCTGCACCGGCTGTCCGCGGAGATGATCGGCACGTTCTGGCTCGTTTTCGGTGGCTGCGGCAGCGCCGTCTTCGCAGCCGGATTCATGTCGGGGGACGGCGTCCATCTGGGCATCGGATTCCTCGGTGTCTCTTTGGCCTTCGGCCTGACCGTGCTCACCGGCGTGTACGCGTTCGGCACGATCTCCGGCGGTCATTTCAACCCGGCGGTCACCCTCGGCGCCGCCCTGGCCCGCCGCGTCGAATGGAAGGTGCTCCCCGCGTACTGGCTCGCCCAGGTGATCGGCGGTCTCCTCGGCGGGCTGGTGATCTACCTGATCGCTCACGGCAAGAAGGGTTTCGAGGCCGCGGGCAATATGGCCGCCAACGGATTCGGAGCGCACTCACCCGGAGGCTACGGTCTGGGCGCCGTCCTGCTCGCCGAGGTCGTGCTCACCGCGATCTTCGTCCTCGTGATCCTCGGCGCCACCGATGACCGTTCGCCGGCCGGATTCGCCGGGCTGGCAATCGGTCTGGCCCTGACGCTGATCCACCTGATCTCGATCCCGATCTCGAACACGTCGGTGAACCCCGCCCGCAGCACCGGTGTCGCGTTCTTCAACGGCAACGAGGCCCCGGCCCAGCTGTGGGTGTTCTGGCTCGCCCCGCTCGTCGGCGCGGCAATCGCCGGCATCGCATACCCGTTCCTGTTCGGCCGCGCCGAGGAACTCGCCGACCGGCCGGTCCGCGACGATCTGCTCGACGAACTCAACGCGTAGTGACCGTGAGGCACGCTTGGCGCGCCGCTGGATGACACCTGCCATGCCAACCGGTCACGGCTCCGGCGGACGGCTGGGCGCCTTCGTGCGGAACTCCGGTTACCTTCGGAAGTGGCTGATCCTCGGTGTCGCGATCGGTGTCATCGCCGGGTTGGGCGCGGTTGTCTTCTACCTGGCCCTCGAATACGCGACCGATTTCCTGCTGGGCTACCTCGGCGGCTATCAGGTGCCGACTGCCCACGCCGACGGCGGCGATCCGGGCTCCCCGGGCTACGCGCGGTCGTGGGCGATCCCGTTGGTGACGACGCTCGGGGCCCTGGTGTCCGCATCGGTCGTCGCCGCGCTGGCGCCGGAGGCCAAGGGGCACGGCACCGACAACGCCATCGAAGCCGTGCACACCGACCCGCGCGCGATCCGCGGCCGGGTGGTTCTGGTGAAGATGGTCGCCAGCGCGCTGACCATCGGCTCCGGCGGGTCGGGTGGCCGGGAAGGTCCGACCGCGCAGATCTCGGCGGGGTTCGGCTCGCTGTTGACGCGGTGGCTCGACCTGTCCGACGAGGACGGCCGCATCGCGGTGTCGCTGGGCATCGGGTCGGGCATCGGCGCGATCTTCGGCGCACCCCTGGGCGGGGCCGTCCTGGCCGCGTCGGTGATCTACCGCGAGGACTTCGACTTCCGCGCGCTGATTCCCGGCTTCATCACCTCCGGGACCGCCTACGCGGTGTTCGGGTCGATTCTCGGCTTCGAGCCACTGTTCGGCCGCATCGCCCCCGACTACCTGCTCGATCCGGCCGGACTGCCCTGGTTCCTGCTCATCGGAATCGTCTCCGCCGCAATCGGATACCTCTACGCCCGGATCTTCTACGGCGTGGTGAGCCTGACCGACCGAATCCGCCTGCCCGGCGGCGCGGTGGTCAAGCCGACCGTCGGCGGACTGCTGGTCGGGCTGCTCGCCCTGGCCATCCCGCAGATCCTGTCGAGCGGCTACGGCTGGGTCCAGCTCGCGAGCGAACGTGGCACGCTGATGACGATTCCGCTGTGGGTCGTGCTGATCCTGCCCGTCGCCAAGATCGTCGCGACGTCACTGTCGATCGGCACCGGCGGATCCGGTGGCATCTTCGGCCCCGGCATCGTGATCGGCTGCTTCGTCGGCGCCGCCGTCTGGCGGCTGGCCGAGTTGACCGGGCTGCCGGGCGTACCACCGGCGCCGGGCGTGTTCGTCGTCGTCGCGATGATGGCCTGCTTCGGCAGCGTCGGGCATGCGCCACTCGCCGTGATGATCATGGTCGCGGAGATGACCGGTTCGTTCTCGGTCATCCCCGCGGCCACCGTCGGAGTGGGAATCGCCTACCTGCTGATCGACCGCACCACGGTGTCGATCTATCGCGCCCAGCGCCTCAACCGGGAAACCGCAGGCGCCGAACGGATCTCGAACAATCCGGCCCAGGCGTAGGGTCAGCGCGCCTTGCCGGCGGCAGCCTTCTCGGTCTTCTTGCCTTCGTGGGTCAGCCGACCGCCGGAGTTCTCCAGGTGGGCCCGGACGAACCACTGGAACTTCTCCAGCTGGGCGGTGTGCTCGATGATGATGTCCTGCGTGACGGGGTCGAGCTCCTCGGTCTCCTTGATGGCCTTCCGGGCGTCCTCGATGACACCGTTGTAGACGAGGTCGAGAGCCGCGAGGTGTGCCTGGGCGGTGTCCCGGCCCACCGAGTAGTCGTCCCACTCCCGGTCGCGGACGATGGCCCCCGGTGTGCCCTGCGGCGAAAAGCCAAAGGCGGCAATGCGTTCCGCGACTTCGTCAGCGTAGCCGCGGACGAGCTCGACCTGCGGGTCGATCATCTCGTGCACCCCGATGAAGTTCGGCCCGACCACATTCCAGTGGATGTGTTTGAGGGTCAGGTGCAGGTCGTTGTAGGTGCTCAGCTGTCGTTGCAGCAACTCGGCCACCTGGGCGGCCTGCTTGTCCGTCAAGCCCGGAATGGTGAATTGATTAGTCGTCATGGCGGACTTATACCCGGTGGCCGCCGATGCTAACCGCACTACAGCGCGCGGATGTCCTGTACCGCGAGGCGCGACCCGCGGCGCGGCTCGGCGGCCAGGCCGCTGACTTCGAGCAGCCGCACCACCCGGTGCCGGTGCGGACGCATCGGCTCGAGCAGATCCACCATGCCGGTGTCGTCCAGCGGCCGCCCGACCAGCGTCCAGCCCACCATCTTCGGCACGTGGTAGTCGCCGACGGACAGGGCGTCGGGATCACCGAACTCCCGCTGCGCCGCCTCGGCCGCAGTCCAGACCCCCACCCCCGGCAGGGACGTCAGCGCGGCCCGGGCGGCCTCGGCCGGTCGGCTCACCAGTCGCTCGACCGCGTCGGCCCGTTGGGTGAGCGAGACGACGGTCCGGGCGCGGCCCGGGTCGACGTTGGCGCGGTGGAACTCCCACGACGGGATACCGCGCCAGACCTCGGCGGCGGGAAACACCCGCATCCGCGGCGGCGCCGGACCGGGCGCCGGGCCGCCGAACCGGCTGACCAGCAGCCGCCAGGCCCGGAACGCGTCGGCGCCCGGAACCCGCTGTTCGATGACGGCGGGGATCAGGGCTTCGAGCACCCGGCCGGATCGGCCCAGCCGCAGATGTGCGGCCCGGCGGGCCGCGGCGGCCACCGTCGGTTCCTCGGGCGCGAAGTCCGACCAGTCGTCGTCGCGGCCCAACAGGGCGGGCAGCGCGTCGGCGAACTCGATGCTGCCCGGTCCCCACATCAGGGCGCGGACGCCGGCCGGACCGCTGCGCACGATCCTGGCGGTCACCGGGCCGGAGTCGAGCAGGCTGGTCCGCCAGATCGCCCCGTCGGGCGTGACCTGGAAGGTGGGGTCACCCGAGCCCCGCCGCCACGGCGCCAGCGTCGCTCCATAGCTGACGGGCCCCGGGAAGGTGACGGTCCGATCGATCGGTTCGCTGTGGTCTACCCGGCCAAACTATCCCGCCGCCGGTGCCGCCGCGTTGACGGTCCGGTTGCCAGCGGTCAGGATTACCGATGTGACGACGCCGTTCGACGACCCGCAGGCCGAGCTCGGATGGATGTTCCTGCAGAGCCTGAGCGAGGATGGCGACCTCGACGAGGGGTTCGGGCTGCTCGCCGACGACTTCACCTACTGGAGCAACGCGATCCTGCGCACCTGCGGCAAGGCCGAGCTGCGCCAGATCGCCGACCGGATCCGGGCGCTCGCGCGGGTGGAGTTCGATCTGATCAGCTGCACCAACGAGGGCGACAACGTCGTCATCGAGGCGAGGCCGGACGGCGTCACCACGGCGGGCGTCCGCTACGACACCCCGATCGTGTTCGTCTTCGAGACCCGCGACGGACTGATCACCGCCCTGCGCGAGTACGACGACACCCGGCTGGTCGAGGAGGCCTTCGGGTCGGTTCTGAGTAGGGAGCGATGATGGCTGAGAGCCCCGCCACGGTGACGGCCGACATCGCCGTCGCCGCCGCACCGGAGACGGTCTACGCGCTGATCACCGATCTCCCTCAGCTTGCCGAACTGGCCGAGGAGACCACCGCCATGCAGTGGGTCAGCGGCGACTCGGCCCGCCCGGGAGCGGTGTTCAAGGGCAGTAACCGCAACGGCCGGCACCGCTGGACCACCACCTGCACGGTCTCCGCGGCCACACCCGGGCAGGTGTTCTCCTGGGATGTCACCAGCGGGCCGGTGCGAATTGCCCGGTGGCGCTACGACATCCAGCCCGACGGGGCAGGCTGCCGCGTGACCGAGAGCATGTGGGACGAGCGGCCGTGGTGGATGCGGCGCATCGCGGTCCTGCTGACCGGGATCTCCGACCGCGAGACGGCCAACGGCGACCACATGCGGGTGACGCTGCAACGCCTCAAGGCGCGCGCCGAGTCCTGAGTGATTTCGGTGCGACAACCGTCGCTGAGCGACGGAAATCGCACCGAAACCCCCATTGAGGGTCAGGGCCGGCGGGCGATCGCGTCCGCGACGACCGCGATCGGTGATGTCGACGACCGGCCGCGCGACTCGTGCGCGTCGGCGACCTTGTAGGCCGAGTACATGCCACGAACTCCCAACCAGCGCAACGGTTCCGGTTCCCAGGTCCGCGACCGGTGGCCCACCCACGGCATCCGGGTCAGCGCCGTGTCGCGGCGCAGCACCAGGTCGGCCAGCGTCCGCCCGGCCAGGTTGGTCGCCGTCACGCCGTGGCCGACGTAGCCGCCCGCCCAGCCCAGCCCGGTCGAACGGTCCAGCGCCACCCCGGCCGTCCAGTCGCGCGGCACCGCCAGCACGCCGCACCAGCCGTGCGCGACACCGACGCCCCGGGTCTGCGGGAAGATGCCGTTGAGCACCCCGGTCAGGTAGTCGACGGTGTCCTGCCCGACGGCGCCGTCCCGGTCGATGCCCGAGCCGTAGCGGTAGGGCACCGCGCGACCGCCGATCGCGATCCGGTCATCGGCGGTGCGCTGGGCGTAGAAGAAACCATGTGCGGTGTCGCCCAACGTTTCCCGCCCCTGCCAGCCGATCTCTGCCCACACCTCGGCGGGTATCGGGTCGGTGGCGATCATCGCGCTGTTCATCGGGAGCCAACGCCGTTTCAGTCCGGGCAGCCGGGTGGTGAAGCCCTCGGTGGCGCGCAACACGAACGGGGCGCGCACCGTGCCGCGCGCGGTCACGGCACGGCCCGCCGTGATGTCGGTGACGACGGTCTGTTCGTGGATGCTGACGCCGAGTCGTTCGACCGTGTCGGCCAGCCCACGGGCGAGCTTGGCCGGCTGGATCCGCGCGCAGTGTGGCGTGTAGGAGGCCGCGAGCATGTCGGCGACGGCAACGCGTTGTGCCGCTTCGTCTTTCGACAGCAGAACGACGTCGTCGTCGCCCCAGGACCGGTCCTCGTCGACCTGCTTGCGCAACCGGGCCAGCTGGGCTCGATTGCGCGCGACGTCCAGGGTGCCGCCCTTGACGATGTCGGCGTCGATGCCCTCGCGTTCGCCGACGGCGATCACCTCGTCGACGGTGTCGTTGAGCGCATGCTGCCAGTCGATCACCGCCGGGCGGCCGTGCCGGCGGGCCAGCAGTCCCCGGTGCCCGGGCGCCAGACCCGACAGCCAGCCGCCGTTGCGGCCCGATGCCCCGAACCCCGCGAACCGCGCCTCGAGGACCGTGACGGACAACGACGGGTCGGCACGTTTGAGGTAGTAGGCGGTCCACAGCCCGGTGTAGCCGGCGCCGACGATGCACACGTCGACGTCGCGGTCACCGGGCAGGCACGGACGCGGCACCGGCAGTTCGCCGAACCAATGCGAGACGCGGCCGTTGATCGTCGACGACATGTCTTGTCAGCTCGCCGTTTTCGTCTTCCGTCGGGCCTGGCGCATCCCCGCCCAGAACCGGGCCGCCTCCCGGACGGACTCCTGCACCGGGCGCGGTTGCCAGCCCAACTCCCGGCGGGCCTTGCCGCAGTCGACGGGCGCCTCGGCCCGCATCAGCCGCACCGACGGGAGGGTGAGTTGTTCGTCGGCGCCGCGCAGTCGCGCCTTCACCGACCCGAGCGCGCCCATCAGGTAGAGCACCGGCACCGGGACGGACCGCTTCGGGGCGGGCACGCCGGCCTCGTCGGCGGCGATCTGGATCACCTCGCGGTTGGTGATCATCCGCTCCGAGATCAGATAGCGCTCGCCGGGCCGGCCGTGGTCGGCCGCGAGCAGCATGGCGCGGGCGGCATCGTCGATGCCGACCGCTTCCAGTGTGATCTTGTCCAGGACGAACGGCATCTTGCCGAACACGGTGCCGGCGATCAGCGCGCCCTGCGGGGTCATGCCGTAGTCGCCGGTGCCGTACGTCGTCGAGATGCACATCGCGACGGCGGGCAGCCCGCGGCCGCGCGCGTAGTCGAGCACCATCTCCTCGGCCTGGACGCGGGATCGCACATAGGCGGTGAGGCGACGGGTGTCGATGATGTCCGCCTCGGTGGCGACGCGTCCCTTCTTGCGGCCGACGGTCGAGTAGCTGCTGGTGAACACGAACTTCTTCAGCGTTCCGGCCGTCGCGAATTCCGTTGCGACGCCGAGTACTCCGCGCAGCCCGTCGACGTTGGTGTGGAACAGGGGTGCGGGGTCACGCAGCCAGGCCCGGGTATCGACGACGCAGTAGTAGACGACGTCGCAGCCGTCCATCGCCGCGCGCACGGTGTCGAGGTCGAAGATATCGCCGACGAACCGGGTCACCTCGAGGTCGTCGATGCTGACGGTGTTCGCGCTCTGCCGCACCATGACGCGGACGTCCTCGCCGGCCTCCACCAGCTGCCGGGTGACCCGACTGCCCAGGAAGCCGTTGGCGCCGATGACCAGCTTCGGGCTCACGCCGCGCCGCCGAACTTGGCCAGCCACGCGGCGGCCTCCTCGTCGAGGGTGCCGAGCTCTTCGGCCTTGCGGCACCACTTGATCGAGGCCTGAACGAACCGCAGCGGGTTGTACACGTCTTCCTGACGGCACCACTTGCCGTCGCCGGCGTAGGTGATGATCGAGATGTTCGTCGCGCTGATGATTGTGCCGTCGCCGGGGTCGCGCATCGGGTTGTCCAGTTCGCAGATGATGCGGCCCGTCGGCTCGTCGATCACATGCCACAGCGTCGGGAAGTGCGTCATGTGACTGCCCGGAAAGGTTCCCATGGTGCGTCGGATCCAGTTGCGGACCTCGTCGCGACCGTGCATGGTTCCCGCGGCATGCTCGATGTAGAGCACGTCGTCGGTGTAGTGCTCCACCCAGGCGTCCCAGTCGTGCCGGCGCGCGGCGTCGTCCACCGTCTGCTCGAACGTCGCAAACGCGTCGGCCAGCTCGCCTCGGGTGAAGGTCCCAGTAGTCGTCACCCGAGCAACTAGAACACGTTCCAGTGCGTGTTGTCGAGAATCCGCGGAACGGCGTCGGGGTTGCGCGTCCGACCCCGGTTCGGTTCTCTGGATGACATGACTGATCAACAGAGGGCAATCCTGGCCGGTGGCTGCTTCTGGGGCATGCAGGACCTGATCCGCAAGCAGCCCGGCGTGCTGTCCACCCGGGTCGGCTACACCGGCGGCGAGAACGACCATCCGACGTACCGCAATCACCCGGGGCACGCCGAGGCCGTCGAGATCGTCTACGACCCGGCCCGCACCAGCTTCCGCGACCTGCTGGAGTTCTTCTTCCAGATTCACGACCCCACCACGAAGAACCGGCAGGGGAACGACGTCGGCACCAGTTACCGGTCGGCGATCTTCTACCTCGACGACGAACAGCAGCGGGTCGCGCTGGACACCATCGCCGATGTGGACGCCTCCGGACTGTGGCCGGGGAAGGTGGTCACCGAGGTGACCCCGGCCAGCGAGTTCTGGGATGCCGAGCCCGAGCACCAGGACTACCTGGAGCGCTTCCCCAACGGCTACACCTGCCACTTCCCGCGGCCGGGCTGGAAGCTGCCCAGGCGGGAGACCGTCTAGTCCCGTCGGCGCACGGTGATCCGGCCGCCCCGCTTCGGGGTGAAGGCCACGCCCCGCGAATGCCACTTCTCGCCGGGCGCCGTCGTGGTCTCGATGGTGAAGTGCCGCAACACCGTTCGCAGCACCACGTCCATCTCCATGTTGGCGAACGCGGCGCCCACGCAGCGCCGGGTGCCGCCACCGAACGGGATCCAGGCGAACACACTGGGCCGATCACCGATGAAACGCGCGGGGTCGAAACGCTTGGGGTCGGGAAACTCCTCGGCGTTGTTGTGCACCTGACCGAGCGCAACCGAGAGCGAATACCCTTGCGGGATAACCCATTTGCCGAGCCGGAAGGTCGGCGCGTAGACGTGCCGGCCGGCGAAGTCGATGACGCTGCGGTTGCGCTGCACCTCCAGAATGGTGGCCTGCCGGTACTCGTTGTCGTCGGTGTCGGCCTCGGCGACCAGCCGGTCGAGCACGGCCGGGTGCCGGGAGATCCGCTCGAACGCCCACGCCAGCGTCGAGGCGGTGGTCTCGTGACCGGCGGCCAGCAGGGTCAGCAGCTCGTCGCGGATCTCGCCGCGGGACATCGGCGTGCCGTCCTCGTAGGTGCTGCGCAGCAGCAACGCCAGGATGTCGGTGCGCTCGTCGAGGTCCGGGTCGTTCAGCGCCTGGTCGATGAGTTCGTCGATGATGCCGTCGTACTCCTGGCGGTAGCCGGCCAACCGCCGCCAGGGGCTCCAGCGCCCCAGGTCGCGCGGGGGCGTCGGCAGCACCGCCAGGCGAGAGCCGAGGGTGACCCACGGCGGGATGATCCGGCGCAGCGTCTCCAGTTGTGCGCCGTCGGCGCCGAAGATCGCCCGCAGGATGATGTTGAGCGTGATCCGCGACATCGGTTCGAGGGTTTCGAAGGGCCGGCCCTCCGGCCAGGACGCGATCTCGCGCAGCGTCTCCTCTTCGACGATGGACTCGTACTTCTTCATCGCCTTGCCGTGGAACGGGGGCGTCAGCAGCTTGCGCCGGCGGCGGTGCTCGGCGCCCTCCAGCGCGAACACGGATCCCGGCCCGAAGATGCGGGCCAGGCTGGGCTTGATGTTGCCGAGTTCTTCGGGGCTTGCCGTGAAGACCTGCTTGGCGAGCGCCGGGTCGGTGACGACCACCATGTTCCCGAACAGCGGCACCTTGATGGTGAACGCCTCGCCGTAGGTGGCCGTCATCCGGGTGACGAACTGCCGCCGGAAGAACGCGTAGCCGACGCCCTGCAGGATCTTGGGCAGCCGGGGCGGCGACGGGGGCAGCCGGATCTCCTCGGGCCGGGCGGTAGCCGGTGCGACGACGGACTCGGTCATTCGGCTGCCTCCCGTTCGAAGCGGTACTCTCGCGTACCAAGACGTTGTCGAGTACGGTACTCCGTGGTACCACGAATGGCAAGGATTCCGGAGGAACCGCATTGAGCGTGGCAGCAGAGACCGCCGAGGCCGGTCCGGTCACCGCCGCTGATCCCTTCCGGCAGCGACTGCTGGAAGGGCTGGCGGCCTCGATCGCCCAGCGGGGCTACCGGGAAACCACGGTCTCCGACATCGTGCGGCACGCGAAGACGTCCAAACGCACCTTCTACGCCCACTTCACCGGCAAGGACGCCGCCCTGCTGGAGTTGCTGGAGGCCGACAACGTCGCGATGATCGCCGGCATCCGCGCGGCCGTCGACCCCGCGGCCGACTGGCGTGTGCAGGTGCAGCAGGCCGTCGAGGCCTACGTCACCGCCATCGAGACCAACCCCGCGCTGACGCTGGCGTGGATCCGCGAATTCCCCGCCCTCGGCGAGGCCGTGCGGCCGGTGCAGCGCCAGGGCATGCGGCTGTTCACCGACATGCTGGTCGACATCACGTCCAGTCCCGGCTTCCGGCGCGCCGGCATGCAGACGGTTTCCCGGCAGACGGCGCTGATCCTGCTCGGCGGCCTGCGCGAGTTGACCGCCCACACGCTCGAGGACGGCGAGGACATCCGCGAGATCACCGAGACCGCGGTGGCGGCGGGCGTCGCGCTGGTGACCGCCGGACGCTGACCGTCACAACCTCCAGTCGGGCAGCACGAAGGCCCAGGCGCGGGGGAAGCCGACACCGGTCAGCCGGGCCGCCCGGACGTCTGCGGTGCCGACCGTGCGTATCTCACCGGAACTCGGCTCGTAGCAACGGAATCCGCTTGTTCCGGCGACCTCGACCAGCAGGACCCAGTGCCGCGGCAGCCAACTGCCCACCAGCATCGGCACCGGATAGCCGAGCAGCACGGCTTCGCGCACATCGAGCAGCCCGTCGCCTCGACACCGTGCGGGCCGCCAGCGATAACGCACCGCACTATGCCTCGACAACGCCCGCCGGACCGCCCACGGGGTGGTGCCCAGCGCCCGGGGCCACAGCCGATTGAGGCCGCGGTGTAGGCGGCCCTGCTCGTCGGCGAACCAGGCGGGGTCGGAGAGGGTCTCGGCGTAGCCGGAATCCAGCAGCGCCGCACCGACGATGGCCACCGACGGCCCACATGTCACGCCGTCGCGCTGGCGCAGCCGAAGGCCCTCGATACGCCGATCGGAAAGGCTCACCCGGCGGCTGTCCTGCACTGGCACGCCATGCGGTCAAGGGTAACCGGGGCAACCGGCCACCGCGGCAAGCTACTGTCATTCCATGCGACTCCCGACCAGGACATGCCCGGCGACATGACCGACACCATGCGCGCACAGCGGCTCTACACCGACACGAAAACCATTGCGGTGGAAAATGTTCCGATTCCCGAACCGGGCCCGGGCGAAGTGCTCGTCAAGGTCGCCTTCTGCGGAATCTGCCATTCGGACCTGAGTCTCATCAACGGCACGTTCCCGGCGTTCCTGCCGGTGGTGACGCAGGGCCACGAGGCGTCGGGCACCGTCGCCGCGCTCGGACCCGGTGTCACCGGCTGGGCCGAGGGTGATCGGGTGACCGTCCCGGCCGGCCGGCCCTGCCTGGAGTGCTCGGACTGCCTCCGCGGCAACTCCGCGGGCTGCCGGCACGTCCGGTTGATGGCCTTCGCCTACGACGGCGCGTGGGCCGAGTACACCGTCGCGCTGGCCGGTGGACTCACCCGCGTCCCCGACAACGTGCCACTCGAGCAGGCGGCGATCCTGGCCGACGCGGTGTCCACCCCGTTCGGCGCGGTGGTGCACACGGGCAAGGTCGGCATCGGCGAGTCGGTCGGAGTGTGGGGCGTCGGCGGTGTGGGCACCCACATCGTGCAGTTGGCCCGCCTGGTTGGGGCCGCGCCCATCGTCGCGGTCGACCTGAACCCGGCGGTACGGCAGCGCGCGCTGGAACTGGGGGCCGACTATGCCTTCGACTCCCGCGACGACGGCCTGCCGGACGCGATCCGGGAGATCACCGGGGGCCGCGGGCTCGACGTCGCGTTCGACGCCGTCGGCCTGAAGGTGACGTTCGAGCAGGCACTGGAGCAACTGGCCACCGGCGGGCGACTGGTGTGCGTCGGGCTCAGCGACCAGGAGCCCAGCATCGGGTCCACGACGTTCTTCGGCCTGTCCCAGCGGCAGGTGGTCGGACATCTGGGGTATGAGAACCAGGACATCGCCACCCTGGCGAAGCTCGTGTCGAGCGGCCGCCTGGACCTGTCGCGGTCGATCAGCGCCGTGATCGGGCTCGAGGACATCACCCACGGCATCGAGATGCTGGAGAACCAGGAAGGCAACCCGATCCGGATTCTGGTGCAGCCCTGAGCTTTTCACGCCGCGCGAAGTGAACGGCGGCATCCGGATCGGGGCAGCGCGCCGCCGGAGTCGCCAGAACCGCCCGCTTCTCAGCGCATTCCTGGTGTGATGTTGTCGGCAGACGGCCATGGCGAACACGGTGACGGGGTACTCGCTACGGTGACGATGCGGACCTTGGGAGGGGCAGTGACACAAAACGCGACCGAGCCGGCGGCACTACCCGTCGAGGTCTGGCCCGGCAAGGCCTACCCGTTGGGCGCCACCTACGACGGCTCGGGCACCAACTTCGCCGTCTTCAGCGAGGTCGCCGAACAGGTCGAGTTATGCCTGTTCGACGCCGACGGCCAGGAAACCCGCATCACGCTGCCCGAGGTGGACGGGTTCGTCTGGCACACCTTCCTGCCCGGTATCGAGCCCGGCCAGCGGTACGGCTACCGCGTCCACGGCCCGCACGACCCGGCCAACGGGCTGCGCTGCAACGCGAACAAGCTGCTGCTCGACCCGTATTCCAAGGCCATCGACGGCGTGTTCGACTGGGGCCAGCCGCTGTTCGGCTACAACTTCGGCGACCCCGACAGCCGCAACGACGACGACTCCGCGGCCGGCATGCCCAAGTCGGTGGTGATCAACCCGTTCTTCGACTGGGGTGTCGACCGGCCGCCGCAACGCGAGTACGCCGACAGCATCATCTACGAGGCCCACGTCAAGGGGCTCACCCAGACGCATCCGGACATTCCCGAGCAGCTCCGGGGAACCTATGCGGGCATCGCACATCCGGTGATCGTCGAGCACCTCAAGTCGATGGGGGTGACCGCCATCGAGCTGATGCCCGTGCACCACTTCGCCAACGACTCCACCCTGATGGACCGGGGGCTGTCGAACTACTGGGGTTACAACACCATCGGCTTCTTCGCGCCGGACGCGAAGTACAGCTCGAGCGCGACGCCGGGCGGGCAGGTGCAGGAGTTCAAGGCGATGGTGCGCGCCCTGCACGAGGCCGACATCGAGGTGATCCTGGACGTCGTCTACAACCACACCGCCGAGGGCAACCACATGGGCCCGACACTGTCCATGCGCGGTATCGACAACCCGGCCTACTACCGTCTGGTCGACGACGACAAGCGCTACTACATGGACTACACCGGCACCGGCAACAGCCTCAACGTGGGCCACCCACACTCGCTGCAGCTGATCATGGACTCGCTGCGGTACTGGATCACCGAGATGCACGTGGACGGCTTCCGGTTCGATCTGGCCGCGACGCTGGCCCGCGAGTTCTACGACGTCGACCGGCTGAGCGCCTTTTTCGAACTGGTGCAACAGGATCCGACGGTCAGCCAGGTCAAGCTGATCGCCGAGCCGTGGGACGTCGGGCCCGGTGGCTATCAGGTCGGCAACTTCCCGCCGCAGTGGACGGAATGGAACGGCAAGTACCGCGACACCGTCCGCGACTACTGGCGCGGTGAGGACGCCACCCTCGGCGAGTTCGCCTCCCGCCTGACGGGTTCGGCCGACCTCTACGAGCACACCGCGCGACGGCCGGTGGCCTCGATCAACTTCGTCACCGCCCACGACGGCTTCACGCTGCGAGACCTGGTGTCCTACAACGAGAAACACAACGAGGCCAACGGCGAGGACAACAACGACGGCGAGAGTCACAACCGGTCCTGGAACTGCGGGGCCGAAGGGCCGACGGACGACACCGAGATCAACGCGCTGCGGTCGCGGCAGCAGCGCAACTTCATCGCTACCCTGCTGCTGTCGCAGGGAGTTCCGATGATCTGCCACGGCGACGAGCTTGGCCGCACCCAGGGCGGCAACAACAACGGCTACTGCCAGGACAACGAGACCACCTGGGTGGACTGGGCGAGTTCCGACGAGGAACTGCTGGCCTTCGCCCGCCGGGTGGCCGCGCTGCGCGGCGAGCATCCGGTCTTCCGGCGGCGGCGGTTCTTCACCGGGCATCCCGTCCGCCAGATCGGCAGCACCGGGCTGCCGGACATCTCCTGGTTCCGGCCGGACGGTTCGGAGATGACCGAGGCGGACTGGGACACCGCGTTCGACAAGTCGATCGCGGTGTACCTCAACGGTCAGGGCATCCCGGATCTCGACCCGCGCGGACACCGGGTCACCGACGACTCGTTCCTGATCTGCTTCAACGCCCATTACGAGCCGATCCGGTTCACGCTGCCCCCTGCGGAGTTCGGCGCGCAGTGGAAGATCGTGGTGGATACGGCCGATCCGGACAACGGCGGGGACGCCTTGTTCCCGCCGGGTGGTAGCGGGCCGGTGCAGGCCCGCTCCCTGGTGGTGCTGCAGGCGGTCAACGACGCCGAGACGCAGGACTGAGCGAAGTTTCGCGAGTAGCCCGCGCCGATTCGACGATCTGGGCATTCTGGGCGGATGACCACGTCCCGCAAACTTCTCTGCGCCGTCTACGCCGTCATCGCCCTTGCCGCATTCGTCGCCACCTGGAGCCAGAACGTCGCCTATCTGGACTCCGGCACGACCGGTTTCCTGACGGGATTCATCGACGGAACCCGGGTGACACCCGCGTCGCGGTCCATCACCGTCGATATTCTGCTGTTCTTCCTGGCTGCCGCGGTCTTCATGGTGATCGAGGCGCGCAAGCTCGGTGTCCGGTACGTGTGGGCCTATATCGTCGGCGGTGCGCTGATCGCCATCAGCGTGACGTTCCCGTTGTTCCTGATCGCGCGGGAACGTGAGCTCGCCAAATCAGGCGAGGCCATCCGGTTGCCGGTGCTCGACAAGGTCCTGCTCTCGGTGTTCACGGTGGCCGTCGCGGGCATGGTGCTCCATGTCGACCTCACCTGATCGAGTAGACACTTTCCGGAATCTGCCTACACATCGCGGACGCGATCGCCTAACGTTCGGCATGTGGCGATGACGCGCAACCCGCATGCGGGCACCCCTTTCACCGACTCGGACGCGGAGATCGCCGCGGCACTGGAGGACGTATCGGTCCCCGCGCTGCTGCTCTCGTGCGTGCACATGGCCGGCCCGGAACTGCTCGACGGACCACTGGCCACGCTGCGCCCCGCGGGTCTGTTCCTCAACGAGGTCCAGGGCTACATGTCCGAGGAGGACAAGGCGGCGGCCCGTGCGCTGGCCCTCGACGTCATTCGCGACTACCGCGACCGCGGCTGCCCCGAACCCGCACCGGTCGACGCCGCCCAGCTCAAACGGATGATGGACTGGCTGGTGTGCGAGGACGTACCGGGCGAGTACGTGCCGATGCTGCTCGAGGAGATGGAACTCACAGGCCGCGACGAACGCGGGACCGAGTTCACCTCGGCCGCCGCCGACCGCGCGAAGTTCCCCGTGGTGGTGATCGGCTGCGGGATGTCCGGTCTGCTCGCGGCAATCCGGTTGCAGCAGGCCGGAATACCCTTCACCGTGATAGAGAAGAACGCCGGGGTGGGCGGAACCTGGTGGGAGAACACCTATCCCGGGGCTCGGGTGGATGTCGGGAACCACTTCTACTGCTACAGTTTCGAGCCCACCGACCACTGGACCGAGTTCTTCGCCCGCCAGCCGGAACTTCAGGGCTACTTCCAGGGCGTGCTGGACAAGTACGGCATCGGCGAGCACGTCCGGTTCGGCACCCGGGTGACCGCGGCGACCTGGAACGACGACGACGCGACGTGGTCGGTGGCGGTCGAGTCGGCCGACGGCACCGACACGCTGACAGCGCGGGCGGTGATCGCCGCCGTCGGCCAGCTCAACGCCCCGTACATCCCGGAATTCGAAGGGGCACAATCCTTTTCGGGACCGGCTTTCCACAGCGCCCGCTGGGACCACAAGGTCCCGCTGACCGGCAAGGACGTCGCGATGATCGGCGCCGGCGCCTCCGGATTCCAGATCGCTCCGGCGATCGCCGAGGACGTCAAGAGCCTGACCGTCTTCCAGCGCACGGCGCAGTGGATGTTCCCGAATCCGAACTACCACGAGGCCGTCGGGCCGGGCGTCCGCTGGGCCCTGCGGCACCTGCCGTTCTACGCCCGGTGGTACCGGTTCCTGTTGTTCTGGCCCGGCTGCGACAAGGGCCTGGCGGCTGCAATCGTCGACCCCGAGTGGCCGGATCAGCAAACCGCCGTCAGCGAGGCCAACGACCTGGCCCGGATGATGTTCACGCAGTGGATCACCAGCCAGGTCGGCGACGATGCCGACCTGCAGGCCAAGGTGATACCGGACTACCCGGCCACCGGCAAGCGGACCCTGCAGGACAACGGCAGCTGGCTGCAGACACTGACCCGCGACAACGTCGACCTCGTGCGCACCCCCATCGACCACATCGAACCCGACGCCGTGGTCACCGCCGACGGTGTCCGCCATCACGCCGACGTGCTCGTCTACGCCACCGGGTTCCGGGTCAACGACATGGTGTCGTCACTGAAAGTGTTCGGCCGCAACGGAATCGAGCTGCACGACCAGTGGGGTGACCGGCCGGCCGCCTACCTGGGCATCACGGTCCCCAACTTCCCGAACTTCTTCATGCTCTACGGCCCGGGCACCAACCTGGCCAGCGGCGGCAGTCTGATCTTCCACTCGGAGTGCGAGGTTCGCTACATCATGGGTTGCCTGGATCTGCTGATCGCCGCCGACAAGGCCGGCATGGAGCCACGCCAGGACCGCTACGACGACTGGTACCGCCGCTGCCAGGCGGAGTTGAGCACCACCGTGTGGGCGCACCCCAGTGTCAAGCACAGCTTTTACAAGAACGCCGACGGTGTGGTGCACTCGCTGAGCCCGTGGCGTCTCGTCGACTTCTGGACCTGGACGCGCACGCCCGACCCGGATGACTTTATCTTCAGCTGAAGGAGTTTCATGCGCACAGTCGTGATCGACGGACCCGGGCAGATCCGGGTCGACACCCGGCCGGACCCGGTGCTGCCCGGGCCCGACGGTGCGATCGTCGCCGTCAGCCACACCGCGATCTGCGGATCCGACCTGCACTTCTGGGACGGCGACTATCCGCTGATCGAACCGGTCGCGCTGGGCCACGAAGCGGTGGGCACGGTCGTCGAAGCCGGACCCGACGTCCGCGGCGTGAAAGTGGGCGACGTGGTGCTGGTGTCGTCGGTGGCCGGCTGCGGGCACTGCGTCGGGTGCGCCACCCGCGATCCGGTGACATGCCTCTCCGGCCCGCAGATCTTCGGTGCCGGTGTCCTCGGCGGCGCGCAGTCCGACCTGCTGGCCGTGCCCGCCGCGGACTTCCAGTTGTTGCGGATTCCCGAGGGCATCGACACCGAAGAGGCACTGCTGCTCACCGACAATCTGGCCACCGGCTGGGCGGGCGCCCAGCGCGCCGACATCCCACCCGGCGGCACGGTGGTGATCTACGGTCTCGGCGCGGTCGGACTGTGTGCGCTGCGCAGCGCCATCGTGCAGGGCGCCGGCCAGGTGTTCGCGGTCGATCCCGTGGAGGGCCGGCGCAACCGGGCCGAACTGTGGGGCGCCACCCCGCTGGCGCCGCCCGCCCTCGGAGCGGTGCTCGAGGCGACCGGCGGACGCGGCGCGGCATCGGTCATCGACGCCGTCGCCAGCGACGCCACCATGACGGAGGCCCTGACCGTCGTGCGCCCGGGCGGAACCGTCTCGGTGATCGGGGTGCACGACCTCAACAACTTCCCGTTCCCAGCGACGATGAGCCTGGTGCGCAGCGTGTCCATGCGGCTGACCACCGCTCCGGTGCAGCGCACCTGGCCCGAGCTCATCCCACTGATCCAGTCCGGCCGCCTGGACACCAGCGGTATCTTCACCGATTCGATGTCCCTGGACGACGCGCCGGCCGCCTACGCCAAGGTGGCTTCGCGGTCGGCCGACTGCGTGAAGGTCGCGCTGCACACATGAGCAGGCTCGCCTCGGCCATGAGCTGGCTTCGGGGCGATGCCCGGTTCATCCAGGCCGCGCTGCCGACGGACTCGGTGGCCGACGGCAAGGTCGCCGACCTGACGGGCCCGGGCATCACCGACCGCTGGGGCGTCACCTCGACCGACCTCGGCGCGGCGGTGACCGCACCGGACGGCAGGCTCGTCGCGGTGTTCGGCGACACCTTCTCCGGTCGCCGGGTGGGCCGGGGCGACTGGCGCTCCCCGGTGGTCCTCATCGGCCGCGGCGACGCCGCCACGCCGATCGTGTGGGAACGCGCCGGCGGCCCCGACCCCGAGTACGCGCAACAGCTGCGCTTCTACATCCATGACGCTCCGCCCTGGCGCGCCGGCGGTGTCAGCACCGTGCTGCCCTCGGATCTACTCCGCGTCGACGACATGCTCTACCTGCACGTCATCGTGAATCATGGCTTCCCCCATGTCATCTGGACCGAGATCTGGTCGTCGTCCGACAACGGCGTCAGCTGGGAGCACATGGGCGAGCCCGCGAAGTCCCCGGCCGACCTGTTCGGTGGCCATGCGCAGCTGTGGTCCTGGGATTACGACCCCGGCGACGGCTGGGTGTACGTGGCGTCGACGGGATTCCAGCGCGACAAGGGCGTCATTCTGCGCCGCGTGCGCCCCGCCGACATCGGCGTCGCCGACGGCTACCAGGCCTGGGGGCACTCCGGCGGCAGATGGTCGTGGGGCGAGCGGGCAACGGTCATCACCCCGGCCGGCGAGACCTGGGGTGAGCTGTCGTTGCGCCGGCTCGGCCCGCACATGTGGGTGCTGGGCGGATTCATGTCCTCGCGGTACGCCCTGGGCTACCGCACGCTGGCGACACCGACGACGTCCCTGGCCCACGTCGAGATACAGACCCCCGTCACCGGCTGCGGGTGGGACCAGGAGAACCACATCGGCTGCCGGGTCGCCCAGCTCTACGGCGGCTACCTGCTTCCCGGCTCGCGGGTCGGGAAGCCGGGCGGCATCGGACTTGTGGTGTCGCACTGGAACACTCGCCGCGGATGGCCCTACCGGGTGATGCAGTTCCGCACCACCCTGCGGGACACCACCACGGCCTCCGTTCAGGTTTAGGCACCTTCGACGGCTGAACATAGGCGCTCGTCGGCATAAACTTCCCTCATGGTCGCCGGGGATTGGTGCCCGATCGTGCCGGCGGCGACGGTCGGTCCGCCGCGGTTGGCCGACGGCGTCGTCGGCCGGCCGGCTCTGGTCTCCAGGTTGCTCGCCGCGCGCGGCGGCGATCTGGTCACGATCACCGCGCCCGCCGGCTATGGCAAGACCACCGTCGCGACACTGTGGGCCGCCGCCGACCGGCGGCCGTTCGCGTGGATGAAGATCGACCACCTCGACGCCGACCCCGCACACCTGCTGCTCCATATCGCCACCGCGGTCGACACCGTGTCCGGCATCGACCGCACCGTGCTGCGCTACCTGCGCGGCCCCGGGCGCCCGGCACTCACCCACTCCCTGCCCACCCTGGTCCGCGCACTGGAAACCTGCGGCCCGCTGGTCGTGCTGCTCGACGACCTGCAGGAGTTGACGGCGAGCGCCGCCGTCGACACCCTGCGGGCCTTCGTCGAAGCCGCGCCGGCGACCTTGACGATCGCCGCGCTCGGCCGGGGAGCACCGCCCGTGGATCTGGCGCGGCGACGGTTACAGCACACGCTCCTCGAGCTGGACGCAGAGGACCTGAAATTCTCCCGGCCCGAGGCGGTCGCCGCACTCGAATCCGTCGGTGCCGGTGTGCCGGCAGAGGTCGCCTCGTCGATCGTGGACCGGTGTGAGGGCTGGCCGGCGGGTGTGGTGCTGGCCGCGATGGCGCTGCGTGACGGTGCCGACGCCGAAACCTTCACCGGGTGCACCGATCTGATCGCCGACTACCTCGTCGAGGAGGTGCTCGTGCGCCTCGATGACGAGACGACCACCTTCCTGCTCGAATCGTCGGTGCTCGACCGCTTCAGCGCCGGGCAACTGAATGCGGTTCTGCGGCGCGATGATTCGGCGCGGATGCTGGACGACCTGTCGAAGTCGGGCAACATGTTCCTGATATCGCTTGACGCCGAGCGTGTTTGGTACCGCTATCATCGACTGTTCCGTGACCTGCTGCGGGACCGGCTGCGCTCCCGGCAACCGGCGAGGTTCCGCAGGATCGCCTCGCGCGCCGCGGAACTGTTGAGCGCCAACGGAGACGTCGACGGTGCGCTCACGCAGGCTCTGGCGGCCGGCGACCGCGCCATGGCCGCCGCGCTGGTGATGCGGGACGCGGTGCAACTGGGCTTCGACGGCCGGGCCGGCGTGCTGGCCCGGCGCGTCGGGTTGCTCGACGAGCGGACGGTGGCCGAATTCCCGGACGCCGCGATCGCCCGGGCCTGGCTCGGTGTCACTACCGGCGATGCCGAATTGATCCAGCGGTCGTTACTTCAGGCGGGCCGGTCCGATCGCGGACGGCCGCTGTCCGACGGCACGCCGTCGGTGAAAGTCGCTGCCGCACTGGTCAGTTCGCTGGTAGGCGTGAACGGTGTCCAAGACGTCCTGCGGCAGGCGGAGGTCGTTCGCGGCGCCGGCGACCATCTGGTCAATCGCTGGTGGGGGGCGGCCACCGTCATGATGGGCGCCGCCCAGGCCATGATCGGCAACACCGCGGCCGCCCGGATGTCGCTCGAGTCGGCACTACCGGTGATCGGGGACCTGCCGGGGTTCCACGCCGCGGCACTGGCCCACCTCGCCCTGCTCGATTTCGGCGACGGTGACGACGAGGGTGGCCTGACGCGCAGTGCACAGGCACGGTCCGTCGCCGATTCACACGATCTGTGCGACGTCGTCCCGATGGTGGTGGTGTATGCCGTCAGTGCCGTCACCGCGGCGCGTACCGGCGACACCGACGCGGCGCGGGCGGCGGTGGCCGACACCGAGCGACTGCTGGACCGCCTGGGCCTCCTGGCGGCGCGGACGGCGCTGATGGGCCACGGGTTGCTCGCATGGACAGCGGCCCTGCTCCACGACCCGGAGTTGCTGATCAGGCATCTGGAGGCAGCCGATCGGGCGGCCCGACGCGAACCCGGGGCGACGGCGCTGACGCGGCTCCTCGATCGGGTCCGGGCGCTGGCGATCGGTACGAGCCGGCGGCCGCTCACTTCTGCGGAGCTGCGGTTGCTGCCCCACCTGGCCACTCACCTGTCGCTGCAACAAATCTCGGAGACGCTGCGCGTCGGCAGGGAGACGGCGAAGTCGCAGACGGCGTCGATCTACCGCAAACTCGGGGTGTCGTCGCGCGCGGCCGCGGTCGCGGAGGCCCGACGGATAGGACTGCTCCCCGCGTAGCATCTTGCCGCGGTCGCTACCGCATGGTCGCGAGATTTCCCCAGAGCCGGCGCAGGCTTTCCGTGCCACCGAACAGCGTCGTGAAGTGCGTGGAGTCGATCAGGACGATGTCACCGGCGCGGTCGCCGGCGGGCGGCATCCAGATCACCGCGTTGAATTCGGTGTTGCCGGCCGCGGTGAACGGGTGCGGCCGGTCCGGATCCACCCGCTGGCGGCCCAGGACTCGTAGGTGCTGTCCTTCGGGAGCGGTGAGCTCGTAATGCGGCAGATGTTGGTGGAAGCTCAGTGTCGGCACCTCCGCCAGTAGGCCGATGTCGTCGAGATCTCGGCTGACCGTCAGTGGCGCAGGCTCTTTCGTGCCTTCGACAACGGCGGGCCGAAGCCCCCAGGTGTTGTGCACCGGCACTCCCAGGCCACGCATGAGACCGCGGGTGTACTCGCTGAAGCGCTGTTGCCGTGGAACCAGGCGATCGCCGTGATGCTCGTACTCGGTCTGACGCTGTTGGTAGTCCTCGGTGAAGCCGACGTCGTGATGCGGAGCGAGCAGCAGGCAGGTCCCGTCGCGTTTCAGCCATGCGGTGATGGCCTCTATCTCCGCGACTGTCGGTTCCAGACCACACAGCAGGTGGTCCAGCCCGAAGACCATGAGGGTGTCGGTATCGGCCAGGATCCGCTCGTCGATCGGCTGCCGGTAGCCCGCTTGGTCGACCCGCTGGAACACCGCCACGGGATGGCCGGTCAGCTCACCGGCCAGCCGCTGGAACGGCAGGGTGGAGCGGTGGAACAACTCCAGGGTTCCGGCGATCCCCTGAAGGAAGTTGGCGGAACTGAATTCCGGCGTCTCATAGGCCGGCCAGGCGACGTTGCGCACCTCGGTGATCGTCGAGAAGCGGTTCTCCATCGCCGCCGGATCACGTTGGGACTCCCAGGGATAGCTCCATGTCCAGTAGATGCTGATCCGGCGGCGGCCGTCCCACGGCCGGGAGATGTGCCACTGGTTGTAGGTGCGGGCTGCTTCGCGGTTCACGTCACTCCTGATCTGTGAGGCCGGCCAGGTAACGCAGCGCGCCCAGCCCGGGCAGGAAGAAATAGGCGCCGCCCCGAAGCGTGGTGAAGGCCGGTATTCCCTTGTGCACCTTGCGGATCGGCCGCTTGGGAACGGTGAAGTCCAGCGTGCCGTCCTGGCTTCCGCAGATGGGATCGTGTTCGTTGCCGAGTTCGTGGAACTCTTTGTCGTTGATCCACACGTTCTGAGCGAACTCGAACTGACGTGCCAGGTCCGCGCAGATGATGAAGGCGGCTATCCCCCGGTCGACCCCGTCGTCGGCGGCGCCGTCCGGCAGGGCAGGGCCATAGGTGGCCCCCCGCCGGATCATCCTCCGTCGATTCATGTTGTGCGCCGTGTCGCGCGGATTGAGCCGGCGAGCGTGGGAGCCGAGCGGGCAGGCGTAGCCGAACGGATCCATCTCCTTGTAGTTGAAGTCGTTGTTGCGCAACGGATCCGCACCCAGCTCGGGATCGTCGGCCTCCGGCGCCAGAACAAGGGGCGCCCCGCTGCGCCACCGGCCCATGAACTTTGCGGCGAGCAGTTCCTGTTCCTCCGGGGTGCCGGCGTTGTCGGCCAGGTACTCCCGGAACCTGCCCACATGCTCTTCGAGCCGGCGGTAGGCCAGGTAGCTGCCGTTGCGGGCAAGGATTGCCGGAATGCGCTCTCCGGCAACGACGCCCGCCTCGTCGGGATACCCCAGGATGAACTCGCCGGGCTTCAGCGGAGCCCCGGATCCCGGGGTTGGCTCCTCGCCCGAGCCTTCGATGACGGGTTGCGACAAGCGGTCCCGGAACCCGAAGTGGTCGTGCGCGTAGTTGAACGGCGGGTGGGCATTGAGGTCGAGGAAGGACAGCGAACGGACGCCGTCGCAGCGAGCCAACAGCGCATCGTGCTCACCGACGCAACGGCGGCGTTCGTCGTCGTCGCGCGCGAACAGGATCGCGATGGCATGCAGGTCCCCGCCGGCCAGACCGCCGTCCCAGTGCTGGGGCGAATTGGGACCGACGTCGCCGAGGATGTCCGCGCGCGCCGCCATGCCCTCACGGAAGGCGTCGGGGAAACCGTTCAGCGTGTCCTCCGGCACCCCGAGCGCCCGCAGTCCGGTCCAGGTGAAGGCCAGCGTGATCCAGCGACTCGACTCTTCCATCGAGTCACGGACATCGGCGGCCGACTGCGCCCGGTCCATCAGTTCGCGCAGCCATGCGCGCCCGCCGGCCGGGCGGTCGAACGTGAGGAACTCGTATCGGCCCGTCATCGCCGGGGTCCGGGTCAGCAGGATGTGCTGGATGTCGTCGAGTTCGAGCATGCCGGGCATGGTTGCAGCGCGACGCTATTGCATCTGGTCGAGCATGTCGGAGAACGCGGACTTCAGCTTCAGCGCCTTCTTGATCTCATCGGCCGTCACGTAGGGGTACTCGCCGTACTCGAGGAAGCTCGGGCACTGGTGGTCGCGGACGAACTTGATGAACGCCTCCGGATTGGTCTGCCAGTCTTCGGGAAACCCTTCCAGATTGGTGAACACCGTGGTGATGCCCGTCTGACTGAACAGTCGCACGGCGTCCTCGGTGTACTTGTCGAAGTCGGTGTCGAAGATGCCCTGGTACTGGAAGTGCAGTCCCGAGCCCACGTCGAAGAGAACCCAGCGCAGGTAATGCAACCGGAGCGGGGCGAGCACCTCGGGGGCGGCGGCGACCGCCTCCTCGATCTGCTTCCCGTAGGCGCGGACCGCTTCCTCGCGGCCCTCCTTCACCTTGGCGATGATCGAGAATCCGTGACACGCCGGGGTGCGCGGATAGGCCGGGCCGTAGCGTCCGCGCACGACTTCGAAGTAGCCCTCGGGCGGTATCGCCATCGCGGCCGGCTTCGACCAGGCAGCGTCGTCGGTCATGTTGACCCCTCTCGGCTCGTGGCGCCCATTCGGACGCTAGCGGCGACCTCCCGGAATTGTCGTCCCCCTGCTTGGGGGATGGCTACCGAAACCACCAGCGCACTAGGATCGGCAAGATGCGACTGTGGGTATTGCTGGCGCCGGCATTGGTCGTCGGGGGCATGGGGATGGCCGACGTCGTCGACGCGACGCCCGCGCGCGCCGACTGCGTCAGCAGCGGCGGCACCACGATCTGCTCGCAGGGTGATGTGCGCGGCGCGGACACCGGACAGGGCCCGGGCACGACGGGCGGCAGCGGCTACGGGTATATGTGCGGTTACGACTGGGACTGCGACTACGGCTGGGGCTGGGACGTCGACGTCGACCTCTCGCCGGGACCGCGGCCGCCCGGCGGCATCGGTGGCGGCGGTGGAATCGGAGGCGGCGGCGGCCGGCCCGGCGGTGGCGGCGGGGGACGCGGAGGGCGCTGAGTCCTACTCCCGGTCGCCCTGCTCGTCGTCGTCGACGATGTCGTAGAAGGACTCGCCGTCCTCGGGCGTGCCGTCGACCTGGCCGTAATGCCGTCGCGTGGGGCGGGCGGACTCACCCTTGCCGGGTGGAAGCGTGTCGGGAACCTCGGCCGCCAGCTTCTCGTCCAGGGTGCTGTCCTCATGGACCTCGATCCAGCGTTCGGGCGGATCGGCGACGATGTCTCCGTCGTCGTTGCGTACCTCGTCCGAGTCCAATGATTCGCTGGGGCTCAGCGTGTTGTCGGGTCCGTCGTCGTCGTAGTCACTGCCCATAGGACGTAGTGTGCCGTACCGCCCGGACCGGCCCGCCGGAGGGCATCCCGTCGGTGCGCCGGCCAACGTGACCGAATCGTTATCCGGGCAGGTCAGCCACCCCGCACGGGCCACCGCGTCGGCTGTTCGTTACTCGTGGGTAACTACGGTGACCATAACCGGCGTTACCGTAGGTCGAGCGACGAAGCGTGTCCCCCACGACCGAGAGGAGGCGACAGGACATGACCGAGACGATGTATCTCGATGTGAACGGTGACCGGATCGCCTATCGCGACGAGGGCGCGGGCGAGATTCTGCTGTTGGTCCACGGAATGGCCGGCAGCTCGCAGACCTGGCGGGAACTGATCCCGCGGCTGGCACGGGACTACCGGGTGATCGCCCCCGATCTGCTGGGCCACGGCAACTCCGACAAGCCGAACAGCGACTATTCACTCGGCGGCTACGCCGTGTGGTTGCGCGACTTCATGGACGCCCTCGGGGTTCCCCGGGCCACCGTGATCGGGCAGTCCCTCGGCGCCGGGATCGCGATGCAGTTCGCCTACCAGCACCGTCAGCGTTGCGAACGGCTCATCCTGATCGGTGGCAGCGGTCTGGAGGCCGAGCTGAGCCTGCCGTTGCGACTGCTGTCGGCGCCGGGCGCCGAGCTGGTGCTGCCGATGGTGGCGCCCGCGCCGGTGCGCGACGTCGCCAAGCTGGTCGGGTCGGTGTTGTCCTCGGCCGGTCTGCATCCGGCCGGCGGCGAGCTGTGGAACACGTACGCCTCGCTGAGCGACGGCGCCAGCCGGGCCGCGTTCCTGCGCGCCGCGCGTTCGGTCGTCGACTACCGCGGCCAGGCCGTCAATGCGATGAGCCAGTTGCACATCGCCGCGCAATTGCCGGTGCTGTTGATCTGGGGTGAGCGCGACTGGGTGGTGCCCGTTTCGCACGGGCACGCCGCGCACCGGGCGCTGCCGGGCAGCCGGCTGACGGTGCTGGCCGACGCGGGGCATTTCCCGCATGTGCAGACGCCCGACGCGGTGACCGCCGTGGTACGCGACTTCATCGAGACCACCGAGCGGCGTTCCGCGCGGGTCACCCGCTGCTGATCGACTGTCGTCGCGAAACCCGTTGCCGCAGGGCTGCTTTGGGCGGGCGGCTCAGTAGGCGATGAACAGGATCTCGTCGCGGGAATAGTCCATTCCCGGGTGCTTCTCCGAGAGGTGCTGCTTCGTCTTGTCGACCAGGTCGTCCTCGTCGGTGCCGACGATGGATTCCCCGCACGGGCAGTTCAGGTGAGTCTTCATGGGTATGTGTCTACCCGACGGACGTCCACCGCGGTAGACGGGGTGCGCGGGCGACGGGAAGTCAGCCGCCGATGTAGCGCAGCACGCTCTCGGCGACACACGCCGGCTTGGAGCCGCCCTCGATCTCGATGACCGTCGAGACGGTCAGCTGCACGGTGTCGTTGCCGACGTCCTCGGCGTCGACGAGGGTGCTCGTCGCCCGGACCTTGGACCCGACGGGCACCGGGGACGGGAAACGGACCTTGTTCAGGCCGTAGTTGATGGCCAGCTTGATGCCGCCGACGGTGTACATCTCGTGCATCAGCCGCGGGATCAGGGACAGCGTCATGAAGCCGTGCGCGATGGTGCCGCCGAACGGCCCGGCCTTCGCTTTCTCGACGTCGACGTGGATCCACTGGTGGTCGCCGGTGGCGTCGGCGAACAGGTTGACCGCTTCCTGGGTGATCTCGACCCATGAGCTGGTGCCCAGCACCTCGCCCTTGGCGGCAACAAGTGCATCGAGCGATTCGAAGGTCCGCATGGTTTCTCCTCTGCGCAGTGTTGACGAAAGTCATCTTGCCCCGTCAGTCCCGCGCGGCGATCAGGCCCTCCTGCACGATCGTCGCGGCGATCAGCCCGTTGTCGCCGACCAGGCTGGCGGTCACCAGCCCGCGGCCGCGGGTGGCCGCCGGGGAGCGGGACTCCAGCAGATTCCAGCCGTCGGCGCGGATCGGCCGGTGGAACCAGACCGACGCGTCGGTGGTGCCGCTGCGGTGGGTGCGCTCGGCCATCGCGTATCCGTGCACCTGCAGCGGGGCGTCGATCAGGTAGACGTCGGTGACGAACAGGGCCACGCAGGCGTGCACCAGCGGGTCGTCGGGCAGCGAAACCGTTGTGCGCCAGAACATCCGGCGCACGAAATCGCCGCCGGTGCGGTCGTCGACGTAGCGGATGTCGAGTTCGTCGAGCGGCAGGCCGGGCGCCGGTCCCGCCGGCCCGGTGAGCTCGAGCAGATCGGGCTCGTGTGCCAGTTCGCCGTACTCACCGTGCTCGGGGCCGGCCATCGGCGCGGCGAACGACACCGTCGCCGCGGTCAGGGTCCGGCCGTCCTGGCAGCCCAGCACCCGACGGGTGGCGGCGGTCCGCCCGTCGTACAGGCGCTCCACGGCGTAGCTGGTGTCCACTCCGGCCAGGCCGCCGCGCAGGAACTGCAGGTGCAGGCTGGTCGGGACCTTCGGCTCGTCGACGGTCCGCGCGGCCGCCGCCAGCGTCTGCGCCAGGAACTGTCCGCCAAAGGCCCGCTTCCCCTCCGGCCCGTAGCCCGGTGCGACGAACACGTCTCCCGGTCCGGGCCGCAACTCCAGCAGCCGCAACAGCTCACTCATCCCGCGAGACCCGTTGCGATGGTGCCTGATTCGCGGAGCCGGGCCAGGTCCTCGGGAGCCACCCCGAGGCCGGACAGGACGTCGGCGGTGTCGTCGCCGAGCGCCGGTGCGGCCACCGCCGGCACCCGATCACCGCCGATCGAGAACGGCAGGCCCGGGGCCAGGTAGCGGCCGATGCCGGGCTGCTCCAACATCGTGAACAACGGGTTAGCCGTCACCTTCGGGTCGACGGCCGCCTCGGCGAAGCTGCGGTAGCGCTCCCACAGGATCGAGGTGCCGGCCAGCGCGGCGGCGATCTCGTCGGCGCGGTGCGCGGCGAACCACGGGCTGAACAACGCCGACAGCGCCTCGCGGTGCACGAACCGCTGCCCCTCGTCGTCGAAGTCGGCGCCCAGCTCCGTGGCCAGTGCCTCGGCCGCCGCGCCGGTGCCGGTGAGCTCGACGAGGTCGCGGAAGTGCCGGGTCGTCAGCGCGACCAACATGAACGGCACCCCGTCGGCACTGGTGACGGTCTGGCCGTACTGGCCGTAGATCGCGTTGCCGAGGCGTTCCCGCTCGGTGCCGTTGACCATCGGCTCGGTCAGGAATCCGAGGTTGCCGGCGGTGGCCAGCGCGACGTCCTCGAGAGGGAGCCGGATCGCGGCACCGGCCCCGGTGACGTCGCGGTGGTGCAGTGCGGCGGTGACGGCCAGCGCGGCGTACAGCCCGCAGGCCACGTCCCAGGCGGGCAGGACGTGGTTGACCGGGCCGGCCTCCGTCGGCGGGCCGGTCACGAGCGGGAAACCGAGCCCGGCGTTCACGGTGTAGTCCACTCCCGTGCCGCCGTCGGCGCGGCCGGACACCTCCAGGTGAATGAGGTCGGGCCGCACCGATGCCAGGGTTTCGTAGGAATGCCATTGCCGGCCAACCACATTGGTGATCAGAACACCGCAGTCGAGGATCAGCCGCCGAACCAGGTCCTGACCCTCGGCCGACCGCATGTCGACGGCCACCGACTTCTTGCCCTTGTTCAACCCGGTCCAGTAGATGCTGGTGCCGCTGTCGGCCAGCGGCCAGCGACGGTAGTCGGCGGCGCCGCCGACGGGATCGACGCGCATCACCTCGGCACCCAGCTGGGCCAGCGTCATCCCCGCCAACGGCACTGCCACGAAGCTGGAGATCTCGACGACCCGTACACCCGCCAGCGGCAGAGTCCGTTCAAGCGCCATGGTGCAAGAGTCAACCAGTCCTTGATGCCCCGGCGTCGCCGGGCCGGGTTGTGGTTCGATCGGACCCATGGCGGTGTCGTTGCTGCTCATCTCCGACACCCACGTTCCCAAGCGCGCCCGGGACCTGCCGGCGCCGGTGTGGGATGCGGTGGCCCGCGCCGACGTCGTCATCCACGCCGGCGACTGGGTGGACGCGGCGCTGTTCGACGAACTCGATCGCCGCGCGACCCGGTTGGTCGCCTGCTGGGGCAACAACGACGGCCCGGACCTGCGGGCCCGACTGCCCGAACGCGCCGACGTCACGCTCGCGGGGGTCCGGTTCACCGTGGTGCACGAGACCGGAGCCGCGGCCGGCCGCGACGCCCGGATGTCCCGGCGCTACCCGGACACCGACGTGCTGGTGTTCGGGCACAGCCACATCCCGTGGGACACCACCAGCGCGACCGGGCTGCGGCTGCTGAATCCCGGCTCGCCGACCGACCGGCGCCGCCAGCCGCACGGCACCTACATGACGGCGACGGTGGCCGACCGGACGCTGGCCGAAGTCACATTGCACACCGTCGACTGAGCGCATACTTGGGTGTGGACTCAGAGCTGCTGTCCCGGCGCGACGTCGATTTCCTGCTGTTCGAGTGGCTCGACGTGGAAGCGCTGACGAAACGACCGCGCTTCGCCGAGCACTCCCGGGAGACGTTCGCCGACGCCCTGAACCTTTGCGAGCAGCTGGCCACCCGGTACTTCGCCAACCACAACAAGCTGAGCGACGCCCATGAGCCGACCTTCGACGGCACCACCGTCACGCTGATCCCCGAGGTCAAGCAGGCCTGGGACGCCCTGGCCGCGTCCGGTCTGCTGGCCATGACGATGGACGCCGAGGTCGGCGGCGCGCAACTGCCGGTCTGCGTCGGGCAGGCCGGGGTCGCGTGGCTGGAGGCGGCCAACGTCGCGACATCCGGCTACGCGATGCTGACCACCGCGAACGCGAACCTGCTGAGCAAGTTCGGCACTCCCGAGCAGATCGAGACGTTCGTGACCCCGATGCTGACCGGCCGGTTCTCCGGAACCATGGCGCTCTCGGAAACCCAGGCCGGCTCGTCGCTGGCCGACATCACGACACGCGCCGAACCGCAGCCCGACGGCACCTACCGGTTGTTCGGCTCGAAGATGTGGATCTCCGGGGCCGAGCACGAACTGACCGACAACATCGTCAACCTGGTCCTGGCCAAGATCCCCGGCGGCCCGGCCGGCACCAAGGGCATTTCGTTGTTCATCGTGCCGAAGTTCCTCGTCGAGGCCGACGGGACGATCGGCGAACGCAACGACGTCGCACTGGCGGGGCTGAATCACAAGATGGGCCAACGGGGTATCACCAACACGGTGCTCAACTTCGGCGACGGCACCTTCACCCCGGGAGGCAGGGCCGGTGCGGTCGGCTATCTCGTCGGCGAACCGCACCGCGGGATCGTCTACATGTTCCACATGATGAACGAGGCGCGCCTCGGGGTGGGTACCTGTTCGGTCGCGCTGGGGTACACCGGCTACCTCAAGTCGCTGGCGTACGCACGCAGCCGGCCACAGGGCCGCGGGCTGTTGTCCAAGGACCCGTCCACCCCCCAGGTGCCGATCATCGAGCACGCCGATGTGAAGCGAATGCTGTTGGCGCAGAAGGCCTATGCCGAGGGCGGCCTGGCGCTGGAGCTGTACTGTGCCCGGCTGGTGGACATCGCCGCCGCGGCCGAATCCGACGACGAGCGGACAGCGGCGACCGGACTGCTGGACCTGCTGACCCCGGTGGCCAAGAGCTGGCCGTCGCAGTGGTGCACCGAGGCCAACAGCCTGGCGATCCAGGTGCACGGCGGGTACGGCTACACCCGCGAGTACGACGTCGAGCAGCACTACCGGGACAACCGGCTCAACCCCATCCACGAAGGCACCCACGGCATCCAGAGTCTGGATCTGTTGGGCCGCAAGGTGACTCAGGGCGGCGGCGCGCTGCTGGCCATCCTCGGCGGCGAGATCGCCGGCACGCTGGACCGGGCGGGCCGGGCCGGCGGCGCGGCCGCCGAGCACGCCGACCAGCTGGACGCAGCCTGGCAGCGGCTGACGGCGGTCACCGCCGCGATGTTCGCCGCCGGCGACGCCGAGACCGCGATGGCCAACAGCGTGATCTACCTCGAGGCGTTCGGACATCTCGTCGTCGCGTGGCTCTGGCTCGAGCAGGAGTGCGCCGCCGCCGGCCGGGACGGCGACTTCTACGACGGCAAGCGCGCCGCGGCACGGTACTTCTTCCGCTACGAGTTGCCCCGGATAGGCCCGCAGCTCGACCTGCTGGAGAGCCTGGACCGCACCACGCTGGACATGCGCGACGCCTGGTTCTGAGCGACGAGAGCCGGACAGCCCGCACACTACTTGCTATGACCCATTCGGAGGAGTCGCCCGCCGTCGACGAAACCACGAGCCGGCCTCCCGGGCATTCGGCGACCGTCTACCCCCGCGGTTCGACCGAATTCGACCGGGCGCTCGCCTTCACCGACGCCATCTTCGGGTTCTCGATCACGCTGCTGATCGCATCCGTGGACGTGCCGCCCGATGACGCCTGGAAGAGCGTGCACTCGCTGCTGGCCAGCGGGCTCGGAAGCCAGCTGACCGCGTTCGGGATCAGCTTCGTCGTGGTGGCGGCGTTCTGGCGGACGAATCACCGGGCGATCGCGTCGTTCCGCGCGCTGGACCCCATCACGCTCCGGGTGAGCATCGTCCTGGTGGGCCTGGTGGTGTTCATCCCGTTCACCACACGCGCCATCAGTACGTCGACCCTTCCGCTCGCGACGGCCCTGTACGCCGTGAACATCGCGCTCGTCGTTCTCACCAGCGCGGCACTCGTGGCGATCGGCCGCGCCCGCCACCTCACAGCCGACACCGACACGCCACTGCTCGACGAGATCGGCCGGGAACTGGCGACCGCCGCCGTCTTCCTGGCTTCGATTCCGGTGGCCTACCTGGTCGACCCGAACACCGCCATGTTGAGCTGGCTGTCGTTGCTCGTCATCGACCCGGTGGTGGATCACTTCACCACGCGCCGCAGGTCTGCCGAATGACGGACGCGGCACCACACCGGCCGGCGACCGAAGCGGACGAGGCGGCGCTTCCCCGCCTCACCCCGGCTCATCGCATCCGCCGTATGTCGGGGCGGGACCCGCACGAGGCCAATCGGGTGGCCACTCCGCTGGAGTTGCTGTTCGACCTGACCTTCGTGATCTCCGTAGGAGTGGCCGCCTCGCAACTGGCGCACGCCCTGGCGGCAGGCCACGTGGTCGCCGGGGTGGTCAGCTTCGGGATCACCACGTTCGCCGTGTGCTGGGCCTGGATCAATTTCAGCTGGTTCGCCTCGGCGTACGACACCGACGACTGGATCTACCGTCTTGCGACGATGCTGCAGATGGTCGGCGTCATCATCCTCGCGCTGGGCATTCCGACGCTGTTCGCGTCGATCGAACACGGCGAGCATGTGGACAACCGGGTGGTGGTCGCGGGCTACATCGTGATGCGAATCGCCATGGTGTTCCAGTGGTTACGCGCCGCCCGCCAGGATCCGCAGCACCGGCGCGCGTGCGTGACGTATGCCGTCCTGGTGACCGTCGCCCAAATCGGTTGGAGCGCCGCGCTCGTCGTGCACACATCGCTGCCGGCGACGCTGGTGATCTTCGTGGCGCTGATGTGTTTCGAGATGCTCGTCCCCTACCTGGCCGAGAAGCACCGTGGCGGAACGCCGTGGCACGCCCACCACATCACCGAACGCTACGGCCTGTTCGCGATCATCGCCCTGGGCGAAGGAGTGGTCGGGACGGTCGCCTCACTGAGTGCCGTTGTAGGCGAACAGGGTTGGAGTATCGATGCGGCGTTGATCGTGGTCGCCGGCATCGGACTGACCTTCAGCATGTGGTGGGTGTACTTCGTCGTCCCCGCCGCGCCCATCCTGCATGCGCACCGTGACCGCTCCTTCTGGTTCGGCTACGGCCACATCGTGATCTTCGGGGCGATCGTCGCCACCGGCGCGGGCCTGCACGTCGCCGCGTACTACATCGAGGCCGAGTCGACGCTGAGCTCGACGCAAACCGTTCTGGCGCTGGCCGTGCCGGTGGCTCTCTACCTGGCGCTGATCTTCGCGCTCTACTCCTACATGGTGCGCACCGTCGACGCATTCCACGTCGTGCTGGTGACGCTGTGTGCGCTCACCCTGGTCGCATCCGTTCTGCTGGCCGCGGTCGGGGTGGACATGGCGCTCTGCCTGCTGGTCGTGATGCTCGCCCCCATCGTCGTGGTGGTCGGGTTCGAGCTCATCGGGCACCGGCACGCCGAGGAGGCCCTGAGCCGGACACTCGTCGGCGAACCGTGACCGGCGCCGGGCCGCGCCCCTGGTAGGCCGTCCCGACCTCGGCAAACGCCGCCCGAGTGGCGGTCACCGGGCACGCCGACACGCCCGGCGGAGGTCACGGGCCGGTGACGAATCGGCTCCGTCCGTGACTCTCAATCGTTAGGCAACCGCGATCGCGGCAACGGGTTTCGAGCCGGGTCCGGCCGGTAATCACATGATTCACTTGCGTCACATCGGTAACACGATTTGTTGGGGTCACACACAGAGGAGCTGTCGTGAAGTTCGTAGAAAAATTGCGCGGTCTGGGCCGGAGCAAAGCCAAGCGCTCGCTGAAGGGACTGACGGTCGCGGCGATCGCGGCCGCCACGCTGCCCGGCTTTGTCGGTGCCGTCGGGAACATCACGCCCACCGCGGAGGCGTTCTCTCGGCCGGGCCTGCCGGTCGAGTACCTCGACGTGCCGTCGGCGTCGATGGGCCGCAACATCCGCATCCAGTTCCAGGGCGGCGGCCCACACGCCGTCTACCTGCTCGACGGCCTGCGCGCCCAGGACGACTACAACGGCTGGGACATCAACACCCCGGCGTTCGAGTGGACGTACAACTCCGGGCTGTCGACGATCATGCCGGTGGGCGGGCAGTCCAGCTTCTACACCGACTGGTATCAGCCGTCGCAGGGCAATGGGCAGAACTACACGTACAAGTGGGAAACGTTCATGACCCAGGAACTGCCGACGTGGCTGGAAGCCAACCGCGGCGTCTCGCGGACCGGCAACGCCGCAGTCGGCATCTCGATGGCCGGCGGTGCCTCGTTGACCTACGCGATCTGGCATCCGGACCAGTTCAGTTACGCCGCTTCGCTTTCCGGCTTCCTCAACCCGTCCGAGGGCTGGTGGCCGACGCTGATCGGACTGGCCATGAACGACGCCGGCGGGTTCAACGCCAACAGCATGTGGGGCCCGTCGAGCGATCCGGCCTGGCAGCGCAACGACCCGATGGTCAACATCGGCCGGCTGGTGGCGAACAACACCCGGATCTGGATCTACTGTGGCACCGGCACGCCGTCGGATCTCGACACCTCCGGCGGCGGCGTCAACCTGATGTCGGCTCAGTTCCTGGAGGGCTTCACCCTGCGGACCAACGTCACGTTCCGGGACAACTACATTGCCGCCGGTGGCCGCAACGGGGTGTTCAACTTCCCGCCGACCGGCACGCACAGCTGGGGCTACTGGGGCGCACAGCTCCAGCAGATGATCCCCGACATGCAGCGGGTGCTCAACGGCGCGCCGCCCGCCGCCTGATCTCTCAATTCTGTTCAGTAACCCCTGCGACGAAGTTCGAGTAGCCGTCGCAGGGGTTACTGAACAGATTGGTACTGAACAGTTTCGGCGTCAGCGCTGAGCCAGGCGATGCGCCAGGCCACTGGCTCGCACCACGCGCCGATCGAGCGCCGCACGAACCTCAGCGGCCGTCCCCACGATGCGAACCTTCCGCTTGGCGCGGGTGATCGCGGTGTACAGCAACTCCCGGGTCAGCAGCCGGGAGTCCTCCGGCGGCATCAGCACCGTCACCTCGTCGGCCTGACTGCCCTGGCTCTTGTGAATCGTCATGGCGTGCATGGTCTCAACGTCGGACAGCCGGCTGGTGGCGAACTGCTGCACCTTGTCGGCGCCGGCGATTGCGACCCGCAAGCCGTCCCCCGCGAGGAGGGTCACCCCGGTGTCCCCGTTGTACAGGCCGAGGCCGTAGTCGTTGGCGGTCACCAGCACCGGCCGACCCAGATACCAAGGCGCATAGAAGGATTCGCCGGTGGCCTCGGCCAGCCAACGTTCGACCTGATGGTTCCAGAACCGCACCCCGGACGGACCCTCCCGGTGGGCGCACAGCAGCCGGTGTTCCTCCAGCGCGGCCAGCGCCGCCGTCGCATCGCCCGACCCCGCGGCGGCGCGCACCCGCATGGCGTGCGGCACCAGGACGGCGCGCAGGGCTTCGGCCGGCTGCTCGGTGTCGACGAACTCGATGTGCTCGCCCCCGGCGGTGAGCAGGGCCAGCACCCGCTCGCCATCCCCGGCCCGGACCGCTTGCGCCAGTTGGCCTATCGACGCACCGAATCGGTGTGACGTGACCAGTTCGGCGATCCGGACGTCGGTGCGCTCACCGAGCCCGTCGACCAGATCGGCCAGGACCGCACCCGCCTCGACCGACGCCAGCTGGTCCGGATCGCCGACCAGGATTAGACGCGTCTCCGGCCGCACCGCTTCGAGCAGGCGGGCCATCAGCGTCAGCGACACCATCGAGGTCTCGTCGACGACGACGACGTCGTGCGGCAGCCGGTTGCCCCGATGGTGCTTGAACCGCGCCGATGTGCCGGGACGGAATCCCAGCAGCCGATGCAGGGTGACGGCCTGCAGTCCGCTCACCCGGGCCCGGTCGACGGCGGCGAGGTTTTCGACCTCGACCCGGACGGCCTCCTGCAGGCGGGCGGCCGCCTTGCCCGTGGGTGCGGCCAGCGCGATCCGCGGTCGTCGCCGGCCGCCGTGTTCGGCCTGCTCGGTCAGCAGCGCCAGCAGTCCGGCAACGGTGGTCGTCTTACCCGTTCCCGGACCGCCGGTGAGCACGGTGATCCACTGCGACAACGCGATCCGAACGGCCCGGCGCTGTTCCTCGGAGTCGGGGCGGTGGAACACCCGGGCCAGTCCGGCCTCGAGCAGCGGCACATCCACGGCCGGCGGGTCGGGGCGGACGGCCAGCAGATCGGCGCAGACCTGTTCTTCCTCGCGCCAGTACCGGTCGAGGTACAGCAGTCGGTCCCGGTACAGCCGGAGCACCGGGGTCTCTCCGAGCAGAGGGCTGGTGCGCAGTTCGGCCAGCCAGTGTTGGGGTTCCGGCCAGGACAGCTGCGGGTCGACCGGGTCGTCGAGTTCGGTCGCCACGGTGGTCAGGTCCACGCACACCGAACCGGACCGCAGCGCGCGGACCGCCAGCGCGAGCGCCAGCGCCGCCGTCTCGCTGGCCTCGCCGGCCTGCGCGGTCAGCCGGGTCGCCACATGGACGTCGGCGGAGTCGAGCACTCCGGCGTCGTTGAAGGCGCCCAACAATCCGCCGACGTTCAGCGTGCGGCGCCAGTGCAGGGCATCCTCGGGGGTCGTCGCGGTCATGCCGGGCCCCCCGGACCGTCGAGCAGATCGGACACCGCGATGATCAACTCCGCCGGCGGATGCCAGCTGAACACCCCGGCCGGGCTGCCGTCGAACACCGGTGTCTGCTCTCCGCACATCCCGCGCAGGAACAGGTAGAGCACGCCGCCCAGGTGGTGGTCCGCTCGGTAGTCCGCCAACCGCCAGCGCAGAAAACGATGCAGCACAACGCTGTACAGCAAGGCCTGCAACACGTAATCGGAGTGCACCATCGCGGCCGCCAGTCGACCGGGGGCGTAGTCACCGGCCACCGAGGGGTGCTGCGCATCGCCGAGCCGGTTGGTCTTGTAGTCGACCACCAGGTACCGGTGCCCGCCGGCCGGATCCGGTACGCGCAGCACCGCGTCGATGGAACCCGACAGGTAGCCGCGCAGCTTCGCGGGTCCCAGGCCCGGCCCGCGTAGCCGTTCGGCGTAGTCGCGCAGCTGGTCGTCGGCCGGCAACAGGTCCCGAAGCAGATCGGCGACGTGGCCGAGCGTCACATCCGGTGCGGCATGGACGAGATCACCTCCGGCCAAGGGGATTTCGAAATCCAGCTCGCAAAGACGGTCCTGGCGCCCGATGTCGCGCAACGTCAACCCCGGCGCCAACGGGCCCAGCGGGGTGTCATGCACCGGAACCAGCGCGGCCGCCAGGACGTCGGGCGGCGCGTCGACCGGCCACCAGGCGAAGTGCCGGTCCACCGCGGCGGTGAGTTCGGCCGCCAGATCCTCCGCCCGCGGATCGGCCGTCTCGAGCACGGCGTGCACCAGCGAACCGAAGGTCGCTCCACCCGGCAGATCGGCCATCGGCGAGGGCAGGTCGGCGCCGCTCACCGG
>CAZTAA010000005.1:8825-50176 GCA_964611465.1 uncultured Mycobacterium sp. | reverse complement strand
TCGCTCCACCCGGCAGATCGGCCATCGGCGAGGGCAGGTCGGCGCCGCTCACCGGAACCGGATCGGACGGGACGGCGGGAACATCGTCGGACTCGTCGTCCTTGACCGTGATCTCGGGTTCGCTGGTGACGCCCGGGGCGCGGTCCTCGGCGGCGCGCAACAACGCCGAGTACGACGTGCGGCGCCAGTCGGTGTCGACCCTGCGGTCGAAGACGCGCACCGCGAGCCGGGACGGAACGGGGTCTTTCTCGAGCGCGGGCGCCGACTCGACCACGGACTGCTCGACGACCGGACCGCCAGCCGCCTGCCAGGCCGAAAAGCACTGCAGGGCAGCGTCATCGGTGATTCCGGGCACGCAACTGAGCGGAACCGCCGGATCCCCCGGCGCGCGACCGCGCAGCAGTCGGGACAGTCCGCCGTGTACCTCGTCGCGAGAGGGCCCCCACCACGCGACGACCTGGGACTGCGCCCGGGTGAGCGCCACATAGGCCAGTCGCAGCGCCTCGCCGGCGGCTTCGGCCGCCGCGCGCGCCGACGCCGCGGCGTAGTCCGAACTGCCCTCGTCGCCGACGTGTACGCAGCGGTCCCCGGCATCGTCGTGGAACAGGAACCGGTCGCCGAGAATGATGTTGCGGTTGAACATGAATGGCAGGTAGACCACCGGGAACTCGAGTCCCTTGCTGCCCCAGTAGGTCATCATCTGCACCGCCGCGGCTTCACTGTCCAGTCGCCGATTGTGTTCGGTTCCGTTGTCTCTGGTGGCCTTTCGGTCGCGAAGCAGATCAGCGAGCGCCGGGAGCGACAGTCCGTCACGATGCACCGCCGTCTGCAACAGGTCGGCCAGGTGCGCCAGGTCGGTCAGCTCCCGGGCGCCGCCGGCGCGGCCCAGCACGCGCCGGCCCATGCCGGCCAGGTTCGCCGACTCGTACACGGCGGCCACGCCGTGACGACGGGCCCGGTCGGCCCAGTCCCGCAGCGTCTCGGCGATCCGGTCGGTGAGTTCGTCGCCGCCGGCGGCCAGTGACGCGCCGGTCTCGCCGAAGAACGCGGTCAGACCCGCCGCGCGAACCAGTCCCGGCCGGTGCGTCTGTTCCATCGCCTGGATCAGGCACAGCCAGTCGGCCGCCGCCGACGACGAGTAGATGTCGGTGTCACCGGAGTAGACGACCGGAACACCCACCCGGGCGAATGCCTCCCGGCAAGCCGCGGCGTCCCAGCGGTCACCGACGATCACCGCGACATCCCTGGCCGTCAGCGCACGGCCGTCGAATGTCGCTCCGCTGCAGAGCAATCGGGCGACGTCGGCGGCCATATCGGCGGCGATGTGCTCACGAAGATCGCCGATCCACACCACCCGGTCGCCCCGCTTGCCGAACGTCTCGCGGTCCACCACCCGCAGCCGGAACGGATCGTTGCGCGGGGCGCCGGCGAGACGGTGACCCCGCCGGTGCGCCGTCACGTCGACGACGACGATGTCCGGGTCGCCCAACTCGGTGCCCCCGATCACGGCGTGCACCGCGTCGAGCAGCGCCTGGTCGGTGCGCCGGTTGACCGCCAGGGTGTGCCGCTCACCGGCGGTGCCGGCGGCCTTCAGGTATGTCGCGACGTCGCCACCGCGGAAGGCGTAGATGGCCTGCTTCGGGTCGCCGATCAGCACCACGGTGCAGGCGCCCACGAAAGCCCGTTCGACGACCTGCCACTGGATCGGGTCGGTGTCCTGGAACTCGTCGACCATCACGATGTTCCAGCGCTGTCGCATCCGGCTGCGGGCCGGGGCGTCGACGGGTTCCAGGGCGGCGGCAAGGCGGCTGAGCAGATCGTCATAGCCCTGGATACGCAGTCGTCGCTTGCGCGGCTCGAGTTCGGCCAGCACCCGTTCGACGAACTCCACCCGCACGGCCGCGGCCGTGCCGGCGGGTTCACCCACCGGATGGACTGCGGCGCCGGGGTTTTCCACTGCGAACTTGGCGATGTCGTAGGCCTGCTTGCGGCTCAGGGGCGGCGGTGTCTGCTGCTGCCCGAACTGGGCGAGGTAGACGTCGTCGACGATTTCGTTGACCAGGTCGGTCAGCGAGTCGACCAGAGTGACCTCCGCGTCGTCGTCGCCGGCGACGCCGAGTGATTTCAGGACGACGTGGCAGAACTGGTGGGTGGTGGCGATGGTGGCCGAGTCGAAGCCGGCCAGCGCGTGGCGGAGTCGGTTGGCCCGGAGGGTCAGTTCGTCCGACGGCGCGTCGAGCAGGTAGGCGACCAGTTCGTTGGGCACCGGGCCCGCCGGCGTGTCCAGCGCTTCCAGTGCCTGCAGCAGCTGGGCACGGACACGTTCGCGCAGTTCCCTGGTGGCCGCCCGACTGAAGGTGATCAGCAGCATCTCGTCAAGGGTCGCAACGCCTTCGGCGACATAGCGGGTCACCAGCGCGGCGAGCGTGAAGGTCTTCCCCGTGCCGGCACTGGCCTCGAGCACGGTGGTCGAGCCGGGTTCGGGCAGCGGCCCGTAGAGGTCGAAGGCCCTCATGCTCGCGGCTCCCGCTCGGCCGTCAGCAGCGGGGCCCAGATCCGGGCCGCCAGGGCGCCCAGCCGGGTGGTCTCACCGCGGACCTCCTCGCCGGCCCGCGGCGGTTGCAGCAGCGCACTCAGCGGGACGCGTTCACCCCAGGCCCGGATGTGGGCGTCCTCGGTGTTCTCACCGAATTGTCCACGGGCCCAGGCATCTTGGGCGGCGCTCTCGGGATCGCGGCGGGTATGCCGGGCCTCGGCGTATGCGTATGACGTCTTCAGCGGTATCGGCAGCGGCTCCCGCAGACCGGCGTCGTAGATCGCCACCAACTCCGCCAGCAGGTCGACGGCGGGCCGGGCCGGCCGCCCGAACGCCCGCACCTCGACGTCGCTTTGCCTTTTTCTGCCGATGCACACCGCGGTCCAGTCGGTGTCTGGGTCGGCCGCGCACAGCGCGAGCAACCGAATCCAGGCCTGCAGCAGGTTCTTGGCTCCCAACTTGGAATATCCGACCGCGACGTAGCGTGCGTCGTACACCGGGGTCACGGTTCCGGTCAGGCGCCGTCCGACCGCGGCGCCCAGGTCGACGTCCACGTCGACGGACGACTCCGGACCGCTGCGGTAGCCGAATGCGCTGGCGGCCAGCCGATTCGCCAGATGCTGCGATTCGGTGGCGATCCGCCAGCCGAGTTGGCCGGGCGGCAGCTGGCCACGGCGCCATTCGGCCTCGCGTGCCCACTTCGCGTCGTGGCCGCGCAACAGGTCGTCGAGCATCCGGTTGCCGACCGCCCACTTCGCCAGGCTGTCGATCTCGACCGGGATCGCGTCCTCGACCACGTCGGATTCCGACGGCAGTGCGATCGCGAAGTCGCGGAAGAAGCCCTTGACCGGATGGTTGTAGAACGCCAGCAGTTCGTCGAGCGCCACATCTCCGGCGGCCCGCGGCGGCAGGGCGGCGCCGAGGAATTCGCGGTCCGGGGCGGGTTCGGGCGGGCCGGCGGCCTCGGCGGCCACCAGTGCGGTGACGTCGAAGGTGAACGGCGTCGACGGCGCCGTTCCGAGTGCGCCCGGGGTGACGTTGCGGGTGTCGAACGGTTGCAGTGGATGCGCAGTGACGACCTTGTGCCGCACCGGCTCCGGCGTGGTCCGGTCCAGGGCGTCGAGCACCTCGGCCAGCGGCACGCACGGTGGATGGCGGTGGCCGCTGCACTCGTCGGCTCCCGTGAAGGTGATCACCAGCGTTTCCTGCGCGGCGCTGATGGCATCCAGCAACAGCTGGCGGTCTTCGGAGCGGATGTCACGCTCGCCCACCACCGGCTGACGGGCCAGCACATCGTCTCCATCGGGCGCGCCGACGCGGGGGAAGACGCCGTCGTCGAGCCCGACCAGACACACCACCCGGTGCGGCACCGAGCGCATCGGCACCATGGTGCATACCGTGAGGCTGCCGCTGCGGAAGTTGGCCCGGGTGGGCCGCCCGGCCAGCTGCCGCTTCAGCAGCGAACGGATATCGTTGACCTGCAAGGGAATTTCGGCGCGATCGGCCGCACTATCGACGAGGTCGCCGAACTCGCGGTGCAGCTGCCCGGTCTGCCATCCGTCGCCGGGCCCGACCCGCGTCAGCCGGTCCACCCCGTCGCGCAGCAGGCCCAGCCACTCGGCCAGCGGGTGGGTTCCGGACAACGAGTCGACGGTCCACTGCACCCGGTCGACGAACTCGGCGAGGCGGCCGACCAGTTCGACCTGGTTGCTGCCGACGTCGTCGAGCGGCAGCGTGGTCTTCAGCCAGCCCTCCGAATCGTCGGACATGGCGACGCCGCACAGCACCCGGTCCAGGCCGAAGCGCCAGGTGTTGTGTACGTACCGGTCCAGTCCGAAGGGCCGGCGATGTTCGGCGTCGAATCCCCAGCGAACGCCGGACTCCCGCACCCAACCGTTGATGACGTCGAGATCGTCGTCGGCGAATCCGAAACGCGCTCGTACGGGAGCCATTTCGGCCAGATTGAGGAGCTCGCTGGCCGTCGCGCGGCCACCGACCAGATCGAGCAGCTTCGCCGTCACCTCGAGCAGCGGATTGGTCTGGGTCAACGCGCGGTCGGCCAGCCGCACCCGCAGACGGTGCGCCGGATGGCCGTCACCCGCGTCACCGAGACCGAAGCCCGCGATGATCAACGGCGCATAGGTGTCGATGTCGGGACACATCACCAGGATGTCGCGCGGCTCCAGCGTCTCGTCGTCGGCGAGCAGGCCGAGCAGCACGTCGCGCAGCACGTCGATCTGCCGGGCCGGGCCGTGGCAGCTGTGCACCTGAACCGACCTGTCCCCGTCCCGCAGTGTCCGGCCGGCGGGCCGGACCTCGTCGACGCCGATGTCCGACTGGAGCCAGCCCAGCAGTGTGTCAGGACGGTCTGCGCCGCAACGCGTTCCGTCGTCGAGCGCCGTGGCGGGCAGGACGCGTTGCAGTTCGCGGATATCGCGGCCGAGGGTGGCCAGCAGCGGATGGCCACCCTGCTCGTCGTCGGCCACCGCACGGCGCGGCACCCGGTCGTGTACTCCCGCCAGGCGTTGCCACAGCGCGGGGCTCGGATGCGGGATCCACAGGTGCACGTCGTGATTCGTGCCCAGCGCGTCGAGCAGGTCGACGTCGGTGGCGGTGAGCCGGGTCTGGCCGAACAGCGACAGCCGCGGCGGGAGTTCGGCGGCCGAGGCACGCAGGGTGTCCCGTGTGCGCGCATGACGGACGTGCGGCGGCTCCGCCGACATCCGGCCGATCAGCGCCCGCCACAAGGCGGGTTGCCAGGCGAGGTCCGGGTCGAGCTGCGCACCGAGGCCGTCGCCGTCGATGCCGTCGAGCCAGTCGGCCAGCAGTTGCGGGCGCTGCGCGGCATAGGACCCGAACAGTGCGGCGATCCGGCGCGCCACCGCGTGCCGCCGCCCCATCCGCAGCTCCGCCTCCGGGCCGCGGTGGCCGTACCCGAGATGCGCGGCCAGGCGCGCGCACCATTCCTCGCCGGCCGAGGCGTCGATGGTTTCCAGCAGTGGCCACACCAGGCTGTCCGGCGCCCACGGGTCGTCCTCCGCGGCGCCGGTGAGCTCGGCAACCAGCGACCGTGGCGTCCGGAATCGCACACCCGCGCACACCCCGTCGGCGCCCGCGCCGCGGCCGAGCCGGTGCGACAACCGCTGGGACAGCCAGCGCTCGATCCCGCGGGCGGGAACCAGCACCAGCTCTGCGGCGAACGGGTCGGGCTGCGGCGTGGCCAGCAGCTCGCCGAGACCGTCCGCCAGCAGGTCGGTGCGCTCGGCGCGGTGGATATACAAGGCCATCGCGCTCAATGTAGAGCGCACCGCCGACAGATCAGTCCGGTGGGGTCCAGCCGACCTGAAGTCGCTTGATGCCGTGGATGAAGGCCGACTCCAGAATGGCGGGCTCGTCGGTCGCCACGATGTCGGGAACCTGGCGGCGAAGTTCCTCGAAGGCCACCCGGATCTCGCGTCGGGCCAGGTTGGCGCCCAGGCAGAAGTGGACACCGCCGGCCCCATACCCGAAGTGCGGGTTGGGATTTCGGGCGACGTCGAACAGCCAGGGGTTGTCGAACACCGACTCGTCGCGGTTGGCCGAGTTGTACCACATCGACACCTTGTCGCCGGCCTTCATCGGCTGGCCGCCGAGTTCGACGTCTTCGGTCAGGGTGCGCCGCATGAAGATCACCGGCGTCGCCCAGCGGACGATCTCCTCGACCGCCGAGCCGGCCAGCCCGTCGAAGTCGGCCCACCACCTGGCCTTCTCGGCCGGGTACCGGGACAACGCGACCATGCCGTGGCTGATGGCGTTGCGGGTGGTCTCGTTGCCGGCGCCCGTGAGCAGGATGAAGAACGACGCGATGTCGGCAGACGTCAGGCGCTCACCGTCGACCTCCGCCTGCACCAGATTGGTGGTCAGGTCGTCGCGCGGATGAGCGCGGCGCGACTCGGCGAGTTCCATGCCGTAGGCCGCGAGGTCGAAGATCGACTGGAGGATCTCGTCGCGGCCGTGCGCCACCTCCTCGTCGCCGGCGCCGAGCAGGACCGTCGTCCAGTGGAAAATCCTGGGCTCGTCCTCCTCGGGGATGCCCATCATGTCGCAGATGATCTGCAGCGGCAGCGGCCCCGACAGCGACTCGACGAAGTCGGCCTGCCCGTCGGGGTGATTCGCCACCATGTCGGCGACCAGTCGCTGCGCCCGGTCTCGGACGCTGTCCTCGATACGGGCCACCATCTTCGGGGTGAAGGCCCGGTTGACGATCGCCCGCAGCCGCTGGTGCCGCGGGTCGTCGAGGTTGATCATCGAGCCGCCGAACTCCGCGACGGAAGGTTCGATCTCGGCCAACGTCGTACTGGCCGGAACGGAGCTGAACACCTCGGGGTGCCGGCTGGCGTGATGCACGTGCTCGAAGGTGGTCAGCGCCCAGTGCCCCGGGCCCGCTTCGAAGCCCGGCAGGCCGGGGACCTCGAAGAACTTGACGGGCGCCTCGCGCCGCAGCGTCGCGAAGGCACCGTCGCGCCGATCGTCGTCCCAGGACCAGAAGCGACGCTTGCCCAGGTCGACGTCGGCCAGCGGCACTTCCGGCGGCGGTACGCCGTTCTCCCGCCCAGCGATGCCGGGACCAATCGTTGTGGTCATGTGCACCTCCCCCGATGACACTCAGAACGTACCGCTCCGGTGTGATATCCGCCACGTCCGTGCGTGTCGTTACCGGCCCGCGCCTCCTTACGGGTGTATACGTCCGTGAAAATCGGGACAGGTGGGGTTTGATCTGCCAGTCTCGTCTGCGTGACCCGCAAGCAACTGCTGGTGCTCGCCGCGACGCTCGTCGTCGTCGCCGGCGCGGTGGCGGCCGCGGCCGGCCTGCACCACGCACGGGTGGCCGTCGAACGCGAAGCCGCCCGGCCGGCGGGGGTGGGTGACTGCGTGGCGGTGCAGGCCCTCGTCCCGGACGGCGTGCAGACGCAGCGGGCCTCCTGCACCCAGGACCCCAGCTATACCGTCGGCGCGTTGGTCGACGCCGCGGGACGGTGTCCCACTCCCGAGTACCAGCACTTCCCCGCGCCGGCCGCCGACCGCGCCACCGCCGGCCTCTGCCTGGTGCCCAACCTGGTGGCCGACCACTGCTACCGGCTGGGCGTCCCGCTCGGTGTCGTCGAGCGGGCGGCCTGCAACGATCCGCGCGACGGCGGTCCGGACAGCGGTGTCCTGGTTCAGGTGACCCGGCGCCTCGACGTCCACGACCAGAACGCGTGCCCCGCCGGGGGCGGCAGCTACGCGTGGCCGTACCCCGCGCCGGCCCGGACGTACTGCACCGCCACGCTCTACTGAGCGCGCAACCCCATCTGTTCAGCGGCCCCTGCGACGTCCACTCGCGATGTGTGTCCGTGGCGACTGAACAGATCCGAGTATCACGCCGTTTCGAGTTCCGCCTTGATGCGGTTCAGCGTCGTCGTCATGTCCCGCCGGTTCCGGCGGGTGCGCAACTGTCCGCCGAACAATCCGAACAACGTGGTGAAGATGCCGTCGTTCATCCGGAAAGACTCGGTGACGTCGGTCCCGTCACCGGCCGGCGCCAGCCGGTAGAGCCAGTTGTTGACCGCCCGGTCGCCGACGAGCACCTCGAAGCCGAACTCGCGGCCGGGTTCGCATGCGGTGACCCGGCAGGTCGTCCAGTACACCGGGCCGATCTCGTTGCGTTTCACATGGCCACGGAACTTCGCGCCCAGCGCGGGACCCGTTGCGCCGTCGACCCATTCGGACTCGAATACCTCCGGTGAGAACCGGGGCGTGTTGCGCACGTCGGAGATGACGTCCCAGACCTTCTCCGGCGGGGCGTCGATGTGGACGGTGACGGCGGCATGCATGTTGAGATCCTTTCGGGGACAGGGTCATTCCAGCAATCGGGCGATCGACCGCATTGGAATCGGCAGCCAGCCCGGACGGTGCCGGGCCTCGTAGGCTGCCTCATAGATCGCCTTGTCGAGTTCGTAGGCGGCCAGCAGGTCCTCCGACGCGCGCGGGTCCTGGCCGGACTTCGCATACCCGTCACAGAACGCGTCCCGGTTGCGGTCCGCCCATTCCCGAGCCCGCGCGGCCAACTGCTTGCTGGACTCCTGGCCCACCAGTGGATGGTATGCGGCGTACTCATAGGACCGCAGCATGCCGGCGACGTCGCGCAGCGGTGAATCGGGGCGCCGCCGCTCGTCGACCGGCGCGCCGGGTTCGCCCTCGAAGTCGATCAGCAGCCAGGTCTCCGGGGTACGTAGCACCTGCCCCAGGTGCAGGTCGCCGTGGATGCGCTGCACGGTGATCGGCGCATCCGCCAGCGCGACGAACTTCGCGCGGATCGCCTCGGCGTGCGATTCCAGGTCCGGCACCATGGCCGCGGCCGAATCCAGCCGCCGCAGTGCGGTTTCCACCGGGAACGTCGCCGTCGACGCGCCGAACTGCTCGACCAGCGCCTGGTGCACCGACGCCACCGCCTGGCCCAATCGATAGGACTCGGCGGCGAAGTCCCCGCCCACCTCGTCGGCGTAGAGGTCGCCCTCGGCGAACAGGTCGCGGGCGCTGGCGGTCGCCATGTCCCAGCCGTCGGCCGAATTGGGGGCGAACGCGGTGACCATCCCGAGCGGACACGGCTCGTCGCCCCAATGGGTTTCGTAGTCGCCCAGCAACCGTGCCACATACGGGCTGCCCGCCCAGGCGAGTGCCCGGTTCAATTCGATATCGGGACTGACGCCGGGCCTGACCCGGCGGAACACCTTGAGGATCGCGCGCTGGCCGAAGATCACGCTGCTGTTGCTCTGTTCGGCACTGAACACCCGCGGTGGCTCGTCGACCGGCAGTTCCACCAGGGGTTCGGCCCTGAACACCACGTCGCCGCGCACCGCCGAGTCGTCGATGAGGCTCAACAGGAACAGCATCGCGGCCGGATCGTAGAGCGCGTCGTATCCGGTCCGGCCGCCGTCCGAACCGATGTGCGCGAGTTCGGCGTACTCGGCCAGCGGCTCGGTGTCCCAGCTGACGAGCACCTGGTAACGCTCCGAGGAGCCGTCGGTGTAGGTGGCGTCGACGAGCATCAGATCGAAGCCGTCGCGCAGCGCTGTGACGACAGCCGTTGTGGTGGTTACCAATTCGCGTCCGCGGCCGGCATACCACCGCTGCTTGGGCAGCCATTCGGCGAAGGGCAGGCTCATTGCGCGCCTCCCGTCTGGGTGTCGGCCGGAGGGTCCAGCCGGCAGAGCTGAAACCAGTAGAACCCGTGCCCGGGCAGGGTCAGCAGGTACGGCAGGTGACCGATCCGCGGGAACTGGACTCGTCCCATCAATTCCACCGGTGTGTAGCTGTTCCAGGGCTGCAGATCCAGTTCGATGGGCTGCGGGAAACGGGACAGGTTGTTGACGCACAGGACGACGTCGCCGCTGCCCTCGATGTCTTCCCGGGCGAATGCCAGCACCGACGGATTGGAGCCGCCCAGTTCCCGGAAGGTGCCGGTGGCGAACGCATGGTGGCGCTTGCGCACGGCCAGCATGCGCCGGGTCCAGTTCAACAGCGAGGCCGAATTGTCCCGCTGCGCCTCGACATTCACCGACTGGTAGCCGTAGATGGCGTCCTGGTTCGGCGGCAGGTACAACCGGCCGGGGGTGGCGGTGGAGAAGCCGGCGTTGCGGTCGGGGGTCCACTGCATCGGGGTGCGGACGCCGTCGCGGTCACCGAGCCAGATGATGTCACCCATGCCGATCTCGTCCCCGTAATAGAGCACCGGAGAGCCCGGCAGCGAGAACAGCAGCGCGGTGAACAACTCGATCTGGTTGCGGTCGTTCTCCAGCAGCGGGGCCAACCGGCGGCGGATGCCGACATTGGCCTTCATCCGCGGGTCCTTGGCGTATTCGGCGTACATGTAGTCACGTTCGTCGTCGGTGACCATCTCCAGCGTCAACTCGTCGTGGTTGCGCAGGAAGATGCCCCACTGCGCCATCTCCGGGATGGGCGGCGTCTGGGCGAGGATCTCCGAGATCGGGAACCGTGACTCCCGCCGGACGGCCATGAAAATCCGTGGCATCAAAGGGAAGTGGAACGCCATGTGGCATTCGTCGCCGCCGGTCGCGGGATCACCGAAGTACTCGACGACGTCGGCGGGCCACTGATTGGCCTCGGCCAGCAGCACCCGGCCCGGGAACTCCTGGTCGATCACCTTGCGGCAGTGCCGAAGGAACTCGTGCGTCTCGGGCAGGTTCTCGCAGTTGGTGCCCTCCCGCTCGAACAGATAGGGCACCGCGTCGAGCCGGAATCCGTCGATGCCGAGCGCCAGCCAGAAGCGCAGGACGTCGATCATGGCCTCCCGGACGGCGGGGTTGTCGTAGTTGAGGTCGGGTTGGTGGGAGAAGAACCGATGCCAATAGAACTGCCGGCGCACCGGGTCGAAGGTCCAGTTCGATTCCTCGGTGTCGACGAAGATGATCCGGGCGTCCGGGTACCACTCGCTGGTGTCGCTCCAGACGTAGAAGTCCCCGTACGGGCCCTCGGGGTCACGACGGGACTCCTGGAACCACTGGTGCGAGTCGGAGGTGTGGTTCATCACCAGGTCGGTGATGACCCGGATGCCGCGGCGGTGCGCGGCGTCCAGCAGCGCGACGAAGTCGTCGACCGTGCCGAACTCGGGCAGCACCCGGTAGAAGTCACGGATGTCGTAGCCGCCGTCGCGCAGCGGCGAATCGTAGAACGGCGGCAGCCACAGACAGTCGACCCCGAGCCACTTCAGATAGTCCAGCCGGTCGATGAGTCCCCGGAGGTCGCCGGAGCCGTCGGAGTCCGAGTCGTAGAACGCCCGCACCAGCACCTCGTAGAACACGGCCTTCTTGAACCAGGTGCGGTCCTCGGGCAGGATGCGGGCCTGCGCGAAGTCCTCGGCGTGGGGATGCTCGACGTGACCGTCCTCGAACTGCTGCATCGTCACCGGATCCATCGCTCGTCTCTTACCCGCGGCATCGGATACTCAATCCGCCCCATCCTGTCAGGGGCGCCGCGCCCGCGCAGAGCCATCCCGCCCGACCCTGATACGCAAAATCCCCCGACACCGTCGGGGGATTCGCGCGCGGCCTGGTCGCTCAGATCAGATGGGCGATCAGGTCCGGCTTCATGGCCTGCAGCTCCCGGCCCCAGTACGCCCAGTTGTGCGTGCCGTTGTCCGGGAAGTTGAACACACCGTTGGTGCCACCGGCCGCGATGTAGTTGTCGCGGAAGGTGATGTTGGTGCGGATGGTCAGGCCCTCGAGGAAGGTGGCCGGCAGGTCGCCGCCGCCCAGCTCGTTGGGCTGGCCGTTGCCGCAGTAGACCCACAGCCGGGTGTTGTTGGCCACCAGCGCCGGGATCTGGACCATCGGGTCGTTGCGCTTCCAGGCGCTGTTCGGATCCTCGGTCGGACCCCACATGTCGTTCGCCTTGAAGCCGCCCGCGTCACCCATCGAGATGTTGATCAGGAACGGCCACCAGCCCTCGGACGGGTTCAGGAAGCCCGACATCGAGCCGGCGTAGACGAACTGGTTCGGATGGTAGATCGCCAGGACCATCGAGGCCGATCCGGCCATCGACAGGCCGACAGCGGCGTTGTTGGTGGGCCGCACGTCCCGGTTGGCCTGCAGCCAGGCCGGAAGCTCGGAGGTCAGGAAGGTTTCCCACTTGTAGGTCTGGCAGCCCGTCTTGCTGCAGGCCGGCGAATACCAGTCGCTGTAGAAGCTGGACTGGCCGCCGACCGGCATGACGATCGACAGGCCCGAGTCGAGATACCACTCGAAGGCGGCGGTGTTGATGTCCCAGCCGTTGTAGTCGTCCTGGGCGCGCAGGCCGTCGAGCAGATAGACGGCCGGGGAGTTCGGGCCGCCGCTCTGGAACTGGATCCGGATGGCGTGACCCATCGCGGCCGACGGGACGTCGAGGTACTCGACGGGGAGACCGGGGCGGGAGAACGCGCCGGCGGTGGCGATTTCACCGGTCACACCGGCCAGGCCGGGAAATGCCAGCGTGGCCATTGCGACCACACCGAGCCGCTTGGCCCATTTCCCGCGAATCTTCTCAACCAATTTCATCTGTGCATTCCAGCCAATCTGTCTTTACGACGCAGACGTCGCAGTAATCCGTTCGTTCTCGTTCATCGTCGAGAACGGTGCCTTCATTACGTGTTCGCATCGACATATGACATGCCTCGGGGGCTGACCCTACAGTGCTGAACCGGGCTTTGATAGTCGAGGGGGGATCAAACCGGCCTCGGCCCGGTTACAACTCGAGCGGCCCGCTTTCGTCCAAACCGACAATTGTCGCGCGCGGATATTAGCCTCACCTTACCGCCTCACCTGCATAAACGGCGCGGAGCGCGGGTGCCTCGCGAAGCGTTGCGCCAAGCCGCCCGGGGTCTATTTTCAGGGCCGAGCATCGACGCCACTTTCGCCATCCGGAACACCCGTGTTTTGTCATGATTGACGACAATCGAGGGTTAGGGGCCTGCGTTGACGGACTCGGATTTCGACGCGATCGTGATCGGCGCGGGCCACAACGGCCTGACCGCCGCCGTCATCCTCCAGCAGGCCGGGCTGCGGACGGTGTGCCTGGACGCCAAGCTCTACCCGGGCGGCATGGCCTCGACGGTCGAGTTGTTCGACGGCTACCACTTCGAGATCGCCGGGTCGCTGCAGTTCCCCACCGCGCTGACGGTGAGCAAGGAACTGGGTCTGGACACCCTGCCGACCGTCGACCTCGACGTGATGTCGGTGTCGCTGCGCGGCGTCGGCGACGACCCGCTCATCTATTACACGGATCCGATGAAGCTCTTGACCCACCTCGGCGAGGTACACGGGGCCGAGGCCGTCAACGGCATGGCCGGCCTGATGGCGTGGAGCCTGGCGCCGACGCGGGCGCTGGGCCGCTTCGAGGCGGGCACCCCGCCGAAGACGTTCGACGAGATGTACGCCTGCGCCACCTCGGCCGCCGAGCGGATGGCCGTCAACGATCTGCTGTTCGGGTCGGTCACCGATGTGCTCGACCGTTACCTGCCCGACCGGGAGAAGCACGGCGCACTGCGGGGCATGCTGGCGTTCCTGGCGGTCAACACGACCTACCGGGGGCCGGAGGTTCCCGGGACGGCCGCCGCGCTGGCGTACGGCCTAGCGGTTCCCGACGAGAACGCCGCGCTGATGAAGAAGCTCCGGGGCGGCATCGGCGCGCTGACCGATCATCTGCGGACGCTCTTCGAGTCCGCCGGCGGCCAACTCCGGCTGCGCAGCAAGGTCGTCGAGGTGACCACCGTCGCCGGCACGGTCACCGGCGTGCGCCTCGACGACGGATCCGCGCTCACCGCGCCCGTCGTCGTCTCCAGCCTGGCGCCAGACCTCACCGTCAACGGCCTGCTGGACCCGGCGGCCGTTCCCGAGGACGTCCGCGCCCGGTTCGCCCGCATCGACCACCGCGGCAGCTACCTGCAGATGCACTTCGCGCTCGACGGGATCCCCGAGTTCGCGGCGCCCTACGAAGTGCTCAACGATCCGGCCATGCAGTCCGCGATCGGTCTCTTCAGCACCCCCGAGGAACTGCAGCGGCAGTGGGAGGACAGCCGCCGCGGAGTGGTGCCCGCCGACCCCGCGATCGCGCTGCAGATCCCCTCGGTGCACGACCCTGCGCTGGCGCCGGCCGGCAAGCATGCCGCATCGGCGTTCTCGCTGTGGTTCCCCATCGGCGGACACGAGGCCGGATACGGCGAGATGAAGGCCGAGATGGGCCGGCGGGTGATCGAGAAGATCACCCGGATCGCGCCGAACTTCGAGAGCCTGATCAGCCGCCACACCACGTTCACGCCCCGGCACATGGGCACCATGTTCGGTGCGCCCGGCGGCGACTACTGCCACGGGCTGCTGCACTCCGACCAGATCGGCCCTAACCGGCCCGGTCCGAAAGGCTATGTCGACCAACCGATTCCGGTCGACGGCCTGTACCTGGCCGGCGCGGGCTGCCACGGCGGCCCGGGGATCACCTTCATTCCGGGCTACAACGCGGGGCATGCGGCCGTTGCCGACGCCTCATAGCGTCGAGTGAGGAGCCACGCACAGCCCCACTCGCACAACGTCCGCGTGGTTCCTCATTCGATGACCCAGCGAGCCGCGCTAGGGTCCCGGCATGACAACCCGCGACCACGGCGATCCCGGTGACGCCCCCTCGATTCCGCCGCCCCTGGGGCCGGTGACCAACCCGGCGCGCCCGTCGGCCGCCGAGGAGGCGCGCACCATCGCGGCATCCACCAACACCGCCACGCTGGCCAGCCTGTGCGCCGACGGTTCGCCCTGGGCCTCCCTGGTCACCTACGGACTGCTGGGCGGCGACCCGGTGCTGTGCGTGTCGCACATGGCCGAACACGGTCGCAACCTGGCCGGCGACCGGCGCGCCAGCATCTCGGTGGTGGCGCCCTCGACCGACGGCGATCCGCTGGCGCACGGCCGGATAACGCTGGCCGGCTTCGTCGTCAGCCCCGAGGGCGACGACCGGGAGCCCGCCCGGCGGGCGCACCTCGAGGCGGTGCCGGCGGCGAAGTACTACGTCGACTACAGCGATTTCGCCCTCTGGGTGTTGCGCGTTGAGCGGGTGCGCTGGGTGGGTGGATACGGGCGGATGGATTCGGCGACCGGCGCGGCCTACGCGGCCGCCGAGGCCGACCCCGTCACTCCGCGGGCCGCCGACGCGATCGTCCATCTCAACGCCGAGCACGCCGCCTCCCTGGCGCTGCTCGCCCGGACCATGGGCGGCTATCCCGACACCGATTCCGCGGTGTGCACCGGTGCCGACCGCTACGGCCTGGACCTGAAGGTGACCACCCCGCGTGGCGTTGCCTACACCCGGGTGGGCTATCCCGGCAGACTCGACGACTTCGCCGAAATGCGTTCGGCGACAGTCGAATTGGTGAAACAGGCGCAGGCGCTCAGCTAGCCGGCCAGACTGCGCAACAGCGCTCGGGTGCGGGCCCTGCCCTCGGGCGACGGGTCGAACGTTCCGGCGGCGAACTCGTCGACGCCCGCGTCGCGCAACTCGGCAAGCCGCGCCGACACCTCGCTCTCGTCGCCGATCATCGCGGCGTCCTGCGGGCCGGCGTAGCCCTCGCGGTCGAGCATGGCGCGGTACGACGGCAGGTGTCCGTACATCGCGAACTGCGCCGCGGCGACCTTGCGCAGGCCGTCGACGTCATCGGTCACCGCGATCGGCAGGGCGGCCACCACGTGCACCGAATCCCGGGCCCGGCCGGCCGCCACCGCGGCATCGCGCAGCGTCGGTCCGATGTGTCCGGCCAGCGTCTTGGGGCCGGTCATCCACGTCACCGTGCCCGCGGTCCGGCGCCCGGCCAGTTTCAGCATCTGGGGACCCAGCGCCGCGATGTACACCGGCGGTGCGCTCGAACCCGGGATCTGCAGCGCGCCCCGCGTCGTCACGGTCTCGCCGGCCGCGTCTGCCTGCTCCCCGTTCAGCAGCGGCAACAGCCCGTCGAGGTATTCGCCGAGGCGGCGGATCGGCTTGTCCCAGGGGATTCCCCACATCCCCTCGGTGACGGCTTGATGTGTCATGCCCAGCCCGAGCACCAGCCGCCCACCCGCGATCACATTGAGCGTCAGCGCGCGCTGGGCCAGCAGCATCGGATGCTGGTTCTGGATCGGCAGCACTCCGGTGCCCAACTCGATGTCGCCGACCTCGCGGAAGGCGACGGCCATCGCGGTCAGCAGGTCGCGCTCGAACGGCATCTGGACGCTCCACATTCGGGTGAAGCCCTCGGCGCGGAGTTCGGCGACCTGCTCGACGTAGGCGTCGATGATGGACTGGCCGGCCCGACCAGCCGGGTATTCCAGAATGCTGATCTGCATGGGACCTCCCTTGGCCCGTCCACCGTACCTACGCTGGCTGTCATGTCCGACCGTTCCGCTGACACCGCCCGGGAGCGGTTCGCGGCCGCCCCGGTGGCCCGGCTGGCCACCGTCACCCCCGACGGCGCCCCGCGCCTGGTTCCGGTCGTCTTCGCCATGGGCCGAGGCGCCGAAAGCGACGTCGTGTACACCGCCGTGGACGGCAAACCCAAGTCCACCCGACGACTCGGACGGCTGGCCAACATCGCCGCCGAACCCCGCGTCAGCATCCTTGTCGACCACTACGACGACGACTGGAACCGACTGTGGTGGGTCCGCGCCGACGGTATCGCGTCCGTCCACGACGACGGCCCGCCGGCCGAGAACGGACGCGCCCTGCTGAGGACGAAATACCCTCAGTACCAATCTGTTTCGCTGGACGGCCCGGTGATTGCGGTACGAGTCGAGCGCTGGTCGGCCTGGCGCGCCGAGGGCTGAGCGACCGCATCGGGCTGCCGCGCACCGGCGTGTCTTGGCCGGACCGGTCGCTCGCCCCGGCAAAGGGTGCTGTGATGGGCGGGTGGCTCCCCTCGGTTGTACGATCCGCGGCCGCGTCTGGCGTGCCGGCGAGCCCCAGCCGGATTTCGCCTTCGACGCCGTCTCGGACTATCTGGCCGAGCCCGACACCCTGATCTGGGTCGACATGTACGACCCCGACCATTCGGCCCTCACCAAGCTGGCCGCGGAGCTCGGCCTCAACGTCTGGGCCGTCGAGGACGCCGTCGCGCCGTCGGAGCGGGTGAAGGCCACCGTCTATCCGACGTACACCTTCTTCACCGTGTACGCCGTGGACATGGCCACCCCGGACCCGGGCGCCGACCCGGCCTCCCTGCTGATCAGGCACCGGATCTCGGCCTTCGTCCTGGATCGCGCCCTGGTGACGGTGCGGCTCGCGCCGGAGTTCGACATCGAGGAGGTGTCCCGCCGGTGGGACGAGCTGGACACCCCGCGCTACGGCGTCGCCGCCCTGGTGCACGGCCTGCTCGATGTCGTGGTCGACGGCCACTTCGATGCCGTCCAGGTGCTCGACGACTGCATCGAGGGACTCGAGGACGAGTTGTTCGCAACGCCGTCGCGCGCCAACGATCAGCTGCGTACGTTCCAGCGCCGCAGTTTTCAGTTCCGCAAGGACCTGGTCCACCTGCGCCGGGTGGTGCTGCCCATGCGTGAGGTGGTCAGCGCGATCCAGCACCGCCGCCACGAGAACCACCACTCCCCCGAACTCGATCCGCTCTACATCGACCTCTACGACCACGTGCTGCGGGTGTCGGAGTGGACGGAGTCGTTGCGGGACATGGTCACAACGGTTTTCGAGACGAACCTCTCGCTGCAGGACGCCCGCCTCAACAACGTCATGAAGAAACTCACCGGGTGGGCCGCCATCGTCGCGGTACCGACCGCCATCACCGGGTTCTACGGCCAGAATGTGCCCTATCCGGGTTACGGGCTGCACTGGGGATTTGTCGCCAGTGCCGCGTCGATCGCGGTCATCTGCGTCGTTCTCTACCTCATGTTCAAACGCCGCGACTGGTTGTAGCAGTCGCATCGGCGGGTGGCCGAGGGCCGGGACCTGTAACAATTCACCGATTGGGTGACGACAATTCCGTTGTCATGAGCGGTTTGCCGCGCGGTGCTAGGATCGGTAGCCGCACCGACTAGGAAGGGTTGACACTTGCGTCGAGCGCTTCGCCACGTTCTGGCTCTTCTCGGGGTGTCCGTCATCGCCCTGGTCAGTCCCGTCTGGGCGTCGGCCGCGATTCATCCCCCGCAACCGGCGCCGCGCGTCGTCGAGGTATCCCCCGACAACGGCGCAACGGTCGGTGTGGGGATGCCGATCACGGTGACCTACGCGGGAGCGGTGGCCGACCGGCCCGCCGCCGAGCGGTCCATCTCCGTCGTCTCACCGGCCAAGGCCACGGGACGTTTCGAGTGGCTCAGCGACAACATCGTGCAATGGACCCCGGACCAGTTCTGGCCGGCCCACTCGCAGGTCAAGGCTTCGGTCGGCGCCGTGCCGCTGGATTTCAACGTCGGCTCGTCGGTCGTCGGAGTCGGCAGCATCTCGGCACATACGTTCACCGTCAGCATCGACGGTGAAGTGGCGCGGCGGATGCCGGCGTCGATGGGCAAGCCCAAACATCCGACACCGGTCGGCTCGTTCACCGTCCTGGAGAAGCAGAACCCGGTGGTGATGGACTCGCGCACCATCGGCATCCCGCTCAACGACCCGGAGGGCTACAAGCTCACGGTGTACTACGCGGTCCGGATCACCTGGGGCGGTGTCTACGTGCACTCGGCGCCCTGGTCGACGGGTTCGCAGGGGTACGCCAACGTCAGCCACGGCTGCGTCAACCTCAGCCCGGACAACGCGCAGTGGTACTACAACAACGTCGGCATCGGCGATCCGGTGATCATCAACAGCTGAGCGCCCGCGCCCGCGGTCGGCCCGACCGTCGGTCCCCGCTCTGTTCTCCTCTGGTCGCAGCTGCCGTTCCCGGTCTGCGCGAGTTCGCCGGTTCCCGCTTGCCGCACGCCCGAAATGGATAATCCTGGGACATCAGGAGGGCTGTCATGGCTGACAAAACCAACGCGTCCCACGGTGGGGGCGTGCCGCAGCCGGACAGTCCGGCCGCGCTGCGCAACGTGGTGCTGGTCGGTCCGTCCGGCGCCGGAAAGACCACTCTCGTCGAGGCGCTCCTCGTCGCGGCCGGTGTGCTCAACCGGGCCGGATCCGTCGCCGATGGCAACACCGTGTGCGATTTCGACGACGCCGAGATCGCCCAGCAGCGTTCGGTCAGTCTCGCGCTGGCCCCGCTGCCGCACGACGGAATCAAGATCAACCTGATCGACACCCCCGGTTACGCCGACTTCGTCGGCGAACTGCGGGCCGGCCTCCGCGCCGCGGACTGCGCCCTGTTCGTCATCGCCGCGAACGAGGGTGTCGACGCGCCCACCCGCGCCCTCTGGCAGGAATGCCGCGAGGTCGGGATGCCGCGCGCGGTGGTGATCACCAAACTCGACCATGCCCGGGCCGATTACCCGGCCACCCTGGCCGCCGCCCAGCAGGCGTTCGGCGACAAGGTGCTGCCGCTGTACCTGCCCACCGGCGACGGACTGCTCGGCCTGCTGTCCCAGACGCGCTACAGCTACGCCGACGGTGTCCGCTCGGCCGCCGCACCGGACGCCGACGGGCTGGCGCGCATCGCCGAGTACCGCGGGCCGCTGATCGAGGGCCTCATCGAGGAGTCCGAGGACGAGACGCTGATGGACCGCTACCTCGACGGCGAACCGATCGACGAGGCCGCGCTGATCGAGGACCTGGAGAAGGCGGTCGCACGCGGGTCGTTCTTCCCGGTGCTCCCGGTGTGCGCCACCACCGGGGTCGGCACCGTCGAGTTGCTCGACGGGATGGCGGCCGGCTTCCCGAGCCCGCCGGAACATCGACTGCCCGAGGTGTTCACCCCCGCCGGTGCCGCCCGCAGCGGGTTGGCCTGTGACCCGGCCGGGCCGCTGCTGGCCGAGGTGGTCAAGACGACCTCCGACCCCTACCTCGGCCGGATCAGCCTGGTCCGGGTGTTCTCCGGCACCATCCGACCCGATGCGACCGTGCACGTGTCGGGCCACTTGTCGTCCTTCTACGGGGCCGGCTCCGCGGGTGCGCACGCCGACCACGACGAGGACGAGCGGATCGGCACCCTGTCCTTCCCGCTCGGCCGCCAGCAGCGGCCCGCGGACGCCGTCATCGCCGGCGACATCTGCGCGATCGGCCGACTGACCCGTGCCGAGACCGGCGACACCCTGTCGGACAAGGACGAGCCGCTGGTGCTCAAGCCGTGGCGGCTGCCGGATCCGTTGCTGCCCATCGCCATTGCCGCACACGCCAAAACCGACGAAGACAAACTGTCCGGAGGCCTGACCCGGCTGGCCGCCGAGGATCCGACGCTGCGCATCGAGCACAATCCCGAGACCCACCAGATCGTGCTCTGGTGCATGGGGGAAGCGCATTCCGGCGGTGTGCTCGACGCGCTGGCCAACCGGTACGGCGTGACCGTCGACGTCGTCGAATTACGGGTTCCGTTGCGAGAAACGTTTGCTGGCAAGGCAAAAGGTCATGGTCGGCATGTCAAACAGTCCGGTGGGCACGGCCAGTACGCGGTCTGCGACATCGAAGTGGAACCGTTGCCGGAGGGTGCCGGATTCGAGTTCGTCGACAAGGTGGTCGGCGGCGCGGTGCCCCGGCAGTTCATCCCCAGCGTGGAGAAGGGTGTCCGGGCCCAGATGGAAAAGGGTGTGGCACTGGGCTATCCGTTGGTCGATGTCAGGGTGACCCTGCACGACGGAAAGGCGCACAGCGTCGACTCCTCGGATCACGCCTTCCAGATGGCCGGCGGACTGGCTCTGCGCGAAGCCGCCGCGGCCGCCGGCGTCAAGCTGCTGGAACCGGTGGATGAGGTCAGCGTGTTCATCCCCGACGACATGGTCGGTGCGGTGATGAGCGATATGGCGTCCCGGCGTGGCCGGGTGCTGGGCACCGACAATGCCGACGACGGACGCACCCGGGTCCGCGCCGAGGTGCCGCAGGTCGAACTCACCAGGTACGCAATCGATCTGCGCTCGCTGTCACACGGGGCGGCGACGTTCACCCGTTCATTCGTCCGCTACGAGCCGATGCCGGAGTCCGCGGCCGCCCGCCTCACTCCTCGGTGATCGCGTGCTCGGGACAGCAATCGATGGCTTCCCGTACCGCGCCCTCGAACTCGGCCGGCACGTCGTCGTCGATGGCCTCGGCGTATCCCCAGTCGGTGAGCCGGAACACTTCGGGGCACAGCCCGACGCACACCCCGTGCCCGCGGCACAGGCCGTCGTTGACCGAGACTTTCATCGACCGGCCACCGGTTCCACCTCGAGGTAGAGGTCGGTGAGTCCACGCAGGATGAACGTCGGGACGTAGTTGAACCGGCGGTCGCCGGCGGGGCCGTGATGCTCTTCGGAGAGCCGGATGCTCTTGGTGCGCTCCAGGATCCGTTCGAGACTGACCTTGGCCTCGGCCCGCGCGAGCGGCGCCCCGGGGCAGCTGTGCGCACCCCGGCCGAAGGCGATGTGCCGACGGGCGTTCGCCCGGTCGATGTCGAGCACGCCGGGGTTCTCGAACTGGCGCGGATCGCGGTTTGCGGCCCCGTTCATCACCATGACGGTGGTGCCGGCGGGGACGTCGACCCCGCCGACGGTGGTGTTGCGCTTCGCCAACCGGAAGTCGCCCTTGACCGGGCTCTCGAAGCGCAGACACTCCTCGATGAAGTTGGGGATGAGGTCACGCTCGGTGCGCAGGCGCTGCTGCAGGTCCGGGTTCTCGGCCAGCAGCTTGAGCGCGGTGCTGATCAGCCGCACCGTGGTCTCCTGCCCGGCGGTGTAGAGGTTGGCCGCGATGCGCACCACGTCCATCACCTCCGGGGTGGAGCCGTCGGGGAACTTCGCGGCGGCCATCTCGGAGAGCGCATCATCGCGGGGATTCGCACGCCGGTCCTCGATGTAGGCGGAGAACTTCTGGTACAGGTACTCCAGCGGGCTGTGCCCGAGCGACTTCTCGTCGGTGCTTCCGACCCCGCCCGCGCTGTGGTTCATATGCCGGGAGAACTCGGGCCGGTCCTCCTCCGGCACGCCCAGCAGGTCGGCGATGACGGCGAGGGTGAACGGCACGGCGAACCCCTGGATGAAGTCGCCGCCGGTGGCCAGGTACGGCTCGAGGTAGCGGTCGGCGTGCCGCCACATGAAGTCCTCGTTCTCCGCGAGCCGCTTGGGGGTGATCAGCCCCATCAGCAGCGCGCGGTGTTCGGTGTGCTTTGGCGGGTCCATCACGGTGACCTGGTCGCTGAACGGCAGTTGCTCGCGGTACTGCTCGATGATGTCGCTGACGTCGTCGGCCTGACCTTCGATCGGCACCGGGAAACCGGGGAACGGGCCGGTGACCGCCGTGCACGACGAGAAGTTGTCCGCGTCGCCGAAGACGGCGACCGCCTCGTCGTAGCCCGTCACCACCATCACGTTCTTGTGCGGTTCGCGACGCACCGGACACCCTTCCCGCATCGCCTCCATGTACGGGTACGGGTCGGCGACCAGGGTCTGGTCGGTGAAGAAGTCGAGCTGGTCGAGTTCGGTCATCGAGGGCTGCTCTCCAAAGTCTCTGGGCTTTACGATCGACTAGCACACTACTTTACGATCGTATAGGAATCTACTGTACGATCGCCAAGGCTGACGGAAAGGACGCTGGATTGACGACTTCGGCGGTGAACACGGCGGGCGACACCCGCGCGCGTCTCATCGACGCCGCGATCGACCTGTGCACCAGGCACACCTTCGCGGGCACGTCACTGCAGATGATCGCCGACGAACTCGGGTTCACCAAGGCGGCCATCTACCACCACTTCCGCACCCGCGAACAACTGCTCGACGCGGTGGTGGGGCCGATCCTCGAGCAGTTGCGCGACATCGTCGCCACCGCCGAGACGCAACGCACCCCGCACGCCCGGGCCGAGTACCTGATCAGTGGATTCGCCCAGCTCGCCGTCGACAACCGGGTGGTCTCGGTGCTCGCGGCCGACCCGTCGGTGGCCGAGATGCTGCGCGCCAGCCGCGAATGGGACGACCTGATCGAACGGCAGATGGCCCTGCTGGCCGCGGTGAACCCGGGGCCGGCCGGCCCGGTCCGGGCCGCCGTCGCCCTGGCCGGCATCGCCGGGGCCTCCAGCCCCGGGTTCGTCGACGGCAACCGCGACGACCTGTGCGAGCACCTCGCCGATGCGGGACGCCGCGTGCTCGGCCTGCGCACACCCCGAAAAGTCCCAGCCCCCAATAACTCCGAGGAGAATTAATGACAGACGACAGCAGGGCGCAGAAGGTCGCGGTGGTCACCGGCGGCGGGTCCGGGATCGGCAAGGCGATCGCCGAACGCCTCGGCGCCGACGGATACCGGGTGGCCGTCTTGGACTTGCAGGCCGCCGACGCGCCCAACTCGTATGCCGCCGACGTCACCGACCGCGCCCAGATCGACGCGGCACTCAAGAGCATCCACGAAAACCTCGGCCCGGTAAGCATTCTCGTGAACGCCGCCGGCGTCGACGGGTTCAAACCGTTCATGAAAATCTCGTTCGACGAATGGCAGCGGGTGGTCAACGTCAACCTGAACGGCGTCTTCCACGTCATCCAGGCGGTGCTGCCGGACATGATCGAGGCCGGATGGGGCCGTATCGTCAACATCTCGTCGTCGAGCACCCATTCGGGTACGCCGTACATGACGCACTACGTGTCGGCCAAGTCCGGCGTCAACGGTTTGACGAAATCCCTTGCGCTGGAGTTCGGCCCGAACGGGATCACCGTCAACGCGATCCCGCCGGGCTTCATCGACACTCCGATGCTGCGCAGCGCCGAACAGCGCGGCAACCTCGGCGACATCGAGAAGACCATCGCGGCCACCCCGGTGCGGCGCATCGGCAAGCCCGAGGACATCGCGGCGACGTGCTCGTTCCTGGTCTCCGAGGAGGCCGGCTACATCACCGGTCAGATCGTCGGCGTCAACGGGGGCCGCAACACCTAACGCCCACCCCACAATCTGTTCAGCCGCCCCTGCGACGTTTTGCGAGTGCGGTTCGCAGCGTCGGCTGAACAGATGCGGCGGTTCGTCAGCCGATCCCGTGCACGATCGCGACCTTGCAGTCGGCGGACGCCTGACGCATCGGGGCAGCCTTCTGGTAGAGCTCGGAGTTGTACCAGGCCTTCGCCGCGTCGGCCGACTCGAACTCCAGGACGATGGTCTGCGGGCCGTGCCACTCGCCCTCGATCACCTCGGGGCTGGGGTCGAACGCCAGGACCGTCGCGGTGCCGTCGGCCATCGCCTTGGCCGCCTCCATCGCGTAGGCCTGAAAGCCCGCCGGATCGTGGACGTCCTCGGTGACGATGATGTAGGCCTTGGCCATGTGGTCGCTCCTTCAGCGCGAGAGAATGCCGCTCTCCCATGGGGAGATGTCGGTTCTGGTCGAGACGAGAGTTCCAGACGGCGGGTGTTCCGTCAACGGGGCCGACCCGTTGCAATAGTTGTGATTAAACAACTACACTTTTACAAACGTTTAGAGCGGGCCGATGGCGACAATCCCCGCCGAATGCGGCCGGGATCGCCGGCGCGGCCCACCCGCCGCAACCGTCGAAAGGAAACCTCATGACTCGCAGCACCGCCGCGGTCGCCACCACACGGGCGCCCCGGTACGGCAAGCAGCTCGTCTCGCACCTCGGTCGTCGTTCGATCGGCGACTGGGACGAGGCCACCGGAACCGGCACCCTGGACATGAACGGCGGCGCAGCCCACGTCACCCTCGCCTCCACCGCCGAGGCACTGCTGATCGAGATCCGCAGCGCCGGCGACGACGTCGCCACCTACGAGGACGTCGTCGGCCGGCATCTGACGCGGTTCGGCGAGCGCGACGAACTCACGGTCGACTGGGAGCGCTCCACGGTCCACTGACCGGCCGGACCCGACCGATCGCCGGAACGGGAACACGTTCTAGATTGTCCGCATGAGTGACGCAGTCGCCTTCGACCTCGTTAGTGTGTTCACCGCCGTCGCGGGCGCCATCCCGGACCACGAGTTCCTGGTCTGGCGTGACAAGCGGTTGACCTACGCGCAGTTCGCCGACCGCGTCACCGGCGTCGCCAACTATCTGGCCTCGGCCGGGCTCGGCTGTCACACGGAGCGCGCCGCGTTGGCCGGTCACGAATCGGGACAGGATCACCTCGGGCTGTACCTGCGCAACGGCAACGAGTACCTCGAGGCGATGATCGCGGCCTACCGCGCCCGTGTCGCACCCTTCAACGTCAGCTACCGCTATGTCGAAGAGGAACTGCTCTACCTGCTCAACGACTCGAAGGCCACCGCGTTGGTCTACAACGCCGAGTTCGCGCCGCACGTGGCGGCCATCCGGGACCGGTTGCCGCACCTGAAGGTGTTCATCCAGGTGGCCGATGACTCCGGCAACGAGTTGCTGCCGGGCGCGGTCGACTACGAGTCGATCGTCACCACTCCCGCGCCGGCCGGCGGACTGCCCGAACCGAGCGCCGACGACCTCTACATCCTCTACACCGGCGGCACCACCGGCATGCCGAAGGGCGTGCTGTGGCGCCAGCACGACATCTTCATCTCGGCGATGGGCGGCCGGCCGTTCGGGTCCAGCGACGCGATGCGGTCCTACGACGAAGTCGTCGAACGCGCCAAGGCCGCGGCCGGCCACATGTCACTGCTGATGCTGCCGCCGCTGATGCACGGTGCCGCGCAGTGGGCCGCCTACAACATGATCACCATGGGCGGGCGGATCGTGATCCCCGACGACGTCGAGAAGCTGCGGGCCGGCGACGTGTTGCGCCTCGTGGAACGTGAACGCGTGCTGAGCATTCCGACGGTCGGCGACGCGATGGCTCGACCGCTCATCGACGAGATCGAGGCCGGCGACTACGACCTGTCCGGACTGATCTCCATCACCAACGGCGGCGCACCGATGTCTCCCGCAGTGCGCGACCGGATCCGCGCCGCGCTGCCGAACCTGCTGCTGATGGACGCCGTCGGCTCGTCGGAGGCCGGCCAGCAGATGAGCACGGTGGCCACCGAGCAGTCCGGGCAGTCGCCGGTGTTCACCCCGCAGGCAGACACCACCGTCGTGTCCGCCGACTACAGCCGGGTCCTGACACCGGCGGACGTCGACGAGGTCGGCTGGCTGGCCCGCCGCGACCTGATCCCGCTGGGCTATCTCGGCGACGAGGCCAAGACCGCCAAGACCTTCCCGACCATCGACGGGGTGCGCTGGTCGGTGCCCGGCGACAAGGCGCGCTATCTCGCGGACGGTCGCATCGAGTTGCTCGGCCGCGACTCGGTGACCATCAACTCCGGCGGCGAGAAGATCTTCGCCGAAGAGGTCGAGCGGGCGATCGCCGCCCACCCCAACGTCTACGACGTCGTCGTGGTGGGCCGGCCCTCCGAGCGGTGGGGCAGCGAGGTGGTGGCGGTGGTGCAATTCGCCGAGGGAAAGTCGGCCACCGACGACGAGCTCGTCGACACCTGCAATCAGCACATCGCCCGCTACAAGGTGCCCAAGGCATTCATTCACACCGACAAGGTGGTGCGCTCCCCGGCCGGCAAGGCGGACTACCGCTGGGCCAAATCCATTGCCGAGGCGTCCGTTTCGGCGGGAAAGAGCGAGTAGAACCGGCCCCTACGTCGATCTAGGCTCAGACGGAAACCAGCGGCTTGCCCGCCGTCTCGCGCACCGTCAGCACGGTCAGCAGCGAAATCACCGCTGCCGCAATGACATAGAAGGCTGGCGACAGCGAGTTTCCGGTGTGCCCGACCAGCCAGGTGACGACGTACGGCGTGGTTCCGCCGAACAGCGCGACGCACAGGTTGTACCCGACGGCGAATCCGCTGTAGCGGACTCGGGTGGCGAACATCTCCACTCCGGCAGACACCGCGGCCGAGATGTACAGACATTCGATGACGGCCAGGCCGACATGGGCTCCGATCGCGGCGGCCAGTGTTCCCGAATTGAGCAGCAGGAAAAGCGGATAGCCGAACACCGCGAAGCCGGCCGCCCCGGCGATCAGCAGGGGACGCCGGCCGATCCGGTCGCTCAACGACGCCAACGGCAGGATGAGGCTGATCGCCACCAGGCAGGCGATGGTGCTGGACAGAAAGGCGTGGGTCTTGGAGAAGTGCAGCGTCTTGATGAAGTAGGTCGGCAGGTAGGTGAACACCACGTAGTAGCCGATGTTGAAGATGATGAACATGCCGATCACCCGCAGGATCGCCGGCCACGACGTCCGGATCGCCTCCCGCAGCGGCGATTCCGCGACCTTGTCGGCTTCGTTGAGTATCTTGAACTCCGGCGTGTCGTCCAGTCGGAGCCGAATGTAGAGACCCACCAGACCAAGCGGCCCGGCGATCAGGAACGGGATGCGCCAGCCCCAGCTGTCCATGGCGCCGGCCGGCAGCCAGGCCTGCAGCAGCGTGACGGTCAACGACCCGAGCAGGAACCCGACGACCCCTGACCACACCATGAAGGTGACCGTCCGGCCGCGCTGCTCGTCGGCCGCGTATTCGGCGAGATACACTGCGCCACCGCCATATTCGCCGCCCGCCGAGAATCCCTGCAGGCAACGCAGCAGCAACAGCAGCAGTGGCGCGGCCACCCCGATCGAGTGATAGGTGGGCAGCAGCCCGATCGCCAGGGTGGCCGCCGACATCAGCAGGATCACGAGGGCCAGCACCCGGTGCCGGCCGATCCGGTCACCCAACGGGCCGAACACGAACCCACCGAGCGGTCGCATGAAGAAGGCCGCGGCGAAGATCGCGAACGTGTTCAACAGTGCCGCGGTGTCATTGCCGGCCGGGAAGAAGTTGGCGGCGATGAAGGTCGCCAGGAAGCCGTAGATCGCGAAATCGAACCACTCGACGGCGTTTCCGATGGACGCGCCGACGATCACCCGCCGCAGCGTGTCGGACTGTTCGTCCACACCCGACCCCTGTCTCACACCTCGGCCGCGGCCCGGTAGGTGCCCTTGCCCGTCACCAGCGGCATGTCGAGCGTGGTGCGGATGCCGGGTGCGGCCGCGACGACGTCCGGGATCGCGTTGACGATCCGGCCCGCCCCGACCAGGATCGCCGCGTAGTTGTGGTCGCCGCGGGAACTGGTGGGACAGATGTCGACGGCATACGACGGCTCGCCGGTGATCTCCACCCGGTAGGAGCCACCCGGTTGTGCCGGCTGCGCCCAGTCGGGCCGCAGGTCGCCGCGCACCCGGGTGATGTGTTCGACCACGACGACCGGCTTGCCGGCCACCATGCCGTTGATCTCGAAGCGCATCGCCGCGACGGTGCCCTTCTCGATGACACCGGTGGCCACCTCGATGTCCTCGGGCGCCGGCTCGAGCTCGAAATGCTCGGTGATCTCGTCGATTTCGAGGTCCAGTCCGGCGGCGAGCATGTGGATCGCGGTCCCCCAGGCCGCGGCCAGGGTGCCCGGCTGGAACAGCAGGCCGGGCTGGTTCAGCGGGTTTCCGAAACCCATCACCCACTTCATCACGATCTCGCCGTCGTAGGTCGCATAGTCGGCGATCTCCATGGTCCGGATCTGCTCGACGCGCTGACACGTACCAGCCAGCGCGAAGGGCACCAGGTCGGTGACGAACCCCGGATCCACGCCGGTGATGAAGACACTCGAATTACCCTGTCGGGCAGCGGCTTCCACCTTGTCGATGTACTTCTGCGGCACCAGGCCGCGCCAGGGGAACTGCAGCCCGCCCGGTGCCGAGCCCACCACGTTGACGCCGGCCTCCAGGGCGGCGCACACCTCGAGGGTCGCCTCCTTGGTCCGGACGTCACCCATCGCGGTGTACACCAGACAGTCCGGTTTTGCGGCGAGCAGTTGGTCGATTCCCTTGGTGGCCTTCACCCCGGTGACGACGTCTAGCCCAGCCAACTCGCCCGCGTCGCGCCCCACCTTCTCGTCGGTGGAAACCCCCACGGCGACGAGTTCGAACCGCGGATCCTCGATGAGTTGGATCAGGGCGATCCGGCCACAGTTTCCGGTCCCGAACAGCGCAACGCGAATAGCCATGCCTGGCAGTATGCGTGCTCCGCCGAGAAATTGGAACAGGTTCTAATTTCTGGATCGTGGTGCGGTAACGTGGCGGCCCATGGGACGCGTGGACGACAAGGTCGTATTGATCAGCGGGGGCGCTCAGGGCATGGGCGCCGCGCACGCCAAGATGCTCGTCGGCGAGGGCGCCAAGGTGGTGATCGGCGACATCCTCGACGAGAAGGGCGAGGCACTGGCCGCCGAACTCGGGGATGCCGCCCGCTACATCCACCTCGACGTCACGCAGGCCGACCAGTGGGAGGCCGCGGTCGAGCTCGCCGTGCAGACCTACGGCAAGCTCACCACCCTGGTGAACAACGCCGGCATCGTCGCACTGGGCAAGATCGGTCAGTTCGACATGGACAAGTTCCGCAACGTCATCGATGTCAACCTGATCGGAACCTTCCTCGGCATGCAGGCCGTCGTCGAGCAGATGAAGGCCGCCGGCGGCGGGTCGATCATCAACGTGTCGTCGATCGAGGGTCTGCGCGGAGCGCCGATGGTGCACCCCTACGTCGCGTCGAAATGGGCGGTGCGCGGCCTGGCCAAGTCGGCCGCAATCGAGTTGGGCAAGTTCAACATCCGGATCAACTCGGTACACCCGGGTTTCATCCGCACGCCGATGACCAAACACTTCCCGGACGACATGGTGACCGCCCCGCTGGGCCGGCCGGGCACCTCCGACGAGGTCGCGACGTTCATCGTGTTCCTCACCAGTGACGAGTCGTCGTTCGCCACCGGCGCCGAGTTCGTCGTCGACGGCGGTCTCGTCACCGACGTCCCCCACAAGGACATTTTCTAAGCATCTGTTCAGCCCTCACGCACACAAAACGCGAGTGAAGTTCGCCGCCTGCGCTGAACAGATCTTCAGGAAGTCGGCATGCCGAGAATCCGGCGTGTCAGTTCGGTGATCTTGGCCCGCAACGTCGCGTCATCCACATCGGCCACCAGGGGGTGCATGACCGCCGCGCTGATCGCACCGGACAGCATCGCGCCCTCGATGCGACCGTCGTCGTCGAGGTCGCCGAACAGCACCCGATAGAGCCGGGACATGAAGCGCTGGAACTGTTCGTGCTCGGCGAGCAGGCGGACGACGACGGGATCGAACTGCAGCGTCCGCACCAACCGGCGGTCTCGGACCGCCATGTCGATCACCCGGACCAGGAGCGCATCGCGCGCCTCGTCGGCGTGGTCCTGCGTCTCGGCCTCCTCCAGCGCGGGAATCAGCCGGCCCAACTCCCGCTCGGTGACGGCCAGGACGATGCGCTCCTTGGTCGGGAACTGGTGGTAGACAGCGGCTTTGGTGATGCCCACCCGGTCGGCGATCATCTGCAGCGAGGTCGCGCTGACCCCGTGTTCGGCGAACAGGTCCAGGGCCGCATCCAGCACCCGTATGCGCGCGGGACTGTGCTCGACGACCTTGAACTCCACGTGCCGACACTAACGCACTCTTGACGCCGGACTAGCCGAATGGCTAGCCTTCGCCTGACTAGCCGCTCGACTAGCCGGAAGGGGTGCCAACCGTGCGACGCACCGACGGTGAACTGATCCTGCTGTGGGCTCTGCCGGTGCTGGCGCTCATCTGGTTGGCGGCGTTCGTGTGGTTCCCGGGCTTCCTGCCCCCGATGTCACCGCAGCTGTCGGCCCAACAGGTCGCCGACTTCTACCGTGACCCCCAGAACATCCCCCGCATCCGCTACAGCATGGTGCTGTTCAACTGGTTCTGCGTCGGGCTGATCCCGATGCTCATCCTGATCGCCATGCAGATTCGCCGAATGGCCCATCGCACACCGATTTTCTCCTACGCGATGATCGGTTGCGTGTCCGGCGCGCCGACGCTGTTCCTGGTCGCCAACGTCTGCTGGCTGCTCGCGGCGTTTCGGCCCGACCGTGACCCCGCGCTGACCCAGTTACTCAACGACCTGGCCTGGCTCACGTTCACCACCCAGGTCCCCTACCTGATCGCCCAGAGCGTGCTGGTCGCCCTGGCCGTCTACTTCGACGACCAAGCCACCCCGGTGTTGCCCAGATGGGTGGCGCATTTCAACGTGCTGACCGCCGCGGCGTTCGTACCCGCGGCCTTCACCGCACTGGTCACGCACGGCCCGCTCGCGTGGAACGGTGCGCTGTCGTTCTGGCTCAAGAACCTCACCGTCGCGGTCTGGATCGTCGTGATGACCGTCGTTCTGGCACAGGCGATCTACCGCGAGCGGGCCGCGGCCCCGGTGCCTGCATGAGGGCGACTGCGCGGACGGAAGAGCGGCCGGTCAGGTGGTACAGCAAGGACAATCCGAAGCGTGAGCTGTGGCTGGCCTAGTGGACGATGGTGGTGTTCTACCAGTTGTTCGGGCTGGTGTTCTTCGTCATCACCCGCACCCAGCCACCGCCGTCACCGGCCTGGGAAACGGCCCGGAAGGTGCAGTGGTTCAATGACAATCATCACGGTCTGCTGATCGGGTTCGCGGTCATGTTCGTGATCACGGGGATGACGGCCCCGATCAACGCGTTGATCGCCTATTCGATGCGACGGATGTCGGTCAGTCCGGTGTTCGGTTACACCTATCTGGTGATGTACTCGCTGAGCGCGATTCCGGGCATGCTCCTGCTCTGCCTGGCGCTGACCGCGGGCGCGATGCGCCCAGACCGCGATCCCGAATTGATCGGCTGGATCTACGATTTCGCGTTCCTGTCCTTCGTCGGGACGATGGGCGTGTTCCTGATCGGCTCACTGGTGTGGATGCTGGCGATCCTCATCGACAAGAACGGCGTGTTGCCGAAATGGTTCGGCTATCTCAACCTGTGCAACGCCCTCACCGAGATCGTGGTGTCGCCGGCGTGGATCTTCGACCGCGGCGGGGTGCTGGCCTGGAACGGCGTCATCGCCTGGTGGGTGAACATGGTGGTCTTCGGCATCTACACCGGCGCCTTCATCGTCCTGCTGCGCAAGATGATCCTGCGGGAGGACTTCGGCACCGGACCTCTGCCCGTTCTGGCGGCCGCATGATCACCGAACCTCGATCCACCGACACGGGCCGCGTGAAAGCCGTTCCCGGACAGCCCGACATGTGGCTGTTCGTGCTGTTCGAGGCGCTGATCTTCACGGCGTACTTCAGCGTGTACCTGTTCTACCGGGCGCAGAATCCGGAACTGTTCCTGCAGTCGCAGCAACACCTCAACCTCGGCGTCGGCATCTTCAACACCATTGTGCTGCTGTCGAGTTCGTGGTCGGTGGCCCGCTGCGTCGATGCCGCCCGGGCCGGCGCCTACCGTCAGGCCCTGCGCGACGCGTACCTGACGATGTTCTTCGGTGTGGTGTTCGTGGTCTCGAAGATGTTCGAGTGGGCCCACCAGATCGGCCTGGGTCACACCATCTCCAGCGACGACTTCTTCACCTACTACTTCTTCCTGACCGGTATCCATGGCCTGCACGTGCTGATCGGTTTCGTCGTATTGGGCGTCGCCGTCTACCAGATCTCCGGACCGCGGCGGCGGTCGCAGCAACTGGTCGAGACGTGCGCAACCTATTGGCATACCGTCGATTTCCTGTGGGTGCTTATCTTCGCGATGCTCTACGTGGTGAGGTGATCGGGGTGAATATCGCTTTCAGCAAGAGGTTGATGGTGGTGTGGCTGATCCTGTCGGCACTCACGCTGGCCTATCTGTGGATCGACCACTCCGCCGAGCACCGAGGGCTGCCGACCGCGAGCACCGTCGTCACGGTCAGCGCCGTCGTCATCGCGGTGGTCAAGGTGCGCATCATCTTTCGGGAGTTCATGGACGTTCGGCACGCGCCCCCTTGGCTGTGCCGGCTCACCGACGCCTGGGTGGTGCTGATCGCGGTGTGCCTGCTGGCAAGTTACCTCGCCGGGTCAGTGATTTCGGTGCGCTGACGTGCGCTGAGCGACGGAAAACGCACCGAAATCGCATCAGGTCATGGTGCCGGAAGTCGCTGCGCCGCCAACTGCCGCAGATCCGCCGACTTGATCTTGGCGGTGCCGGTCAGCGCGATCTCGTCGTCCCGGAAGAACAGGACGTGGCGGGGCACCTTGTAGCTCGCCAGGCGCTCGGCCAGGAACGCCCGAATCCCTTCTCCCTCAAGGGCTGCACCGTCATGCGGGACCACACAGGCGACGACGACCTCGCCGAGGGTCTCGTGTGGCACCCCGACCGTTTGCGCCACCTTGACGCCCGAATGCTGGACCAGTGCCTCGTCCACCTCTCGCGGTGAGACGTTGGCGCCGCCCGTCTTGATGATGTCGGTGAGCCGGCCCTCCCAGTACAGCCGGCCGTCGTCGTCGAGGTAACCGCCGTCCCCGGTGCACAGGAAGCCCTCCGCGTCCAGCGTCTCGTCCAGCGGTGTCCCGATGTAACCCAGCATCAACGTCGGGCCCTTGACACAGATCTCCCCGCGGTCGCCGCGCGGAACGACTTTCCCGGTGACTGGGTCGACGATCTTGAGGGTCACGCCCGGCAGCGGCACGCCGCTGCTGCCGGCGTGCACCTCTTCGGGCGTGTTGGCGGGGTAACCGGTTGAGATCGTGAAGGTTTCGGTGTTGCCGTAAGCGTGGCCGGGTTCCGACCATGTCGCCGAAACGGTGGGATGGCGCGCGATCGGTGTCTTGTAGTCGACGAACCGCAGGTTGCTGAGGTCTACCCGGTCCCAGTTGGGTGATGCTTCGAACTGCGCCCACTGATGCGGCCAGGCGAACGGAAAGTTCACCCGCTCGGCGACCATCAAGTCCAGCGCCTCGTCGGCGATGAAGGTGCGTTGCAGCACCAGAGAGCCACCCGCGGCGAGCGTCGAGCCCAGCGACATCCCGAAGTTCCCGGACCAGAAGAAGCCGTTGGCCGACCAGCACCGGACGTGGTCGTCAGGGCCGAATCCGTACATGCGCCGAAACCGCCACATCTGGATGCAGACACCACGGTGTGCGTTCAGCACACCTTTCGGCTTGCTGGTCGACCCGGACGAGAAGAACAGCAGCGCCGGGTCGCTGGGCTGCACCGCGGCGGCGGTCGCCTCGACCAGTTCGCGCGGTTGATCCGCGCCGTGCGCCAGAAACTCGTCCCAGGTCTCGACGCCCGGTGCGGGCTCTCCCACGACCACGAGACGGCGCAGGAACGGGTATCGCGCCGACCGCAGCGGCCCGGCCGTCCCCGCACCGATGCTCGGCTCGAGTTCGGTCAGCACCGCCGCGAAATCCTTCTTGCCGACGGTGCGCTCGAACAACAGCACCGACACGCAGGAGGACGCCAGCAGATGGTCCAGCTCGGGCCCCGTCGAGAAGGTGCTCAGCGCGGCGGCCACACCGCCGGCGATGGAGATGCCGAACACCGCCGCGATCCACTCCGGCCGGTTCGTCATCAGGACGCCGACCCGCTCGCCCTTGCCGAGGCCGCCGGCGTGCAGCGCACGCGCCACATCGATTGCCCGGTCCCACAATTCGGCGTAGGTCCAGCGCGTGACACCGTCGGCATCCGGGAAGGCGAGTGCCTCGCGTTCGCCGTAGCTCGCCGTCACCTCGCGCAGGAATCCCGGCAGGGTCAGCGCGCCGAGTCCGGGCTCGGCGGCCAGTTGCGGACCCGAAACGATCGAAAGGTCCATCACTACGTCAACGGCAGTTCGACCTCGGCCGTGCAGGTCACCAGCACCTCGCCGTTCTGGTTGGCGAGGCGCAGCTTGACCTGAACGAGCGGCACGCCCCAGGTCGACTCCGGCTCCTTGCCCACGACCTCGCCGTCGAAGTACGTGACGTCACCTTCGAAGGCCGGTCCGCGGAAATCGGCCTTGGTGTGCCGGACCATGCCGTCGTGCCCGGCCCAGTAGGCGAGGTAGTCGGTGCACCACGCGCCCATCGTCGCGCCGTACCCGTAGGCACGCGCCATGCCGACCTCGCTGGCGCGGTCGGCGTCGATGTGACCGCGCGACGGACCCACATAGAGCCCGTCGCGTTTGCGCGGGTCGATCATCGCGTCCTCCTCGTCGAACGCGAAGTCCTTGCCCCAGCCCGGATCCTGGTACACCCACGGATCCTCGATACCGGGCGGAGCCACCCAGCGGAACGTGCCCCAGATGTTGAACAGGAACGCGCGGTACTCGGTGGTGAAGCTGGCGATGGTGTGCGGGCCGATCACTCGGCGCGGCAACGTGTCACCGACCTTGACTTCATCGAACCGCGGCGAGACGCCCATCCGGTTGGACTCCAGCCAGTCCCGGCGCAGCCGGTCGACCTCCTCGAGTTCGGGCTGCGTCCACCGTTTGATCTCGCCGAGCTGATTCTCGAACATGCCGCGCTTCGTCGCCTCTTCGTAGAGGTAGCGAATCGCGGTGGAGCGCTCGCGGGCCACCAGCGTCCCGTGCTGGTTCTTGTGGACGGTGTCGCCGCGCGAGAACATCGTCGGCCCGGCGAACTTCGTCTCCGTCACCTTGTAGTCGTGGAAACGACGCTCCTGGAACAACTGGTCACCCGGCCGGATCGGACAACCGTAGAACCACCATTCCTCACCGCCGAAGATCAAGTGGCTGTTCGGAATATGTCCCACGCAGGCGGGCTGCGCTCCGTGCCCGTAGTCCAGCCCCACCGCGATCGACTGCGGGGCGATCAGGCCGCCGAACTTCGAGTCGCGGGCGAACTGCTCGTCCCAGTGCAGCGGGTTCGGGTAGTCCATCGCCATCACCCACCGCCGAATATCGGAGGAGCTGCACGGATCCCACAACTGTCCGCCGCCGACCGGTTTGCCGACACGGTGGTCGACGTCGGACAGGTCGAGTTCGACGGTCGTGGTTTCTTCCGACTTCTGCGCCATGTCTCTCCAATCAGCGATTGACGTCGACGACGATGCGGCCGCGCACCTTGCCGTCCATCAGTTTGCCCGCGGCTTCGATCACCTCACCGAGCGCGATCTCCTCGGCAATTGAGTCGAGCACGGCCGGATCGAGTTCTTTCGACAGCCGCTCCCAGGCGGCCAGTCGCGGCTTCTTGGGCGCCATCACGCTGTCGACGCCCAGCAGCGAAACCCCGCGCAGGATGAACGGAGCAACGCTGGCCGGGAAGTCCATGCCCTGAGCCAGACCACAGGCGGCCACCGCGCCCCGGTAGCGAGTCTGTGCGCACGCATTCGCCAGCGTGTGGCTGCCCACGGCGTCGACGACACCCGCCCAGCGTTCCTTCTGCATCGGCTTGCCGGGCTCGGCGAACTCCGCGCGATCAAGTACGGTCTCGGCGCCGAGCTGTTCCAGATACGCACTCTCCGAAGGCTTTCCGGTGACCGCGGCGACCTTGAAGCCGGCCTTGGCCAGCAACGCGATCGCGACGCTGCCCACACCGCCGGTGGCACCGGTCACCAGGACCTCGCCCTGGTCGGGTCGCACGCCGTGGTCGAGCAGCGCATCGACGCAGAGGCTCGCGGTGTACCCCGCCGTGCCGATCGCCATCGCCTGCTTGGACGTGAAGGCCGACGGCAGCGGCACCAGCCAGTCACCGTTGAGCCGGGCCCGCTGGGCGAAGCCGCCCCAATGGGTTTCGCCCACACCCCAGCCGTTCAGCACGACCCGGTCGCCCGCCTTCCAGTCCGCATGCGAACTCTCGGTGACGACGCCGGCCAGGTCGATCCCCGGAACCATCGGGAATTTGCGCACCACCGGAGACTTACCGGTGATGGCCAGGCCGTCCTTGAAGTTCAAGGTCGAGTACTCCACGTCGACGCTGACGTCCCCCTCGGGAAGTTGCGCCTCGTCCAGACTGGTGAGGCCGACCTTCTGGCCCGAGTCGTCCTTCTCGATCAATATCGCCGAAAACATCTGTCACACATTCCTTTTCGAGGTTGAGAAAACTATCCCGCCGCGGTTGCGGGCGTGTAGCCCAGCGCCGCCTTGATCTCCAGATAATCGTCGAAGCCGAACTGGCCCCACTCCCGCCCGTTGCCGCTCTTCTTGTATCCGCCGAACGGCGCGTTCATGTCGAAACCGTGGTTGATCGCGACCGAACCCGCCCGGATCCGGCGAGCCACCGCACGCGCGGCGTCGAGGTCGGCGCCCGAAACATAGCCCGCCAGACCGTATTCGGTGTCATTGGCGATCTCGAGTGCCTGGTCGAGATCGTCGTAGCCGAGGATGCACAGCACCGGGCCGAAGATCTCCTCCCGCGCGATCGTCATGTCGTTGCGCACGTTGGCGAACACCGTCGGCTTCACGTAGTAGCCGCTGTCCAGGCCGTCGGGCCGGCCGGGGCCGCCGACCACCAGGGTGGCGCCCTCGTCGATGCCCTTCTGCAGCAGGCCCTGGATCTTGTCGAACTGCGCCTTGGACGCGACCGGCCCGATCGCGGTCGCGTCGGCCGGATCGCCGACCTTCACCGCGGCGACGGTCTCCCGGGCGATCGCGATGGCCTCGTCCATCCGGGAGTTCGGAACGAGCATGCGCGACGGCGCATTACAGCTCTGGCCGCTGTTCACCATCATCACCGACGTGCCCGCGGCGACGCTCTTGGCGAAGTCCGCGTCGTCGAGCACGATGTTCGGGCTCTTGCCGCCGAGTTCCTGGGTGACGCGCTTGACCGTCGGTGCGGCGTTGCGCGCCACCTCGATGCCGGCCCGCGTCGACCCGGTGAACGACACCATGTCGATGTCGGGGTGGGTGGCCAGCGCGACACCGACACCCGGCCCGTCGCCGTACACCAGGTTGTAGACACCCGCCGGAACCCCGGCCGCATCCATCACCTCGGTGAAGATCTGCGCCGAGTACGGCGCCACCTCCGACGGCTTGAGCACCATCGTGCAACCGGTGGCCAGCGCCGGGAACACCTTGCAGGCGATCTGGTTGATCGGCCAGTTCCACGGGGTGATCAGCCCGCACACGCCGATCGGCTCCTTGACCACCAGCGTGGATCCGTGCTGCTCCTCGAACTCGAAGTTCTTCAGCGCCTCCATCGCCGTGCTCAGATGCCCCAGCCCGAGGGCGACCTGCGGACCGGCCGCCAGCGAGGCCGGTGCGCCCATCTCCTCGTTGACCGCATCCGCCAGATCACCGGCCCGCTTCTGGTATTCGGCCATGATCGCCTGCAGCAGCTCGAGGCGTTCGTCGCGGGTGGACTGCGACCAGGTGCCGAACGCCTTGCGCGCGGCCTTGACCGCCCGATCGACGTCGGCCGCGGTGCCGAGCGCGATCTTGCCGGACACCACCTCGGTGGTCGGGTTGTCGACGTCGAGCGACGCCGGTTCGATCGGGTCGACCCACTGGCCGTCGATGTAGAACTTCAGGTATTCACGCATGGCTGTGTCCTTTTCTTTGACGGTCTCGCGGCCGCGCGGTTACTGGGTGCCTTCTGCATACCACGTCCGGAATCGGTCGTACTTGGGCATCTCCTCGGAGTTGGCCTTCGGGTCGATGCACACGTGCACCACACCGACTTTCCCGCTGGCGTAGGCGCGGGCGATCGCCGGGCCGATCTCGTCTTCCTTCTCGACGTACTCGCCGTGGCAGCCGAAGCCCTCGGCGATCTTGTCCATCCGGACGTCCTTGCTCCAGTGCACGCCGGGCTGCGGCGAAGGCTGCTCGAACGTCCGCTTGTAGACACCGACCTCGAGACCCCACTGGTGGTCGACGCCGACGACGCACACCAGCGGCAGGTTCCGCCGGGCCGCGGTCTCGAGTTCGGCGATGTGGAACAGGAACGCCGAGTCACTGGTCAGCAGCATGACCGGCCGCTTGCCGCCCTCGGCGACCGAGGCGCCGACGGCGTACGGCAGGCCCGTGCCGAGGTGGCCGAAGTTCTGGTTCCAGATCACGTCGCGCGGCTTGGACTGCGAGTAGGTCCACTGGAATATCACGGTGGCGCCGCCGTCGCGGACCAGGATGCCGTCCTCCAGCTCGTTGAACGCCTTGGTGGACTCGACGACGTAGCGGGCCGGATGAATCGGCGAGCGGCCGGACGGGGCCTCCTCGGCCACCCGCGCCAGCTCGGCGGCGTCGGCCTTGATCAGTTCCTCCAGGTTGGCCGACGGCGTGCGCGGGTTGTCCCGCAGCGCCTCGACCAGCTGCGGCACGACGCCACGCAGATCGCCGACCAGTGCCACGTCGAACGAACGGTTGACGCCGATGGCGGTCGGGTCCTGCTCGACGTACACCCACTTGCGGTTGGCGTCGCCCTCGGCCCAGTGCTGGGTGCGGCCGTAGTGCATCGGCTCACCGAGCTCGGTGCCCAGCGCGACGCACAGGTCGGACTGCTCGACGGCCTCGTTGGCGGCCGGGGAGAACAGGTACGGAAAAGTGCGGTCCTGCAGTCCCGGAATGAACGAGGTGCCGCCGGAGGTCTGGATGACAGGGCAGGCCATCAGCTCGGCCAGCTCCTTGACCTCGGCCTGGGTGCGCGAGGTGTGCACCCCGTGGCCCACCAACAGGACCGGGCTCTTGGCCGCCCGAATCAACTCAACGGCCTCGGCGACCTCGCGAGCTCCCGCGCCCTGGTTCACCAGCCGGTACGTAGACGGCGCCGGCGCCGCCGCAACGTCGAGTTCCTCGAGGATGACGTGCGACGGGAACTCGACGTAGGACGGTCCGGGTGTGCCGGACATCGCCCGGCGGATGGCTTCGTGGATGATCTCGTCGGTCTGGTCGGCGTATTCGATCGAGCTGCTGTACTTGACCGACGGCGTGAAAAGCGCTTCCTGCTGGACGAATTGGATGCGGCCGCGGCGCACCCGGCGCTCGGTGACGCGGGCGCGCTGACCGCCCAGGAAGATCACCGGCGAGTTCTCCACCAGCGCGCACATCATCGCGCCGGCGATATTGGCCACCCCCGGCCCGAGCGTGCCGATGCACAGGCCGGGCTTACCGGTCATCCGCGACGCGGCCTCGGCCATGAACCCGGCACTCAGCTCGTGGTGCGGTGCGACCACCGACCAGCCGCGGGCCTCGGCCTCGGTGAACATGTGCACGAAGTTGGGGTCCGGGATGCCGAACAACGTGTTGACGCCCTCGGCCTCGAACAGGTCGAGAATGCGCTTGTATACCGGTACTCCCATGTCTAACTCCTTGATTCGTTGTAACGCTGCGCAAGCTTCTGTCGGTGTGCCGCCGGCGAGCCGAACAGCGAACGGTTGAGTGCGGCCCGTTTGAGATAGACGTGGATGCCGCTTTCCCACGTGTAGCCGATGCCGCCGTGCAATTGCATGGCCTTGCCGGCGATGTCGACGGCGCCCGCGGTGGCATGCGCCTTGGCCATCGAGGCCGCCGTCCCGGCGTCGGCGCCCGTGGCCACCGCCGTCACCGCGGCGGTGACCAGCTGCCGGGACACCGCCAGGGACACCATCATGTCGGCGCAGGCGTGCTTGACGGCCTGGAAGGAGCCGATCGCGCGGCCGAACTGGTTGCGCACCTTGACATACGACACCGTGGCGTCGAGCATCGCCTGCGCCAGGCCCAGGCTGTCGCAGGCGATCGCCACCGCCCCGCGATCACGCAATGCCGACACCACCCGCGTGGCGTCACCGTCGAGTACGCCGGTGACCGCGAGTCCGTCGGCGGAAACCGTTGTCAATTGCCGGGTTTCATCCACCACGGGTTGCGGTGTGACCGACAGTCCGGCGGCATCGACGAGCACCGGTGCGCCATCGTCGGCGGCGGCGACCACCAGCAGCCGGTCCGCGCCGGATGCGTCGGGCACGAATTCCGCCGTGCCATAGAGCTTTCCGCCCCGGAGCTGGAACCCGCCCGGTACCACGACGGGCCGCACCTCGCCGGACGCGATGCCGGCGAGCAGTTCGTCACGGAGCGTGCCGGGCATCGAGGCCTGCAGCGCGCCGACCGCCAGCACCATGCCGAGGTAGCCGGTCGACGCGGCGGCCCGGCCGATCTCCTCGCAGATGACGGCCGTCTCGGCGAAGCCGGCTCCGGCCCCGCCGAACTCCTCCGGGATCTCCAGGCCGGTCCAGCCGGCCTCGACGAGCACCGGCCAGCCGACCTCGCGGTCCTTTGCCAGCAGATCGCCGGCCACCGAGCGCAGTTCGTCGTGGAACTCCGCGAACGCCGAATGTTCTGCGGCCATCACGCCACACTCGGCTCTCGCGGCAGCCCCAGACCGCGCTCGGCGATGATGGTGCGCTGGATCTCGCTGGCCCCGCCGGGGATGGTCCACTCCCAGGAGCCGACGAAATCCAGCATCCAGGCGCCGGACTCCCATCCGCTCGACATCGGCTTGGCCACCTGGGCCTGAACCGGCAGGCCACCGA
>CAZTAA010000005.1:0-8725 GCA_964611465.1 uncultured Mycobacterium sp. | reverse complement strand
GCCGCGGCCAGTTCCTGGTAGAGCACGACCTGTTCGGGAACCGACATGCCGCCGCCCCACTCGGCCGGCCAGTGCGGCACCGCGTAACCGGCGCGGTGCAGTTCGGCGAACCACTGCTTCTGGAAGGCGGCGAATTCCGCTTCGCCGACACCGGTCTGGCGTTCGCGCCAGTTCGGGGGCACATGCTCGGCGCACCAGGTCCGCACCCGCGCGCGGAAGTCCGCCAGGTCCGAGCTCATGCGTAAAGCCCCGCGAGTCCGCGCCGGCCGACCTGACGGGTCAGCTGATCCCGGGTCGCCGAGAGCCCGAAGGGCAAGCGCCGCAACGGCTGGCTGTACCGGGACAGCCAGGACAGCGTGGTCTCGTCGCAGAATCCGACGGCGCCGTGCAGTTGGTGGCACACCCGGAACACGACCTCGGCCGCCTCCAGGGACGCCAGCCGCAATGCCAGCGCGTCGTCGAGGGCTTCGGGCCGGTCGGTGGCGATACTCCACAGCGCGTACTTGGCCAGGATGTCCACGCCGCTGTGCTCGACCTCGGCGTCGGTCAGCTGGAACTGCACGCCCTGGAAGGACGACAGCGTCTGCCCGAACTGCTTGCGCAGGCTGACGTGTGCGATGGTCAGTTCCAGCGCGCGGTCCAGCATGCCCAGCAGCGTCCACGACGGCAACACCAGCCCCAGCGCCACGTCGGCCGCTCCCTCGCCGTCCAACGCGGACAGTTCCAGCTCGGTGACGAAGCCCGCGGCCGCCGGGCCCAGCCCGGTCACCGTGCTGCGCTGCCCCGCCAATGTCACTGCCGCCCAGGTGTTTTGCAGACCGGCCAGCGGCGCCGACGGCCGGTTGTCCACCACCACCACCAAACCGTCGGCCTCGACGCCGGTGGGTGCGGACAGCCGTTCGGCGACCGGGTAGGGCAAGGCCCAGTAGCCCGCGCTGCGGCACAGCGCCGCGGCGGCCTCCAGCCCGTCGGCGTCCGACCGTGGGTCGAGTTCGAACGCACCGAGTTCGGCCAGGACCGGCTCGACCAGCGCGGCCCGGCCCTCCGGCTTGGACTCGGCCTGCTGCACCAGCTGGTCGCCGCCGGCGGCCTCGAACGCCCGAAGAGACTGGCGCCCGTACTCTTTCGCGTCTTCGCTCAGGTCGAGGATCATGCCGCTCATTGCCCGGCCCCTTTGTGCGCCGCCAACAGCGAGCGGGACAGCAGGATGCGCTGCATCTCGATGCTGCCCGAGGACACCGTGGAGGCCTGCGAGTACTTCCAGTGGTCCTCGACTTCGCCGAGGAACCAGGCCGCCCGCGGATCGTCGTGGGACACCTCGGCGGCGATGTCGCTGAGCACCTCGGCGCTGTCCTGGTCCAGTTTCGTGACGGCAATCCGGTAGGCGGCGGCGTCACCGGGTTTGACCTGTCCGCTGCTCTGCATCTCGACCACCCGGTAGGCCATCAACCGCGCGCGTCGGCAGTGCGTGAGCATGCGGATCCAACGCGCCCGCAGTTCGGCGGGCAGGTCGTCCCAGCGGTCGCCGAGAACCGTTGGCGCAGCGGCCAACAGCCGCTCGCAGCGGGCGTAGCGGGCGATGCCGACGCGCTCGAACGACATCACGTCCTGCACGATCGACCAGCCGTCGTCGACGGTGCCGAGTACGTCGGCCGGCGTGACGCGCAGGTCGTCGAAGAACACCTCGTTGAGGTGGTGCGGGCCCATCATGCAGCGGATCGGCCGGACCTGGATCGCGGGATCGTCCATCGGCACCAGGAAGATCGTCAAGCCCTGCTGTTTGCGCTCGCCTCTGGACGTCCGCGCCAGCAGGAAGCACCACTGCGCCATCGTCGCGTACGACGTCCAGATCTTCTGCCCGGAGACCAGCCAGCCGGCAGAGCCATCCTCGTCAGGGCGCGCCGTGGTCCGCAGCGACGCCAGGTCGGAACCCGCTTCCGGCTCGGAAAAACCCTGGCACCAGATGACTTCGCCGGCGGCGATCGGCGGCAGGTGCTTGCGTTGCTGCTCCTCGGTGCCGTGCCGCATGATGATCGGGCCGACCCAGTTCACACCCATGTATTGCGCGCCGCGGGGTTCGTGGTGCGCCCACATCTCCTCGCGGACCACGGTCTGCTCCCACACCGAGGCGTCCCGGCCGCCGAACCGTTCCGGCCAGGCCATGCACAGCAGGTTGCGGTCGGCCAGCGTCCGGCAGAACCGCTGCGCGGTCGCCAGATCCGCGGGATCGTCGGTGAAGGCGCCCAGGAAGTGTTCGGGCACTTCGGCTTTCACCAGGTCACGCAGTTCGGCGCGCAGGCGGTCGGCCTCTGGGCCCATCCGGAACTCCACGGCTACACCGCTTTCTCTGTGTCGAGCCCGGTCGTGCCGAGTTCTGCGAGCACCTGCTCGGTGTCGGCGCCCAGCTCGGGCGCGTAACCACGCACATGCCCCGGGGTGCGCGAAAACCAGGTCGGCACACCGGGAAAGCGCACCGGGCCGTGCGGCGTCTGGACGGTCTCGAACAGTCCGACGGCGTTGAGGTGCGGGTGGTCGAACAGCGCGTCCGGGGTGTTGATCGGCGCCGCCGGGATCTCCAGTTCGTTGAACAGCGCCAGCCATTCCGCGGTGGTGCGCTCCTGGAGCGTCTTGGCGACCAGTCCGTAGACCGTGTCGATCTGCTTGGCCCGGCCCTCCAACGTCGCGTACTCCTCACTGGCCCACGGGGGTTGCACCGCATTGATGAACGCGTTCCAGTGCTTGTCGTTGTAGATCAGTGCGGCGACCTCACCGTCGGCGGTGCGGTACGGCCGGCGATTGGGCGCCACCGTGCGCGGATACACCGCCGGGCCCAGCGGGGGGTCGAACATCGCGCCGTTGGCGTGCTCGACGAGCATGAACGAGGCCATCGTCTCGAACATCGCGACTTCCACCTCCTGGCCCTCGCCGGTGCGTTCGCGGTGGAAGAGCGCCATCATGGTGGCGTACAGGGCGGTCAGTCCGGCGACCTTGTCCGCCATGATGGTGCCGACGTAGTTGGGCTCGCCGGTCAGTTGTTCCTGGACCGCGGGGATGCCGCATTCGGCCTGGATGGTGTCGTCGTAGGCCGGACGATCCCGTTCGGGGCCGCGATGACCGTACCCGTAGCAGTTGGTGTAGACGATCGACGGATTCAGTTCGGCGACGGATGCGTAATCGAACCCGAGCTTGGCGATCGCCTTGGCCCGCATCGAGTGGATGAAGACGTCCGCCCCGGCGATCAGGACGCGCAATGCATCCCGGCCGGCGTCGGTGCGCAGGTCCAGCACGACGCTGCGCTTGCCGCGGTTGACGTTGACGAACACTCCGCTCATGCCGGGCGCGGGCCCGACGGAGATGTAGCGGGTGTTATCCCCTTCCGGCGGTTCGACTTTGATCACGTCGGCGCCCATGTCGGCCATGATCTGCGTGCAGTACGGCCCCATCACCATGGCCGTCAGGTCGACGACCCGGACACCGGCCAGGGGTCCCGCACTGGTCATCGAGTCACCCCTTGACCCGCCATCCCGAAGCTGTACCGGATGTGTTCGGCGTGCCCGTCGGGGACGACCGGGAACACCACGGAGTCGGTCGTGTCGCGGATGCTTCCGATCTGCTCGGCCACCTCTTCGATGGTCCAGGACGGCCGATACACCCCGGCGGTCTCGGCGATGTAGGCCCGGGCGATCCGGCCGGCGATGGCCACCAGCATTTCGCCTGTCAGCGAGCAGCTTTCGTGGGCCAGCCACCCGACGGCGGGTGCGACGAGGTCGGCGCCCATCGGCGGGTAGGCGGAGGTGTCGATGCCTTCGGCCATCCGGGTGACCGCCCCGGGAATGATCACGTTGCTCTTCACGTTGTGGGCCGCGCCTTCGATGGCCGCGACGTTCGACAGCCCGATGATGCCGGCCTTGGCGACGCCGTAGTTGGCCACGTCGTGGTTGCCGTACAGCCCGCCGATCGACGACGTCAGCACGATACGCCCGTAGTCGGCTGCGCACATGAGCGGAAATGCCTCTCGGACAACGTGAAACGCGCCCCGCAGGTGGACGTCCAGCACGGCGTCGAAATCGTGGTAGGACATCTGCGCCAGCGGCGAACGGCGAACGTTTCCGGCGTTGTGCACCAGGATGTCGACCCGGCCGAAGTTGTCCAGCGCCGAGCCGATGATGGCCCGGCCACCGGTCACGGTGGCCACCGTGTCGGTGGACACCACGGCGGTGCCCCCGGCGGCGTTGATCTCGGCGGCCACCGCGGCCGCGGGTCCGCTGTCCAAGCCGTCCCCGGTGAGGCTGCCGCCGACGTCGTTGACGACGACCTTGGCGCCGCGCGCGGCCAGCAACAGCGCATATTCGCGGCCCAGGCCTCGCCCGGCACCGGTGACGACCGCCACCCGGCCGTCGAATCTCGACTCAGACATCTACGTTCCGAGCACCAGTCCGTCGAGGTCACCCTTGGCCCGCCACTCGGCCAGCAGATCACCGAACGCGTAGAAGCCGGGCGAGTAGAAGTCGCCCAGGAAGCCGCCGTTGTTCTCCGCGGCGCCGCGGCCCTCGTTGTTGTAATAGCCCGGGGTGCAGGACAGTTCGAACGCCGAGTTGTCGATCGAGAGTTCGCGGACGGTGTTGACCCAGGCGTCCTGGCCCTCCCGGCTCGGCTCGACCGTCGTCGCTCCGCGCTTCTGCGCCTCGGCGATGATGTATGCGATGTGCTCGGCCTGCTGCTCGAACATGGCGGTGGTGTTCGCCGAGACGCCGCCCTGGATGAACCCGGTGAAGAACTGGTTGGGGAATCCCCGGCTGGTCATCCCGTGCAGGGTCTGGAACCGGTCGTGCCAGTAGTCGAAGAGCGACAACCCGTCGCGGCCTTCGATGCTGTCCACCGCATAGCGGCGGCTGATCTCCGTGGAGATCTCGAAGCCGCTGGCGAAGATCACGCAATCGACCTCGTACTCGACGCCGTTGGCGACGACGCCCTTCTCCGTCAGACGCTCCACACCCTTGGACGCCGACACATCCACCAGCGTCACGTTCGGGCGATTGAAGGTGGGCAGGTACTCCTCGCTCGAACACGGCCGCTTGCACATGAACCGGTAGTACGGCTTGAGGGCCTCGGCGGTCTCGGGATCCTCGACGATGCTCGCGATGCGGCGTCGCAGCCGCTCCATGATCTTGTAGTCCTCTTCCTCGCGGATTGCCATGATCTGCTCGACACCGAGCGATGCCGGATCCTCGCTGGCCGCGATCCGCGCCGACATGTTGCGGCCGAGTTCGGTCCAGAAGTCGCACACCAGGTCCGGCTCGCCGAACACCACACCGACGAACGGTGACCAGTTGTGGAAGTTTCGCTTGCGGTCCTCCTGCCAGCCCGGCTGCAGCGAGTCGACCCACGCCGGATCGGTGGGCGTATTGGCGCGCGAATCCACCGAGGACGGGGTGCGCTGGAACACGAAGAGCTGCTTGGCATCCCGGCCCAGGTGCGGCACCAGCTGTATCCCGGTGCCACCGGTGCCGATGAGCGCGACCCGCTTGTCGGCCAGCTTGTGCAGCCCACCGGAGGCGTCGCCGCCGGTGTAGTCGTAGTCCCAGCGCGCGGAGTGGAAGGCGTGACCGCCGGCGTCCAGATACTCCTTGATGCCGGGGATACCGGGAAGTTTCGGCTTGTTGTACGAGCCCTGGGCCATGACGACGAAGCGGGCGCGGATGTCGTCGCCGCGGTTGGTGCTCAGCCGCCAGCGCTTGATCGACTCGTCCCAGCGCATGGTCTCGACCTGGGTGGAGAAGATCGCGCCGTCGTACAGACCGAAGTGCTTGCCCATCCGCTGACAGTGCTCCAAGATCTCGGCACCGTCGGCGAACTTCTTGCTCGGGATGTAGTCGAGCTCCTCCAGCATCGGGATGTAGCAGTAGGCGTCGTTGTCGCACTGGATTCCGGGAAACCGGTTCCAGTACCAGACCCCGCCGAAGTCCCCCGCCATGTCGAGGACCCGGACGTCCTCGACGCCGGCCTTCTTCAGGTACGCCCCGGACAGCAGCCCGGCGAATCCACCGCCGAGCACCACGACCTCGACGTCCTCGGCGATCGGGTCACGTTCGGTGACGGGTGTGTACGGGTCCACCTCGTAGAGGCTGGCCAGATCGCCGTCGAGTTCGATGTACTGCGCCGCCCCCTCCTTGCGCAGGCGCTTCTCCCGCTCCTGGGCGTACTTCACCCGCATGGCGTCGATGTCGACATCCTGTGGGACATCCGTTGGCCCACAGGGGAATTCCGGGGTGCTGCTCATCTGGTCTCCTTGCTTGGTGATTTCGGTGCGTTTCCGTGCGCTCAGCGACGGGAATCGCACCGAAGTCGCTAGATCTCTCGGGGCTCTCCGACGCCCATGTACTTGGACAGCTGGTAGTGCAGGTTCACGGTGCTGCGTTCGCGGTACGGGTTGGGCATGGTGCCGGGGAAACCGGCGGACTTCATGCCCCGCTGTACGGCCGCCATGTTCGAGAAGTCCTGCGGCAGCACGCTGCGCCAGCGCGGGTCACCCACCGGGGTGAACTCCCACTCCGTCTGCGGCTCTTCGCCTTTCGGGTACAGCTCGAACACCGACACCTCGAAGATGCACTTGTCCGGGTCGTAGCTAGGGTGCGGGCGGGCGCTGTAGCACAGCGCAACGGTCAGCCCCTGACCGATCTGGAAGTTCGGGAAGATCTGCCACGCCGTACCCGCCTGCCCGAGGATGTCGGCCGGGATGGTCGGCCAGATCACACCGCGGGCTTCGTCGTCGCGGCGCGCCGAGGACAGCCAGTGCTCGAGCACCTTGTCGGGAGGCGTGCCCTCGGGCAGTTCGTCGACCAATCGCTTGGCGGCGTTGACCAGCGTCTCGGTGGTGGAGGTGTTGGTCTCCTCCATGGTGTAGACCTGCATCTCCGCGGTGGAGATCCGCGGGTCGCCGGTGCCCAGCCGGATCTTCGACTTGGTCTCGGCCATGTCGTCGGGGGCGTCGTAGCCGATGTTGCTGTGGATGCCCTGCGCCTTGGCCCAGCCCTTGAACTCGCCGAACTTGTTGAACTCCGGATGGGTGGTGAACACGTGGTAGGTCTCGTTGAAGGCCTCCAGCGCGACCTTCCAGTTGCAGTCGCACTCCAGCCATTTGCGCCACTTGTAACGCATGTTCTCCAGACCGAACGGGTCCAGGATCTTCGCGGCCGGAAAAAGGTAGTCCGCCAAGGGTTCGCAGTCGGGATCCATGTTGATCCACAGCCAGCCGCCCCAGGTGTCGACGCGGACCGGCGCCAGGTGGGTGTTCTTGGGTGTGAGCGCGCCTTTCCAGTCGTCCTGCTCCCGGATATGGGTGCAGGCGCCGTCGAGGCCGAAAGTCCAGCCGTGGAATCCGCACACGAACGACTTGCGTGCCCGTCCGAGGGCGTGCTTGGCGCCTTCGGGGGTGTCGATCAGTCGCCGGCCGCGGTGCATGCACACGTTGTGGTGTGCGGTAAAGGAGGAGGATGAGTTTCCGGCCGCCGTTCGTACCACGATGATCGAGTCGTCGAGGATGTCGTAGGTCAGGTAGCTGCCCACCTCGGGCAGTTCCTCGACGCGGCCGACCTGCTGCCAGACCTTGCGCCACAACCGATCACGCTCGGCGCGGGCGTACTCCGGCGAGATGTAGGCGTCGACGCCGATGGTCATCGGCTCCGACAGTTCTTCGACATCGGCGGTGTCGGGTTTGATATCCGTCATGGGCCCTCCCAACTAGTGATGGCTGTCCGGAAGTTCTCGTCTTTCAAGAACAGTGACGTGTTGTCCCCACCGAGATGCGTCCAGCGCAGGTTCAGACCGCCGTCGACCAACAGGGTCTGCCCGGTGATGTAGCTCGACAGGTCCGAGAGCAGGAACAGGATTGCGCCGGCCTGTTCGGCGGGCCGGCCGCGGCGCCCCATCGCGATGGCGCGCAGATCGCGCTGCGGGTCGTCGTCGACGTAGGTTCCCGAGGCCGGGGTTTCGGTGACACCGGGGGCGACGGCGTTGACCCGGATGCCCTGGGCGGCCAACTCGACGGCCATGGTGCGGGTGGCGGCGACGACGGCGGCCTTGGCGGTGCCGTAGGCGACGTGGTACGGCGCGGTGTTCATCCCGCTGATCGACGACAGGGACACGATCGAGCCGGGTAGCCGCTGCGCGCGGAGTTCGGCGGCCACCGCCTGGCTCATGAAGAACATGGTTTCGAGGTTCTGGGTGAACAGTTCGCGCCAGGCCTGCCGGCTGACGCGGGTGGACGGCATCCACGTCTCCGGTGCGGCGCCGCCGGCGATGTTGACCAGACCGTAGAGCTGTCCGTCCGTGGTGCGCGCCGTTTGCACGACGGTCGCGATGCCCTCGTCGGTCGCGGCGTCGGCAACCACGGGGACGACCCGCAATCCCTGCGCCGCCAGGGGTGCGACGTGCCGGTCGAGGTTGTCTTGCGAACGACTCACGGCCAGCACGGTGGCGCCGGCGCGGGCCACCGACTCGGTGACGGCGGTCCCGATACCGCCACCTCCGGCGCCGGAGACGACGACGATGCGGCCGGTGAGGTCGAGCAGCCCCTCAGTAACCGGTGCCATCAATTGTCCAGACAATAGAGCGCCATATCCACGATGGAGAGCATCGTTCTACACGACTTGAGCCCAAGTCAAGGCCGCGTGGGAACTTCGTTGAGTATCTATTGTCTGGACCAATCAAGTGCTAGGGTCACCAC
>CAZTAA010000004.1:33018-90000 GCA_964611465.1 uncultured Mycobacterium sp. | reverse complement strand
GAACATCACCGGCTTCATGGTCGGCCGCGACTACGAGGCCGGCGGCATCGCCAAGCACGGGGCCAAGATGGTCACCGCCGTCGCGTGCGCGCGGGTGCCCAAACTGACCGTCGTGATCGGCGGATCCTATGGGGCGGGCAACTATTCGATGTGCGGGCGGGCGTATTCGCCGCGCTTCCTGTGGATGTGGCCGAACGCGCGGATCTCGGTGATGGGCGGCGAGCAGGCCGCCTCGGTGCTCGCGACGGTGCGTGGCGAGATGACCCCGGAGGAAGAGGAGGCGTTCAAGGCGCCGATCCGGGCCCAGTACGAGGACCAGGGCAATCCCTACTACTCCACGGCCCGGCTGTGGGACGATGGGGTGATCGATCCCGCGGACACCAGAACCGTTCTGGGACTGGCACTTTCCGTGGTCGGCAACGCGCCGGTGGAACCGGTGTCCTACGGCGTGTTCAGGATGTGATGTGATGTCTTCGAATCTCTTTGAGACCATCCTGATCGCCAACCGCGGCGAGATCGCCGTCCGGGTCATCCGGACCCTGCGCCGGATGGGCATCCGCTCGGTCGCGGTGTACAGCGAGGCCGACGCGGGCGCCCGCCATGTCTCAGAGGCAGACGTAGCCGTCCTGCTCGGTCCGGCGCCGGCCCGGCAGAGCTACCTGAACATCCCCGCGGTCGTCGACGCCGCCCTGCGGACCGGTGCGCAGGCCGTGCACCCCGGATACGGATTCCTCTCGGAGAACGCGGAATTCGCGGCTGCCCTGGCGCAGGCGGGCATCGTCTTCATCGGACCGCCGGCAGCGGCGATCGCGACGATGGGCGACAAGATCACCGCCAAGGCGACGGTCACCCGGTTCGGCGTCCCGGTGGTGCCCGGCATCTCCAGGCCCGGCCTGAGCGACGCGGAACTGATCGCCGGCGCCGACGACGTCGGCTACCCGGTGCTGGTGAAACCGTCGGCCGGCGGGGGCGGCAAGGGCATGCGGATGGTCACCGACCCCGCCGACCTGCCCGCGGCCATCGCGTCCTCGCGCCGAGAGTCGGCCGCCGCGTTCGGCGACGACACCCTGTTCCTCGAACGGTTCGTGTTGCGGCCCAGGCACATCGAGGTCCAGGTGCTCGCCGACGGCCACGGCAACGTGATCCACCTCGGCGAGCGGGAATGCAGCCTGCAGCGCCGCCACCAGAAGGTGATCGAGGAAGCGCCCTCGGCGCTGCTCGACGAGGCGACCCGGGCCCGGATCGGCGCCGCGGCCTGTGACACCGCGCGCAGCGTGGACTACGTCGGCGCCGGCACCGTGGAGTTCATCGTGTCCGCCGACCGCCCGGACGAGTTCTTCTTCATGGAGATGAACACCCGCCTGCAGGTCGAACACCCCGTCACCGAGATGGTCACCGGGTGGGACCTCGTCGAATGGCAGGTGCGCATCGCCGCCGGCGAGACGCTGACGGCGGGCCAGGACGACGTCGAACTGCACGGCCACGCGATCGAGGCCCGCGTCTACGCCGAGGATCCCGCCAACGGCTTCCTGCCGACCGGCGGCACCGTGCTCGATCTGCGTGAACCGCACGGCGCGGGTGTGCGGGTCGACTCGGGGATCTACCCCGACTCCGTCGTGGGCAGCGACTACGACCCGATGCTGGCCAAGGTGGTCGCACACGCCGACGACCGGGCGGCCGCGTTGCGCGGCTTGGATCGCGCGCTGGCCGACACCGCCGTCCTCGGGCTCGTCACCAACATCGACTTCCTGCGTTTCCTGATCGCCGACGACGACGTCGCCGCCGGACGGCTGGACACCGGCCTGCTCGACCGGCGGGTCGGCGACTACCGACCCGCGGCCGGTGCGGACACCGAGTTCGTGGCCGCGGCCGCCTACCGCTGGCTGCAGCGCTGGGCCGGTTCGACCGACGACCCGTGGACCACACCGACGGGCTGGCGGATGGGAGCACACGCCCCGACGCTGATCCGGCTGCGCTGCGGTGAACGGACCGACCACGTCGGCATCACCGGAACTCCGTCCGCGGCCCGCGTGGACGTCGAGGACGGCGAAACCTACACGCTGGCAGCCACTCTCGACGGCGACGTCCTGACCGTCACGGTCGACGGTCTGCGGACCGAATACCGGGTCGCCGACGCGGACCATCGGATCTGGCTGGCCGGCCCGGACGGCGTCGCGGTCCTCGACGAGGTGCGCGAGGCCCCGGTCCGCCCCGACGACGAGCACGCCGGCGACGCCGAACTGGTCAGCCCGATGCCCGGCGCCGTCGTCGCCGTCAACGTCACCGACGGCGCGCAGGTGAGTGCCGGCGCCGTCGTGGTCGCCGTCGAGGCGATGAAGATGGAGCACTCGCTGAAGTCGCCGGTCGACGGGCTGGTGGAACTCCTTGTCGCCGTGGGCGATCAGGTCAAGGTGGGTCAGCCGCTGGCCCGCATCAAGGCAACCGACAGAGAGACACAAGATGCCTGACTATCTATCGACCGGGAACCTGCCCGACGACTACGCGCAACTGGCGAAGACGGTGCGTGACTTCGCGCAGGGCGTCGTCGCGCCGGTGGCCGCCAAACACGATGCCGAACACAGCTTTCCGTACGAAGTCGTCGCCGGGATGGCCGACATGGGTCTGTTCGGGCTGCCGTTCCCCGAGGAATACGGCGGCATGGGCGGGGACTACTTCGCGCTGTGCCTGGCCCTCGAGGAACTCGGCAAGGTGGACCAGAGCGTGGCCATCACGCTGGAAGCCGGCGTCTCCCTCGGCGCGATGCCCGTCTACCGGTTCGGCAACGAGGCCCAGAAGCAGGAGTGGCTGCCGCTGCTGACCAGTGGCAAGGCGCTGGGGGCCTTCGGCCTCACCGAGGCCGGCGGCGGCAGCGACGCCGGCGCCACCAAGACCACCGCGAAACTGGACAACGGCGAGTGGGTGATCAACGGCTCCAAGCAGTTCATCACCAACTCCGGCACCGATATCACCCGACTGGTCACGGTAACCGCCGTGACTGGAGAAAAGGAGATCAGCACCATCCTGGTGCCGGTCCCGATCGACGGCTTCACCGCCGAACCGGCCTACGACAAGGTCGGCTGGAACGCGTCCGACACCCATCCGCTGAGGTTCGACGACGTGCGGGTGCCCGCGGAGAACCTGCTCGGTGAACGGGGCCGGGGCTACGCGAACTTCCTGCGCATCCTCGACGAGGGGCGCATCGCGATCGCGGCGCTGTCGGTGGGCGCGGCGCAGGGCTGCGTGGACGAGAGCGTGAAGTACGCCAGGGAACGCAGCGCATTCGGCCACTCCATCGGCAAGTACCAGGCCATCGAATTCAAACTGGCCCGAATGGAGGCCCGCGCCCAGGCGGCCCGGGCGGCCTACTACGACGCAGCGGCGCTGATGCTGGCCGGCAAGCCGTTCAAGACGCAGGCCGCCATCGCCAAGCTGGTTTCCAGCGAGGCCGCGATGGACAACGCCCGCGACGCCACCCAGATCCACGGCGGCTACGGTTTCATGAACGAGTACACCGTGGCGCGGCACTATCGCGACAGCAAGATCCTCGAAATCGGCGAAGGGACAACCGAAGTGCAGCTGATGATCATCGCCCGGCAGTGGGGCCTGTGATGATCCGCGACGCCGGCGCCGAGCGTGCACCCTTGTGTAGTTTCCGGCCCCCGATGTGCACATGGGTGCACGCTCGGCCTGCGGGGGCCTGTGACCGTGGCTGACGAAGAGAAGGTCGTGCGCCAGCGCGGGCTGTGGTTCGAGGAACTCGAAGCGGGCGTGCGCTACGTGCATGCCCCGGGACGGACCATCACCGAGGCCGACAATGTGCTGTTCACCACCGTCACGATGAACACCCAGGCGTTGCATCTGGATGCGGCGTGGTCGGACGAGCAGCCACCGTTCAACCAGCGGTTGGTGAACTCGATGTTCACGCTGGCCACCCTGGTCGGTCTGTCGGTCACACAGATGACCCAGGGCACCACCGTCGGTAACCTGGGTTTCTCCGAGATCGCGTTCCCCAAGCCGATGTTCCACGGCGACACGCTCTACGCGGAGACGGTGGTCGCCGATAAACGGGAGTCCAAGAGCCGGCCCGGCGAAGGCATTGTGACCTTCGTGCACACCGGCCGGAATCAGCACGGCGACATCGTGGCGACCGCCACCCGTAAGGCAATGATGCGCAAGAAGCCGACGGAGGACAGCACCTAGTGCCGCTCGACAACAACGGCCCGGCCTGGATCTTCTGCCCGGCCGACCGACCGGAACGCTTCCAAAAGGCCGCTGCCGCAGCCGATGTCGTCATCCTCGACCTCGAGGACGGCGCCGGTGACAAACCGGCCGCCCGGCAGGCGGTCATCGACACCCCGCTGGACCCGGCCCGCACCGTCATCCGGATCAACGCCGCCGACTCCGGGGAACAGCAGGCCGACCTGGAAGCCCTGGCCCAGACGAAGTACACGACCGTGATGCTGCCCAAATGCGAGGCCGCCGAAAAGGTCACCGCGCTGGCGCCGCTGGACGTGGTCCTGATCGTCGAGACCCCGCTGGGTGCCCTGAAGGTGGACGAGACCGCCGCCGCGGCCAACACCCTGGGCGTGATGTGGGGCGCCGAGGACCTGTTCGGTTTCCTGGGCGGCACCGCGAACCGGTTCGCCGACGGCACGTATCGCGACGTCGCCACCTATGTCCGGTCACGGGCACTGTTGGCCGCCAAGGCCTACGGCAGGCTGGCACTCGACTCGGTCTACATCGACATCAAGAACCTCGACGGGCTGCGGGTCGAGGTCGACGACGCCGTCGCCGTCGGATTCGACGTCAAGGTGGCGCTGCACCCCACCCAGGTCGCCGTCATTCGCGAGGGTTACGCACCGTCACCTGAGCAGGTCGAGTGGGCGCGACACGTTCTGGCCGCCGCCGCTGATCAACGGGGTGCGTTCGCCTTCGAGGGCATAATGGTGGATGCGCCAGTGCTACGGCGAGCAGAGCGAATCGTGCAGCTCGCGCCCTAACCCGGACGCCGCTGCCGACCGCCACAAGCGGGGTTGCTCGGCTGGCCCGGTTCTGGAGCTGACCTACAGGTCTGACGGCGGAACATGCCGGACAGCGACCTAGAGGAGGCTGCTTTGGCTGGGTTCGTGCAACTCGTCGCCCCCGACGGAACCGCCACGCCCGAAACGCGATTCGGTCGCGATCTGCCGCCTGAGACGCAGGCCTGGCTTTACGAGATGATGGTGGTCACCCGCGAACTCGACGTCGAGTTCGTCAATCTGCAACGCCAGGGTGAGCTCGCGCTGTACGCGTCGTGCCGCGGCCAGGAGGCCGCCCAGGTCGGTGCCACGGCGTGCCTGCGCAAGACCGACTGGCTCTTCCCGCAGTACCGCGAGATCGGCGCCTTCCTGATCCGGGGGATCGCCCCGGCGCAGATGGGCGCGGTCTGGCGGGGCAGCTGGCACGGCGGACTGGGATTCACCGCCAAATGCGTCGCGCCGATCTCCATCCCCATCGGCACCCAGCAGTTGCACGCCGTGGGCGCGGCCATGGCCGCGCAGCGCCTCGGCGAAGACTCCGTCACGGTGGCGTTCCTCGGCGACGGCGCAACCAGCGCCGGCGACGTCCACGAGGCGCTGAACCTGGCGTCGGTGTTCTCCACGCCGTGCGTGTTCTACGTCCAGAACAACCAGTGGGCCATCTCGCTCCCCGTCGACCGGCAGGTGGGCGGCCCGTCGATCGCCGGCCGCGCCGAGGCCTACGGCATCCCCGGCGTGCGGGTCGACGGCAACGACGTGCTCGCCTGCTATGCGGTGATGGCCGAAGCGGCCGAGCGGGCCCGCGCCGGCGAGGGCCCGACGCTGATCGAAGCGGTGACCTACCGGATGGGACCGCACACCACCTCCGACGACCCGACCCGCTACCGCCACAACGAAGAACTCGAGCAGTGGGCCGACCGCGACCCGATCGCGCGCTACCGCACCTACCTTCAGAACATCGGCGTGTGGACCGAACGGCTCGACCAACGCGTCACAGCGCACGCCTCCCGGTTGCGAACCGACCTGCGGGACAACATCATCGGCACGCCCGATCCGGATGTGCTGGAGATGTTCGACACGGTCTATGCCGACATCACACCGGAACTGCTGGCTCAGCGGGAACGGCTGCGAACCGAGTTGGCGAGGGAGGCGTGAGATGACGCAGATATTCGAACGGCCGCCGCTGCTCACCCCGGTGCCGACCGCGACGAACCTGACGATGGTGCAGGCGATCAACCGGGCGCTGCACGACGCGATGGCCGGCGACGACCGGGTGTTGGTGTTCGGGGAGGATGTCGCCCGCCTCGGCGGGGTGTTCCGGGTCACCGACGGCCTGAGTGAGACCTTCGGCGAGTCACGGTGTTTCGACACTCCGCTGGCCGAATCGGCCATCATCGGGATCGCGATCGGGATGGCGGTGCGGGGGCTGGTGCCGGTGCCCGAGATCCAGTTCGACGGGTTCAGCTATCCGGCGTTCGATCAGATGGTCTCGCATCTGGCCAAGTACCGGATGCGCACGCACGGCGACATCGACATGCCGGTGACCGTCCGGATCCCGTCGTTCGGCGGCATCGGCGCCGTCGAGCACCACTCGGAGTCCACCGAGACGTACTGGACACACACCGCCGGGCTGAAAGTGGTTGTGCCGTCGAACCCCTCGGACGCCTACTGGCTGTTGCGGGAGGCGATCGCCGGCCGCGACCCGGTGATCTACCTGGAGCCCAAACGGCGCTACTGGACCCGCGGTGAGGTCGACACCCAGAACGCCGGACCGCCGATCGGGCAAGCCATGATCTGCCGGCCCGGCGCCGACGTCAGCGTCGTCACCTACGGGGGTCTGGTCGCGACGGCGCTGAACGCGGCGGAGCTGGCCGCCCAGCAGCACGGCTGGAATCTCGAGGTGGTCGACCTGCGCTCGCTGAATCCCCTCGACTTCGACACCGTCGCCGATTCGGTTCGCCGGACGGGGCGCTGCGTGGTGATGCACGAGGGTCCGCGGACCCTTGGCTTCGGCGCGGAGCTGGCCGCCCGGATCTCCGAAGAGCTGTTCTACGACCTGGAGTCACCGGTGTTGCGCGCCACCGGGTTTGACACCCCGTACCCGCCGGCGCGGCTGGAGAAGCTGTGGCTGCCGGGGGTCGACCGGCTGCTGGACTGCGTCGAGCGGGCCCTGGAAATGCCATGAACGGGATCCAGCGCGACTTCTTGGTACCCGACCTCGGCGAAGGACTCGAGGACGCCACGGTGTCGAGCTGGTGTGTCGCGGTCGGCGACCAGGTGGAGCTCAACCAGACGCTGTGCACCCTGGAGACCGCCAAGGCCGAGGTGGAGATCCCCAGTCCGTACGCCGGACGGGTGAGCGAACTCGGCGGTGCCGTCGGCGACGTGCTCCCGGTGGGCTCGGTCCTGGTGCGCATCGAGACCGAGGCGGCGACGGACGCCGTGCCGAAAATTCCGGCGAAAACCAATGGGGTGGAACGCAATCCCGTTCTGGTGGGCTACGGTACCGATGCCGCCGCCGACACCAGTCGCCGGCAGCGTCCCCGCGCCAAACCGGCCGTCCGCAAGCTCGCCGCCGAACTGCTGGTCGACTTGGCGGACCTGCAGCCGGGACCCGATGGCGTCATCACCCGGCAGGCCGTGCTGGCCGCGGCCGGTGTCCACGGGGAGCAGCGACCCGGCGTCACCCACGACGTGCTGCCGGTGCGCGGTGTCCACGCCGAAATGGCCAAGCGGATGACGTTGTCCCGCAGGGACATTCCCGACGCCCATGCCGGCGTCGAGGTCGACGGCACCCGTCTGCTGGAGCTGCGGGACACTCTCGGGCTGACACCGTTCGCGCTGACGATGCGCCTGCTGGTGCTCGCGCTGGGCCGGCATCGGATCCTGAACTCGACCTGGGTCGACGGGCCGGACGGCCCGCAGGTGCACACGCATCACGCGATCCATCTCGGTGTCGCGGTGGCCACGCCGCGCGGGCTGCTGGTGCCCGTGGTCCGCGACGCGCAGGCCATGACCACCCGGGTGCTGGCCGAGGAACTGACCCGGCTGATCGGGGCGGGCCGGGACGGCACGCTGCGGCCCGCCGAGCTCACCGGTTCGACGTTCAGCGTCTCCAACTTCGGGCCGCTCGGCCTGGACGACGGGGTGCCGGTGATCAACCACCCCGAGGCGGCGATCCTGGGCATGGGATCACTGCGGCCGCGGGCCGTCGTCGTCGACGGTGCGCTGGCGGTGCGCTCGACGATGAAACTGACGTGTGCCTTCGACCATCGGGTGGCCGACGGGGCGCAGGTCGCCGGATTCCTGACCGAGTTGCGCGACCTCATCGAGCGGCCGGAGACCGCGCTGCTCGACCTCTGACGGCGCGGCGTCAGCGTTTCTGGGCGGCGCGCAGGCGCTCCTGGAATGCCGGCGACTCGATCGACGTGGCCTGCGGCCCCAGTTCGATGCGCATCGCGGCGTGATGCAGATCGGTGTCCACCGACCCCGGCGCGTAGGTCGCGCGCATGCTCGCCTTGGTGGCCAGCACCAACTCGCGGGGCGCGCCGGCCGGCCCGGCCGCCAGTTCGAGGGCGGCGGCGACGGGATCGTCGGCCTTGCTCAGCGCGAGTCCGTGTGCCAGCGCAGCGTCGGCGTCGAACCGCATCCCGAACAGCAGGGCCGCCCGCGCCACCTGCGGACCGACGCCGCGCTGCAGCATCCAGGTCGCGCCGCCACCCGGGTGGATGCCCAGCTTCTGGAAGCGCGGATCGAACATCGCGTGCGGGCCCGCGATGCGGACGTCGGCGGCCAGCGCCAGGTTCAGCCCGGCGCCCACCGCCGCGCCGTTGACGGCGGCGACGGTGGGCAGCGCGCAGTTGGCGACGGCCATGAACCCGTCGTAGATCCGCAGCAGTCCCGCCTCGGCGGCGACACCCAGGGCGCTCAGATCGGCCCCCGCGCAGAACGCCTTTCCGGCGCCGGTGATGACGACGGCGTGCACGTCGGAGTCCGCTTCGGCACGGTCGACCGCCGCGCGCAACTGGGCCGACATCTCGTCGGTCACGGCGTTGCGGCGGTCCGGGTCGTTGACGGTGATCAGGGCGACCCGGTCGGTGACGGAGTAGAGCACGAGGTCAGGTGACATGCCCCGCAACGCTACTCCGCGTCCGGCTGCTCACCGGACGGTGGCGAAGAAGGCGCGCACGTCGTCGACGAACAGCTCGGGTTGCTCGAAGGCGGCGAAGTGCCCGCCGCGGGGCATGTTCGTCCAGTGCGTGATGTGGTACCGCGACTCACACCAGCTGCGCGGTGCGCGCAGTATCTCCTTGGGGAAAGACGCGACGCCCGTTGGCAGTTCGACGCGGCCGTCCTTGAGCATCGAGCTGCGGCGGAAGCTCTGCCAGTACATCCGCGCCGACGATGCCGCCGATCCGGTCAGCCAATAGAGCATCACGTTGTCGAGCATCTCATCGCGGGTCAGTGCGTTCTCGGGGTGTCCGTCACAGTCGGTCCAGGCCCAGAACTTCTCGACGATCCAGGCCAACTGGCCGGCGGGGGAGTCGGTCAGCCCGTAGCCCAGGGTCTGCGGGCGGGTCGACTGCTGTTTGGAGTAGCCGGAGTCCCAGGTGTCGTAGTGAGTGGCGGCGGCCAGGGCGTCTTGTTCCTCAGCGGTCGGGTTGTCCAGCTTGCCCGGTTGGCCCAGCGGCATGTTGAGGTGAATCGCCGCGCAGTGCCCGCCGTTGATGCCGATCGACGTGGTGACGGCGGCCCCCCAGTCACCGCCCTGCGCGCCGTAGCGGTCGTATCCGAGTCGGGTCATCAGAGTTTCCCAGGCCTCGGCCACCTTTTCGATGCCCCAACCGGTTTCGGCCGGCTTGCCGGAGAAGCCGTAGCCGGGCAGCGCCGGGCAGACCACGTGGAAGGCGTCCTCGGCCTTGCCGCCGAAGCGGGTGGGGTCCGTGAGCGGTTCGATGACTTTGTGGAATTCGACGATCGACCCCGGCCAGCCGTGGGTGATGACGAGTGGGAAGGCGCCGTCGTGCGGTGACCGCTGGTGAATGAAATGGATTGGCAGACCGTCGATTTCGGTGGTGAACTGGTCGAAGCGGTTCAGCGCGCGCTCGCGGGCGCGCCAGTCGTAGACGTCGGCCCAGTAGGTGGCGAGTTCGCGGGTGTACTCCAGTGGGATGCCCTGGCTCCAGTCGTCGACGCATTCGCGTTCGGGCCAGCGGGTGCGGTGCAGGCGCTCGCGCAGGTCGGCCAGGTCGGCGTCGGGGACGGCGATGGTGAACGGGTGCACGGTGGTCATGGCGCGAAGATATCCGGCCCGGGACCCGAGTCCAACGCCACCCGCGTCGTGGAGTCCAGTCCGTCATGCTGTTGAACGTCCGAATGCATCGAGACCCGGTTGCCACCGATCCGCTTGGCGGCGTACATCGCGGTGTCGGCGAGGGCCAACAAGTCCTTCAGCTGATCCGCACTGGCGGGATAGGCGCTGGCGATGCCGATGCTCGCGGTGATCGGCGGGTCGGCGGGCGCGGCGATGGCCACCCGGACCCGCTCGGCGACCCGCTTGGCGACCGTCGGCGACCAGATGTCGACGACCGCGAACTCCTCGCCTCCGACCCGGGCGACGATTGCGGTGTTGCGCACGCAGCCCCCGATCCGCTCGGCGGTCCGCACCAGGACCTCGTCGCCGACGCTGTGACCGTAGCGGTCGTTGATCTCCTTGAAGCCGTCGAGGTCGATGAGGATCACCGACAAGCAGTAGTGCGCGCGGGCACGGTCGACGCGCGCCACGTACTCGTCGAGCCCACGCCTGTTGGCGGTGTGGGTCAGGGGATCGCGGAACGAATCCAGGGCACTGATCCGCATCATCCAGTAGCCGAACTGCAGGAACGGCAGGACGCCGCAGGTGACCGAGATCGCGATGACCCCTTTGCAGACGGCAACCGGCCAGCCGTACTCGGGCGAGATCGCCACCGCGACGGCGAACGCCGCGATGGTGGACAGCGCGATGGCGAGGTGCACGAGGTGCCCGCGCGGGCCGTGGAAGAACACGATGAAGGCGCCGGTGACGGCGAACAGCGGGGTGGTGCCCAACGCGATCGCCGGATCCCGGTGCAGGAGCGTCCCGACCACGATGCCGGCGTCGGCGATCACGAACATCGCCGCCGACACGGTGTTGCTCGGCCAGGGGAACAGCCACCAGTACATCGCCCACGCCCAGGCGCCCGCCGTCAGCGCCCAGGCCGCCGTCAACGCGAACGCCGTGCGGGGCACGTCGACGCTGAACGGAATGCACAATGCGGCGACGCCGAGCGCCACCCCGCCCGCACAGACGATCCGCTGCAGCCAGTGCAGCACACCGCGCGACTCCAGGAACTCACGAAGCCAGGTGTTGTCACCCGCCTCCGCCCACCAGCGGTGCAGAAGCTGGCGATTCACCGATTGCATGGTCATATGGTGCGCAAAGACCTCCGCTGGTGCCGTGGTTTGGCGATATCGGTCAGCTGCAGAGCGCCCCCGGCAGGGATCGAACCTGCGGCCAACCGCTTAGAAGGCGGTTGCTCTATCCGCTGAGCTACGGGGGCCGGCGGACCCCAACCTTAGCTGTAGACCACCGAGCGTCACTACGTCCGGCCACCGTCGCCATGACGGCGGGGCGACAACTCACTTCGCCGAGGGCCGACACCGAACGCGCGGCAATCCTTCCCGTCGTGTTACGCAGGGGACTAGCGTGGAGCCCACGAATCGGTTGGACGGGGCCGCACTGGAGGGTGATGTGTGACGAGCGAGACCGCAGCACCGCGGCTGCCGGACCAACTGGGCGCGGTTGATCAACTGCTGCACCGGGGAGAGGCCAACCCACGCACCCGTTCGGGGATCATGGCGCTGGAAGTGCTTGACACCGTGCCGGACTGGGAGCGGTTCAGGACCAACTACGAGTACGCCTCGCGCAGGGTGCCGCGGCTGCGCCAGAAGGTCGTGACGCCGACGTTGCCGACGGCCGCGCCGCGCTGGGTGGTGGATCCCGATTTCAACCTCGACTTCCATGTGCGTCGGGTCCGGGTACCGGAGCCCGGGACGCTGCGGGAGGTTTTCGATCTGGCCGAGGTGGCCCTGCAGTCGCCACTGGACATCTCGCGACCGCTGTGGAGCGCCACCCTGATCGAGGGCCTGCCCGACGGGCAGGCGGCCCAGTTGCTGCACATGAGCCATGCCGTGGCGGACGGCCTGGGTTTCGTCGAGATGTTCGCCCAGATCTACGACCTCGAACGTGATCCGGCGCCCGGATCCGTGCCGCCGCTGCCGATTCCCGAGACACTGTCGCCCAACGAGCTGATGCGCGACGGCCTCAATGGGATCCCGGGGGCGGTCGCCGGCGGGGTGCGCAGCATCGTCGGCGGTGCCGTCGGCGCGGTCGGAAGGGCCGTCGCCAAACCGGGTTCGGTGGTGTCGGGCGTCGTCGAGTACGCCACCTCCAGTGCGCGCATGATGCGGCGGGCGGCCACCCCGTCACCGCTGTTGAGCATGCGCAGTCTGTCGAGCCGGACCGAGGCGATCGACATCCCGCTGGCGGATCTGCACCGCGCCGCCAAGGCCGCCGGCGGTTCCATCAACGACGCCTACCTGGCCGGTCTGTGCGGGGCGCTGCGGCGCTACCACGACGCGCTCGGGGTGCCGATCGCCACCCTGCCGATGGCCGTCCCGGTGAATCTGCGCCTCGATTCGGATCCCGCGGGCGGGAACCGGTTCGCCGGGATAAATCTCGCGGCGCCCATCGGCACCGCCGACCCGGCGTTGCGAATCAAGAAAATCCGTGCCCAGATGACACAGCGCCGCGACGAAGCCGCCATCGACGTCATCGGGGTGATGGCCCCGCTGCTGTCGGTGCTGCCCGATGCGCTCCTCGAGGCGATGACCGGCTCGGTGGTGTCCTCGGACGTGCAGGCCAGCAACGTCCCGGTCTATCAGGAGGACACCTTCATCGCCGGGGCAAAGGTGTTGCGCCAGTACGGACTCGGGCCGCTTCCCGGTGTCGCGATGATGGTCGTGCTGGTGTCGCGCAGCGGCTGGTGCACCGTCACCGCGCGCTACGACCGCGCGGCCATCACCGACGAGAAGCTGTTCGCCAGGTACCTGAAGGAGGGCTTCGACGAGGTGCTGGCCCTGACGGGAGAACCGGTGCCACAGGCGATTCCGGCTTCATTCGCCCTCGACGAAGGCCCCTCCGACGGATTGGACCACGCATGACGCGGCCCGACAAGATGCGCCTGCCGGGAACGGTCGCCGAAGTGAAGGCCAGTCCGCCCGGGCCGCGCATCGGCGCGTTCTTCGACCTGGACGGCACCCTGGTGGCCGGGTTCACCGGCGTGATCCTGACCCAGGAGCAGTTCCTGTCCCGGCAGATGGGAATCGGTGAGTTCATCTCGATGATCCAGGCGGGTCTGAACCATCAGCTCGGCCGCTCGGAGTTCGAGGACCTCATCGGTGCGGCGTCGAAGGCCATGCGGGGACGCTCGATCAGTGACCTCGACGAGATGGGGGAGCGGCTCTTCCGGCAGAAGATCGAAGCCAAGGTCTACCCGGAGATGCGCGATCTGGTGCGCGCGCACATGGAACGCGGCCACACGGTGTGTCTGAGCTCGTCGGCGCTGACCATCCAGGTCGAGCCCGTCGCCCGCCATCTGGGCATCACCAACATGCTGACGAACCGGTTCGAGGTCGACGACGACGGCATCGTCACCGGCAAGATCATCGAGCCGATTCTGTGGGGGCCGGGCAAGGCGAACGCCGTGCAGCAGTTCGCCGCCGAGAACGACATCGATCTCGGCGCGAGCTACTTCTACGCCGACGGCGACGAGGACGTCGCGTTGATGTACCTGGTCGGTAACCCGCGACCGACCAACCCGGAAGGCAAGATGGCGGCCGTCGCACGCCAACGGGGTTGGCCGATAACAAGATTCACCAGCCGCGGCGGAACGGGTCTGACCAGTACCGTGCGCACCCTGGCCGGGGTGGGCTCGATGCTGCCGATCGCCGCCGGAGCCGTCGGTTGGGGGCTGCTGACCCGTAACCGCCGCCGCGGCGTCAACTTCTTCACCGGCACCTTCGGGCCCACGCTGCTGGCGGCCAGTGGAGTCAAACTGAACGTCGTCGGCCGGGAGAACCTGACCGCGCAGCGTCCGGCGGTGTTCATCTTCAACCACCGCAACAATTTCGACCCCGTCATCACCAGCGCTCTGGTTCGAGACAACTTCACCGGCGTCGGCAAGAAGGAACTCGAGAGCGACCCGGTGGTGGGCACGCTCGGCAAGCTGATGGATGGTGTCTTCATCGACCGGGACGACGTCAAGTCGGCCGTCGAGGAACTCGCGAAGGTGGAAGAGCTTGCCCGCAAAGGACTCTCGGTTGTCATAGCACCGGAGGGGACCCGGACGGACACCACCGAGGTGGGGCCGTTCAAGAAGGGTCCGTTCCGGATCGCGATGGCCGCCGGCATCCCGATCGTGCCGGTCGTCATCCGCAACGCCGAGGTGATCGGCGCGCGCAACGCGTCGTTGATGAATCCGGGCACCGTCGATGTGGCGGTGTTCCCGCCGATCTCGGTGGCCGACTGGACGGTCGAGGACCTGCCCGAGCGCATCGCCGGCATCCGTCAGCTGTATCTGGACACTCTGAAGGACTGGCCACACGAGAGCCTGCCGGACATCGGGAAGTATCTGAAGCCGGCCAAGAAGAGTCCCGCCAAGAAGGCTCCCGCCAAGAAGATGGCCGCCAAGAAGATCGCTAAGAAGGCTCCGGCCAAGAAGGCCACGGGCACCCAGGCCCGCCGGACCCCCCGGGGCAGGCAGTGAAGGACGTACCGGGGCAACTCGCCGCCTACGAGGTCACCGGCGATTCGCTGGTGCTGGCCGCGGTGTCGTCACCGGCCGAAGAGGATCTGCTCGCCGAATGGGTGTCCGCACAGCGCCGCAGCCACCCCGAAGCCCAGATCGAGGTGCTGCGGTTGCCGCGCGCCGACGAGCCGCCGGCCGGCGTCGTCGCGCAGTTGGTTCAGCAACTCGAAGTCGGCGGTGAGGACCGCTCGGTCATCCCGGTACGGGTGTACTGGGTCCCCGGCGGCCTGCCCACCCGGGTCAAGGTGGTCGGCCTGATCTCGGGCCGAGACTCCTATCGGCCGCCCGAATGGATCCAGCGGCGGATCCTGCGCCGGGACCCCAGCCGCGCACAGGTGGTCGCCGGTGAACCGGCCAAGGTGTCCGAGCTGCGCCAGCAGTGGCTCGAACAGACCACCGGTGAAAACTCCAGGGAATTCGCGCGTTTCGTGCTGCGCCGGGCACGCCTTGCGATCGAGCGCATCGAGTTGCGGCTGCTGGGGCCCGAATACAAGTCGCCTCATCTGATCAAGGACGAGATGCTGGCGTCCGCCCGATTCGTCGAAGGCCTCCGGCAGATCCCCGGCGCCACCACCGAGAAGGCCGGCGAGATGCTCGACGAGCTCTCGACCGGATGGAGCCGATTCTCCGTCGACCTGCTGCCGAACCTCGGCCGGGCCATCTTCAGCCGCGGTTTCGACCCGCAGATCGACTACGACTTCACCGAGGTCGAGGCGATGCGCCGCGCGCTGGAAACCCATCCGGCGGTGCTGCTGTTCTCGCATCGCTCCTATCTGGACGGCGTGATCGTGCCGGTGGCGATGCAGGAGAACCATCTGCCGCCGGTGCACACCTTCGCCGGCGTCAACCTGTCGTTCGGGGCGATGGGTCCGCTGATGCGCCGCTCCGGGGTCATCTTCATCCGGCGCAAACTCGACGATCCCCTCTACAAGTACGTCTTGCGGCAATTCGTCGGCTACATCGTCGAGAAGCGGTTCAACCTGACCTGGTCGATCGAGGGAACCCGGTCGCGCACCGGAAAAATGTTGCCGCCCAAGCTCGGTCTGCTCAAATACGTCGCCGACGCCTACCTCGACGGCCGCAGTGACGACATCCTGCTGCAGCCGGTCTCGATCAGCTTCGACCAGTTGCACGAGACCCGCGAGTACGCCGCGTATGCCCGTGGCGGAGAGAAGACCCCCGAAGGGGTCGGCTGGCTCTACAACTTCATCAAGGCGCAGGGCGAGCGGAACTTCGGCAAGATCTATGTCCGCTTCCCGCAGGCGGTTTCGATGAAGCAGTACCTCGGCGTGCCGCACCGGGCCCGTACCGCCGACGACCCCGCGGACAAGCTGGCGCTGCAGAAGATGGCGTTCGAGACTGCCTGGCGCATCCTGCAGGCGACGCCGATCAACGCCACCGGCCTGGTGTCGGCGCTGCTGCTCACCACCAACGGTGTGGCGCTGACGCTGAACCAGGTGCACCACACCCTGCAGGACTCGCTGGACTACCTGGAGCGCTGCCAGACGCCGATGACCGAAAGCGCGCTACGGCTGCGCACCGCCGAGGGTGTCCGGTCCGCGCTCGACGCGTTGTCGGGCGGCCATCCGGTGACCCGGGTCGACAGCGGCCGAGAACCGGTGTGGCACATCGCTCCTCAGGATGAGCATGAGGCGGCGTTCTACCGCAATTCGATCATCCACGCCTTCCTGGAGACCTCCATCGTCGAATTGTCGTTGGCCTGTTCCGCCCGGGCCGAGGGTGACCGGGTCGATGCGTTCTGGCGGCAGGCGATGCGGCTGCGCGACCTGCTGAAGTTCGAGTTCTACTTCGCCGACTCGGCGGCGTTTCGTGAGCACATCGCCGAAGAGATGGCGGGGCAGCAGGATTGGGAGAAGCTCGTCGCCGCCGGCGGCGAGGACGTGGACCGGTTACTGCACGACAAGCAGCCGTTGATGGCACACGCGATGCTGCGCCCGTTCTTCGAGGCCTACGAGATCGTCGCCGACGTGCTTCGCGATGCGCCCGCCGAGGTCGACGAGAAGGAGCTGACCAAGCGCGCGCTCGGCGTCGGGCGCCAATTGGCCGCACAACACCGGGTCCGCAACGTCGAATCGGTATCGGCGCTGCTGTTCGCCACCGCCCGGCAGGTGGTCGCCGATCAGCAGTTGCTGGAGCCGGCGCCCGACCTGGCGGAGCGACGTGAGGCGTTTCTGGCCGAACTGCGCGGGATCCTTGCCGACATGGACCGCGTCCACATGATGTCCCGCCGGCAGTTTCTCGAGCGCGAGGCGCAGGCCGGTCGATCCGGCCGCGAGGCCTCGTAGCGTCGGCAATACGCTGGAGCGGTGACCGTCTCCGCGCCCGTACGCCGCTCCGCAGTGTGGCCCGTGCTGCTCGGCGTCGCACTGCTGGCCGGGTGCACGGCCGCCGGACTGGCAGCACTGTCGCTCGCGGATTCCCTCACGGCGACCGGACTGCCCGACCCGGGAACGGCCACCACGCTGGGGTTGCCGTTCGTGCGGGCCGCCGGCGAGGTCGCCGCCGTCGTCGCGGTGGGCTCGTTCCTGTGCGCGGCGTTCTTCGTCCCGCCGCAGCAGAACGGGGTGCTCGACGCCGCCGGGTATCGCGCCCTGCGCACCGGCACCGTGGCCGCCGGCGTGTGGGCGGTGTGTGCGGCACTACTGGTGCCGCTGACCGTCTCCGACGTGTCCGGACAGCCGCTGCGTGAACACCTCGCTCCGGGCGCGATCTGGTCGGCGGCCGGCCTCGTCGACATCGCCGGGGCATGGCGGTGGACCGCGTTCCTGGCCGCCGCCGTCGCGCTCGCCAGCATCCCGGTACTGCGCTGGTCGTGGACACCGGTCCTGTTCGGCGCGTCCCTGACGACGCTAGTCCCGCTCGGTTTGACGGGCCATTCGTCGGCGGGCGGCGCGCACGACCTGGCGACGAACAGCCTGCTGATCCACCTGATGGGCGCCGCACTGTGGGCCGGGGGCCTGCTGGCACTGCTTGCGCACGCGCTGCGCGGGTCCGAGCACGCCGGGCTGGCGGCCCGTCGGTTCTCCGCGGTGGCGTTGTGGTGCTTCGTGGCGATGGCCTGTTCCGGTCTGCTCAACGCCTTGGTGCGGATGCGCGTCGGCGATCTGTTCGACACCCGGTACGGCTTGCTGGTGCTGGCGAAGCTGGTGGCACTGTGCGCGCTGGGAACGCTGGGCTGGCGGCAGCGACGGTTGGGAGTGGCTGCGCTGCAAGCCGATTCATCCGACCGCTACCCACTGATCCGATTGGCGTTGACCGAGGCGCTGATATTCGGGCTGACCTTCGGCGTGGCCGTCGCACTGGGACGCACCCCGCCGCCGCCCCCGCGGGTGCTCAACCCCTCGCCCGTCGAGGTGGCCATCGGATATGACCTCGCCGGGCCGCCGACGCTGGCGCGGGTGCTGTTCGACTGGCGCTTCGATCTGCTGTTCGGGACGTTGGCGCTGGTGTTCGCGGCCGTCTACGTGGCGGGTGTGGTGCGCCTGCGCCGCCGCGGCGACGACTGGCCGACCGGCAGGCTGGTCGCCTGGCTGCTGGGCTGCGCGACGCTGCTCTTCGCGACGTCGTCGGGCATCGGTCGGTACATGCCGGCGATGTTCAGCATGCACATGGGCGCGCACATGCTGCTGTCGATGCTCGTTCCGATCCTGCTGGTGCTGGGCGCCCCGACCACGCTCGCACTCCGCGCACTGCCGGCCGCCGGCCGCGACGATCCGCCGGGGATGCGGGAGTGGGTGCTGGTCGCGCTGCACAGCAAGTGGTCGGTGTTCTTCACCAACCCGGTGGTTGCCACCATCATGTTCGTCGCGGGTTTCTACGGCCTCTATTTCGGCGGCATCTTCGATGCGGCCGTCGGCAGCCACGCCGGTCACGTCGCGATGAACATCCACTTCCTCATGTCGGGCTACCTTTTCTACTGGGTGGTCATCGGTGTCGATCCCACGCCGCGGCCGATACCCCCCCTGGGCAAACTCGGGATGGTGTTCGCATCCCTGCCGCTGCACGCCTTCTTCGGCGTGGTGCTGATGGGCAGTCCGGACCTACTGGGGGAGCGCTTCTACAAGACGCTCCAATTGCCTTGGCACACAAATCTTCTCAGTGATCAGCAGCTCGGCGGTGGCATCGCCTGGTCGGCCGGTGAGGTGCCGCTGGTGGTGGTGATGGTCGCGCTCCTGGTGCAGTGGACACGAAGCGATCAGCGGACCGCCAAGCGGCTGGACCGGGCCGCCGACCGCGATCACGACGCCGATCTGGCCGCCTACAACAACATGCTGGCCGAGCTGGCGAAGCGCGACGCCCGACCCGCCGAAACGGACGTTTCGGCGAGGAAGGTCGAGTAGAACTCGGCCAGAGGTCACCCGTCCACAGTTGGGTGTCCATCCACAACTTCGGTAGGTGACGGCCGGCCGCGACGGACCGGCGTCAGTGCGCTCGGGCTAGGTGGTGCCAGGAATTGCACACACCGAAAGGACACCGCACATGTTCGAGACAACCATCACCGTCGTCGGCCGGCTCGTCAGCGACCCGACCCGCCGCACGGTCGGCGAGCAGGACGTCGTCAAGTTCCGGCTGGCCAGCAGCGCGCGACGGCGCACCGGCGAGGGCACCTGGGAGTCCGGTGACTCGCTGTTCCTCAACGTCAACTGCTGGGGCCGGCTTGTCACCGGCGTGGTGGGCAGTCTGCAGAAGGGCGACGCGGTGATCGTCGTCGGGAATGTCTACACCAGTGAGTACGACGACCGCGACGGCAACCGCCGTTCGTCGTTGGAGATGCGCGCCCACGCGGTCGGGCCGGACCTGTCGCGGTACATCGTGAACTTGAAGCGGGTCGAGAATCTCCGTGACGGGGAGACCCAGGCGCCGGAAAGCGCCACCGAGGACGCGGGTCCCGCTGCCTCCGATGACGACGGTCCGCTGTCGCTGTCGGCCTGATATTCGGGCGGGCCGGCAGCCCATTCGGGTTGCCGGTCACGCCGCGGGATCTCCCTTCCGATATATATGGATGGCTCCGAAATATATACTCACCTGATGGCGAAACACCTCGTCGACATCGACGAAGAAGCGTTGGCGCAGGCGCGCGCGGAGCTGGGGACGACGACCATCAGGGACACCGTGAATGTCGCACTCCGGCAGGCATCGGCCCGGCGGTCGGAACTGGTGGCGGCGGCTCTGGATGCGCTGGCCGCCGCTGAACTCGACGATCGGGACCAGGCATGGCGCTGAAATTCCTGGTGGACACCAGTGTGATCAAGCGCCTCGGCCGTGATCCGGTGCGTCAGGTGGTGGAATTGCTTGCGGCGCAGGGGCAATTGGCCCGAACGCGAATCACCGATCTCGAAGTGGGTTACTCGGCTCGCAATGAGCGGGAGTGGGATCGGCTCATCCCGGCACTTGATGTGTTCGAGCCCGTCGAGTCGACGGCGGCACATCATCGCCGGGCATTGCAGGTGCAGCGTCTGCTCGCCCAACGCAGCGCACGTGGCCGCAAGATCCCGGACCTGTTGGTGGCCGCGGCTGCCGAAGAGCGTGGACTGGCGGTGCTGCACTACGACTCCGATTTCGACCTCATCGCCGAGGTGACGGGGCAGCAGTGTCAATGGGTGGTGCCGGCCGGCACGGTCGACTAGCTGTTCTTCACGGGCAGGTTGTGAACGCGTAGGCGTTCGATGGTGTCTTTCCGCCCTGGTGATGCTGACTCCGGGGATCGATATGTTCGGCGTGGGTCGTGTGAACGTCGCCGGTTGTTGTCGGTGGTGTGTGAGACGGTGGGCGTCGATGAGCCGGCACACCACCTTCCGTTTCTGTCTCGATCCGACGGTCGAGCAGTGCGAGGTGCTGGCCCGGCATGCCGGGGCGTCGCGGTTCGCGTTCAACCAGTGCCTGTGGATGGTGAAAACCGCTCTGAACCAGCGGCATACCGACTCCGGGGTGGAGGTGCCGTGGACCGGTTTCGATCTGATCAACGCTTTCAACACGTGGAAGAAGACCGGGGCAGCGGGCCGGGTCTTCACCGTCGATGCGGCCGGAACCGTCGAGGCGACGGTAACGGGCCTGTCGTGGCGCACTCAGGTGTGTCAGCAAGTGTTCGAGGAAGCCGCCGTGGACCTCGGCAAAGCCTTGAGGGCGTGGTCGGATTCCCGGTCGGGCAAGCGTGCCGGCAGGCGGATCGGATTTCCCCGGTTCAAGAAGAAAACCCGGCAGATCCCGTCGTTTCGGCTGCGTAACAAACACCCCAAGGGCAAACCCGCCGCGATCCGGATAGGTGATAAGAACCGGCCCCGATCAGTCACCCTGCCCGGCATCGGTGTCATCGGCGTTCACGATGACACCCGCCGGTTGCGGCGCATGATCGCCGGCGGGCGGGCCAGAGTGCTGTTCGCGACCATCAGCCGCCACGGCGGCCGGTGGTGGGTCGCGCTGAATGTCGAAGCCGCCGACCTGCACCCGGCGCAGCGGCACCCCACGCGCCCCGACGGCGGCGCCACCGCCGCCGGCTGGGTGGGTGTGGACCTCGGTCTGTCGGCGTTTGTGGTAGCCGCCACGGCCGAGGGCACCGAAGTCGCCCGCATCGCCGATGCGCCCAAGTCTTTGTCCGCCGGGATGAAGAAACAGCGACGGCTGTCGAAGTCGTTGTCGCGCAAACAGAAAGGATCATGCCGCCGCAAAGAGGCCGCGGCCCGCCTGGGTCGCCATCACCACCGTGTCGCCAATGTGCGCCGCCACTTCCTGCACCAGGTATCGGGCGAATTGGTCAAGACCCACGACCGGCTCGTCATTGAGAACCTGAACGTGGCAGGAATGCTGACCAACCACCGCCTCGCTAGGGCCATCTCCGATGCCAGCTGGTCGGAGTTCGCCCGAATGCTGGGCTACAAGCAGGCCTGGCGCGGCGGGCAGCTCGTGCACGCCGACCGCTGGTATCCCTCGACCCGCCTATGTCCAGCATGCGGGACCGTCAACACCGCGATGACACTGGCCGACCGGTTGTTCACCTGCCGGTGCGGACATCACGCAGACAGAGACACCAACGCCGCGGTGAATCTGGCCCGCTGGGGTCACACCCACCACCAGGAGCTTCACCGATCCCCGGACCCCCAAGCAGGGGGCCGGGTCACCAATGCCCGCTGACGGGAAGGCGCTGGCCAACACCTCCGTGTTGGTGAAACCAGCCCGAAAGACGCGGGAACCGACGTCCAGACCGCACCCGCGGCCTGAACCAACGGACGCCCGAGAAGGGCGGTGTCAGCAGCTCAGCTGAGTTTTTCGACACGCTTTAAGATGGTGCGCGAGTTCTTTTCCAAGACGAAAGGCGACACTGCGGCATGGCTGAGTTCATCTACACGATGAAGAAGGTCCGCAAGGCCCACGGCGACAAGGTCATCCTCGACGACGTCACGCTGAACTTCCTCCCCGGCGCCAAGATCGGCGTCGTCGGGCCGAACGGCGCCGGCAAGTCCAGCGTCCTGCGGATCATGGCCGGCCTGGACAAGCCGAACAACGGCGAGGCCTTCCTGGCGACCGGCGCCACCGTCGGGATCCTGCAACAGGAACCGCCGCTGGACGAGACCAAGACCGTCCGGGAGAACGTCGAAGAGGGCGTGCCGATCAAGGCCAAGCTCAACCGGTACAACGAGGTGGCCGAGCTGATGGCCACCGACTACTCCGACGAGCTCATGGAAGAGATGGGCAAGCTGCAGGAGGAGCTCGACGCCGCCGACGCCTGGGACATCGACTCCCAGCTCGAACAGGCGATGGACGCGCTGCGCTGCCCGCCGCCCGACGAGCCCGTCACGCACCTGTCCGGTGGTGAGCGCCGCCGGGTCGCACTGTGCAAGCTGCTGCTCAGCAAGCCGGATCTGCTGCTGCTCGACGAGCCGACCAACCACCTCGACGCCGAGAGCGTGCTCTGGCTCGAACAGCACCTCGCCGCCTACCCGGGCGCCATCCTCGCCGTCACCCACGACCGCTACTTCCTCGACAACGTCGCCGAATGGATCCTCGAACTCGACCGCGGCCGCGCCTACCCGTACGAGGGCAACTACTCGACCTACCTGGAGAAGAAGGCCGAGCGCCTGGAGGTCCAGGGCAAGAAGGACCAGAAGCTGCAGAAGCGGCTCAAGGACGAACTGGCCTGGGTGCGTTCGGGCGCCAAGGCCCGGCAGGCCAAGAACAAGGCCCGCCTGCAGCGCTACGAGGAAATGGCCGCGGAGGCGGAGAAGACCCGCAAGCTCGACTTCGAGGAGATCCAGATCCCGGTCGGCCCGCGGCTGGGCAGCCTGGTCGTCGAGGTCGAACACCTCGACAAGGGCTTCGGTGGCCGCCCGCTGATCAAGGACCTGTCGTTCACGTTGCCGCGCAACGGAATCGTCGGTGTCATCGGGCCCAACGGTGTCGGCAAGACGACGCTGTTCAAGACGATCGTCGGCCTGGAGCAACCCGACAGCGGCACGGTGAAGGTCGGTGACACGGTCAAGCTGAGCTACGTCGACCAGAACCGCGCCGGCATCGACCCGAAGAAGACCGTCTGGGAGGTGGTCTCCGACGGACTGGACTACATCGAGGTCGGGCAGAACGAGATCCCGTCGCGCGCCTATGTGTCGGCCTTCGGCTTCAAAGGACCGGATCAGCAGAAGCCGGCCGGAGTGCTCTCCGGCGGCGAACGCAACCGGCTCAACCTGGCGCTGACCCTCAAGCAGGGCGGCAACCTGATCCTGCTCGACGAGCCGACCAACGACCTTGACGTCGAAACCCTCGGATCGCTGGAAAACGCGCTCGAGCAGTTCCCCGGCTGCGCCGTCGTGATCAGCCACGACCGCTGGTTCCTGGACCGCACCTGCACGCACATCCTGGCGTGGGAGGGTGACGACGACAACGAGGCCAGGTGGTTCTGGTTCGAGGGCAACTTCGGTGCCTACGAGGAGAACAAGATCGAGCGGCTCGGCGCCGAGGCAGCGCGTCCGCACCGGGTCACCCACCGCAAGCTCACACGCGACTAAAGTTGTCCGCTGTGCCCGGGCAACGACGGCGGGTGCACAGCTGACTCAGGAGTCGACCCATGACGGTGAATTCCGGTGCACCCACTCCCGTCGACTGGGCGCAGCTGTCTCCCGACCTGATCGACAAGCTCCGACAGGGGTATCTGGGCTCCTATCGCGGTCCGCACCGCGACGGTCCGCACGCCGACGCCGTCACCGGCGCCCTGCCGTCGGACATCGACGCGGAGCTGACGGCGCTGCTGCCCGCGCAGTTCCGTCTGGCGGCCCGGCGCCTGCCGGGTGAGGTGTGCGTCGGCGTGTACGACGGCGACGACGTTTTCGGGCCCGCACTGCAGATCGTCGCCGACGACGACGAGACGCTGATGGATTCGGTGACCATGCTCCTGCACCGGCTCGGGGTCCCCTACGCGGCGATGATGAACCCCCGCTTCGACGTCCGCCGTGGGCCCGCGGGCGAACTGCTCGACGTCGCGCCGGCAACCGCCGAGCCCCCGGACGGCACCGCCGAGGCCTGGATCCACATCCAGCTGGCACCGATGGTGTCCCAGCGGACCCTGGCCGAGGCCCAGCGGGTACTGCCCGACGTCCTGGCCGAAAACCGGCAGGTCGCCCTGGACTCGAGAGAAATGAACGTCCGGCTGATCGGCCTGGCCGACGCGCTCGACGCCGACACCGGTGAGCATTTCCGGGGACCCGACCGCCGCGACGTCGCCGACCTGCTGCGCTGGCTCGCCGACGGTCACTTCGCGGTGCTCGGCTACCAGCGCTGCCCGGTGCGCGACGGGCATTCGCTGGCCGACCAGGACATCCGGCTGGGCGTGGTCAAGCTGCGTGCCGAGGACCTGCCGCAACTCACCGACAACGACGACTTGCTGGTCCTGGCGCAGGCAACCATTCTGAGCGACCTGCGCTACGGCGCCTACCCGTACATCGTGGTGGTCCGGGAGGAACGGACTGACCCGGGCGGTACCACGCCGCACACCATCGAGCACCGCTTCGTCGGGGTGTTCACGATGGCCGCGATGAACGCGAACGTCCTCGAGATCCCGCTCATCTCCCGGCGCGTCTACGACGCACTGGCGATGGCGGACAAGGACCCCAGCCAGCCCGGGCAACTGTTGCTGGACGTGCTGCAGACGGTTCCCCGTTCCGAGCTGTTCGCGCTGAGCGCACAGCAGCTGCACGACATGGCGATGACGGTCGCCGATCTCGGATCACACCGCCGCACACTGCTGTTCACCCGTGCCGACCAGTTCGGTCACTTCGTGTCGTGCCTGGTGTATCTGCCGCGCGACCGCTACACCACCGCGGTCCGGCTGGCGATGCAGGACATCCTGGTCCGCGAGTTCGGCGGGGTGGGTATCGAGTACGCGGCCCGGGTCAGCGAATCGCCCTGGGCGCTGGTTCATTTCACCGTCAAGCTGCCCGAGAGCACGCGCCGGCAGGATGTCGACGTCTCGGCCGCCAATGAGGAGCGGATCCAACGGCTGCTCACCGAGGCGTCCCGCACCTGGGGGGACCGCCTGCTCGGAGCGGTGCCGTCGGGCTCCATCGACCAGGTCTACGCCGAGCACTACGCGACTGCGTTCCCGGAGGCCTACAAGCAGGCGGTCAGCCCGCTGGACGCCATCGCCGACATCGCCATCATCGAAGGGCTGCACGGAGATTCGGTCAAGCTGGTGTTCTCCGACGGCGGTGACGCCGAGGAGGCGAGGCTGACCTGGTATCTGGGCGGCCGATCGGCCTCGCTGTCCGAACTGCTGCCGATGCTGCAGTCCATGGGCGTGGTGGTGCTCGACGAGCGCCCGTTCAGCGTCACCAAGCCCGACGGGCTACCCGTGTGGATCTACCAGTTCCGGGTGACCCGCCAGCCCACGATCGACGCGACCGCCGGCGGCGAGGCCGACGACGTCGCGAAGCGATTCGCCGACGCCGTGACCGCGATCTGGCAGGGGTCGGTCGAGATCGACCGGTTCAACGAACTTGTCTTGCGGGCCGGTTTGACCTGGCAGCAGGTTGTGATCCTGCGCTGCTACGCGAAGTACTTGCGGCAGGCCGGTTTTCCGTACAGCCAGGCCCATATCGAATCGGTCCTCAACGACCATCCGCGCACGGCCGCGTCGCTGGTCGAACTGTTCGAAGCGCTTTTCGATCCGGGCCAGGACGAGACCCAGAAGGCCCAGCGCGCCCAGGCCGCCGCGGCCGGTGTCGCGGCCGACATCGACGCGTTGGTCAGCCTTGACACCGACCGCGTGCTGCGGGCGTTCGCTTCGATGATCCAGGCCACGCTGCGCACCAATTACTTTGTCACCCGGCATAATTCGGCACGTGCGCTCGGTGCGGTGTCCATGAAGCTCAATCCCGGGCTGATCGACGAACTGCCGTTGCCGCGGCCCAGGTTCGAAATCTTCGTATACGCGCCCCGCGTCGAGGGTGTGCACCTCCGGTTCGGGTCGGTGGCCCGCGGCGGCCTGCGCTGGTCGGACCGCCGCGAGGATTTCCGCACCGAGATCCTCGGCCTGGTCAAGGCGCAGGCGGTCAAGAACGCGGTCATCGTGCCCGTCGGCGCCAAGGGCGGATTCGTCGTCAAGAACCCGCCGTTGCCCACCGGCGATCCCGCGGCCGACCGCGAGGCCGTCCGCGAGGAGGGGGTGGCCTGCTATCGGCTGTTCATCGCCGGGCTGCTGGACGTCACCGACAACGTCGAAAAGTCCAGCGGCGCAGTGGTTCCGCCGCCGGAGGTGGTGCGCCGCGACGGCGACGACGCCTACCTCGTCGTCGCCGCCGACAAGGGCACGGCAACGTTCTCCGACATCGCCAACAGCGTCGCGGATTCGTACGGATTCTGGCTCGGGGACGCGTTCGCCTCGGGCGGATCGGTCGGTTACGACCACAAGGCGATGGGCATCACCGCCAAGGGAGCATGGGAGAGCGTCAAGCGGCACTTCCGCGAGATGGGGGTGGACACTCAGACCGAGGACTTCACCGCGGTCGGGATCGGGGACATGGCCGGCGACGTGTTCGGCAACGGAATGCTGCTGTCCGAACACATCCGGTTGATCGCGGCGTTCAACCACATGCACATCTTCCTGGACCCCGAACCCGATGCGGCCGTCAGTTGGGCGGAGCGCCGGCGCATGTTCGACCTGCCGCGCTCGACGTGGGACGACTACGACAAGACGCTGATCTCCACGGGCGGCGGAGTGTTCAGCCGCGAGCAGAAGTCGATCCCGATCAGCCCACAGGTGCGAGCCGCCCTCGATCTCGCCGACGGCGTCACCGAACTGACCCCACCGTCTCTGGTCAAGGCCATCCTCAAGGCTCCCGTCGACCTGTTGTGGAACGGCGGTATCGGCACCTACGTCAAGGCCGAGACCGAATCCGACGCCGACGTCGGCGACCGTGCCAACGACCTGGTCCGCGTCAACGGAAACCAGGTGCGCGCCAAGGTGATCGGCGAGGGGGGCAACCTCGGAGTCACGTCGCGGGGACGCATCGAGTTCAACCTGGCCGGTGGCCGGATCAACACCGACGCACTCGACAACTCCGCCGGCGTGGACTGCTCCGACCATGAGGTCAACATCAAGATCCTGGTGGATTCGCTGGTGACGCACGGCCGGATCAACCGCAAAGAGCGCATCGCCCTGCTCGAGTCGATGACCGACGAGGTCGGCAACCTGGTGCTGGCCGACAACGTCGAACAGAACGACCTGATGGGAACCAGCCGCGCCAACGCGGCCCCCATGCTCAACGTGCACGCCCGCCTGATCAAGGAACTCGAAGCGACCCGCGGGCTGAACCGCGAACTCGAGGCGCTGCCGAGCGACAAGGAGATCCGTCGGCGCACCGACATCGGCATCGGGCTGACCTCACCGGAGCTGGCCACCCTGATGGCACACGTCAAACTGGCGCTCAAGGACGAGGTGCTGGCCAGCGACCTGCCGGACCAGGAAGTGTTCGCCGCGCGCCTGCCGTCGTACTTCCCGGCGCAGTTGCGGGAGCACTTCGGCCCCGAGATCCGAGGTCACCAACTGCGCCGCGAGATCGTCACCACCATGCTCGTCAACGACCTCGTGGACACCGCGGGCATCACGTTCGCCTACCGCATCTGCGAGGACGTCGGCGTCGGCTACGTCGACGCGGTACGCACCTACGTGGCGACCGACGCGATCTTCGGCATCGGCAAGGTGTGGCGGCGGATCCGGGAAGCCAGTCTGGCCAACAACATCCCGGTGGATGTCTCCGATCGGATGACTCTGGACCTGCGCCGGCTGGTCGACCGGTCCGGCCGCTGGCTGCTGAACAACCGCCCGCAACCGCTGGCGGTCGGCGCGGAGATCAACCGGTTCGGCGCGCAGGTCGCCGCGTTGACACCGCAGATGTTGAACTGGCTGCGCGGCGACGAACTCGCGATCACCAAGCAGGACGCCGCCAACTTCAGCGAACACCGGGCGCCGGAGGACTTGGCGTACAGTGTGGCGACCGGACTCAACCAGTTCAGTCTGCTCGACATCATCGACATCGCGGACATCGTCGAGCGTGACCCGGCCGAGGTGGCCGACACGTATTTCGCTCTGATGGACCACCTGGGCACCGAGGGTCTGCTGACCGCGGTGTCGGGACTGCCGCGTGACGACCGCTGGCATTCGCTGGCGCGCTTGGCACTTCGTGACGACATCTACAGTTCGGTGCGGACACTCACCTTCGACGTGCTGGCCGTCGGTGAGCCCGACGAGACCGGCGAGCAGAAGATCGCCGAGTGGCAGCACACCAACGCCTCGCGGCTGGACCGGGCCCGGCGCACCCTCAACGAGATCTACGCCGACGACGAACGCGACCTGGCCACCCTGTCGGTGGCCGCCCGCCAGATCCGCAACATGACTCGGACCAGAACGGGGAGCAACACGTGAGCAAGCCGGGGTTCGTCACACCGGTGCCGGTGCGCTGGTCGGATATCGACATGTACCAGCACATCAACCACGCCACCATGGTGACCATCCTGGAGGAGGCCCGGGTTCCGTTCCTCGCGGACGCGTTCGGGCCCACGATCACGACGGTCGGCCTGCTGATCGCCGAGATCAAGGTGGCCTACAAAGGGCAACTGCGCCTGGTGGATTCGCCGCTTCAGGTGACGATCAGGGTCAACCGGCTGCGGTCGGTGGACTTCACCCTGGGGTACGAAGTGCGTTCGGTGAACGCCGATCCGGACTCGCGGCCGGCGGTGATCGCCGAGACGCAACTGGCCTCCTTCGACATCGAGGGGCAGAAGCTGGTGCGACTGTCCCCGGCGCACCGCGAGTACCTCGAGCGATGGTTGCGGTAGCCGAGCGGGGGCTGTGGCTGCCCGACGCGGCAGACCGCGCCGACCTCACCACCTTCGCCGTGCGGGCGCGGCGGCTCGACGAGGCGGCGGTGTTGCGGTTGCGGGTGCGCACCGAGGACACGCTGACCGCCTGGGTGGCAACGGGTTTCGACGTGCTGGCCGGGCGGGTCGTCGGCGGACGGATGCGCCCGGATGACCTGTCGGCCGGTGCCGACGCGCTGATTCGTGCGCTCGCGGTCAGTGACCCCTCCGGCTACGTGGACCCCGGGTACGCGATGGACTCGGCATGGCGCGGCGCACTGCCACCGCGGACCGGGTTCGTCCACCTCGACGACGTCCCGGCGCGGGTCGTGCTCGACCTCGCCCAGCGCGGAGTGGCGCTGGCGCGCGAGCACGGCGGCGCACAGGGACCGCCGGTGTCGCTGCTGGACCAGGAAGTGCTCGCCGTCAGTGCGGGCGAGGACCGCGTGGGCATTCCGATGCGGTGTGTATTCGCCTTGACCGCAATGGGTTTCCTGCCCCAGCGGACCGATGCCGCCGAGAACTTCTCGCCCGCGTCGGTGGCCGCCGATGAAGTGGTACGGGTCCGCACGACGCCGACGTGGCTGCGCATCGACGCCCGTTACGGCTCGCTGTACCGGCGCCGCGGCGCGGCCGCCGTCGTACTGCGCTGATCCCAGCCCCGCCGAAACGTAGGGGCGTCGGTCCGCCATCCCGTCAGTCTCGGCGGAAATCAGAAGGGCGAGTTCATCATCGAGTCGGCGGCCATCTCGAGATAGTCCAGTAGCGCCCGGCGGTGTGCGTCGTCAAGGGTCTCGGCGTCGACCTCGGCGACCGCGGTGTGCATGCAGCGCAGCCAGGCGTCGCGCTCCAGCGGGCCGATCCGGAAGGGCACGTGGCGCATCCGCAGTCGCGGGTGGCCGCGCTGATCGGAATAGGTGCGCGGGCCGCCCCAGTACTGCTCGAGGAACATCCGCAACCGGTCCTCGGCGCCGGTCAGATCCTCCTCGGGATACAACGGCCGCAGAATCTCGTCGTCGGGCACCTGCTCGTAGAACCGGGCGACGATCCGCCGGAAGGTCTGCTCTCCGCCGACGGCGTCGTAGAAGGACTGCGGCTCGGTCATCCGGGGATCCGGGCCAGCATCCGGTCGGCGATGGTGGCCGGCTCGTCGCCGAGCTGCTTGGCCAGCACGCTGATGTCGATGACGATGTTGCCCTTGGCCGCCAGGATGCGGTGCTGGGGCAGACCCTGGTGGGCGGTCAGGGTGTTGTGCAGCGTGACGCGCTTACCCGAGGTGGCCGGTGTGCCGATGTCCCAGGTCAGTGCGGGGCTGTCGGACGACGACAGGGTGAACGTCTTGCCGGCGCACTGTTTCCAGACCTCGGCGTTCTTCGCGACGAATTCGCGGGCGTCGGCGGCCGTCGGGAAGGAGGCGGCCACCTCGTCGACCAGGGTGGAGGCGGCCGGGTCGCTGTAGCCGGCGCGGGTGTAGTCGGTGGCGCCGCTGTCGTCGTAGACGGTGTTCAGCCCGGCGGCCACCGCGGTGGCGCATTCCGCCGGTTCGGCCTTGGCGTCCGTCGAGCCCTTCGAGTCGTCCTTGCTCGATTCCGTCGCGGAGAGTCCGGGGGAGTTCAGGATCGACTTGAGCTCGTCGACGCCGAGCAGAACTCCGGGCAGGTCACCGGGAACCCCTGGTGCCGAGGGCGTTTCGGGATGGGCCGGGTCGGGGACGACGACGTCGGGCGACGTGGCCACCGTGGTGTCGTGCGAGTTGGCGTCGGTGACGATCCAGGCGGCCAGTGCCGCGGCCGTCAAGACGATGAACGCATAGGAAAGCGTCAAGCCGATGAGCGCGAGATCGCGGCCGCGCTGCAGACCTCGCTTGATCTGGCCGAGCGCGAGGTGACCGAACACCGCGCCCAGTGGCGCGAAAACGAAGGCGAAGACGATCGACAGGATCGCCAGCAACTGCGACCCGCCGGGTGCCGGTGCCGGAGGTGGCGGGTAGCCATACGGCGCCGGCGGGTAGAAGCCCGGCGGGTAGGGCGGATAACCGCCCGGTGGGGGCGGTGCGTAGGGGTAGTGCGGGCCGTGATCGCCGTACGTCATCCCCTCCATTGAAGCCGATGCCGGATCCGGCGCCGCCGTCACCCGATGTTCACGGGATTGACCAGCGAACACGGGTCGAATTGCCGTGCGATTGACGCCGATCCATGGTGGACTGTCCGCGGAGGGCGAATGGCGCAGCGCAAGCGAAACCTGACAAATAGAGGCAGCCATCGCGCCGGGACCGGTTTGTCCGCGGCGGGAACCGCGCTCGCCCTGCACAGCGTCGACGCGCCGCCCGATACCGGTTCACTGTGGGGCCGGCGCCGGGTTCTGCTGCTGAACTCCACCTACGAGCCGCTCACCGCGCTGCCGATGCGTCGCGCCATCGTCATGCTGCTGTGCGGCAAGGCCGAGGTCGTGCACGACGATCCCGGCGGCCCGATCATCCACTCGGCCACCCGCTCGATCGCGGTTCCGTCGGTGATCCGGCTGCGGGTGTTCGTGCGGGTTCCGTACCGGGCGCGCATCCCGATGACGCGTGCCGCGTTGATGCACCGCGACCGGTTCCGCTGCGCCTACTGCGCGGGCAAGGCGGACACCGTCGACCACGTGGTGCCGCGCAGCCGCGGCGGTGCGCACAGCTGGGAGAACTGCGTGGCGTGCTGTTCGACGTGCAATCACCGAAAGGCCGACAAGCTGCTCTCGGAGCTGGGCTGGTCGCTGCGGTCCTCGCCGATGCCGCCCAAGGGCCAGCACTGGCGGCTGCTGTCCACGGTGAAGGAGCTGGATCCGGCGTGGGTGCGCTACCTGGGCGAAGGTGCCGCCTGACCGACCGGGCCAGGTTGCTGCACCGCGCGGGGGTGGGTGAGATAGGTTTACCGGCGTGAGTACCGCGTTGTCGCATTCCCTGGTCGGAGGAGTACCGCTGCTGATCGCGGCGGTGTTCGCCCTGCTGACGCTAACGAAGAAGGGGCCGCACCCCAAGGCCTACAACCTGTCGGAACCGTGGACGTACGGCCCCATCCTGTGGGCGGCCACCGACGAGAAGGTCGGCGCCGCGCACGGCCACGGACATGGATTCGAAGTGGGAGGTGGCGCAAGTGGCCGTTGGTGAACACGCCGTCGCAACGGTCGACTCGGAGTCGCTGCCCTACGGTTCGGTCGTCACGGCCTCGGGCCGGATCTCCGGTGTCACCGAGCCCGGTGAACTGTCCGAGACCTATCCCTTCTCGATCGCCGACCGGGTCGCCCTCGACGAGGCGCTGAAGTACGGGTCGCGTGCCGCCAAGGCGCGTTTCGCCGTGTTCATCGGTGACCTCGGCGCCGACACGGCCGCTTCGGCTCGTCAGATTCTGGGTCGGGTGCCCACTCCCGACGAGGCGGTGCTGTTGGCCGTGTCGCCCAACCAGCGCGCGATCGAGGTCGTCTACGGCTCGGCGCTGCGGCGCCGCGGTGCGGAGTCGGCTTCGCCGCTAGGTGTGGCCGCCGCGGCGTCGGCATTCCAGGAGGGCAACCTGATCGACGGATTGATCAGCGCCATCCGGGTGATGAGCGCCAGCATCTCCCGTCCCTGACGCCGCCCTGCGGCGTTATCGTACGACTGAGCCCGCCGGCACCCCGAACCGTCGCCGAATGACAGCTACCCGCCGTCGAAGGCGCGCGCCTTGAGTGAGCGTTCGATCCCGGCGCGGCCCTCGACGACCAGCCGCCGCAGCGCCGGCGGGACCTGCGGGTCGGAGAGGAATCTGTCCGCGGCTTCGATCGCGGGCCGGCTGATGTCCCAGGACGGGTACAACCCGACCACGACGGTCTGCGCGACCTCGCTGGAGCGGCGTTCCCACACCCCGTTGATCGCCTCGAAGTAGCGGTCTGTGAACGGTGCCAGCACCTCGTGCTGGCCGGGGGAGTTGAACCCGGTGATGATCGAGCGTGCCGTGATGTTGGCCAGCGTGTCGTCCTCGATCACCTCTTGCCACGCGGACTGCTTCACGGCGGCTTGCGGCCGGGCCGCGGACGCGGCCGCCGCGTTGCGCTTGCCGGCGGCGGTGTTGTCCCGCGCCGCCTCGGCATCGATGAACGGCGTGGCGGTGCCGTCGGCGTCGATGTGACCGGACCTCGCCAGCGCGGTCACGATGCGCCAGCGCAGATCGGTGTCCACCCGCAGCCCGGGCAGCCCCAGACCCGCCGGATCGCCGTCGAGCAGGTCGGCGAGCAGGGTGACATGCCGCACCGAGAGCACCGACGTGCACAGCGCGTTGACGAACGCCAGCTGGTGATCGGAGCCGGGTTCGGCCTCATGCGCCAGCTGCACCAGCCGGTCGGCGAAGGCCGGCCAGCCCTCGCTGTGCGCCCAGCCCGGTTCGGCGTAGGAGCCCAGCGCGGTCTGGGCCTGAAGCAGAAGCCGTTGGGCCACACCCACTTCGGTCTCGGCGTGGATGCCGTCGCTGACCAGCGCCACGAAATCGCGGGCCTTCAGTTCGGCGTCACGGGTCATCTCCCACGCCGCCGACCAGGCCAGGGTGCGCGGCAGCGGTTCGGCGATGTCGGCGATGCGGGTCAACAACGTCTCGAGCGACGCCGGATCCAGCCGCAGCGAACAGTAGGTTAGGTCGTCGTCGTTGACCAGTATCAGCTTGCCGCGTGAAACACCTTGCAGCGCAGGGACATCCGTTGTCGCACCCTCGACGTCGAGTTCCTCGCGGTGTACCCGCACCAGCTTGCCCGAACCGTCGTCGTCATAGACGCCGACCGCGAGGCGGTGCACCCGGGTCTCACCGGCACCGGGCGCGGCGCCGCCTTGTTCGATGGCGAACCGGGTGAACCTGCCGTCCGCGTCGACGTCGAACTCGGGCCGCAGGGTGTTCAACCCGGTGGTCTTGAGCCACTGCCGGCCCCAGTGCGACAGGTCGCGGCCCGACGACTTCTCCAGGGCGCCGAGCAGATCGCCGAATGTGGCGTTGTCGAAGGCGTGGTCGCGGAAGTAGTCGCGCAGCCCGGCCAGGAACGCATCAAGACCGACGTAGGCGACCAGTTGCTTGAGCACGCTGGCGCCCTTGGCGTAGGTGATGCCGTCGAAGTTGACCTCGACCGCATGCAGGTCGGGGATCTCGGCGGCGACCGGATGCGTGGACGGCAACTGGTCCTGCCGGTAGGCCCAGGACTTCTCGACGTTGGCGAAGGTCGTCCACGCCTGGTCGTATTCGGTGGCCTCGGCCTGGCACAGCACCGAGGCGAAGGTGGCGAAGGACTCGTTGAGCCACAGGTCGTCCCACCACCGCATGGTGACCAGATCGCCGAACCACATGTGCGCCATCTCGTGCAGGACGGTTTCGGCGCGCCGCTCGTACGAGTAGCGGGTGACCTTGGACCGGAAGACGTAGTCCTCCAGGAAGGTCACCGCGCCGGCGTTCTCCATCGCGCCGGCGTTGAACTCCGGCACGAACAGCTGGTCGTACTTGCCGAACGCGTACGGCGTGCCGAAGTTGTTGTGGTAGAAGCCGAATCCCTGTTTGGTCTCGGTGAACAGCCGCTCGTGGTCCATGTATTGGGCCAGCGACGTGCGGCAGAAGATGCCCAGCGGGATCTCGCCGTGCTCGTCGCGGTAGACGTCGCGCCACACCGCGTACGGCCCGGCGATCAGGGCGACCAGGTAGGTGCTCATCCGCGGGGTGGTGGCGAAGGTGTGCACGCCACCGTCGGCCGACACCGTGGCGCCGTTGGAGATCACCTCCCAGTGCGCCGGCGCGGTGACGGTGAGGTCGAAGGTGGCCTTGAGGTCGGGCTGGTCGAAGCAGGCGAACATCCGCTTGGCGTCGGCGGTCTCGAACTGCGAGTACAGGTACACCTCGCCGTCGGCGGGGTCGACGAAGCGGTGCAGACCCTCGCCGGTGTTGGTGTACCGGCAGTCCGCCGTCACGACGACGACGTTGTGGGCGGCCAGGCCGCGCAGCGGGATGCCGGTGGATTCGTCGTACGCCGACACATCGATATCGCGGCCGTTCAGGGTGGCGCTGTGCACGGCGTCCGCCGCCAGGTCGAGGTAGGTGTCGGCACCGGCCAGGGCCTCGAACTCGACGGTGGTGACCGAACGGAAGGTCTTCTCCCCGGGCCTGCCGTCGCCGTCGGTCAGGTCGAGGTCGATGCGGTAGCTGTCGACGGTCACCAGCGCGGCCCGTTCGGTCGCCTGATCCTGGGTCAGATTGGGAAGTGCCACGTTGGCCAACAGTAGTCGGGTGCGCGCGTGTCGTCGGTGCGAAGGCCAGCCGGGTCAGCCCTGGACGTCACGGGGGAACACCGGTTGGCTTTGACGGGTTGTGCTCCACGAAAGCCTGCTCGTCGAGGAAAGGTTGCCCATGTCCGAGAAGTCCCGCGCCGATTTCTGGTTCGACCCGCTGTGCCCGTGGTGTTGGATCACCTCCCGCTGGATTCTGGAAGTCGAAAAGGTGCGCGACATCGACGCCAACTTCCACGTGATGAGCCTGGCGGTACTCAACGAGGGCCGTGACAACCTGCCCGAGCAATACCAGGAGTTGATGAAGAAGGCGTGGGGCCCGGTACGCGTCGCGATCGCCGCCGAGCAACTCAAGGGCCCCGAGATACTGTCGCCGCTGTACACCGCGATGGGCACCCGGATCCACAACCAGGGCAACAAGGATCTCGACGACGTGATCGCCGGATCACTTGCCGAGGTGGGCCTGCCCGCCGAATTGGCCGAGGCGGCCGCCAGCGACACCTACGACGAGGCGCTGCGCAAGAGCCACCACGCCGGCATGGACGCCGTCGGCGAGGATGTCGGCACCCCGACCATTCACGTCAACGGGGTGGCGTTCTTCGGGCCGGTGCTCTCCCGCATCCCGCGCGGCGAAGAGGCCGGCAAGCTGTGGGACGCCTCGGTGACGTTTGCGTCGTATCCGCACTTCTGGGAGCTCAAGCGGTCCCGCACCGAGCCGCCGGAATTCGACTGAGAACGTTTCCTCGCCGACCGTGCGCGTCGGTCCGCTGACGCGCCGTCGGTGCGCGATTCCGTGTGCCGTGCGTGATGCGGTGATGCGATAGCATCAAATTGTGCGCACCACCCTCGACATCGATGACGACGTGATCGCCGCGGCACGAGAACTTGCGACGAGCGAGCGGCGGTCGCTGGGCGCGGTGGTGTCCGAACTCGCCCGCCGAGGCCTGACCCCTGCGCGGATCGAGATCGATGACGGTGTGCCGGTCATCAGGGTGCCTGCCGGGACGCCGGCGATCACTCCGGAGATGGTCCGCCGCGCGTTGGACGAGGATTGACCGCTTGGCCCTGCTCGATGTGAACGCGTTGGTGGCGCTGGCCTGGGACTCGCACGTTCATCATGCCCGCATCCGCCAATGGTTCGCCGCTCACGCTCCCAATGGGTGGGCGACCTGTCCGTTGACCGAAAGTGGATTCGTACGCGTCTCGGCAAATCCGCGAATTCTGCCGTCCGCCATAGGAATTGGCGACGCCCGTCGCGTCCTCGGGGCGTTGCGGGAACTACCGGCGCACCAGTTCGTGGTTGACGACGTATCGCCGTCGGACGCCGATTTCCCGGCCATATCGGGATACCGTCAGGTTGCCGACGGGCATCTGTTGGCGCTCGCCCGCCGACGCGGCATGCGCGTGGTCACCTTCGACAACGGTCTTGCGGCCATGGGCGGCACCGACGTCGAGTTGCTGACCGTCCTCTGACACGGCATTCAGTAGGGTTACCGCCATGCGCGTCTACCTCGGCGGCGACCACGCCGGATTCGAACTCAAGCAGGCCATCATCGAGCACTTGAAGGCCACCGGCCATGAGCCGATCGACTGCGGCGCCTTCGACTACGACGCCGATGACGACTACCCGGCCTTCTGCATCGCCGCGGCCGTCAAGACCGTCGCCGACCCGGGCAGCCTGGGCATCGTGCTGGGCGGCTCGGGCAACGGTGAACAGATCGCCGCCAACAAGGTGCCGGGTGCCCGCTGCGCGCTGGCGTGGAGCACCGAGACCGCGCAACTGGCCCGCGAACACAACAACGCCCAGTTGATCGGCATCGGGGGACGCATGCACACCACCGAAGAGGCGCTGGCCATCATCGATGCCTTCCTGGCCACTCCGTGGTCGGACGCCCCGCGGCATCAGCGCCGCATCGACATCCTGGCCGAATACGAGAAGACCCACGTTCCGCCGGCCGTCCCCGGCGCCTAGTCCCGATGCCGGAAGGCCACACGCTGCATCGGCTGGCCCGGCTGCATCAGCGCCGCTTCGGCCGCGCGCCGGTGCGGATCGGCAGCCCCCAGGGACGCTTCGCCGACGGCGCCACCCTGGTCGACGGGCGCGTGCTGCGCAAGGCCGACGCCTACGGAAAGCATCTGTTCCACCACTATGACGGCCGGCGCGTCGTGCACATCCACCTCGGGCTCTACGGCACGTTCCGCGAGTTCCTGACCCAGGACATCCCCGACCCGGTGGGTCAGGTCCGGATGCGGATGGTCGGCGCCGACTACGGCACCGATCTGCGTGGCCCGACCCGCTGTGAGGTGATCGCCGAAGCCGAGATCGCCGACGTCGTCGCCAGACTCGGTCCCGATCCGCTGCGCGCCGACGCCGATGCCGGCTTGGCGTTCGCACGGATCACTAAGTCCCGCAGACCGATTGGCGCATTGTTGATGGACCAGTCGGTGCTGGCCGGGGTCGGCAATGTGTACCGCAGCGAGCTGCTGTTCCGGCACCGTATCGACCCGTTCCGGCTCGGGGTGACGATCAGCGCCGCGGAGTTCGACGCGATGTGGACCGACCTGGTGGCGTTGATGAAGGTCGGCGTGCGGCGCGGAAAGATCATCGTGGTGCGGCCGGAGGACGACCACGGTGCGCCGTCCTATGGACCCGGCCGGCCGCGCACCTACGTATACCGGCGGGGCGGCGAGCCGTGCCGGCTATGTGGCACCGAGGTGCGCGCGGTGGAACTGGAGGGCCGAAACCTGTTCTGGTGCCCGACCTGCCAGACCTGAGTCCGGTGCGCCCGCCGAGTTCGACGAAATGGCCCGGCCGCACTCGCACATTCGCGGCCGTTTGAACGATTGGGCGTCAGAAGTCGAAGCCGCCGAAGTCGCCGCCCCCGAAATCCCCGCCGCCGAAGTCGCCTCCGTCACCGCCGAACCAGCCGCCGCCGTCTCCGCCACCGCCGCCGTCCCACCCGCCGCCGGCGTCCCCGTAGTCGCCCTGCCCGGCGTCGAGGCCCTGATCGAAACCGGCGTCATAGCCCTGGTCGAAGCCCGAGCCGTAGCCGCTCTCGAATGCGTTCGCGTCATAGCCGACACCGTGCATGCCGGAGAACATCGCGTCGAACAGCAACACCGAACCCAGGCCCCACGCACCGGCCGTCAACGCCGGCTTCCACCACGGCTCGGAGTACCAGCCGGCGGGCACCGGGCGACCGGCGACCCGGCCGCCGGGGTAGTAGTTCGGGGTGCGCGGTGACGGCACCGGCGAGGCCTCGACCTCCCGGCCCTCGAACTGCACGCGACGGTCCTCGGTCACGGTGCCGGCCGATTTCTGCCCGGTCAGCGTTTCCAGTTCGGGACCGGGATCCATGCCCATCGCGGTGCGCGCGGCGCGGACGTAGTACAGGCCCTCCAGCGCGCTTTCCTTGGCCAGCATCGCCTGCTTGGCCGTGGTGGCCTGTTCGATCTGCGACGACGCCGCGGTGAAGCGCTCCGACGCATCCGCCAGCGCCTGTTTGGACGCATCGTCGGTGCCCGTGAGGTTGAGGACCTGGCCGCCGAGCCGCTCGATCACCCGGCGCGCGTCGGCCTTGGCGTCGGCCAGCGAGGACTCGGTACGGCGACCGGTCGCACGCGACGAGCTGAACATGACGAACCCGAGGGCTGCCACGACCAACAGAATCAAGATCAACAGCCCCGTATTCATGGCGCCCAGCGTACCCACAGGAACGAAATCGCTGGTGCTGGCAAATCGATCTGCTAAATTGACGCACGGTCACACCGGCGCTGACGTCCACCGTGCAAGATGCATGCGCGACGCCGTGCACAGGCTCAGGGGGTTGCGCTTGGCACTTCGTGATCGTCGCCGACCCGCCACTCCGCTGCTACGTGTGGCCGCCGCAACGGCCAGTGTCGCCGCCGTCCTCGCCATGGGCCAGGGGACGGCGCTCGCCGCGCCCTCGGATTCGGCGGACACCTCGGGTACCTCCGCAACCGGTGACGGCACCAATCCCGCCGGTGTTGAGTCGACGCAGACCGCCGATTCCGGCAAAGTTGCCGAACCCGAGGCGACACGACAGCCCGCGCCGGCGACCGACCCAACCGGTACGACCGGCACCGACGACGCCAATGCCGACGACAACACCGGATCGACCACCGGCGAACCGACGGCCACCACCGACGCGGACGCCGGCGGCGAGGCGTCCGACAGTTCGGGCACGGCGGCGGATCCGACGTCATCCGCGGCAGTCGATCCTCTCGTAACGGCTCCGGGCGATCGTCCCGCGAGCGCGGCGAAATCGCGGGCAGGCACCGACGATCCCAGCGATCACGCCGCGCCGTCGACGCAGACGAACACCGTCGCCCGGTCCACCGATCCGGCGGCCGATGTGGCCGACCCGTCGACCGACACGCACGCGGCGCGGGTCGTGACGACGGCCGCGGTCTCCACCGACACCGTGGCCGTTCGTGCCGAAGCCACCGAAACCACGCCCGCCCGGGCGACTGCCACCACCGTGACCGCCGTGAGCGCCGCCACCGCCGCGCCGCGGGTGACCGTGAAAGGCATCGTCACCGACTTGCTCACCTGGATCGGGTTGGGGCCGTTGGCCAAAGACCTTCCCGTTCCCGATGCGCCGGTGTCCGCGATGATCCAGTCGCTGTGGCTCGGCGTGCGCGAACTGCAGCACGTCTTCAACAACCAACGGCCCAGCGCCGACCCGACCACCTCGGGGCAGCGTCTCGATGGAGTGGTCACCGGAAGCCTCAACGCGAGCGACTACGACGACGCGACACTCACCTACACCGTGGTGTCCGGACCCGGCCACGGCAAGGTGGTCGTCGACGCATTGGGCAACTTCACCTACACACCCGACGCCGCCACCGCGGCCGGCGGCGGCACCGACCGGTTCACCATCACCGTCGACGATCACCAGGTACACGGTCTGCTGGGACTCTTCGATCTGCTGGGCCCCGTCACCAAGACGATCACGCTGTCCGTCAAACCCACCGGAGTCGCGGCGACTCAGGGCAGCGGACCGGCGGCCCTGAACCTCTCGGATCTACAAGGCCGCCAAGATCTTTCGATTGGTACGAGCAGCAGCGGTGCTGTCAACGTCATCGACGGCACGTTCACCAACGCACTCGTCTTCGGCGCCGCCGACGCCGCCGCCGTGTTGAATGCTGCGGCCGGAATGCTCGGCGCCTCAATGGATTTCGCCAGCCCCGATGCGATCATCACCCAGACTGCGGGGAGCGGCCAGGGTGGGGGCACCGTCGAAACGTTCTACCGGCTCAACGAGAGCGTGGCCGGATTGTCGGTGCTGGGCGGCGACGTGATCCTGGTTGTCGGTGAGAACGGCGCCGTCACAGGACTTTTCAGCCACTACGTGACACTGCCCGCCGGGGTCGACCTGACGGCGGACGCCGCGGTCGACGACGAGTCGGAGGCGCGCCTGTTCGCCAGTGCCGCCTACCTCCTCGATGCCACCGCCGCAACTCCCGACCAGGCCGCCCTGGCCGGTTTCGTCGCGGCATCGACGTTCCAGGACGACCTGGTGGTCTACGCGCTCGACTCGCAGGTGGCGCCCGCACTGGCGTGGCGGGTCAAAGTCATCGTCACGAAACCCGCGGCGGGAGAAGGTGATTCGGGAGTCGACAGCGGGGCCACGGTGTACCTCTACGCGAACGGGTCGAAGGCCGGCCAGGTGATCGTGCAGGTGTCCAACCTGGAAGGCGCGGCGGTGACCGGCGTCGTCGCCGACTCGCTCGGCCGGCAGCGCACTATCACCTATCGGACGACGACGGTCTGGTTCATCTTCACCAGCTATTCGCTCGTCGACGACGTTCGCAACATCACGGCCTACAAGACGGACTACTCGTGGTTCGGGTTCGGCGGGCCGGCGCTCCCCGGCTCCGTCGTCCAGCGGGGCTCCGGCGGGTGGGACACCGCCGCGGTTTCCGCGTTCGCGAACGCCGAGGCGGTGTTCGACTACTACCAGACCGTGCTGGGCCTGAAGTCCTTCGACGGCAAGGGTGCGGCGGTGAAGGTCAGCATCGGCTACAACCCCACGTCCCTGTTCGCCGCCGCGTACAACAACGCGTACTGGGATCCGACCATCAAGCAGTTCGTCTTCGGCAACGGCGCCAACCTGGGGGCGGCCGAAGACGTCGTCGGGCATGAGTACACCCACGCCGTCGTGAGTTCCGTCCTCGGCGCATCGGCGCTCGGCTCGGGGGAGTCCGGCGCCCTCAACGAGGCCTTCGCCGACATCCTCGGCAGCCTCATCGAGGGCAAGACCGGTTCGGCCAAATGGCTCATCGGGGAGGACTCGACATTCCCGGGCGGGGCGGTGCGAAATCTCGCCGACCCGGCGTCGATCGTCACGTCCTATGGTGCGTACCGCACGAACTACGCCAACCGCTACACCGGCAGCGGTGACGACGGCGGCGAGCACATCAACAGCACGATCTTCAGCTACGCCGCGTACAAGATGATCACCGATCCGGCCACCAGTGCCATCACGACGGCTCAGTGGGCCGAGTTGTTCTACCGGGCGATCTACCGGCTCAGCACGTCCGCGAAGTTCGTCGACGGCCGGGCCGCGGTGCTCAGCGCGGCAGGGGCGATGAATTTCACCGGCGCCCAGCAGGCCGCAATCGCAGCGGCTTTCGACGCCGTCGGGATCAAAGCCGTGCCCCCGCCGACCATCGCGGTCTGAGCGAGCCGACGACGACCGCCGTTCTTATTTGCAGAGCTCGGTGATCCGCGTGGCGGTGGCCTGAGCATCGTTCATCCGCTTGACTTGCGCCGGATCGTCGCCGCTGGTGCCGGATAGCTGTTGCATCCCGACGTCCTGCAGTTCGTTGGCAAAAGAGCGGACCGCATCGGAGAGTTCGGCGGACACCGCGCCGTCCAATTTTGACAGCAGGTATTGACCCCCGCCCAGGGCGGCGAGGCGGGCGTTCGCGGCAACCGCGCTCACGGCCGCCGGATCGTTCCCGAGATCCTTGTTCGACTGCAACGTCAGTGCGTTCCGGACCGTTTCGAACGCCTCGCAGATCCGGGTCTTGGCCTGAGCCGGCTGTTCGGCCGGGACGGGTTCTTTGCCGGCGGTGACCGATGTCGGCGTCGTTGCTGTTTCGTTGGGCGTGTCCGGCGAGCGGGTGACCGACCAGATGGCAACGGCCACAGCGACAACCGACAACAGCAGAGCGGCTGCAGCCATCCAGCCTGAAGCGATTGGGTTGGGTGACTGACTGGATTCTGTCTCCGACACGAGGCGATCATAGCCCGAGGTTTGGTAACCCCTTGGCCGCTGGCACGGATAACGACTTGAACCACAACACTTTCCACCGGCTCGCGCGAAACACACACGGGCGCCGACCAGAAGGTCGACGCCCGTGTAGCGCGTAGTCCGAGGCGTTGTCAGTGCCGCTAGTCGGCAGGAGTGGCGGCAGCTGGCGCACCTGCGCCATGTGCGGCGCCGTCCTCGCCGGGACTTCCGCTGGGCCCTAGGTATCCGCCGGAACCGGCGGCTCCACCCGACCCACCGTCGGCGTCGGATTCATTGGTCGAGGTGCCGTCTCCGCCGTTGCCCCCCTTGCCGCCTGCTCCGAAGAAGCCGGGCACGGAGTTACCGCTCCAGGTATCAACGACCTCTGAATCGCCGCCGCGGCCGCCGTCGCCGCCGGTTGCCTCGCCGTCCTTGGCGAAGGCGTCGCCGCCGTCGCCGCCCAAGCCGCCGCGGCCATTGTTGGTGTCGCCACCGTCGCCACCCGAGCCGCCGTAGGCATCGGAATTTCCGACGGCCGTGGCGTCTCCGCCCTTGCCGCCTTCTCCGCCCGTTCCGGACGGCGCATATCCGCCCTGGCCGCCGTCACCGCCGTACGCGTCGCCTTTGTCGGAGACGGCCACTCCGCCGTCGCCGCCCTTGCCGCCGACGAAGCCGCTACCGCCGGCGCCGCCATCGCCACCGTCGGCCTTGGTACCACCCGTTGCTCCGGACGCCAACTTGTTGGTGTCGTTGCCGCCGTTGCCCCCCTTGCCGCCCTTGCCGAACAGTCCCCCGTTGCCGCCGTCACCACCGGCGGTGGCAGCGGAGAGCTTCTTACCTGCGGTGTTGTCGTATTTGGCGTCGACCCCGTTGCCCCCGTCTCCGCCGTTGTTGAACCAGCCGTAGGCGTTGCCTCCCTTGCCGCCGTTGGCGCCGTCACCGCCGTCGCCGCCAAAGAGGCCGCCGTCGCCACCGTTGCAGGCGGAACCGCTGCAGTTCTGGGCGGCGTTAAGGCCGTCGCCGAACAGCCAACCGCCCGGTCCAATCATCGGCCTCGAGGTGCCGTTCGCATCGGCGGCACTGACCGCGGCTGCGGCGACAACGGTGCCCCCGCCGCCGGTTGCACAGTCAGCCGCGCCGATGACGCAATCCTCGGAGGCCAGTCGGACCTCGTAGCTGACCGATGCGGGCGTCTGGTTGTCGAGGAGCGACAACGCGCCGATGCCCGCCATGGCGATGCTGGTGGCGCCCGCGGTTACCCCAGCAGTCAGATATGCGCGCATCGATGCAGATCGAGCGACTTTCTTGGAATGGCGTGCCATGGTTGATGCCCCCCTGGGGTAGTTGCGGGTAATGAGCCCGTCACTCAGTAAGTTGACAGGTTCGCCACACCGAAATCTAAGGTTTGCTGATACGACTGTCAAGTGACGCGCGGAAGACGCGTAGTCACTTACTCCAGTATGCGAACCAAACCGTGTCGCGGCTGCTCGCGTCGCGGGGGGCACACGCGACGGAATCGCGGCGAGAGTGATCGGTATCATGCTGAGGCGCGCTCGTTGAACTGCGAAAAGCCAGCCGCACCGATTAGCTGGTCGTATGTCGGGCAGGTGGGTGAGACCGGCACGCCGTCCGAGTTCGGTGAACCTAGATGCCCTCGGCCATCAACATCGAAGGACCCGCGGCGCGTTCGCCACGGGATCGGCGACGCAATTTGCCAAAACTACACGGCCGTGGGCTTGTTGCCGGGGAGCGGCAGCGACCGACCAGGGTCGCCCGGGGTTGCGCGGCGTTCGTCACTGCCGCATCATCGGCCGTGCTGCCGCGAGGGCCGGTGAGGTCATTCGGAGCGGGCGACGGGAATCGAACCCGCGTAGCTAGTTTGGAAGACTAGGGCTCTACCATTGAGCTACGCCCGCGTGCTGTTGCGCGAGCACAAATGTACCGGGGCTGCCGGGATCGATACCAATCGGACCTCGCGAAGTCCGGATCGCAACACCTCGATTGAGGCTGAGCTGGGCTCGGGCCGTAGGATCGCGGGCGCGATCGATACAGCACGGGGTGTAGCGCAGCTTGGTAGCGCATCCGCTTTGGGAGCGGAAGGCCGCAGGTTCAAATCCTGTCACCCCGACTGAGCACACCCACCCCGCTGACGTTCAAGGAGTACCAGTGAAGAGCACCGTCGAACAGCTGAGCCCCACCCGGGTGCGCCTCAACGTGGAGGTCCCTTTCGACGAGCTCGAGCCAGATTTCGAGCGCGCGTTCAAACAGCTGGCCAAGCAGATCCGGCTGCCCGGCTTCCGTCCCGGCAAGGCGCCGCGCAAGCTGCTGGAGGCCCGCGTCGGCCGCGGTGCCGTGCTCGAGCAGGTCGTCAACGACGCGCTGCCGGGCCGCTACAGCCAGGCGGTCAGCGAGACCGACGTCAAACCGCTGGGCCAGCCCGAGATCGACATCACCAAGCTCGAGGACGGCCAGGAACTGGTCTTCACCGCCGAGGTCGACGTCCGGCCCCAGATCACGCTGCCCGACCTGAGCGCACTGAAGATCACCGTCGACCCGGTCGTGGTGGGTGACGAGGACGTCGAAAAGGAACTGGACACGCTGCGGGCCCGGTTCGGCACGCTGACCGGTGTCGAGCGTCCGGTGGAGAGCGGCGACTTCGTGTCCGTCGACCTGTCGGCCACCGTGGACGGCGAGGACGTCCCGGAAGCCAAGACCGAGGGCCTGTCCCACGAGGTGGGCTCCGGTCAGCTGATCGAGGGCCTCGACGACGCGCTGGTGGGCATGACCTCCGGGGAGACCAAGACCTTCACCACCAAGCTGGTCGCCGGCCCGCACGCCGGTAAGGACGCGGAGGTGACCGTGACCGTCGGTTCGGTCAAGGTGCGTGAGCTGCCCGAGGCCGACGACGAGTTCGCTCAGTTGGCCAGCGAGTTCGACACCATCGGCGAGCTCAAGGAGAACCTGACCGATCAGGTCAAGCGGTTCAAGAGCATTCAGCAGGCCGAGCAGATCCGCGATGCGGCCATCGAGACGCTGCTCGAGCAGACCGAGGTGCCGCTGCCGGAGAAGATCGTCCAGGCGCAGGTGGACGAGACCCTCCACCAGGCCATCCACGGTCTCGACCACAACGAGGAGCGCCTCGCCGAGTTGCTCGCCGAACAGGGCAGCTCGCGCGAGGAGTTCGACGCCGACGCCCGCAGCAACGCCGAGAAGGCCGTCAAGACCCAGCTGCTGATGGACGCCGTCGCCGACCACCTCGACATCCAGGTCGGCCAGAACGACATCAGCGACCGGCTGATGCTCATGTCGCGCCAGTACGGCATCGAACCCCAGCAGCTGATCCAGCTGCTGCAGCAGAACAACCAGCTGCCGACGATGTTCGCCGACGTGCGCCGGGGCCTGGCCGTGGCCGCGGTGGTCGAGGCCGCCACCGTCACCGACAGCGACGGCGCGGTGATCGACACCAGCGAGTTCTTCGGCTCGACCGACGACGGCGAAGCGCTCATCTCCGATATCGAACTCGACACCGAGGTCGCCGAAGGCCAGACCGCCGACGAGTCCGCCGAGGCCGCCGCCGACGACGAGTGAAGCTGTGAGCGAAAGCGCATGTCCTGACGCGTCCGCGTCGCGATGCGTTGGTTAGTGTCGGTGGCACCACACACGAGAAAGCAGGTAACCCGTCGTGACTGACATGCGTTCCGGGTCAATGGGCCTGAACCTCACGGACTCGGTCTATGAGCGGCTGCTCGCCGAGCGGATCATCTTCCTGGGGACCCAGGTCGACGACGACATCGCCAACCGGCTGTGTGCGCAGATCCTGCTGTTGGCCGCCGAGGACCCGACCAAGGACATCAACCTCTACATCAACTCGCCGGGCGGTTCGGTGAGCGCGGGCATGGCGATCTACGACACCATGGTGCTCGCGCCGTGCGACGTCGCCACCTACGCGATGGGCATGGCCGCCTCGATGGGCGAGTTCCTGCTGGCCGCGGGCGCCAAGGGCAAGCGGTTCGCGCTGCCGCACGCCCGCATCCTGATGCACCAGCCGCTGGGCGGCATCACCGGCGGTGCGGCCGACATTGCCATCCAGGCCGAGCAGTTCGCGCTGATCAAGAAGGAGATGTTCCGGCTCAACGCCGAGTTCACCGGCCAGCCGATCGAGCGCATCGAGGCCGACTCCGACCGTGACCGCTGGTTCACCGCCCAGGAGGCGCTCGAGTACGGCTTCGTCGACCACATCATCACCCGCGCCCACGTGAACGGACTCTCCAATGCCTGATTCCACTGACCCCCGCTTGGCGCCCCAGGCGCGCTACATCCTGCCGTCCTTCATCGAGCACTCGAGCTGGGGCGTCAAGGAGTCCAACCCGTACAACAAGCTCTTCGAGGAGCGCATCATCTTCCTCGGCGTGCAGGTCGACGACGCCTCGGCGAACGACATCATGGCGCAGCTGCTGGTGCTGGAGTCCCTGGATCCCGACCGTGACATCACCATGTACATCAACTCCCCGGGTGGCTCGTTCACCTCGCTGATGGCGATCTACGACACCATGCAGTACGTGCGCGCCGACATCCAGACGGTCTGCCTGGGCCAGGCGGCCTCGGCCGCGGCCGTGCTGCTGGCGGCCGGCACCCCGGGCAAGCGCCTGGCGCTGCCCAACGCCCGGGTGCTCATCCACCAGCCGTCGCTCGGCGGGGTGATCCAGGGCCAGTTCTCCGACCTGGAGATCCAGGCCGCCGAGATCGAGCGGATGCGGACCCTGATGGAGGAGACGCTGGCCCGCCACACCGGCAAGGATGCGGCCGTGATCCGCAAGGACACCGACCGCGACAAGATCCTGACCGCGGCCGACGCCAAGGAGTACGGGATCATCGACACCGTGCTGGAGTACCGGAAACTTTCGGCGCAGAACGCCTGAGCCCGGTCGGCGGCCCAGCCCGCACGGCCGATCAGCACGGTATCGTGGGGGACGGCGAACACCACGACGCAGCTGCGCGATCGCCGTTTCCCCGCGGGTCGGTGCCTCTCGGTTGGGTAACGGCGGCGACACGCCCGAAACACAGTGGCGCGTTCCACAGCGACGCGGGCGGCGTCAGGCGATATGTTCACCACACGCACGAATACCACCGGCGCTATTCGCTCCTATCGGTCGCACCGTCGATGAGCAAGCGGGTAGCGTCGGGTCAGACACCTCGATACAGACCCTCTGGCAACGATCGAAGACGACGGCGAAGGAAGTAGGACCCACCACCATGGCGCGCATCGGAGACGGCGGTGACCTGCTGAAGTGCTCGTTCTGCGGGAAGAGCCAGAAGCAGGTGAAGAAGCTCATCGCCGGCCCCGGCGTGTACATCTGCGACGAGTGCATCGACCTGTGCAACGAGATCATCGAAGAAGAACTCGCCGACGCCGACGACGTCAAGCTCGACGAACTGCCCAAGCCGGCTGAGATCCGCGAGTTCCTGGAGAGCTACGTCATCGGCCAGGACACCGCCAAGCGCACGCTGGCCGTGGCCGTCTACAACCACTACAAGCGCATCCAGGCTGGGGAGAAGGGCCGGGAGTCGCGCTCGGCCGAGCCGGTGGAGCTGGCCAAGTCCAACATCCTGATGCTGGGCCCGACGGGCTGTGGCAAGACCTATCTGGCCCAGACGCTGGCCAAGATGCTCAACGTCCCGTTCGCCATCGCGGATGCGACGGCGCTGACCGAGGCCGGCTACGTCGGCGAGGACGTCGAGAACATCCTGCTCAAGCTGATCCAGGCCGCCGACTACGACGTCAAGCGCGCCGAGACGGGCATCATCTACATCGACGAGGTCGACAAGATCGCCCGCAAGAGCGAGAACCCGTCGATCACCCGGGACGTCTCCGGTGAGGGCGTTCAGCAGGCGCTGCTGAAAATCCTGGAGGGCACCCAGGCCTCGGTCCCGCCGCAGGGCGGCCGCAAGCATCCGCATCAGGAGTTCATCCAGATCGACACCACCAACGTGCTGTTCATCGTCGCGGGTGCGTTCGCCGGGCTGGAGAAGATCGTCTCCGACCGGATCGGCAAGCGCGGTCTGGGCTTCGGCGCCGAGGTGCACTCCAAGGCCGACATCGACACCGCCGACCACTTCGCCGAGGTCATGCCCGAGGACCTGATCAAGTTCGGGTTGATCCCCGAGTTCATCGGCCGGCTGCCGGTGGTGGCCTCGGTGACCAACCTGGACAAGGAATCGCTCGTCAAGATCCTGTCGGAGCCGAAGAACGCCCTGGTGAAGCAGTACACCCGGCTGTTCGAGATGGACGGCGTGGAACTGGAGTTCACCGACGACGCGCTGGAGGCCATCGCCGATCAGGCCATCCACCGCGGCACCGGCGCCCGCGGCCTGCGCGCCATCATGGAGGAAGTCCTGCTGCCGGTGATGTACGACATCCCCAGCCGCGACGACGTCGCCAAGGTGGTCGTCACCAAGGAGACCGTGCAGGACAACGTGTTGCCGACCATCGTGCCGCGCAAGCCGTCGCGTTCCGAGCGCCGGGATAAGAGCGCGTAGTTCCGGCATCTGCTCAGCGGCCACCGCGACAAAATGCGAGTGGGCGTCGCAAGGGTTGCTCAATAGATCGGCGACCCGGCTATTGCTTGACCCGGTCGCCGCGGCTGTAGACGTTCATCGAGTCCCCGCGCAAGAACCCCACCAGCGTGAGACCCGACTGCGTGGCCAGATCCACCGCCAGCGACGACGGCGCCGACACCGCGGCCATGATCGGGATCCCGGCCATCACCGCCTTCTGCGTGAGTTCGAACGACGCCCGGCCGCTGACCATCAACACGGTTCCCGACGACGGGATCCGGTTCTGTTCCAGCGCCCAGCCGATGACCTTGTCGACGGCGTTGTGCCGGCCGATGTCCTCGCGCGCCACCAGTAAGTCGCCGTCGGCGGTGAAAAGACCGGCCGCGTGCAGTCCGCCGGTGCTGGCGAAAACCTTTTGCGCCGAACGCAATCGATCGGGCAGTGCGAGCAGATTGTCGGTCGTGACGACGGTCGGGTCGTCGCCCGGGGAGTGCCGACTGCTGGTCGTCACGGCATCCAGGGACGCCTTGCCGCACACGCCGCACGACGAAGTCGTGTAGAAGTTCCGCCGCAGGTCCGTCGCGGGCATCGGCACGTCCGGCGCCAGCGTCACGTCGAGCACGTTGTAGGTGTTCAGGCCGTCCTCGCCGTCGCCGAGGCAGTACCGCGCGGTGCGTACATCGGCGCGACGGCCGATGATGCCTTCGGTGAGCAGAAACCCGTGTGCCAGTTCGACGTCCGATCCGGGGGTGCGCATGGTGACAGTCAGCGCGCTGCCGTTCAGCCGTATCTCCAGGGGCTCTTCGACCACCAGGGTCTCTGGACGCCGGGTGGCGGTGTCGGTGGCGAGCCGTATCGCGGGCCGCCGGGCGGTTACCCGGCCCATGCGGTGCTCCGCACCGGTTCCAGCCGGATCACCACCGCCTTGGACACCGGGGTGTTGGACTTGGCGGCGGTGTGATCCAGCGGGATCAGCGGATTGGTCTCGGGGTAGTAGGCCGCCGCGTTGCCGGCCGGTGTCGGATACGGCACCACCAGAAAGTCCTTCGCGCGCCGCTCCTCGACGTCGCCGTCGCCGCCCCGGAACTCCGACACCAGGTCCACCCGCTCGCCCGCGGCGAGTCGGAGCGCGGCGATGTCGTCGGGATTGACGAACACCACCCGCCGGCCGCCCTTGATCCCGCGGTAACGGTCATCGAGCCCGTAGATCGTGGTGTTGTACTGGTCGTGGCTGCGCAGGGTCTGCAGCACCAGTCGGCCCGCCGGGACCGGCACCCAGCTCAGCGGCTCGACCGAGAAGTTGGCCTTTCCGGTGTGCGTGGGAAACTCGCGGGCATCGCGCGGCGGGTGGGGGAGTTGGAAACCGTCGGGCCGGCGCACCCGGGCGTTGTAGTCCGCGCAGCCGGGCACCACGTCGGCGATGGCGTCCCGGATCGCGTCGTAGTCGGCGGTGAACCGTTCCCACGGTACCGGGTGGGCGCCGCCGAGCACCGCGCGCGCAAGCTGGCACACGATCGCCACCTCGCTGCGCAACTGATCGCTGGGCGGCTTGAGGCTGCCGCGGGACAGGTGCACCATCGACATCGAATCCTCAACGGAGACAAGCTGTTTGCCGCCCGCCTGGATGTCGCGGTCGGTGCGGCCCAAGGTCGGCAGGATGAGCGCCGTGCGGCCGTGCACCAGGTGGCTGCGATTGAGCTTGGTGGAGATCTGCACGGTCAGCGCGCAGTTGCGCAGGGCGGCCTCGGTGACCTCGGTGTCCGGCGTGGCCGACACGAAGTTGCCGCCCATCCCGATGAACACCGACGCCCGCCCGTCGCGCATAGCGCGGATCGCGTCCACCGTGTCGTACCCGTGTTCGCGGGGCGTCCGGATGCCGAAGCGGTCGTCGAGAGCGGCGAGGAACGGCTCGGGCATCTTCTCGCAGATGCCCATGGTGCGGTCGCCCTGCACATTGGAGTGTCCGCGCACCGGACACACGCCGGCGCCGGGCTTGCCGATCATCCCGCGCATCAGCAGCAGGTTCGTCGCTTCGCCGATGGTGGCCACGGCATGGCGCTGCTGGGTCAGCCCCATCGCCCAGCAGATCACGGTGCGCTGCGATGCGATGAGCATGTCCGCCACCCGCTGCAACTGGTCCCTCGAAATGCCGGAGGCCGCCACGACGGTGTCCAGATCGACTGCGCGCGATTGCTTTTCGTATTCCTCGAAGCCGGCGCAGTGCTCGGCGACGAAGTCGCGGTCCACCACGGTGCCGGGAGCCTCGTCGTCGGCCTCGAGCAGCAGCCGGCCCAGTCCGGCGAACAGCGCCATGTCGCCGCCGATGCGGATCTGCACGAACTCGTCGGCGATCGGCACACCGTCGCCCAGCACGCCGCGCACCGTCTGCGGATCCTTGAACCGGATCAGGCCCGCCTCGGGCAGCGGATTGACCGCGATGATCTTGGCGCCGTTGGCTTTCGCCTTCTCCAGCACCGACAACATGCGCGGATGGTTGGTTCCGGGGTTCTGTCCGGCGATGACGATGCAGTCGGCGTGCTCGAGATCGAGGACCGTCACCGAGCCCTTGCCGATGCCGATCGATTCGGTCAGCGCGGTGCCCGAGGACTCGTGGCACATGTTGGAACAGTCCGGCAGATTGTTCGTGCCGTAGCTGCGGACGAACAGCTGGTACAGGAACGCGGCCTCGTTGCTGGTGCGTCCCGAGGTGTAGAAGCACGCCTCGTCCGGTGCGGCCAGTGCCTGCAGATGCTCGGCGATCAGCTGGTACGCCTGATCCCAGGCGATGGGGCGGTAGTGGGTGTCGCCGGGATGCAGCACCATCGGATGGGTCAGCCGGCCCTGCTGGGACAGCCAGTACTCGGGTTTGTCGGCCAGTTCGGCTACCGGGTGGCGGGCGAAGAACTCCGGGGTGACGGTGCGCTTGGTGGCCTCCTCGGCGACGGCTTTCGCGCCGTTCTCGCAGAACTCGGCCAGCTTGCGGCCGCCGGGTTCTTCCGGCCATGCGCAGCCGGGGCAGTCGAAGCCGTGCCGCTGGTTGACCCGGGCCAGCGCGGCGGTGGTCCGCAGCGGCCCCATCTCGGTGAGCCCGCGCTGCAGTGCGACCATGACGGCCCTGACTCCGGCGGCTTCGTGTTCGGCCTCGGTGGTGACGAGGGAGTGCTCGTCGAAGTCGGCGTCGATGTCCTGTTCAGGGTGTCGGCGGCGGCCCATGTGGTCAAGCGTATGCCCCGATACCGGGCCCGCGGCACCGGAACAGCGTTAGACGAGCTAAGATCTCTTCATGCGGCGACCCTCGTTCCGGAACCGATCGATACTGGCGCTGTCGGCCGCCGTCGCGCTGTCGTTCGCGGTGCCGGCGACGGCCCACGCCGACGTCGACACGGATTTCGCGAACACCCTGCACACCTTCGGCATCTACGGGCAGCGTGACTTCAACGCCTGGATCGCCAAGATTTCCTGCGAGCGCCTGCAACGCGGCGTCGACCACGACGCCTACGCGTCGCAGCATTTCGTGGCCAACCAACTCGACCGGCATTCGACCGAGGCGCAGACCTGGCAGTTCCTGGGCCTGGCGATCGCGACGTACTGCCCCGACCAGTTGCCCGTGCTGCAACGCGCATCGGTCAATTCCGGATCCGCCGAGATCCCCGGCTAGGAGTGACACCATGGTCCGCAAGCGCCTGACTCAAACCATCGCCGCGCTCGCCGTCGGCGCCGGCGTGCTGGCCGTCCCCGGTGTCGCCTCGGCCGACGCCACCGACGACTACCCGATCCCGAACCGCATCCTCAAGACGCCGTGCACCGCGCAGCAGATCATGATGGCCGCCCGCGATGTCGAGCCCATCTACTTCCAGCGGTACATGATCGACTACAAGAACAAGCCGGCCGACGTCCAGCAGGGTGCCCGCGACCGGATCAACTGGTTCTTCTCGCTGGACTACGCCGGCCGGCGGCAGTACTCGGAGGACACCGCCACCAACGCGTTCTTCGAGTCGATGGCCTGGAAGTGGCCCAACTGGGCGAAGCTGTTCTTCAACAACAAGGGCGTCGCGGCGCACACCACCGACGTCTGCGGGAGCTACCCGGACGACTGGAACATCTGGAACTGGTGATTCCTCGATCTGTTCAGTAGCCACTGCGAGGAAGTGCGAGTAGCCGTCGCAGCTGATGCTGAATAGATCAGGCGGTGATGGGCTCGATAGATCAGGCGGTGATGGGCTCCGGTTCTGGTTCGGGGCGGGCGGTCCGGGCCGCGTGTGTGCTGACCCGTTGTGGCCACCAGAACCAGCGGCCCAGCAACGCCGCGATCGACGGGGTCATGAACGACCGGATGACCAGGGTGTCGAACAGCAGACCGATCGCGATCGTAGTTCCCACCTGCGCAATGACTTTCAGATCGCTGATGGCCATGGTCGCCATGGTGAAGGCGAACACCAGGCCCGCCGACGTGACCACCGAACCCGACCCCGCCATCGCCCGGATGATGCCGGTGTTGAGCCCGGCGTGGATCTCCTCCTTGAACCGGGCCACCAGCAGCAGGTTGTAGTCGGATCCGACAGCCAGCAGGATGATGACCGACATCGCTAGCACCATCCAGTGCAGTGAATGACCCAGCAGGTGTTGCCACAACAGCACCGACAGCCCGAACGACGTGCCCAGTGACAACGTCACGGTGCCGACGATCACGGCCGAGGCGATCACGGCGCGGGTGATGATCAGCATGATGATGAAAATCAGTGCCAGCGCGGAGATTCCGGCGATCAGCAGGTCCCAGTTCGAGCCCTCCTGCATGTCCTTGAAGGTGGCCGCGGTGCCGGCGAGGTAGATCTTGGAGCCCTCCAGCGGGGTGCCCTTCATCGCGTCCTTGGCGGCATGCAGGATTGGTTCGATCAGGGCGACGCCCTCGGGCGACATCGGATCGCCCTCATGGCTGATGATGAACCGCACGGCTTTGCCGTCGGGGGACAGGAACTGCTTCATGCCGTTCTTGAATTCGGGGTTCTCGAAAGCCTCCGGCGGCAGGTAGAACGAGTCGTCGTTCTTCGACGCGTCGAAGGCCTCACCCATGGCGCTTGAGTTGTCCTGCAACGCCTTCAGCTGTTCCTGCATGCCGTTCTGCGTCTGGTACATCGTCAGCATCATGGTCTTCATGGTCCGCATGGTGTCGACCATCTGAGGCATGAGCTTGACCATCTGCGGCATGAGGGTGTCCAGGCGCTCCATGTCCGGCAGCAGCTGCTGGATGTCGTCGGTCATCGTGTCGATGCCGTCGAGGGTGTCGAAGATCGACCGGATCGCCCAGCAGGCCGGGATGTCGAAGCAGTGCGGCTCCCAGTAGAAGTAATTCCGCATCGGCCGGAAGAAATCATCGAAATCGGCTATGTGGTCCCGCAATTCGCTGATGTCCAGCGTCATGTCCTTCATCTTGCCGACCATGCTGTGCGTGGTGGCCGCCATCTGCTCGGTGATGGCGTTCATCTTCTCCATCGTGTCGATGGTTTCCTGCATCCGGCCGGCCTGCTCGAGCATGCTGGCCATCGAGTTGTCCATGTACTTCTGGTTCATCTTCTGGGTCACGCCCTGCATGCCGATCTGGAACGGAATCGAGGTGTGCTCGATCGGTGTGCCCAGCGGACGGGTGATGGCCTGGACCCGGGAGACGCCCGGGACACGGAAGATGGACTTGGCGATCTTGTCGATGACGAGGAAGTCGGCCGGGTTGCGCATATCGTGATCGGTCTCGATCATCAGCAACTCGGGGTTGAGCCGCGACGCGGAGAAGTGCCGGTCCGCCGCGGCGTAGCCGATGTTGGCCGGGATGTCGTCCGGTAGGTAGTGACGTTCGTTGTAGTCGGTCCGGTAGCCCGGGATCGCCAGCAGCCCGACGAGCGACAGGGCGGTCGCGCCCACCAGGATCGGTCCGGGCCAGCGCACCACCACGGTCCCGACCCGTCGCCAGCCGCGGGTGCGCATCTTCCGTTTGGGATCGAGTGCGCCCAGCCTGCCGGCCACGGTCACCACCGCCGGACCAAGGGTCAGCGCGGCGACGATGATGACGACCATGCCGATCGCCATCGGAACGCCGAGGGTCTGGAAGTACGGCAGCCGGGTGAAGTGCAGGCAGAAGGTGGCGCCCGCGATGGTCAGACCGGAGCCCAAGACGACGTGCGCGGTTCCGTGGAACATCGTGTAGTAGGCGGAGTTTCGGTCCTCGCCGTGCTCGCGGGCTTCCTGGTAGCGGCCGAACAGGAAGATCACGTAGTCCGTCGAGGCCGCGATCGCGACCATCGTGAGCAGGTTCACGGCGAACGTCGACAGCCCGATGATCTCGTAGTGGGCCAGCGCGGCGACTACACCGCGCGCCACCGCGAGCTCGATGCCCACCATGGCGATCGCGAGGAACGTGGTGACGATCGACCGGTAGATCAGCAGCAGCATCACGATGATGACGCCGAAGGTGATGCCGGTGATCAACTTCAGGCTGCGGTCACCGGCGATGTGCATGTCGGCCTGCAGCGCAGCCGGACCGGTGACGTAGGCCTTGATGCCGGGCGGCGCCGGCACGTCAGCGACGATCTTCTGCGCGGCCTCGACCGATTCGTTGGCCAGCGACTCGCCTTGATTGCCGCTCAGGTAGACCTGGACGTAGGCGGCCTTGCCGTCGTTGCTCTGCGATCCGGCCGCGGTCAGCGGGTCGCTCCAGAAGTCCTGAACGTGCTCAACGTGTTTGGTGTCGGCGAGCAGCTTCCGGATGATCTCGTCGTAGTACCGGTGCGCCTCGTCGCCGAGGGGCTGATCGCCTTCCAGGACGATCATGACCGAGCTGTCGGAGTGGAACTCGTTGAACACGTGCCCGATGCGCTTCATCGCGACCACCGACGGCGCGTCCTGCGGGCTCTGCGACACGGTGCGTTGCTGGCCGACCACTTCCAACTGGGGGATGGCGATGTTGAGGACGGCGGTGATGGCGATCCAGCCGAGGATGATCGGCAGCGCTAGATGACGGATCCAGCGCGGGATGCCCTCGCGGCGCCGATGCCCGACGGGTTCGAGGACCTCCGTCGAGACGGCGGAGCCTTGGTTGCCCGCCTGGGTCATGCGTTCTTCACCAGACAGAAGGTCTGGGCGTTCACGCCGGTGGTGCTGTTCTCGTCCTTGACCTCGTCGTCGACGGTGATCCGGCAGCTGATGGTGTCGCCGTCACCCTGCGCGACGATGTTGGGCATCACGCCGGGTGCCGTGGTGGACAGCGTGAGCGACCACGGCAGCGTCGCCCCGTCGACGCGCTGCGGCTTGGCGTCCAGGTCCAGGTAGTTGATGTCGGCGGTGGCGCCGGGGACGCCGAAGATCTCGTAGGTGACGACCTTGGGGTTGAACGGTTTGACGTCGTCGGCGGCGGCGTAGGTGGTTCCGGAGTTGAAGTCGTGGCCGAAGTAGCCGCGGATGCGGACCACCAGGAACGACGCGACGGCGACCACGACGACGATGACGAGCGGAATCCAGAGCTTCTTCAAGACTTTGAACATCGCACACTCCGCACCGTTGGTCTGTGGTTCCGCCTCGTCCCCCGGCCGTGCAGATTAGACGACTTAACGGACAGATTAGACCATATAACAGAGTTGCGAAACGCCTCC
>CAZTAA010000004.1:22352-32918 GCA_964611465.1 uncultured Mycobacterium sp. | reverse complement strand
CAACCGCTGGCGCCCCGCATTCTGCTGGTGACGCGCACGTAACACCGCCGGAATCCAAGCTCTCTACCGTGGGCCGGTCGATTGGTCCGTGCGTCGAAGACGCGGTCACGCAGCGAAGAGGAACCCCATGAGCGGTAACGCAGTCCGTTTGCAAGCGATCAACAACGTCGAGGCGTACGTGCCGCCGGCGATCAGCTTCGTCCCGGGTGAGGCGCCCGGCGAGATCTTCGGATCGAACGTCTTCACCAAGGCCGAGATGCAGTTGCGGCTGCCCAAGTCGGTGTACAAGTCCGTCGTCGCGACCATCGAGAAGGGCGCCAAGCTGGACCCCGCGGTCGCCGACGCCGTCGCCTCGGCGATGAAGGACTGGGCGCTGTCCAAGGGCGCAACGCACTACGCGCACGTCTTCTATCCGATGACCGGCCTGACCGCCGAGAAGCACGACAGCTTCCTCGAGCCGGTGTCGGACGGTCAGACTCTGGCCGAGTTCGCCGGCAAGACCCTCATCCAGGGCGAGCCGGACGCCTCCAGCTTCCCGTCGGGCGGCCTGCGCAGCACCTTCGAGGCGCGCGGCTACACGGGCTGGGACGTCACCAGCCCGGCCTACATCCTGGAGAACCCCAACGGCAACACGCTGTGCATCCCAACGGTTTTCGTGTCGATGACCGGCGAGGCGCTGGACTACAAGACCCCGCTGCTGCGCAGTCAGCAGGCGATGGGCGCACAGGCCGAGCGCATCCTAAAACTGTTCGGGCACAGCGATTTCGACTGCATCGTGTCGTTCTGCGGTCCCGAGCAGGAGTACTTCCTGGTCGACCGGCACTTCTTCCTGGCCCGTCCGGACCTGATCAACGCCGGCCGCACGTTGTTCGGCGCCAAGCCGCCCAAGGGCCAGGAGTTCGACGACCACTACTTCGGGTCCGTCCCCGACCGCGTGCTGGCGTTCATGATGGACACCGAGCGGGAGCTGTTCAAGCTCGGCATCCCCGCCAAGACGCGGCACAACGAGGTCGCGCCCGGACAGTTCGAGATCGCCCCGATGTTCGAGCGGGCCAACATCGCCGCCGACCACCAACAGCTGCTGATGACGGTGTTCCGCAACATCGCCAAGAAGCACGGCATGGAGTGCCTGTTCCACGAGAAGCCGTTCGCCGGCGTTAACGGGTCGGGCAAGCACGTCAACTTCTCGATGGGCAACGCGCAGTTCGGCAGCCTGTTGGTGCCGGGGGACACCCCGCACGAGAACGCCCAGTTCCTGGTGTTCTGCGCCGCCGTCATCCGCGCCGTGCACAAGTACGCCGGCCTGCTGCGGGTGTCGGTGGCCTCGGCCACCAACGACCATCGGCTGGGTGCCAACGAGGCTCCGCCGGCGATCATCTCGATCTTCCTCGGCGACCAACTCGCCGACGTCTTCGAGCAGATCGCCAAGGGCGCGGCGACGTCGTCCAAGGGCAAGGGCTCGATGCTCATCGGGGTGGACACCCTGCCGGTGCTGCCGACCGATCCCGGCGACCGCAACCGCACCAGCCCGTTCGCGTTCACCGGCAACCGCTTCGAGTTCCGGGCCCCGGGCTCGGGACAGACCATCAACGTGCCGATGATCGTGCTGAACACGATCATGGCCGACTCGCTGGATCACATGGCGACGGTGCTGGAGCAGGCGGTCGCGGACGGCACCGACTTCGACTCGGCCGTGCAGACACTGCTCACCGACATCATCACCGAGCACGGCGCGGTGGTGTTCAACGGTGACGGCTACTCGGAGAACTGGCAGACCGAGGCCGCGGCGCGCGGTCTGCCGAACCTCAAGACCACGCTGGACGCGATCCCCGAGCTGATCAAGCCGGAGGCGGTCGCCGTGTTCGAGAAGTACGGGGTATTCAACGAGCGCGAACTGCACAGCCGCTACGAGGTCCGGATGGAGCAGTATGCGCTGACCGTCGCGGTGGAGGCCAAGCTGGCGCTGGAGCTCGGGACGACGGTCATCCTGCCGGCGGCGTTGCGCTACCAGACCGAGCTGGCGTCCAACGTCGCGACGCTGAAGGCGGCCGGCGTGGCGGCCGACACCTCGCTGCTGGAGATGGTGTCCGAGCCGATCGCGGCGCTGACCGGCGCCCTGACGCACCTCAAGGCGGGCCTCGGCGCGCACCTGGATTCGGCCGAAGACGAGGCCTTCCACGCCCGCGACGTGCTGCTGCCGGCGATGGAGGCCGTCCGCGCCGCGGCCGATACGCTGGAATCGGTTGTGGCGGATGACCTTTGGCCGCTGCCGACCTATCAGGAGATGCTCTACATCCTGTGATGTGACCGGTCCGCCGGCTCGGCCGGGCGATTCAGGGTCGCCCGGCCGTACACATCAATGCAGCGGCGATTCACCGCCGGTGCCGCCGTGCGGGAACCGTGCGGAGTCTGATCGACTGTCAGATCGCGGCGCTGGCGCTGCGGCTGGACGCTCCGGTGGCGCACCGTGATCACGACTATGAGGTCATCGCCGCCCACTGTGGGCTTAGAACCGTGCCCTTGTACTGCGCCCTGTCCCCGCCACCCGAGCTCGGCCCGCCCGGTCGTCGTCCGGACAACATCTCCCGGTGAAAATGTAACGCTGAGCGGTCGCTCAGCAGGCCGCTTGCAAACTTACCGGCCAGTAAGAGCCCGTTCTTAGAGTCCGACTGCCAGCAAAAGTGACGAAGACCACACTTCTGTCTAATCCACGACCGTGCCATCGCGCTGATCTGCAAGTTCATCTGAACGTAACCGGCGTGTCGAGGAGGGTCGGCGTACAGTCCGACCTAAGAGAAGTGCAATAATCGATACTTCGAGTGACACAAAACTCGGACCGCCGTATCCGCGTCCAACTGGCGCCCCCGACGCTGGGGCTGCGACAGCTCGCCGGGGCCGGCCGGAAGTCAAGAATAGACGTGAATAAGGACGAAAGGCGAAGACGTGGGTCCAAGCGACACCGTCAACGTAAACGGGGCGCACCCTCGGGAAAAACTCGAGAAGGTGGTCATCCGGTTCGCCGGCGACTCCGGCGACGGCATGCAGCTCACCGGCGACCGATTCACTTCTGAGGCAGCACTTTTCGGCAACGACCTCGCGACCCAGCCGAACTACCCCGCCGAGATCCGCGCCCCCCAGGGCACCCTCCCGGGCGTGTCGTCCTTCCAGATCCAGATCGCCGACTACGACATCCTCACCGCGGGTGACCGCCCCGACGTGCTGGTGGCGATGAACCCGGCGGCGCTCAAGGCAAACATCGGCGACCTGCCACGCGGGGGCCTGGTGATCGCCAACTCCGACGAGTTCAGCAAGCGCAACCTGGCCAAGGTCGACTACGAGAGCAACCCGCTCGAGGACGACAGCCTCGAGGACTACGTCGTGCACTCGGTTGCGATGACGACACTGACCCTGGGGGCGGTCGAGGAGATCGGCGCCTCCAAGAAGGACGGTCAGCGCGCCAAGAACATGTTCGCCCTGGGCCTGCTGTCGTGGATGTACGGCCGGCCGATCGACACCAGCGAGACGTTCATCCGGGAGAAGTTCGCCCGCAAGCCCGACATCGCCGATATCAATGTGCTGGCACTCAAGGCCGGCTGGAATTACGGCGAGACCACCGAGGCGTTCGGCACCACCTACGAGGTGGCCCCCGCCAAGCTGCCGCCCGGCGAGTACCGCCAGATCTCGGGCAACACCGCACTGGCCTACGGCATCGTCGCCGCCGGACGGCTGGGCGACCTGCAGGTCGTGCTGGGCAGCTACCCGATCACCCCGGCCAGCGACATCCTGCACGAACTGTCCAAGCACAAGAACTTCAACGTGCTGACCTTCCAGGCCGAGGACGAGATCGCCGGTATCGGCACGGCGATCGGCGCCTCCTACGGCGGCGCGCTGGGTGTGACCACCACCTCCGGTCCGGGTATTTCGCTGAAGTCCGAGGCGATCGGCCTGGCCGTGATGACCGAGCTGCCCCTGGTGATCGTCGACGTACAGCGCGGCGGTCCGTCGACGGGTCTGCCGACCAAGACCGAACAGGCCGACCTGCTGCAGGCGATGTTCGGCCGCAACGGTGAATCGCCGGTGGCGGTGCTGGCGCCGCGGACCCCGTCGGACTGCTTCGACATCGCCGTCGAGGCCGCCCGCATCGCGGTCACGTACCACACCCCCGTCATCGTGCTGTCCGACGGTGCCATCGCCAACGGTTCGGAGCCGTGGCGGATCCCCGACATCACCGCATACGAACCCATCGAACACACCTTCGCCAAGGCGGGTGAGCCGTTCGCGCCCTATGCCCGCGACCCGCGGACGCTGGCCCGGCAGTTCGCCGTGCCCGGCACGCCCGGCCTCGAACACCGCATCGGCGGCCTGGAGTCGGCCAACGGCTCGGGCGACATCTCCTACCACGGGGCCAACCACGACCTGATGGTGCGACTGCGGCACCAGAAGATCGAGGGCATCGAGGTCCCCGATCTCGAGGTCGACGACCCCACCGGCGACGCGGAACTGCTGATGATCGGCTGGGGCAGTTCCTACGGGCCCATCGGCGAGGCGTGCCGGCGGGCGCGGCGCGAGGGCATCAAGGTGGCCCATGCGCAGCTGCGCCATCTCAACCCGTTCCCGGCGAACCTCGGTGAGGTGCTGCAGCACTACCCGAAAGTGGTGGCGCCGGAGATGAACCTCGGTCAGCTGGCGCTACTGCTGCGCGGGCGCTACCTCGTGGACGTCCAGTCGGTGACCAAGGTCGAAGGCATGGCATTCCGGGCCGACGAGGTCGAGGGCATCATCGCCGCGGCGCTGGACGGCACCCTGGCGGAAAAGGAAAGTGACAAAGCCGAGTTCGCACGGCTGGCGGCCGCCACTGTCGGGGCCGGAGATGGCGACAGAGGAGCGCTCGCATGACCGACTTGATGGGGAGCATCACCGGCGTCGACCTCGGGCTCACTCCCGGGCTGCCGAAGACCAGCGGCGTGCCGACCACCGACGAGGCGCAGAAGGGCAAGGACTTCACCAGCGACCAGGAGGTCCGCTGGTGCCCGGGCTGCGGTGACTACGTCATCCTCAACACCATTCGCAACTTCCTGCCCGAGCTGGGGTTGCGCCGCGAGAACATGGTGTTCGTCAGCGGCATCGGTTGCTCCAGCCGCTTCCCGTACTACCTGGAGACCTACGGCTTCCACTCGATCCACGGCCGCGCTCCGACCATCGCCACGGGCCTGTCGCTGGCCCGCGACGACCTGTCGGTGTGGGTCGTCACCGGTGACGGCGACGCCCTGTCCATCGGTGGCAACCATCTGATCCACGCGCTGCGCCGCAACATGAACATCACGATCCTGCTGTTCAACAACCGGATCTACGGCCTGACCAAGGGCCAGTACTCGCCGACCTCCGAGGTCGGCAAGATCACCAAGTCGACGCCGATGGGGTCGCTGGACCAACCGTTCAACCCGGTCTCGCTGGCGCTGGGCGCCGAGGCGACGTTCGTCGGCCGTGCACTCGATTCCGACCGGGCCGGCCTGACGGAGGTGCTGCGGGCGGCCGCCGCGCACCGTGGCGCCGCGATCGTCGAGATCCTGCAGGACTGCCCGATCTTCAACGACGGTTCGTTCGACGTGCTGCGCAAGGAGGGCGCCGAGGAGCGTGTCATCCGGGTGACGCCCGGTGAGCCGATCACGTTCGGCGCCAATGGCGAATACTGCGTCGTACAGTCCGGATTCGGCCTCGACGTCGCCAAGACGGCCGACGTGTCCGCCGACGAGATCGTCGTGCACGATCCGTCGCTCCAAGATCCCGCGTACTCGTTCGCGTTGTCCCGGCTGTCCGACCAGAATCTCGAGCACACCGTGATGGGCATCTTCCGTCAGGTGAGCCGGCCCACGTACAACGATCAGGCCCGCGCCCAGGTCGCGATGGCGCGGGAGACCATGCCGCACGACACGGCCGCCCTGCAGTCGCTGCTGCGCGGCCGTGACACCTGGACCGTCGACTAGCTCTGCCGCGGCCTGCCGCCGAAACGGACGAATGGGCGCGAGAATGCCGTGTTCTCGTGCCCATTCGTCCGTTTCGGCATTAATCTGACCGCCATGTCCTCCCTCGCCGGCGTCGTACTGGCGGGGGGAGCCTCTCGCCGGATGGGACGCGACAAGGCAACCGCACTGTACGACGGGCGCACCATGGTCGAGACCGTGGTGGACGTCGTCGCCCGATGCTGCTCGCCGGTGTTCGTCATCGCCGCGCCCGGTCAGGCGCTTCCCGATCTCCCCGGAGTCACCGTGCTGCGCGACGAGGTGCGCGGCGTAGGCCCACTGCTCGCCACGGCGCGGGGCCTTCGGGCCGCCGCCGACGCCGGCGCGCAACGGGCGTTCGTCTGTGCCGTCGACATGCCGCATCTGACCACGGACCTGATCACCGATCTCGCCGCCCATGACGGCGCCGATATCGTGCTGCCGTGGGACGGCCGTGATCACTACCTGGCCGGGGTGTATCGCACCGAATTGGCTGCGCGCGCCGACGCGTTGGTGACCGCGGGGGAGCGGAGCATGCGCGCACTTGCGGACACCGTCAACACCCAGCGCATTGTGCTGGCTCCCACGGCCGTGCTGACGAACGTCAACACTCCGGCCGAGATGGCGAAGTAGCTCTCAAATCCCCTGAGCCACAACGGTTCCGGGCGTTCGCCTTGCCGCGCGGGCAGCTCCGGGAGCGGCGCCCGGCCGGCCGACATGGTCGTACCCTGCCGGAAATGGCCAATCCGACATTCCATAACCAGATTTCGACATTCCATAAACAAATGGCCGTGTCGTTTACGCACAACCGCTTTTGAATATGTTATGGCAGCGCTCACTTTTTAACCGGCAAAAGCCAGCATAGGCCAGCCGTCACATCTGTCACAGTATTAACATCAATAATCCGGCGTTCTTGCGGACCACGATTTCGACGCGACACGAATGGTGGCCCACTTCACAAAATGGTGGTGAGTTACATCACAAAGACAGGTGTTGCCGCAGCATGCGGAGCCAGCGGAGATCACCGCATTGACCTGCACAGACTCCTCTCAGGTTTCGCCGTGATCGTCTCGTGATCTGAACGAAATACCCCCTCCACTAACGTGACTAACCGAGATCGCGTCCGTACTGTCAAATCCGATCCCGCAGGGGAGCAAATAACTCAACAAATGCATGACCGCGTGTGAGTGGGATTGGAACCGGGCCGATCGGTCCTTCCAACCGCAGGGCTTCTTCGCCCACCGCGGGGCGCATCTCGCCTCCCCATCGTGCCTGACCTAGACGGCACGCACCAAGACTCCGGCCACCTCGCCACAGAGGTATCCGACGCCCGCTGCCGCGGGCGTTGTCCTTGGCGCGCGCGTAGCGAAAGGAAATGCGTTGAAGAACATCCGCAAGACGATCGGCATGGCTGTGATCGGCGGCGCCCTGGTGGCCGCCCCCGTCGCCCTGGGCACCGCTACCGCCAACGCGGACAGCGTGAACTGGGACGCGATCGCGGCCTGCGAGTCCGGCGGCAACTGGGCCATCAACACCGGCAACGGCTACTACGGCGGCCTGCAGTTCTCCATGAGCACCTGGCGTGCGCACGGCGGCAGCGGTTCGCCGGCCGGAGCCAGCAAGTCGGAGCAGATCCGTGTTGCGGAGAACGTGTTGGCTTCGCAGGGCATCGGCGCATGGCCGGTGTGCGGCGCTCGCGGCTAGTCCGTTCTGCGACGTTTCAAAGGTGCCGGGCACGTACGTGCCCGGCACCTTTGTGTTCGGCTCAGGTCGGCGTGCGAAACGCCGATCGGGCGGCGACCGTGGCCAGGTGGCGGGTCAAGACCGCCTCGGGGATGACGGCGGTGGCGCGCGTCAGACCGGCGGCCAGCACCGCGGGCCGGGCGTTGAGCAGGGTGCCGATCGTCCGGGACTCCCGCACCACGGCGCGGACCCGGGGCCGTCGGAATTCGACGAATCGCGCGAACGCCGTCGCCGGGTCGGCGCACAGGTTCATGAACTCGGCCAACAGCGCGGCGTCTTCGATCGCCTGACAGCCGCCCTGGCCGAGATGTGGCCGCATCGGATGGGCGGCGTCCCCGACGAGTACCACCGGGCCGCGGGCCCGACGCCGGGCAGCGGCCCGGTCGTAGAGGTCGTTGCGCAGCACCATGTGCTCCGGGGTGGCCGCCAGGATGGCGGGCACCGGATCGGCCCAGGCGGCGAACTTCCTCCGCAGGTGACGGAGTTCTCCGGTCACGGCGCTCGCCCCCTCGGCGACCCGTTCGGTGGCGAACCAGTAGGTCTGGTTTTCGCCCATGGGCACATGGCCGACCTCGACGCCGAAGCCGAACGTCTCACCCGCCAGGTCGGAATCGAGCCGGTAGTCGGCCACCCCACGCCAGGCGGTGTACCCGACGTAGCGCTGGGGCAGGTCGCCGTTGAGGTGACGGGCCACCATCGAACGCGTGCCGTCGGCCCCGATGAGGGCGTCGGCGTCGCGGCGTGAGCCGTCGGACAGTTCCAGCCGAGCCCCGGTCGTGGTGCCGAGGATGTCCGTGATGTCCGTGGCGGCGACGCCGTGTTCGACGGTGCCGGCGGGCAGCGCGCCGGTGAGGATGTCGCGCAGCGTCGCCCGGTGGATCACCACCAGGGGTTCGCCGAGAGCGGTGACGATGCGTTCCGGCGAAGGCCGACGAATCCAGCTTCCGTCGCGCCAGCGCACCGCGCCCGCGCTGATCCGGCCGCCGGCGTGGCGCACCTGGTCACCGAGGCCGATCCGGTCGAGGGCGGCCAGCGCGTTCGGCCAGATGCTGATTCCCGCGCCCGAGGACGTGTCCCGGCGTTCTTCGATCACCGACACGGTGTGACCGTGGCGGTGCAGGGCGACGGCGGTGCTCAGGCCGGCGATTCCGGCGCCCACGATGACGATCCGGTACGTCATGGCCTGACCGTACGCGACGGCCGGGATGGGCCCGGGGACTCAACCGGGGTTGAACGTCGTCACGCCCGGATCCGGACCGGCACCGGGCCGGTGGCCGGATCCGGGCGCAACAGGGATCGGCTCACCGGCCGGCGGAATTGCGTCCCTTCATGACCGCTCCGGCAATCGCCGACAGCACCGCGCCGACAACGCCGCCACCGGCGAGTTGTCCGACGATCGAGCCCACGTCGAGCCCGCTGCCCATCACCGACTGCAGGATGGCGCCGGTGGCGCCGCCGCCGATCGCTCCGGCGATGCTGTTGCCCACGACGCCGAGGTTGTTCTTGGCGCCCGCGGCGTTACCGCCGATCAGTCCGCCGAGTAGACCCAACAACCATTCCATGTTGTCCCTCCTTAGGACGTCCGCACCCTGTGCAACCCGAAAACCTGCACAGGTGTGCAGGTATGGACGATACCGAGCGGACGGCGGTGTGAACCCGTTTTGCTGATGTCTTTTTGGGAGCGACGTATTGGCGTTATCTTTTGGTGACCAAATATAGGGCTCAAGCTGGGAAGTTGTGAATTCGATCGGCGCTGTTGAATTCTAACGGCGATGCTTTCTGCGAAATTGCCATAAGAATTCACCATCCTGCGGTCGCGTAATTGTCAGTGGTACCCGCCATGGCCGCGTTCGCGGCGGCGGGTAGGTTCGGCGACATGTCAACAGCACGGCGAGAATTCGACATCGTCATCTACGGGGCGACGGGATTTGTCGGCAGGCTGACCGCGCAGTACCTGGCGGGCGCGGCCGGGGGTGCCCGCGTGGCGCTGGCCGGCCGGTCCCCGGAGCGTCTCGAAGGGGTGCGCGAAACCCTCGCGGGCGCCGGCCGGTCCTGGCCCATCCTGACCGCGGACGCGTCGGCTCCGTCCACGCTGCAGGAGATGGCCGCGCGGACCCGGGTGGTGGTGACCACCGTCGGTCCCTACGCCAAGTACGGGCTGCCGCTGGTGGAGGCCTGCGCCGCCGCCGGCACCGACTATGCCGACCTGACCGGTGAGCCGAACTTCATCCGCGACAGCATCGACCTTTATCACAAGCAGGCCGCCGACACCGGCGCGCGCATCGTGCACTCCTGCGGATTCGACTCCATCCCTTCGGATCTCACGGTGTTCGGGTTGTATCGGCGGGCCGAGGCCGACGGTGCCGGCCAGTTGCTGGACACCACGATGGTGGTCCGCTCCATGGTCGGCGGGGTGTCCGGCGGGACGGCGGCCTCGATGCTCGAGCTGCTGACGGCCAGCTCGCGGGACGCGACGCTGCGCCGGGCGCTGGAGGATCCCTACACCCTGAGCCCGGACCGGGGCGCCGAGCCGGAACTCGGCGGCCAGCCCGACGTCCGGTGGCGGCGCGGCGCCGACGTCGCCGCCGAACTGCGCGGCCATTGGCTGGCGCCGTTCGTCATGGCGATGCCGAACAGCCGAATCGTGCGCCGCAGCAACGCTTTACTCGGTTACCCGTACGGCCGGCGGATGTCCTACGGCGAGCAGATGACGGTCGGGACGTCGGTGGCGGCGCCGGTCGCGGCCGCGGCGCTCACCGGCGTCAGTGCGCTGACGATGAACCTGGGCAGCCGGTTCTTCAGGTTCGTGCCGCGCCGGCTGGTG
>CAZTAA010000004.1:0-22252 GCA_964611465.1 uncultured Mycobacterium sp. | reverse complement strand
GACGTACACCACCACGACGTCGGGCGCCCGGTACCGGTCCACCATCGCCCAGCAGGGCGACTTCGGCTACAAGGCGACCGCCGTGCTGCTCGGTGAGAGCGCGCTGGCGCTGGCGCTGGACCGCGACCGGCTCTCGGATCTGCGCGGCGTGCTGACTCCGGCCGCGGCGATGGGCGATGTGCTGTGGGAGCGACTGCCGGCCGCGGGCGCCACCTTGACCGTCGACCGCCTGGGTTGAGGAGCGACATCTCACACCCGCACCCGCAGCCGTTCGGCTACTGTGGCGTCGGAGTTCAACCATCGTCAGCAAATCAAAGGAAGTGACACCATGGCCGGTCTCGACGATCTCATCGCGCAGATCCCGATTGCCGACATCGCGAGCAAGCTCGGTGCTGATCAGGGCGAGGTGACCAGCGCTGTCCAGCAACTGGTGCCGGCGCTCGTCGGCGGGGTGCAAGTCAACGTCCAGGACGAGAACATCGACTCGAGCAAGCTCGAGGAAGCGGTCAGCAACCAAGCCGCCAGCGGCCTCCTCGACGGTGGCGTCAACGTCGACGACGTCGACCCGGATGCGGGGGACAACATCGTCGCGAGGATCTTCGGCGGCAACAACAGTCAGTCCGTGGCCGCCGCCCTCGGCGGGGGTGGCGCCGGCAACAGCAGCCTGATTCAGAAGCTGCTGCCGATCCTGGCACCAATCGTGTTGGCCTACATCGGCAAGCAGTTCGCCAACCGCAACGCCGCACCGCAGGCCGGCGCGGAGGCGCAGGCGCAGCCTCAGGGTGGTGGCGGCCTGGGCGACGTGCTGGGCAGCATCCTGGGCGGCGCCACCGGCGGCGGCAGCAATCCGCTCGGCAGCATCCTGGGCAGTGTGCTCGGCGGCGGCCAGGGCGGCAGCAACCCGATCGGCGACATCCTCGGCGGGCTGCTCGGCGGCAAGAAGTAGCGGCACCGCGCACCAGACGCACGGCCCCCGGTCCCCAGCGGATCGGGGGCCTTCGCGTCAGTGCGGCGTGCTCAATAGACTCGACGGGTGACCGCCAGCGCGCAGCCCGATTCGGCCGAAACCACGAACGCCGCGAATACATTGCCGAAGTCGTGGGACCCGGCCGCGGTGGAGGCCGCGCTCTACCAGGGCTGGGTGGACGCCGGATACTTCACCGCCGACCCGGCCAGCGCCAAACCCGCGTACTCCATCGTGCTGCCCCCGCCGAATGTCACCGGCAGCCTGCACATGGGCCACGCGCTGGACCACACCCTGATGGATGCGCTGACCCGCCGCAAGCGCATGCAGGGATTCGAGGTGCTGTGGCTACCCGGCATGGATCACGCCGGCATCGCCACCCAGTCGGTGGTGGAGAAGCAGATCGCCGTGGACGGCAAGACCAAGGAGGACTTCGGCCGCGAGCTGTTCATCGAGAAGGTGTGGGACTGGAAGCACGACTCCGGTGGCACCATCGGCGCGCAGATGCGCCGTCTCGGTGACGGGGTGGACTGGAGCCGCGACCGGTTCACCATGGACGAGGGGCTTTCCCGGGCCGTCCGCACCATCTTCAAGCGGCTCTACGACGCCGGTCTGATCTATCAGGCCGAGCGGCTGGTCAACTGGTCACCGGTGCTGCAGACCGCGATCAGTGACCTCGAGGTCAAGTACGAGGACGTCGAGGGCGAACTGGTGTCGTTCCGCTACGGCTCGATGGACGACGCGCAACCGCACATCGTGGTGGCCACCACGCGGATCGAGACGATGTTGGGGGACACCGCGATCGCCGTTCATCCCGACGACGAGCGTTACAAGGATCTTGTCGGGAAGACGCTGCCGCACCCTTTCACCGGCGGGGAGATCGTTATCGTCGCCGACGGGCACGTCGATCCCGAATTCGGCACCGGCGCAGTCAAAGTCACTCCCGCGCACGACCCGAACGACTTCGAGATCGGGCTGCGGCACAACCTGCCGATGCCGTCGATCATGGACACCCGGGGCTGCATCGCCAACACCGGGACGCGGTTCGACGGTCTGGACCGCTTCGAGGCCCGCTACGCGGTCCGTCAGGCGCTGGCCGACGAGGGCCGCATCGTCGAGGAGAAGCGGCCCTATCTGCACAGCGTCGGGCACTCCGAGCGCAGCGGCGAGCCCATCGAACCCCGGTTGTCCCTGCAGTGGTGGGTCAAGGTCGAATCGCTGGCCAAAGCCGCGGGTGACGCGGTTCGCAACGGCGACACGGTCATTCATCCCAAAGCCCTGGAGCCGCGTTGGTTCGGCTGGGTCGACGACATGCACGACTGGTGTATTTCCCGGCAGCTGTGGTGGGGGCACCGCATCCCGATCTGGCATGGACCGGACGGCCAGAAGGTGTGCGTCGGGCCCGACGAGACCCCGCCGGAGGGCTGGGAACAAGATCCCGATGTCCTGGATACCTGGTTCTCCTCGGCGCTGTGGCCGTTCTCCACGATGGGCTGGCCGGACCGGACGCCCGAGCTGGCCAAGTTCTACCCGACCAGCGTGCTGGTCACCGGATACGACATCCTGTTCTTCTGGGTGGCCCGGATGATGATGTTCGGCACGTTCGTCGGCGGTGACGACGCGATCACCCTCGGCGGGGAACGCGGCGCGCAGGTGCCGTTCCGTAATGTGTTCCTGCACGGCCTGATTCGCGACGAGTTCGGCCGCAAGATGAGCAAGTCCAAGGGCAACGGCATCGACCCGCTGGACTGGGTCGACATGTTCGGCGCGGATGCGTTGCGCTTCACGCTGGCACGCGGCGCCAGCCCGGGTGGCGACCTGTCGATCGGTGAGGACCACGCCCGGGCGTCGCGGAACTTCGCCACCAAGGTGTTCAACGCCACCCGGTTCGCGCTGATGAACGGCGCGGCCCCGGCGCCGTTGCCGGCCGACCTGACCGACGCCGACCGGTGGATTCTGGGCCGGCTGGAGGAGGTCCGGGCCGAGGTGGATGCCGCGCTGGACGCGTACGAGTTCAGCCGAGCCTGTGAATCGCTCTACCACTTCGCCTGGGACGAGTTCTGTGACTGGTACGTCGAACTGGCCAAGGTGCAACTGGGCCAAGGGATTTCGGGGACGACCGCGGTGCTGGCCACCGTGCTTGACGCGCTGCTGAAACTGCTGCACCCCGTGATGCCGTTCGTCACCGAGACCCTCTGGAAGGCCTTGGACAAGGGCGAGTCGGGTGTCGATTCTCTGGTGATCGCCACCTGGCCCACCGCCTCCGGGATCGCGCTGGACACCGTTGCGGCACAACGTATCGCCGATATGCAGAAGCTCGTCACGGAGGTGCGGCGGTTCCGCAGCGACCAGGGTCTGGCCGACCGCCAAAAGGTGCCCGCCCGACTGTCGGCGATGACCGAGGCCGATCTGGCACCCCAGGTCCCCGCCGTGACCGCACTGGCGTGGCTGACCGACGCCGGCGACGGTTTCACCCCGACCGCCTCCATCGAGGTGCGGCTTTCCGGCGGCACCGTGCTGGTGGAAGTCGACACCTCCGGGACCGTCGACGTCGCCGCCGAGCGTCGCCGGCTGGAGAAGGATCTGGCCGCCGCGCAGAAGGAAATGGCGGGCACCACAGCCAAACTCGGCAACCAGGCCTTCCTGGGCAAGGCGCCCGAGGATGTGGTGGCCAAGATCCGGGAGCGGCAGCGGGTGGCCGGCGAGGAGGTCGACCGCATCACCGCCCGGCTGGCCGCGTTGCGATGACCACCGAACCCACCCCGGACGAGATCGCCGCCCTGCTCCAAGTCGAGCACCTGCTCGATCAGCGTTGGCCGGAGACCCGGATCGAACCGTCGACGGTCCGCATCGCCGCGCTGATGGAACTGCTGGGCAATCCGCAGCTGACGTATCCGTGCATCCACATCGCCGGCACCAACGGCAAGACGTCGGTCGCGCGCATGGTGGACGCGCTGTTGACCGCGTTCAGCCGCCGCACGGGCCGAACCACCAGCCCGCATCTGCAGTCCGCGGTCGAACGCATCGCCATCGACGGAAAGCCCATCAGCCCAGCCGTTTACGTCGACACCTACCGCGAGATCGAGCCGTTCGTGGAACTGGTCGACGCCCAGTCCGAAGCCGACGGTGGACCCCGGCTGAGCAAGTTCGAGGTCGTCACCGCGATGGCGTTCGCCGCGTTCGCCGACGCGCCCGTCGACGTCGGTGTCATCGAGGTCGGGCTCGGCGGCCGATGGGACGCCACCAACGTCGTCGACGCACCGGTTGTGGTCATCACGCCGATCGGCCTCGACCACGCCGACTACCTGGGCACCGACCTGGCGGCCATCGCGGCCGAGAAGGCCGGCATCATCAAGAAGCAGCCCGAGGAGCCGGTGCCGTCGGGGCACGACCTGAGCACCGTGGCCGTCGTGGCGCTGCAGGCTCCGGAAGCCATGGAAGTGATTCTGGCCCAGACGGTCACGGCCGACGCCGTGGTGGCACGGGAGGGCTCGGAGTTCGCGGTCCTGAGCCGCCGCACCGCGATCGGCGGTCAGGTCCTCGAACTGCAGGGCCTCGGCGGGGTGTACTCCGAGGTGTTCCTGCCGCTGCATGGCGAGCACCAGGCCCACAACGCGGCGGTCGCGCTGGCCGCCGTCGAGGCGTTCTTCGGCGCCGGCGCCGACCGCCAACTCGACGTCGACACCGTGCGGGCCGGTTTCGCGGCGGTCGCCAGTCCCGGCCGGCTGGAACGGATGCGCAGCGCGCCAACGGTTTTCGTCGATGCCGCCCACAATCCCGCCGGCGCTGCCGCGTTGGCGCGGGCCCTCGGGGACGAGTTCGACTTCCGGTTCCTCGTCGGGGTGGTCGGCGTCATGGCCGACAAGGACGCCGCCGGCATCCTGTCCGCGCTGGAGCCGGTGTTCGACCAGGTGGTCGTCACGCAGAACGGATCGCCGCGGGCGATGGACCTCGCCGAACTGGCACTGCTGGCCGAGCAGCGCTTCGGGCAGGACCGCGTCGCCACGGCCGCCAGTTTGGCCGACGCCATCGAGACCGCCACCGCGCTCGTCGAGGAGGCCGGCGCCCAGGAGGGTCTGTCGGGCGCCGGCATGGTGATCACGGGGTCGGTGGTCACCGCCGGCGCGGCGCGCACGCTGTTCGGAAAGGATCCGAAATGACGGAAACCCCGCAACCGCAACCGCCGGATCCGTGGAAGAGCTTCCGCGGGGTGATGGCCGGCACCCTGATCCTCGAGGCGATCGTGGTGCTGCTCGCGTTGCCGGTGGTGGCGACGGTCGGCGGCGGGCTGACCGGGCTGTCGACGGCGTATCTGATCGGCTTCGCCGTGCTGCTGGTCCTGATGGCCGGTGTGCAGGGCCGGTCATGGGCGATCTGGGCGAATCTGGGCGTCCAGGTGCTGCTGATCGCCGGCTGGCTCATCTACCCCGGAATCGGTTTCGTCGGCCTGTTGTTCGCGGTGGTGTGGCTGATGATCGTGTACCTGCGCGCCGAGGTGCTGCGCCGCCAGAAGCGCGGGTTGTTGCCGGGGCAACAGATGGATCGTTAGCTGATTCTCAGGACCTCCGCCTGGATGGGCTCCCATCCGAAGATGCTGCTCGGCCCGGTCAGGAACACCACGTGGTCGCCGTCGGCGCTCACCACCACCCCGCCAATGGACGCCCTGGTGATGGTGTTGCCGAGCTGACGGCCGGCGGCAGTGCTGAGGACCGCCAGTTTCGTGCCCGTCGAGGTGACCACGATGCTGCCGTCGCCGCTGACCTGGCTTCCGCTGCGGACCTCATCGAAGAGGGTGAGCGTCGTACCCAGCTGGAGCCCGGTGGCCGGGTTGATGATGGCGACCTCGGTGGTGGACATGCGCTGACCATCGACATATTTGGAGCCCATCGCCGTGACGACGGCACGGTTCGTGTCGGCATCGAAGCGCACGCCACCGTCTGGGAAACCATCCAGCGTTGTGGTCGAACCGATCCGTACGCCGGCGGCAGCGTCGATGACGGTCAGCCGGGAGAGGTAACCGAGGTACGGGCCGTCGGCGTAGGCGTTCGTGATCAACATGGCGCGGCTTCCGTCGTCGCTCACCTCGAACCCACCGTACGACCAGCCGCTCAGGGCGATGGTATCGCCGATCTGGACTCCGGAAGCCGTGTCGATGACCTGCGCCTCGATGCTCGGGTATGACGTCGACAGATCGAGGCCCCTGATGATGACGGCACGACTCCCGTCGTCGCCCAACGGTCCGGTGAAGTAGGGATAGTCCCACGAACCCGAACGCAACGTCGTGGTGCCGATCTGGTGACCGGTGGTGGTGTTCAGCGATGCGAATCGCGTTGATGTGACACCGGTTTGCTCGTCGGTTTGGACGGCCCGCAGGACGGCGCGGGAGCCGTCGCGGCTGACGTCGACCGAGCCCTCGCCGGGCAGCGCGAGTGTCTGGCCCACCTGTTGGCCGGTGACGGTGTCGAACACCGCCGCCTGCACCAGGCCACCGGTGGTGGACGTCACCAGCGACAGTGTGCTGGATGCGCCGCCGGTGGTGGCGTTGCCGACCGGTTGAATCCCGGCGCCGGTGGCCCGGGCGCCGGTGTTCAGGTCGACCGTCGTCGTTTGGAGCGTTGTGACGTAGCTGCTGTCGGTGACCGATGTGGTGATGGCCACGCGGGTGCCGTCGGCGCTGTACTGCGGATCGGTGTAGCTCGTACGGCCGGGCACCGTCAGCGTGGTGCCGATCTGCTTGCCGGTGGTGGTGTTGATCACCGTTACTTGCGCGGTTGCGCCGATCAGCACCCCGTACTGCGAGTCGGTGATGATTACCGCCCGGGTGCCGGCCGGGTTCATTGTCGCCGTGCGGGGCTGGACTATCGAGCCGGGCAGGGTGACCGCGCCGACGACGGTCAACTGCGTCGGCCCAACGGTCGGCAGGATCGGCACGGTCACGTTCACCGGGATGCTGCCGGCATTTTCGGTGACGTTGACGGTGATGTTCGTGCTCGTGGGGCCACCGCGGGCGGCGGCGTCGCGGGCGGCTTGATTGGGGGTGAATACGAACCTGGCGCCGCCGCCGGTCCATTCGTTGTCACTGACCGTGCCGGTCGAGGGATCGCTCCAGCCCCAGTTGAGCACATCTCCGTCGGGGTCGCTCATGCTGAGCGCTACGGTGACCGCGCCGGTGTCGGTGTCGGGACTGCCGATGCTCGGTGTGCCGACGACGGGTGCGGTGTTTCCGCGGGTCAGGGTGAGCACTCGCACGGTGTTGTCGGCGGTGTCGGTGACATAGACGGTGCCGTTGGGTCCGACGGTGACGGCGTGGCCGCCCGTCTTGTCGGTGTCGATCACGCCCGTGCCGATCACGGTGTTGGTGGCGGTGTCGATGATGAAGACGGTGTCGTTGCCGTTGGCGACGAACGCCCGGTTGGTCGTGGAATCGAACGCGATCGACGTGGGCGCCGTTCCGACCGAAATCGTTGTGGCAGCAACGGTGTTGGCGATGGTGTCGATCACCGACACGGTGTTGGCGCCGGTGTTCACGACGTAGAGCCGCCCGTTGGCGGCCAATGCCATGGCCGACGGTTGCTTGCCGACGGCCAGCGTCTTGGTGACGCGGTAGGTGGCGGTGTCGATCACCGAAACGGTGTTGCTGTCACGGTTGGCGACGTAGAGCTGACTACCGCTCAAGGCAAGCGCGCTGGGTGCGGATCCGACCGCGATGTCGTTGGAGAACCAGTTCGCCGGGTCGGTGTCGATGCGCTTGTAGGTGGTGGTGTCGACCACGGACACCGAGGCGCCGCCGCGGTTGGCGACGTACAGCCGGCCGTCGGGGCCGAGTGTCATCGCGCTGGGATTGAATCCGACGCCGATGTCGTTGGAGAACCAGTTGGCCGGGTCGGCGTCGATAGCCTTGTACGTCGTGGTGTCGATCACCGACACGCTCAGCCAGCCGGTGTTGGCGACGTAGAGCTTCTTGCCGTCGGGACTCAGCAGCAGTGCGCCGGGCCAGGGTCCCACTCCGATGTCGTTGGAGAACCAGTTGTTGGGTTGCGCGTCGATCTGTTTCCCGGTGGCGGTATTGATCACCGACACCGACCAGCTGCCGGTGTTCGCCACGAACATCCGGCCGTCCGAGCTGACGGCCGCCGCGGCGGGCGCGGGACCTGTCGCCAGCGATGCGCCGGTTGAGTATTGCAGCGGCGAAACATACACGGAAACCGATGCGTTCGTGGTCTGCTGGCCGTCGCCGACCGAGACGGTGAAGGAGTCCAGGTCAGGGCCGGCCGTCGCCCCGGCGGCCAGTCGCGCGAGCTGGGTCGGTGTGTAGGTGTATGCGCCCGTCGCCGGGTCCAGCTTGACGGTGCCCTTGGCCGGACCGGTCACCATGGTGTAGGTCAGTGGGTCGCTGTCGGCGTCGCTGGCGTTCACCGACCCCGTCACCACTCCGGTCGCCGGATTCGGCACCCCGATGGGTTGCTGTGGCACGGTCGGCGCCGAGTCCACCGTCGCGAGTGCCGTCGCTGCGAATGTGCTTGCTCCAGAGCTGGTTTCGTCGACGAGCGCGGCGGCGACCACCGAGGAAGCGGGCTGTCCAGCCGTCGGCTCGCCCGGTGTGCGCAGGCGAGTGCCCACCGCCAGCAACGCCATTTCCACCGGTGAGTCGACCGGGGTGGCTGGGCCGCCGGATGTCAGCGGACCCAGCGTGGCAGCAGCCAGCACCGTGAGCGCTGAGTGGTCGATGGTTTTCTCCGGGCTGGTCTGCTCATCTGGTGGCATCGAGATCAACTGTGCGGCAACGGCATCAGCGGAAACCGGCCGGACTGTCACGGCGGCATCCGCCTGCTGCGCACTCTGCACCGCACCGGCGAGCTGGATCCCGGCAGGTTCGGCGACCTCACGCCGAGCGGGTTCGGTCTGCCGCGGCTGCACCTTCGTACCCACGGCCTCGGCGCCGTCGTCGATCTGCTGCCGGCGATGCGCGGCTGCGCGCGGTGCCCGCGAGGCGCTGCCGGATTCCGCCGAACCCGTGTCGGGTTGCGTTTCGCCGGAATCCACCTTCGTCGTCGCATCGGCGACCTCGGGCGCGTGCCGGTCCGGCTTCGCCGGGTTCCGCTGTGACGCGGGTGCGTCCGTCGGCTCCGGATCTTCCGATTCCGGGGCGTCCGCGTCGGAGTCCGGTTTCGCGTATTCCGCTGCGGTATCGCTGTTGTCGTCACCAGATGCCCCGTCGCCCGCACCCGCGACGCTGTCCGGTGCCGCCGGGGTGTTCGGGTGCGGCGCCGTACCAGTGGCGGGCGGCGAGGCCGCGGCCGCATCGGTATCGGGGGAGCCGCCATCGTCGGCCCACGCCACCGATTGCCCGCTTGCCAACGCAACCCCGACCCCCAGCGCAACTGCCAATCCGCCGATGCGTCCGACGAAACGCCCACCATTCACGACAGCCTCCCAACTCGGTGTTGACGAATGTGCCCTCATCGTCGGTCCGGATGCCCGGGACCGGTTCAGTAGCGCTCTACTGCAAGTTCGGCGACATCGGCCCGCCGCCACTTAGTCGCGTCGGTTGTGCGTCATTCCCAGCCCGGTGTCGGGATCAGCACTCTGGTGATGTTCCCCGTGACGACGACCTCGTTCTGCGGGTCGTTCAGGTCGACGCTGCCGTAGGTGAGGTGCAGGTCGTTCTGTCCCCGCGCGGAGCGGCTGTCACCGGGTATCCAGTAGCAATAGCCGTCCCACTTCACGCATCCGTCGACCACGTGGTAGGGCGTGTCGGCCGGAATGTCGAACCCCGCAGCCCTGCGGTAGGCGTACATGTTGTTGGGGTCGGTGTATGCCAACCCGGTGATGCTGCGTTCGGAGGAGCCCAGCGTGATGAAACTCAACTCGCTCGGTGGCGGCGCCGTCGGATCGTTCGAGTACTGCCGCAACCACCGGTAGATGATCGCGGAGCCCAGCGAATGGCCCATGACGATCTTCTTGCCCGGGGTGCTGCGTATCCATCGGTCGAGCTGTAGCACGCCGTCATCCATGCTCTTGGCGGCCAAGTCCTGGCCGAGGAACTCGCCGGTGTTCATGTAGCTGATCGGGACACAGACGTTCGGTGCGGCGCACAGCGCCCCTTTCAGATAGGCGAAGACCGCCTCGCCCTTGCCGAACGCCCCCGGGATCATCGCCACCTTCGCCCCCGACTTGATCCCGAGGTCGATCGTGGCGTGCGCCTGTCCCGGTTTGAGCGACAGCACCCGCACGATGTTGTCGTCGGTGTCGGCGACGTAGACCGTGCCGCTGGGAGCGACCGTTATGGCGTGGCTGCCGGCCGTGTCGGAATCGATGGCCACAGTGTCGGTCACCGTGTTGGTGGCGGTGTCGATGATCGACACGGTGTCGTTGCCGTTGGCGACGAACACGCGGTTGCCCAAGGCGTCGAAGGCGATCGAACCGGGTGCTGGGCCGACCGAGATCGCCACGGCCCGAACGCTGTTCGTCGTCGTGTCGATCACCGACACGGTCTTGCTGGCGGTGTTGACGACGTAGATCGATCCGTTGGGCCCGAGCGTCATGGCCGACGGTTGGGTGCCCACGGTGAGGGTCTTCGTCACCTTGAAGGTGGTGGTGTCGATCACCGAGACGGTGTTGCTGCCGCGGTTGGCCACATACAGCTGGGTTCCCTGGAGTACCAGTGCGTTGGGCGAGGAGCCCACCGCGATGTCGCTGGAGGACGGATTGGCCGGGTTGGCGTCGATCCGCTTGTTGGTGGTGGTGTCGATCACCGAGACGGAAGCACTGCCGCGGTTGGCGACGTACAACCGGCCGCCCGCGGCGAAGGCCAGTGCGCTGGGGTTGGACCCGACTCCGATCTCGTTGGTGAATATGTTGCCCGGGTCGGCGTCGATGACCTTGTAGGTGGTGGTGTCGATCACCGACACCGACATCCAGCCGGTGTTGGCCACGTACAGCCGCTTGCCGTCCGGGCTGAGCGCCAGCGCGCCGGGCCAGGGACCGACCGGGATGCTGGTGGACAGCCAGTTGTCCGGGTTGGCGTCGACGAGCGTGGAGGTGGCGGTGTTCATCACCGACACCGACCAGCTGGCGGTGTTGGCCACGTACATCCGTCCGTCTGCGCCGACGGCGACTGCCGCGGGGGTCGTGCTCGCCGGCAGTGACGTCGTCACCGCATACCGCAGCGGCGAGACATACACCGCGACCGGAGTGTTCGTGGTCTGGGCGCCATTGCTGACCCCGGCGGTGAAGGTGTCGATGTCCGCAATGGTCGTCGTCCCGGCGTCCAGGCGTGCGGCCCGCGTCGGTGTGTAGGTGTAAGCGCCGGTTGCCGAGTTGAGCACCACCGTGCCCTTGGTCGGGCCGGTTACGACCGTGTACGACAGCGCGTTGTTGGCGGAACCGGTCGCGGTCACCGAGCCGGTCACGGAGCCGGTCACCACCCCGGTCGCCGGATCCGGCTCACCGATGGGTTGTTCCGGGGCGAGTGGCGCCGCACTGCTCGCGATGAATGCCGTTGTGGCAGATAGCGGTTCGGCGGTGAGCAGTGCGGGTGCCACGGTGTTCCCGGCTCCGCCGAGCGTCGACCGCTCGGAGGTGCGCAGCCGGGCGGCCACGGCCAGCGCCGCCAGCTCCAGCGGCGGGCCGGCGGGAGCCGCGGGACCGTCCGGCGCGAGCGATCCGAGTCCAGGCGCCGTCCGGGCGGCGAACGTCACTTCGTCGACCGTTGGTGGGTTGTCCTTGGGAACCGGAGCGGCGGTCGAAATCATCTTTTGTCCGGCCGGGTTGTCCGGCGCCACCCGGTGCGCCGTGACGGTGACGTTCGGCTGGGTCGACGCCGGCGGTGCCGCGATCGCCTCGACCGCGAGGCCTACCGCGGGCCTCTTCTCCGGTTCCGGGTCGGCGCCTTCGGCGTCCCCCGGCGCCGCGGGGGCGCGGGTGGGCCTGCCATGTGACCCGTCGGGTTCATCCGCGGGTTGTCGTCGACGCTTCGGTGCGTGGGTGCTCGGCGAATCCGCGTCGCCGTCGTCGATCACCGAAGACGCCCGATGTGGTCGCTTCGCGGCCTGCGGCGGCAGCTCCGCCTTCTCCGGGTCGCGGCCGGGCTCTCCCTGCTCGGCGCCGTAGGACACCGCCGGGCCGGTGCTGGGCTTCTTCTTGTCATCAGCCGTGGAGTCCGCCGGCGCCGTCGACGGCCTGTCACCCGCCCCGGCGGTGGACGGCGGTGGCGCCGAGGCCGACGGCGCGCTCGGCGAACTCCCCTCCTCGGCCCACGCCACCGCTTGATGACCACTGGCCAATGCGACCCCCACGCCCAGCGCGACGGCCAGTCCTCCTACCCGTCCGACAAAACGACCACCATTCACGAGAGCCTCCCCAACTCGTCGTCAACGTTCGTGACCTCATCGTGGGTCGGGGCGCCCGGGACCGGTTCAGTAGGCAACTACTGCAAAGTTCGGCGCCATCGGCCCGCTGCCACTTAGTCGCGGTCGCGGGTACGCTGTCGCCGTGACTGAGCGGACCCTTGCCCTGATCAAGCCCGACGGCGTGGAGCGACGGCTGGTGGGGGAGATCATCAGCCGCATCGAGCGCAAGGGCCTGACGGTCGTGGCGCTGGAGCTGAAGAACGTCAGTGACGATCTCGCCCGGGCCCATTACGCCGAACACGACGGCAAACCGTTCTTCGGCTCGCTGCTGGAGTTCATCACCGGCGGTCCGGTGGTGGCGCTGATCCTGGAGGGTCCCCGCGCCATTACGGCGTTCCGCCAACTCGCCGGTGGCACCGATCCGGTGGAAAAGGCCGTCCCGGGGTCGATCCGCGGCGACTTCGGACTGGAGACGCAGTTCAACCTGGTACACGGGTCGGATTCACCGGAATCGGCGGCCCGTGAGATCGGGCTGTGGTTCCCGAACTTCGCCTGACCGTCGTGGCAAATCTTCGGCCTGGTCTTGGAACCGGCCGCGGTATGGGATACTGACTCCGGGTGTATGTCGTCACACCGGCGGCAGAACCCCGGATGAAAACTTCGACGAGCGCGACCACCGCTTCCCGCGATGCGGCGCCGACCGTCTTGGCGATCATTCAACCCAGGCACCGGGTGTAGTTCCTCGGAACCCTCCGAGAGCAGCCCGGGGCGAGACCATGAAAAGCTCGGCGACCCCCGCCGGGTTAAAAGCGGAAGCCCTTGCGCGGCCGCGTCCATCAGGACGCGCCCGAGGGCTCGAGGAGACTACGTGGCTGACGATGCCCCATTCCAGGACCACACCGAACATCTCGCCGAACCGGGCGAACTGACCCCGGACGGAGCCGGTGCAGACCTGCCCGAACGTCTGCGGGTCCATTCGCTGGCGCGGGTGCTCGGAACCACCAGTCGCAGGGTGCTCGACGCGCTGAGCGAGCTCGACGGCCGCACCCGCAGCGCCCACTCCAGCGTCGACCGCACCGATGCGCTTCGGGTCCGCGACGTGCTGGCGCAAACGGCCGAAACGGACCAAGCGGTGGTCGACGACGTGGAGCCGGAGTCCCGGTTGCTGCTCGAGACCCCGGAACCGGCGGCCTCCGCCGAGGAGTCCGGTCATCCATCCGACTACCTGCCGCTGTTCGTCGCACCGACCCCGGTCGCGGCACTGCCGGCCGGCACGGCCGACGAAGACGATTCCGAGCCCAACGACGACGCCGAATCGGACGAGTCCGACGAGACCGAGGACGGCGACCAGGACGAACAGTCCGAACGGCCGGCCAACCGGCGTCGCCGCCGGGGCCGCCGGGGCCGCGGCCGCGGCCGGGGGGGCGAAGGGTCCGGCGACGGGGAAGAGGGCGGTGACGACACCGCCGAGGACGAGACCGGTGCCGACGACTCGTCCGACGACGAGGAGGGCGACGACGAGGCGGCCGGCGGGGACGCATCGAGCCGCCGTCGCCGCCGCCGGCGGCGCCGCAAGTCCGGGTCGGGCGACGGTGAGGACGCCGGTTCGCCCGACGATCCGCCGAACACCGTGGTGCACGAGCGCGCCCCGCGGGAGAAGTCGGGCAAGGGCGGCAAGGGCGACGCCGACGAGATTCAGGGCATCAGCGGCTCCACCCGGCTGGAAGCCAAACGCCAACGCCGCCGCGACGGCCGCGACGCCGGCCGGCGACGCCCGCCGATCCTGAGCGAGTCGGAGTTCCTGGCCCGCCGCGAGGCGGTCGAACGCGTCATGGTGGTGCGCGACAAGGTCCGCACCGAGCCGCCGCACGAGGGCGCCCGTTACACGCAGATCGCCGTGCTCGAGGACGGCATCGTGGTCGAGCACTTCGTCACCTCGGCCGCCTCGGCCTCCCTGGTCGGCAACATCTACCTCGGCATCGTGCAGAACGTCCTGCCGTCCATGGAGGCGGCGTTCGTCGACATCGGTCGCGGCCGCAACGGCGTCCTCTACGCCGGTGAGGTCAACTGGGAGGCCGCCGGCCTGGGCGGCGCCAACCGCAAGATCGAGCAGGCCCTCAAGCCCGGCGACTACGTCGTCGTCCAGGTCAGCAAGGACCCGGTCGGTCACAAGGGCGCCCGGCTGACCACGCAGGTGTCGCTGGCGGGCCGGTATCTGGTGTACGTCCCGGGCGCCTCGTCGACCGGAATCAGCCGCAAGCTGCCCGACACCGAACGTCAGCGCCTCAAGGAGATTCTGCGCGAGGTGGTTCCCGCCGATGCCGGTGTCATCATCCGCACCGCCTCGGAGGGCGTGAAGGAAGAAGACATCCGCGGCGACGTGACCCGGCTGCAGGAACGCTGGACCGAGATCGAGGCCAAGGCGGCGGAAATCACCGAGAAGAAGGCCGGTGCGGCGATCGCGCTGTACGAGGAGCCCGACGTTCTGGTCAAGGTCATCCGCGACCTGTTCAACGAGGACTTCTCCGGGCTGATCGTGTCCGGCGACGACGCCTGGGGCACCATCAACGACTACGTGAGTTCGGTTGCGCCCGAACTTGTTTCGAAGCTGACCAAGTACGAACCGCCCAGTGAGACGGGTCCCGACGTGTTCGCCGTGCACCGCATCGACGAACAGCTGGCCAAGGCCATGGACCGCAAGGTCTGGCTGCCGTCGGGCGGCACCCTGGTGATCGACCGGACCGAGGCGATGACCGTCGTCGACGTCAACACCGGCAAGTTCACCGGCGCCGGCGGCAACCTGGAGCAGACGGTCACCAAGAACAACCTCGAAGCGGCCGAGGAGATCGTGCGGCAGCTGCGGTTGCGCGACATCGGCGGCATCGTGGTCATCGACTTCATCGACATGGTGCTCGAATCCAACCGTGACCTCGTCCTGCGCCGGCTGACCGAGGCGCTGGCCCGCGACCGGACCCGCCACCAGGTGTCGGAGGTGACCTCGCTGGGCCTGGTCCAGCTGACCCGCAAACGGCTCGGCACCGGGCTCGTCGAGGCGTTCTCGACGACGTGCACGCATTGCGCGGGCCGGGGCATCGTGCTGCACGCCGATCCCGTTGACAGCGCCACCTCGGCCGCCGCGTCCGGAAGCCGCAAGTCGGAATCGGGCGGCAGCAGCCGGCGCGGCAAACGGGGCGGCAGGAAGGGACGGGCCGACGAGGCCGCCCCGGCGGTCGCCAAGGTTCCCCCGCACACCGTCGGCGACCATCCGATGTTCAAGGCGATGGCCGCGGCCAACGGCAAGCCCGACGACGAGGTGTCCGACGAGCAGCGTGCCGAGGACTTCGAGGAGATCGACGAGGACATCACGCCGGTGCCCGGTGGCGCGGTCGGCGACGTGGCCGACGAAGCCGAGCCCGACGAGACGGACGAAGCCGACGAGACGGACGATGCCGAACTCGACCTCGACGAGGACGACGAGGAAGCCGATGACGACCTGGACGAGGTCGATCTCGACGACGAGGACTCCGACGAGGACGAGGACGACGAGTACGACGACTCGGATGATGACGACAGCGACGACGAGGACGACAGCGACGACGAGGACGACAGCGACGACTCGGACGAGGACGACTCCGGCGACGAGGGCGACGAGGACGTGACCGTCGTCGCGCCGGCGGGCCGGCCCCGTCGACGCCGGGCGGCCGCCCGACCTGCGGGTCCGCCCCGCTGAGCCCGGGGGCCGGGCGGTTTGACCCGATACCCGCTGGTCACGTAACCTTGAGCAGTTGTCGCCAGGGGAGAACCCGGCGACGCGGGATTTGATCGCCCGCACCCCAGACCCGCGCACGCAGCCCACCCGGTGGCGCGCGCCCGAAGCGAGACGAGCAGAAGGCCCAAAACGATGGCAGACAGCAACAAGTACGCAATCGTGAAAACCGGCGGCAAGCAGTACAAGGTGGCCGCCGGTGACGTGGTGAAGGTCGAGAAGATCGACGCCGAGCCCGGCGCGAAGGTCGAGCTGCCCGTCGCCCTGGTCGTCGAGGGCGCCAAGGTCACCACCGACGCCAAGGACCTGGCCAAGGTCGCCGTCACCGGTGAGGTCCTCGAGCACACCAAGGGCCCCAAGATCCGCATCCACAAGTTCAAGAACAAGACCGGCTATCACAAGCGCCAGGGCCACCGTCAGCAGCTGACGGTCCTGAAGGTCACCGGAATCAAGTAGTCGCAGGAGCGAAGAGGACATGGCACACAAGAAGGGCGCTTCCAGCTCACGCAACGGTCGCGACTCCGCCGCACAGCGGCTCGGCGTCAAGCGCTTCGGCGGTCAGGTCGTCAAGGCCGGCGAGATTCTCGTTCGCCAGCGCGGCACTCATTTCCATCCCGGCGTCAACGTCGGCCGCGGCGGCGACGACACCCTGTTCGCCACGGCGGCCGGAGCCGTCGAGTTCGGTGTGAAGCGCGGCCGTAAGACCGTCAACATCGTTCCAGTCGAGGGCTGAGTACTCGCCGCGAATGTGACGCCGGTGCGAGTCCTCGCCGAGGAACTCGCAGTGGCGTCACGCTCGAGGTGAAAGGAAAGTCCGATGCCGCCCCGTTTCGTCGACCGCGTCGTGATCCACGCGCGGGCCGGTTCCGGCGGCAACGGCTGCGCGTCCGTGCATCGCGAGAAGTTCAAACCGCTCGGCGGCCCCGACGGGGGTAACGGCGGCCGCGGCGGCAGCGTCGTGCTCGTCGTCGACCCGCAGGTGCACACCCTGCTGGACTTCCACTTCCATCCGCACGTCAACGCCCCCAACGGCAAACAGGGCGCCGGCAGCAACCGCGACGGCGCCGCCGGGGCCGATCTTGAGGTCAAGGTTCCCGACGGCACCGTCGTTCTCGACGAGCACGGTCGCCTGCTGGCCGACCTGGTTGGGGAAGGCACCCGGTTCGACGCCGCCGCCGGCGGCCGCGGCGGGCTGGGCAATGCGGCCCTGGCATCGCGGGCGCGCAAGGCGCCCGGTTTCGCGCTGCTCGGCGAGAAGGGCGAGGAACGCGAACTCACCCTCGAACTCAAGACGGTCGCCGACGTCGGCCTGGTCGGCTTCCCGTCGGCCGGCAAGTCGTCCCTGGTGTCGGCGATCTCCGCGGCCAAGCCCAAGGTCGCCGACTACCCGTTCACCACGCTGGTGCCCAACCTCGGCGTCGTCTCGGCCGGCGAGCACACGTTCACCGTCGCCGACGTCCCCGGGCTGATCCCGGGCGCCTCCGAGGGCCGCGGGCTGGGCCTGGACTTCCTGCGCCACATCGAGCGCTGCGCGGTGCTCGTGCACGTGGTGGACTGCGCGACGCTGGAACCCGGCCGCGACCCGATCTCCGACATCGACGCGCTGGAAGCCGAGCTGGCGGCGTATCAACCGACGCTGCAAGGGGATTCGACGCTCGGTGATCTGGCCGACCGGCCGCGCGCGGTGGTGCTCAACAAGATCGACATCCCCGATGCCAAGGAACTGGCCGACTTCGTCCGCGCGGACATCGAGGCGCGCGGATGGCCGGTCTTCGAGGTGTCCACCGTCAGCCGGGAAGGCCTGCGGCCGTTGACTTTCGCGCTGTGGGACCTGGTGTCGGCGTACCGCGCCGCGTTGCCCGCGGTCGCGCCGCGCCGCCCCGTCATCCGGCCCATACCCGTTGACGAGACCAGTTTCTCCGTGGAGTCGGACGGCCACGGGGGCTTCGTGGTCCGCGGCACCCGGCCCGAGCGCTGGATCGCGCAGACCAACTTCGACAACGACGAGGCCGTGGGCTACCTCGGCGACCGACTGGCCCGCCTGGGCGTCGAGGACCAACTGCTCAAGCTGGGTGCCAAACCGGGCTGCGCCGTCACCATCGGCGACATGACATTCGACTGGGAACCGCAGACCCCGGCGGGCGTCGACGTCACGATGACCGGGCGCGGCACCGACATCCGGTTGGAGCGCAACGACCGGGTCGGCGCCGCGGAACGCAAACAGGCCCGCAAGGCGCGCCGGGAGCACGAGTGAGCGAGTCGACGAACCGGGACGCGATCCGCACGGCGCGCTCGGTGGTCGTCAAGATCGGGACCACCGCGCTGACGGCGCCCAACGGGCGGTTCGACGCCACCCGGCTGCAATACCTCGCCGACGCCATCGAAGCCCGGATGAAGGCGGGCTCCGATGTCGTCATCGTGTCCTCCGGTGCCATCGCCGCCGGCATCGAGCCGCTCGGATTGTCCAAGCGCCCAACGGATCTGGCGACCAAGCAGGCCGCCGCCAGTGTCGGTCAGGTGGCGTTGGTCAACGCGTGGAGCGCGGCGTTCGGACACTACGGACGCACGGTGGGGCAGGTCCTGCTGACCGCGCACGACATCTCGATGCGCGTGCAGCACAACAACGCCCAGCGCACCCTCGACCGGCTGCGGGCGTTGCACGCGGTGGCCATCGTCAACGAGAACGACACCGTGGCCACCAACGAGATCCGGTTCGGCGACAACGACCGGCTCTCGGCGCTGGTCGCGCAGCTGGTGGGCGCCGACGCCCTGATCCTGCTGTCCGACATCGACGGGCTCTACGACAGCGATCCGCGGAAGTCGGATGCGCGGTTCATTCCCGAGGTCGCCGGCCCGGACGACCTGACCGGTGTGACCGCCGGCGCCGGCAGTCACCTGGGCACCGGCGGCATGGCGTCCAAGCTGTCCTCGGCGCTACTGGCCGCCGACGCCGGGGTTCCCGTCCTGCTGGCCGCCGCCGACGATGCTGCGGCCGCCCTGCGCGACGCCTCGGTGGGCACCGTGTTCGCGCCGCGGCCGGACCGGATGTCGGCGCGCCGGTTCTGGGTGCGTCACGCCGCCGAGGCCGCGGGCGCGTTGACGCTTGACGACGGGGCGGTGCGTGCCGTCGTCGAACAGCGCCGCTCCCTGCTGCCGGCCGGGATCACCGCGCTGTCCGGCCGGTTCTACGGCGGTGACGTCGTCGAGTTGCGTGGCCCGGACGGCACCATGGTGGGCCGCGGTGTGGTCGCCTACGACGCCGGAGAGCTGGGCACGATGATCGGGCGGTCGACCTCCGACCTGCCCGTCGAGCTGCGTCGCCCGGCGGTGCACGCCGACGACCTGGTGGCGGTGTAGACGACGAGAGCGCACGGGGTAGGCCTCACCCGTGCGCTCTCCGGTGTCGTCGTGTCAGCCGGCGCGGAAGTAGTGCTTGTTGTGGTGGTTCGGGAACTGCCGGGCGCCGGGAGTGTTGGGGTCCCAGTGCTGGGTGCTCGCCGACGCGGTGCTGCTCGACGGGCCGTTGTTGGCCGGTGCGGTGTCGGCGTGGCCGGCGGTGGCGGTGCCCAGCGCGATGATGGCGGGGGCGATGGCCAGGGTGGCTCCGGCGGCGATGCGGCGGGCGATGGTGTTCATGTGAATCTCCTTGTGCGAGTCCGGTTCTGGTCTGTGGGCCGGTGTTCTTCGGCGATGACCCAACAATGCCGCGTCACCGGGAGAACCGGGATCGGGTGTCCGGAGGATGTGCCGGGGGATTCGACTGTCCCCCGATCGGGGGAGGGATTTCGGTGCAGGAGCCGTCGCTGGGCGACGGGAATTGCACCGAAATCGCTGGAATCAGGCGAGTTCGTCGCGCAGCAGCGCGAGCATCTCCGAGCAGCCGGCGTCCACCTTGACCGTGGCGAGCGGGTCGCCGCGGGTCACCCCGCGGTTGACGATCGCGACCGGCTTGGCCCCAGCGACGGCGCGGCGGACGAACCGGTAGCCGGAGAACACCGTCAGCGACGAGCCCGCCACCAGCAGCGCGTCGGACTCGTCGACCAGCGAATAGGCTTGCTCGACAACATCTTTGGCGACGCTGTCACCGAAGAAGACGATCTCGGGCTTGAGCATTCCGCCACAGCAAGGGCAGTCCACATACCGGAACGAGCTGGTCTCGGTTACGGCGGCGTCGGCGTCGGGGGCCACCCCGATCCCGCCGATCCGCTCGGCACGGTCGAGGAATCCCGGGTTCAGCGCCTCGAGTTCGTCGGCCAGCGCCGCTCGGCCCACGGTGTACCCGCAGACCAGGCACACCACCCGGGCATAGGTTCCGTGCAGATTCAGCACACGCCGGCTGCCGGCCCGCGTGTGCAGCAGGTCGACGTTCTGGGTGATCACCCCGGTGACGATGCCCGCGTGCTCGAGAGCGGCCAGCGCGCGGTGCCCGGCATTCGGCTCGCAGGCGGCCATGTGCCGCCAGCCGACGTGATTGCGGGCCCAGTAACGCCGCCGGAACTCCGGATCGCCGGTGAACTGCTGGATGGTCATCGGGTTGCTCGGCGGCGAGTCCGGTCCGCGGTAGTCGGGGATCCCGGAATCGGTCGACAGCCCCGCGCCGGTGAGCACGGCGATCCGCCGGCCGGCCAGTGCGGAGACCAGTTCGGGGGCCTCGGCACACGGTGCAGGGCGGTTCACGGTTGCCAGGGTAGGCCCGGCCACCGCGTCCCGGGTGCGACAATGGGACGGTGAGCTGCCCCGACAGGTTTTACTCGGCCTACCGGCACGGCTTCGTCCGGGTGGCCGCGTGCACGCTGCACACCACGATCGCCGATCCGGCCGCCAATGCCGAAGCGGTGCTCGCCACGGCCCGGGACTGCCACGCCGACGGCGTCGCGCTGGCCGTCTTCCCCGAGCTCACGCTGTCGGGGTACTCCATCGACGACATCCTGATGCAGGACACGTTGGTCGAATCCGTCGAGGACGCGGTGGGCACGATCGTGGCCGCCTCGGTTGATCTGCTGCCGGTGCTCGTGGTCGGGGCGCCGTTGCGGCACCGCAACCGGCTGTACAACACCGCCGTGGTGATCCACCGCGGCACCGTCCTCGGGGTGGTGCCCAAGTCGTATCTGCCGACCTACCGCGAGTTCTACGAACGCCGCCAGATGGCGCCCGGCGACGACGTGCGCGGCGAGATCACGGTGTGCGGCGCGGCGGTGCCGTTCGGTCCGGACCTGTTGTTCGGGGCTGCCGATCTGCCGGGGTTCGTGCTGCACGTGGAGATCTGTGAGGACATGTGGGTGCCGGTGCCGCCGAGCGCACGCGCGGCGCTGGCCGGCGCGACGGTCCTGGCCAACCTGTCCGGCAGCCCGATCACCGTGGGCCGCGCCGAGGACCGCAAGCTGCTGGCCCGATCGGCCTCGTCGCGGTGCTTGGCCGCCTATGTCTATGCCGCCGCCGGCGAAGGGGAGTCCAGTACCGACCTGGCCTGGGACGGCCAGACGATGATCTACGAAAACGGTCTGCTGCTGGCCGAATCCGAGCGTTTCCCCAAGGGGCCACAGCGCAGCGTCGCCGACGTCGACATCGAGCTGCTACAGGCCGAGCGGCTGCGGATGGGAACGTTCGACGACAACCGTCGCACCCTGGGGATCGGGGACGGCGTGCGTCACGTTCAGTTCACGCTCGACCCGCCGGACGCCGACATCGGCCTGCGGCGCAACGTCGAGCGATTCCCGTTCGTGCCGTCGGATCCCGCACGGCTGCAACAGGATTGCTATGAGTCCTACAGCATCCAGGTCTCCGGACTCGAGCAGCGGTTGCGGGCACTGCACTATCCGAAGGTCGTCATCGGGGTGTCCGGGGGGCTGGACTCCACGCATGCGCTGATCGTCGCGGCCCGGGCGATGGACCGCGAGAAGCGGCCCCGCAGCGACATCCTCGCCTTCACCATGCCGGGCTTCGCCACCGGTGATCGCACCAAGGGCAACGCGGTCGCGCTGTGCAAGGCAGTGGGTGTGACGTTCGCCGAACTGGACATCACCGAGACGGCCCGCCTGATGCTGGCCGAGATGGACCATCCGTTCGCGCGGGGCGAGAAGGTCTACGACGTCACCTTCGAGAACGTGCAGGCCGGTCTGCGCACCGACTACCTGTTCCGGCTGGCCAACCAGCGCGGCGGCATCGTGCTGG
>CAZTAA010000003.1:0-99118 GCA_964611465.1 uncultured Mycobacterium sp. | reverse complement strand
TGGTCAAGTCGGTGGCCACCAAGACCAACGACGTCGCCGGCGACGGCACCACCACCGCCACCGTGCTGGCGCAGGCCATCATCAAGGCCGGCCTCCGCAACATCGCCGCTGGGGCCAACCCGATGGCCCTCGGCCTGGGCATCGGCAAGGCCGCCGACGCGGTGTCCGAGGCGCTGCTGGCCGCGGCCACTCCGGTCTCGGACAAGACCGCCATCGCCCAGGTCGCGACCGTCTCCTCGCGCGACGAGGAAGTCGGCGAAATGGTCGGCGAGGCCATGACCAAGGTCGGCACCGACGGTGTGGTCAGCGTCGAGGAGTCCTCGACCATGAACACCGAGCTGGAGATCACCGACGGTGTCGGTTTCGATAAGGGTTATCTGTCGGCGTACTTCGTCACCGACTTCGACCTGCAGGAAGCCGTCCTCGAGGACGCCTACGTCCTGCTGCACCGCGACAAGATCAGTTCGCTGCCGGATTTGCTGCCGCTGCTGGAGAAGGTCGCCGAGTCGGGCAAGCCGCTGCTGATCGTCGCCGAGGACGTCGAGGGCGAGGCGCTGTCCACCCTCGTGGTCAACGCTATTCGCAAGACGCTCAAGGCCGTTGCGGTCAAAGCGCCCTTCTTCGGCGACCGCCGCAAGGCGTTCCTCGATGATCTGGCGGTCGTGACCGGCGGGCAGGTCGTCAACCCCGACGTCGGCCTGCTGCTGCGCGAGGTCGGCCTCGAGGTGCTCGGCAGTGCCCGGCGCATCGTGGTCAGCAAGGACGAGACCGTGATCGTCGACGGCGGCGGCAGCAAGGATGACGTCGACGCGCGTGTCAAGCAGCTCAAGTCCGAGATCGAGACCACCGACTCCGACTGGGATCGGGAGAAGCTCGAGGAGCGGCTGGCCAAGCTGGCCGGCGGCGTCGCGGTCATCAAGGTCGGCGCGGCCACCGAGACCGCGCTCAAGGAGCGCAAGCACCGCGTCGAGGATGCGGTGGCGTCGGCCAAGGCCGCGGTCGAGGAGGGCATCGTTTCCGGCGGCGGCACCGCGCTGGTGCAGGCCCGCAAGGTGCTCGACGGCCTCAAGTCGTCGCTGTCCGGTGACGAGGCGACCGGTGTCGAGGTGTTCGCCTCGGCGCTGACCTCCCCGCTGTTCTGGATCGCCGCCAACGCCGGTCTCGACGGCTCCGTCGTGGTCAGCAAGGTCGCCGAAATGCCTGCCGGGCAAGGCCTGAACGCCGCAACGCTCGAGTACGGCGATCTGGTGGCCCAGGGCATCATCGACCCGGTCAAGGTCACCCGGTCGGCGGTGCTCAACGCCGCGTCGGTGGCCCGCATGGTGCTGACCACCGAGACGGCCGTCGTCGACAAGCCGGCCGAGGAGGCCGACGCGCACGCCGGTCACCATCACGGTCACGCACACTAGGTAGTTACAACGAATCACCCCCGGTCATGCGGCCGGGGGTGATTCGCTTTTCGGCATGGACCGGATCTGGCAGTGGGCGTGGGATCGGCACGGGCCGAGGTATTCCTGGGTGACGACCGCGGTCGCATACGTGGTGTCGTTCGCGGTCTACCTCTGTCCGGCGTTCATCGTCGTTGCCTTCGAAGGCTCCCCACGATACGTGGCGGCGGCCGTCATCACGGGCGTCGCCGTGGTGGGACTCGTCGGCATCCTCGTTCTTCCGGGTTATCGCCAGTACCGCATCGCTGAGTTGTGGGCCGCTGGTCACGACATCGACGTTCCGTCCGCACTGGCAGGCACGTACAACTACAGCCGGGGAATTGTCTACCGGGGCGTATGGGGTACGGCGTGGTGGGCAGCAGCGTTGTTGGTCGCCGTGGGAGCGATGACCGGTGCCTCAACGGGGCGACTCATCCAGTACGGCTTCATCGGCGCCTGCGTCGGGGCCTCGATCTCGTTGATCGCGCTGCGGAGCATCGTGGAATCAATGTTTCGGCCGGTCCGTGCTGCCCTCAGCGGGGATGCGTCGATCGGGGACGCTCTGCCGCACGCGCACCCCACCTTCGCCGCATGGTCGAACATATCCATGGTCGCCGTTGCATTCGGTTATGCCGCGCTCGGTGCGCTGCTGGCGGCCGTGTTGCACGCGACCGGTCGGATCCCGATTCTGTGCATCGTGATCGCCTGTGCCACAACACTTATCTACGCGGTGCCGATCTCCGTCGGCATCGGCTTCTCGCCCTCCCTGCAGCCGGTGCGGGACCTGACCGCCGGAGCGGAGCGCGTCGCTGCAGGTGATTACAGCCAGCGCCTGCCGGTGGTTCAGGACGATGATCTCGGGGTGCTGTCGGCGTCGTTCAACCGGATGCAGGCGGGTTTGGCTGAGCGGCAACGACTTCAGGCTGCGTTCGGCACTTATGTCGACCCGGCCCTCGCTCGGCGGTTGCTCGAGCAGGGTGACGAGGTGTTCACCGGGGAACGCCGCGAGGTGACGGTGATGTTCGTCGACATCCGCGACTTCACGCCGTTCGCCGAGGCGCACTCCGCCGAAGATACGGTTGCCCGACTCAATGCCTTGTTCGAGATCGTGGTACCGGCCGTCGTCGAAGCTGGTGGGCATGTGAACAAGTTTCTGGGTGACGGTGCGCTGGCGGTCTTCGGCGCCCCGAATGAGCTTGTCGGTCATGCCGACGCGGCGGTGGGCGCCGCGGTGCTGATTTGCCGCAGGGTCGCCGAGCGGTTTGGCGGTGAGCTTCGGATCGGTATCGGAATCAACACCGGTCCGGTGATCGCCGGAACGATCGGTGGCGGAGGCAAGCTGGAGTTCACCCTGATCGGTGACACCGTCAACGTCGCCGCCCGTGTCGAGCAGCTCACCAAGGACACCGGCGACGCCATCCTGCTGACCGAGCAGGCGGTCGACGCCCTTGTGACGCGACCACCGGGACTCATCGACCGGGGACCGCGCCCGGTCAAGGGCAAGTCGGCCGACGTGCGAGTCTTCGCCCTCGAACCCCGGTGAAACACCCTCGGTGGTGTTGGCTCCGTTTGGTCCCTCAACAAGTACGCCACGCCGACCTACACTTGCGACAGACCGTAAGGGGAAGCCATGGCAGTTGAACGGCAGACGGTGGATCTGACCGAGTTCCCGAACCTTGTGGTGGTCTACCTGGGGATGCGCGTACGACGTCCCAAGGGACTCGCGCGCCTGTTCGGACTCGGACCGCAGATCCAGAAGTCGTGGAAGCAGCGACCCGACGGCCTGCTACTACACGAGGATCTGGTCTGGTCATTGGTCCCGCCGCACATCGGAATGCGTCAGTACTGGCGTGACTTGGACAGCCTGGAACGCTGGACTCGTTCGGAGCCGCACAGGCTCTGGTGGCAGCAGTTCTTGAAGGACTCCGGCGGAACCGGATTCTGGCACGAAGCCTACTTCGCCACCGGCGGCATCGATGCGATCAATGACGACATGGATCGGCCGACTGGCATCGCCCGGTTCGCGCCGGTGATCGCCGCTCGGGGCCCGATGTTCTCGTCTCGGTCACGGGTCGATCGCGGACAACCGCCGGCCGTCGAACCCGTCGTCAGCGAATCTCGCTACTACTCAAGCTGATCGCGGTAGTCGCAAAACCCCACGCGTCAACGCTGAGGGTGTTTTCGTCTGTTGGCATGGACCGCATCTGGCAGTGGACGTGGGATCGGTAATGCTTCTTCCTCGGTGCGGCAAGATGGGCGCGCATCCTGGCTGTCATCGTCCTGGCGATTTCTCTGGTGAATGGGTTCTACATCGAGAGTCAAATCTCCAAGAAGCGTGATGAGCTGACGCACGTATTCGACCACTAGTCGCGCTCGAGGGTGCCCGGCCAGTCCATCGACTACAGCATGAACCCACGAAACAGGAGCATTTGTGAATCCGCTGTAAACCAACTGGGGAAAAGCTAGGCTGCCTAATCGTCGCGTCTGAGACAAACAGGGGGCACCGTGTTCCGTGGTCTACTTCTCGTCAGCATTTTCGCCGTGGGCGCTATCATTTCGCCGCTTTCCCACGCCTCGGCAGCACCGATGGCACCCTTGCGGCCGGCCGGCGTAACCGCACCAGTTCCGTTGAACAACAGCAACAGCTGCTACTGGAGCAATTGCACCGAAGCGCACCAGAACGGCGAGGGCAATATCTCTCAGGGAAGCGCGCACTACTGCGGAAAGCAGGATCGCGACGGTGACGGCATTGCCTGCGAGTGGTGAAGAGCCCACTCCCCGAAGCACAAATTCGTTGCGCGGATTAGGGTCCCTGTAGGCGGCGCGCGTCTAGTCTCGCGCCATGGACCGCATCTGGCAGTGGGCCTGGGATCGGTACGGAGCCAGGTATTCGTGGGCGTGCTGGGCGATCACGTTTTGCGCCGCGCTGCCGGTGTATCTCGCATGGTCGTTGCTGATCGTCGCCTTCGAGAAGTCTGACCGGTACGTCGAGGCGGCGGCGGTGACCGCGATCGCCGTGCTTGTTTACGTGTACGCGCTGGTACTCCCGGGCGGGAAGGGGCTCCGCCCCGTCGAGCAGTGGGCCGCCGGCGACGACATCGATCGGACGCATGCACTACAGGCCAGCTACACCTATGTCCGCGGACTGACCGTACGGGCGGTGGTCGTCACCGCCGTCTGGTCCGCGGTGCTGTTCGGTGGTATCGGCATGATCGCCGGAGCCGGCGGGTGGCGGCTCATCCACTACGCGATCCTGGGCGCCGTTGTCGGAACCGCGGGCCAGTTGATCACCGTGCACAGCTACGTCGAGGGAGCGTCGCGGCCGCCCAGGGCCGCTATCGCCGCGGGTACGGACATCGGCGATTCTCTGCCTCGCTCTCGGCCGTCGTTCGGCATGTGGACGAACGCCGCCATGATCGCCGTAGGGTTCGCGTTCGCGGTCTTCGGCGGGATGCTGGGGGCCGTGTTCGATGTGGGCAGCCACGGACCCGGTCTCGCCATCATGATCGGTGCGGTATTGGTGCTCGGGATCGGGCCGTCGGTCTTCACCTCGTATTCGCCGCTGCTGCAACCCGTTCGCGATCTGGCTGAGGGAACCGAACGTGTTGCGGCCGGCGACTACAGCCGCCGGCTGCCGGTGGTTCAGGACGACGACCTCGGTGCGCTGGCGGCGTCGTTCAACCGGATGCAGGCGGGTTTGGTTGAGCGGCAACGACTTCAGGCGGCATTCGGCGCCTATGTCGACCCGGTGCTTGCCCAGCGGTTGCTGGAGCAGGGCGACGAGGTGTTCACCGGGGAGCGCCGGGAGGTGACGGTGATGTTCGTCGACATTCGTGACTTCACCCCGTTCGCGGAGACGCACTCCGCCGAGGACACGGTCGCCCGGCTCAACGCGTTGTTCGCGATCGTTGTGCCTGCTGTCGTCGAGGCCGGCGGGCACGTCAACAAGTTCCTCGGCGACGGAGCCATGGCGGTCTTCGGCGCCCCCAACGATCTCGACGAGCACGGCGATGCGGCGGTGGCGGCCGCGCTGCTGATCCAGCGCCAGGTGACCGAACGCTTCGCCGGCGAACTTCGGATCGGAATCGGAATCAACACCGGCAAGGTGATCGCCGGCACCATCGGGGGCGGGACTCATCTCGAGTTCACCCTGATCGGCGACACGACGAATGTCGCCGCCCGCGTCGAACAACTCACCAAGACCACCGGCGACGCCATTCTTCTCACCCAGCAGACCGTCGACCGCCTGGTGTCCCGACCCGCCGGACTGCAAGACCGGGGACCGCACGCCGTGAAAGGCAAGGCGGCGCCGGTGCAGGTCTTCGGCCTGGCCGTAGGGTGACGCAGCCGCGACCGGCCACATTGAGGCAGACGCCCCATGCGCCGATCTCGGTCGGGCGGAATCCTGGCCCCATGAACACAATTCAGAACCCTCGCGCCGCCGCCGCGGCCGTATCGAGCACCCCGACCCTGCCGTCCGGCCCCGATGAGTCAGTCACTGGTTTCGGGGTGATGGGACTTCCCTTCGCCAGCGGCCACTATCTCGCGTTTCGTGATTTTCCGGCCGCCTCGTTCCGGCCCGGTGCGGCCGGGTACCGGTCGGTGTGGCACCGCGACCCGGCTGGAGCCTGGACGTTCTACGCCACCAGTCCGGCGGAGGAAAGCTGTGCCCGCTACTTCAGCGTGGCCATGGCCAACCCCGCCGTGGTGTGCCCGATCGACATGACATGGCATGGTGACTTCGAACTGAGCATCAAGATCCCCGAAATCCTCACGTGGACAGTCGAACTGCGCCACACGACCGCTACCCGGCTGTTCACCCGGGTGGGCTCGAAACTTCCGGATTCCCTCTCGGTGAACCCGGCCGTGCTCCGCGTCCTGGGCCCGCTAGCGGGTACGGTCCTCGGCGCGGGACGGATTCGGCTGGGCGGCACGATGCCCAACGGTCAACAATTCCGAATTGCGCCGAAGCAATTGTGGGCGGTCTCCGCTACACGAGCGACGCTGGAAGGCCGAGATCTCGGTGACGTCGTCCCATTGCCGGAGCAGGCCCGGCTCGGCGGTTTCTGGGCGCCGCAGCGCGGACTGGCAGTGGTGGGGCAGGGCCGGTTCGACGCCTTCGACCCCGACAGGCACCGCGGTGCGGCAGAGTTGATCTGTCGGCAAGCGCACTGAGGGGGATAATTCGAGCCGATGGATACCGGGACCGGGACTACGCGGGCGGAACTACTGGCCGCCCTGTCGGTGGCGGTCGACCTCGGCCTGGGACAACCAGCCGAACACATGCTGCGATCCGCCCTGATAGCACCCGGATCGCCGACCGGCTCGGCTTGGACGCACGCGAGCGCGGCTGTGTCTACTACACCACGCTCATCATGTGGATCGGCTGTCATGCGGATTCGCACGAGTACGCGCGCTGGTTCGGTGACGACATCGCCGTTCGGCACGACTCCTATCTGGTCGACTGGTCGGGGGTGCCGTACTTCCGGTTCCTGCTGTCCAATGTCGCTAGGGGAGAGGCGCTTTCGCGACGGCTTCTCGTGATGGCGTCGCTGTTCGTCAATGCGCGTGGTCAGTTGTCCCGGCTGATCCACTCGCACTGCTCGTCGGCGGCGCTGCTGGCCGGGCGGATGGGCCTGGGCGCCGATGTCCAGAATGCCCTCGGATTCACCTTCGAACGCTTCGACGGCGGCGGCCTGCCCGCCGGCACGAAGGGCGACGCGATTCCGATCGCGGTACGCATCGCCCAGGTGTCCGACATGGTGGAAGTGCACCATCGCGCGCTGGGTGTCCAGGGCGCCGTGGCGATGGTGCGCGCACGCCGGGGCGGCCAGTTCGATCCCGGCATCGCCGACGTCTTCATCGAAGACGCCGACCGGATCCTCGCCGGCCCGTCAGTGGGCGACACCTGGGATGTGGCGCTGCGCGAGGCGCCCGATCGCGGCGAGAACCTCGACGACGTCGCACTCGACGATCTCCTCGAGGCGCTCGGCGACTTCGTCGACCTGAAATGTCCATTCACACTCGGACATTCGCGTTCGGTGGCCGAGTTGGCGGCAGGCGCAGCGGCCGTCGCGGGACTCGACGAGTCCGACGTCAGGATGATCCGTCGCGCCGGTCACGTTCATGACCTTGGCCGGATCGGCGTATCCAATCAGGTGTGGTCCAAAGCCTCGAAACTGACCGCAGGAGAGTTCGAACGGGTGCGCCTGCATCCCTACCTGACCGTCCGGATTCTCAACCAGGTCGGCGGGCTGCAGGACGTCGCGACCCTCGCCGGAAACCACCACGAATGCGTGAACGGGACCGGCTACCCGCGCGGACTGACCGGGGCGGCCCTTGCGCTCCCGGATCGCATCCTGGCCGCCGCCGTCGGTTACCAGTCGGCACGGGAGCCGCGGCCGTACCGGGCGACGATGTCGGCCGGCGACGCCGAACGCCGACTCCGCGCCAGGGTCGACGCCGGGGAACTGGACGCGGCGGCGGTCGAGGCGGTCCTGGTCGCCGCCGGACACCGGGGTCGTCGCACACATCCGAGGCCGGACGGGCTGACGCCACGTGAGATCGAGGTACTGCGCCTGGTGGCCACCGGAGCGTCGAACCGGGAGATCGCCGCGAAGCTCGTCATCAGCGAGAAGACCGCGCGCAACCACGTCGAGCGAACCTACGCCAAGATCGGTGTGTCCAACCGGATCGGCGCCAGCATGTACGCGCTGCAGAACGGATTGGCCGCGCAGTGATTTGAGGCAGCCGCCTCATGTGCCGAGTGCACCCGGCGCGCCAGCATTGTCCACATGACAACGACAATCCAACCCGTCGGCACCGCCACCCGCTGGTGGGTGCTCGCCTACGGGATCCTTTGCTACACAGCGTTCCTCGCCTCGTTCGGTTATGCCGTCGCATTCGTCCTCGGCATCGGCGTCCCAAGGACCGTCGACCACGGAATCGCAGCCCCGTCCGCCCCGGCGGCGGTCGTGATCGACCTCGCGCTGCTGGCTGCCTTCGCCGCCCAGCACAGCATCATGGCCAGGCCGGCCTTCAAGCGATGGTGGACGCGGATCGTGCCACCGCCGATCGAACGCAGCACCTTCGTCCTCGCGGCGAGCGCGGTGCTGGGGCTGTTGTGCTGGCAGTGGCGAACGGTCGACGGAATCGTGTGGGATATCGATCAGCCGATCGCCCGCGCGGCGGTCTGGACGGTCGCCGCAGCGGGCTGGCTTACCGTGCTCGCCACCACCTTCATGATCAACCACTTCGAATTGTTCGGTCTGCGTCAGGTTTTCGCGCGCTGGCGGGGCCGGCGGATCGCCGAGACCGGGTTCCGCACCCCGCTGCTCTACCGGGTGGTCCGGCATCCGATGATGCTGGGCTTCCTGCTCGCGTTCTGGGCCGCGCCCACGATGACCGCGGGCCACCTTCTCTTCGCATCGGTGACGACGGTTTACATCCTGGCCGCCATCCGACTGGAGGAGCGCGATCTGTCCACCTCGCTCGGTGAGCCGTACCGCCGATACCGCCGTGAGGTGCCGATGGTGGTTCCGAACGGCCGGTGTCGCCGTCAGTGAGGCGACTGTTTTCGCAGTCGACCCCTCGTCAGTTCGCGTGTAACATGTGTACACATGAGTACACATAGCTTGCGGGATCTTCGCGGCAGCCTGGGCGCGGTCGTACGGGCGGTCGCCGCGACGGGCGAGGAAGCCATCATCACCGACAGCGGTACCGAAGTCGCGGTGATCATCAGCCTGGCCGACTATGAACGGCTGCATGAGCACGCAGATGTTGTCGATGCGCTCCGGTTGCGCGAGTTGCGATCGACCTCGTTTCATGTGGTGTCTCTCGCGGAGATGCTCGATGAGCTCGGTGTCGATGCGGACGCGTTCGCGGCCGGATGAGAATCTCGTTCCACCCTGACGTGCTCAAGCAGTTGCAACGGCTTCCGCGTGCCGAGTTGGAGAAGGCCCTGCAGGTGATCATCGGCCTGACCCACGATCCGAGGCCGCTCAATGCAAAGAAACTCGTTGGAAACCAACATGATTGGCGTGTCCACTTCGGACAACACCGGGTGGTGTACTCGATCGACGATGCTGCCGGTGAGGTAACGGTGTTCAACGTCGCCAAGCGCAGCGACGCCTATCGCTGAGCCCCCGGTTCCGCGACCGCCCGGATATCATGATCAGCCCCGGCGTCGTCCGCAAGATCGACCCGGTCGCGTTCTTCGCTAGGCGGTCCGGCGAATGCCGCGCTTGAGCAGGAGTTCGCGCTCGGACTCGGACAGGCCGCCCCAGATGCCGTACGGCTCGCCGACGCCCAGGGCGTGCGAGCGGCACTCGGCGATCACCGGGCAGCGCCGGCACATCTCCTTGGCTCGCATCTCGCGCTGGGCGCGGGCCCGGCCGCGCTCACCGTCGGGGTGGAAGAACATGGCGGAGTCGACACCACGGCAAAGGCCCTGCATCTGCCAATCCCAGATGTCGGCGTTGGGGCCGGGGAGTTCCTGCGGCTGGGGCATGAGGACGTTCCTTCCTGGATTTCCCTCTGCGCCCACGCAATTCGGCGTGAAAACGTGCAGAGGGTTGGTAAAGGCTCTGAACGGTCCGAGTGCTGTCGCCGATGACTACTCGTGTCCTCAACGTAGGGGCAGCTATGAAAGCCCGTCAATACCGGACATATGTGCGGAATGTCCCATCGGCAGGTCGAGAATTTACGTCACGTTCATCCTTTTGTACGTTTCGTCGCGCGTTCGGTGATACCGCCGATCTGGTGATCTTGAATTCGTCCAGTTCGGACCGGAATGGAGACTCGAACGCACGGTCGCCGATCGGCGGGCAGTTGACATGGATGTAACACCACGACGACAAACTGTTAACCGTGCCCCAGCTGACAGCCGCCGCGTTCGGCGACAACCCTGCGCTGTGGCCGTTGCCGCCCGCCGAGACAGCCGAGCAGCGCTGGCTCCGGGCAGTTGCCGCCGGCGGTCAGGGCCACTACGCGACGGCGTTCGCGGAACTCGCCGAATTGCGCCGGTCGGCCACGGGCCCTCTGCTGTCGCTGGCGCACAGCACCCATGGGTCGCTGCTGCGGCAACTCGGCTGGCATGTCCGGGCGCGCGGGTGGGACGGCCGGGCTCTCGCGCAGGCGGGAGTCGAACCGCAAGCCCGCGCCGACGCCTTGGTCGGCCTGGCCGCCGACGCCCTCGGGGTGGGCCGGTTCACGACGTCGGCCTGCCTGCTCGATCAGGCCGCGGACCTCGCCGGCCCCCCGCGACTCGAGGTGCGGCTGGCGTGGGTCCGCGCCGAGTTGGCCATGGCGACCGGCGACGGGACCGCGGCCGTCACCCACGCGCGCCGCGGCGTCGAACTCGCCGGCCGGCAGGCCTCGGTGCGCCACCGGACAAAGAGCGATGTGGTGCTCGCCGCGGCGCTGTGTTGCGCCGGCCGACTCGACGAGTCGCGTGCCCTTGCCGCCGATCTGATGGCGCGGACCGCCGAGCATGGTCTGATCCCGCTGCAATGGGCAGTCGCGAGCCTGCTCACCGGGGTCGGCGGCAGTCCCGATTCGGCCAGCGTGCGGGATGCCGCGGCCGCCCTCGTCGAACACCGGGGCGGACACTGGCGCCGCGCTTAACGGATGGTCCGACTCGGTGTCGTTATTGTTTAGCTGAGCCCGACCGCCGGCATGTGTCCGGTCGTAACGTTGGAGATACCGCCGTCGATGACAATTCCAGGAGAACGTCTCGACGCCGTCGTTGCTGAAGCGGTGGCCGGCGACCGTGACGCGCTCCGGGAAGTGTTGGAGACCATCCGTCCGGTCGTGGTCCGGTATTGCCGGGCCCGGGTCGGAACCACGGAGCGAAGTGGTCTTTCGGCTGACGATGTGGCTCAGGAGGTTTGTTTGGCCGCCATGATGGCGCTGCCACGGTATCGCGATCAGGGACGCCCGTTCCTCGCTTTCGTGTACGGCATCGCAGCGCACAAGGTTGCTGACGCGCACCGCGCCGCCGCCCGGAACCGTGCCGAGCCGACGGAGGTCGTGCCAGAGCGGTTCGACGCCGCGGCGGGTCCCGAACAGCTCGCCATCAACGCCGACTCCGCCGCGCGGATGGACGCACTGCTCAGCGTGCTGCCGGACAAGCAGCGCGAGATCCTGATCCTGCGCGTGGTGGTCGGGCTGTCGGCCGAGGAGACCGCCGACGCCGTCGGCAGCACCCCGGGCGCCGTCCGCGTCGCCCAGCACCGCGCGCTGGCCAAACTGAAGTCGGAGATAGCGACCACGGGATACGACTCGACGGGATACGGCTATGCCTGATTTCGAGTCGCTGGAGGCCATCGCACAGTCCGACGCACTCCTGGATGCCATCGCCGGTGAACGCCGCTTCAGCCCGGGCGATCCCGACGAGCAGGCGCTGGTGTCGCTGCTCGAAGGGTGGCGGGACGGTGTCCGCCGACCGCCGATCGATCATGTCTTCAGCGAGCAGGATGCCGCGACCGCCCTGCAGCAGGGCCGCCTCAAGGGACCCGAAGAGTCCGTCCGCACCAAGAACTCGGGCCGGCGGGGTCTGACCCTCGTCGCGTCCACCGCGGCCGCCGTCCTCGCCATCGGCGGGTTCGCCGGCGTGATCGCCGGATCGGGCCCGGGCGATTCGCTCTACGGGATAAAGACCGCGCTGTTCGGCGAGAAGAGTTCGGTGCGCGACGACCGGGTGGCGCTGGCCGCGCAGACCGAGATGGCGCAGGTCCAGCAGCTGATCGACACCGGCGACTGGGAGGAGGCGCAGCAGAAGCTGCAAGCCGTCAGCACCCAGGTGCAAAGCGTCGACGACGTCGGCACCAAGACGGACCTCATCCAGCAGTGGAACGAGCTCAGCGTCAAGGTCGGCACGCGCGATGCCGCGGCGACCCTGCCGCCGGTGGCGCCCGGCGAGCCGACCGCGCCGCCGCCGCCCGGTGTGACCCTGCTGGAGTTGCCGGCCACCACCACGACCACCACGGGCGAGGCCACCACGTCCGCGGAGACTCCGACGACGTCGGCAGAGTCGGCCACCACGTCGGCGGAGACCACGACCCCGGCCACGTCGGGGGAGTCGGCCACCACCACGTCGCCGTCCGCGCCGGCGACCACCACCTCCGGCTCGCCGTCGGCGGCGACGACCTCGCCATCGGCTGCGACGACCTCGCCGTCCGCGGCGGCGGCTACCACAACGGCGCCGGTGACCACCTCCGCGCCGGCGTCCACCTCGCCGAAGGCGGCGACGACCACCGTTGCCACGACGACGACTGCGCCGACGACCCCACTCTCGACAACCGCTCCGACGACACCGTCGACGACCGCCCCCAGAGCGGCGGCCTCCACCAGCGCGGCGCCGACGTCAGTTCCGGCAACGACGTCCGCCTCGGCGGCGCCGGCTCAAGCCGCCACGACGACGGCGATCACCACGGCGACGGTGGCGCCGAGCCCGGAGTCGACGCCGACGCGCCAGCAGGAAGTGATAACGACGACGACGGTGCCGGGCGTCAGCCCTTAGCGGTATCCGTCGCTTTCGGAGGCGGCCTCGTTTAGGGACGCATCGGCGTATCCGCGACAGTAATCCCACGTCACGTACGTGTCGGGTTCGGGATCGTAGGCCGGTTCGTGAGGCCGCACGGTGCCGTCGACGAGCAGCTGCAGCAGGTTGGCCCGCAGCATGTCCCAGTCGTGATAGTGGTCCTGCTGGCATTCGTCACAGCAGACGACCAGCCCGCGGATTCCCTTGTGCGCCAGCAATGCCTCGTAGACGGCGAGGTCGGCCAGGTCGGCTTCGACGGCGGCGCGCTCCTGGGGGTCCAGCGGCTGCCCCGGCTCGATCGCGTCGAGAGCCGAGGTCGGGTCGCAGGGGTCGTCGGCGAACGGGTCCGGCGGCAAACCCGGAGGCAGGTGGTCGCGCACGGTTCCACAGTACGCAGCGCCATCGGATTCGCGCCAGCTGACACCTCCCCGACGCCCGCGGCCCGGCGGGATCCCTTATTCGTCGGCCGAGCCGATAGGATTAGCCATCCCTATCGACGGAGGTCATTCATGGAGGCGCGTATGTCCGGCCTGCTCGACGACACCGTGCCGACGGGTGGGGACGATCCGCACAAGATCGCGATGCTGGGCCTCACGTTCGACGACGTCCTGCTGCTGCCCGCCGCCTCCGACATCATCCCGGCCGCCGCCGACACCTCCAGCCAGCTGACCCGCCGGATCCGGCTCAAGGTCCCGCTGGTGAGCTCGGCGATGGACACCGTCACCGAGGCCCGGATGGCTATCGCCATGGCGCGGGCCGGCGGCATGGGCGTGCTGCACCGGAACCTGCCCGTCACCGCACAGGCCGGCCAGGTCGAGACCGTCAAACGCTCCGAGGCCGGCATGGTCACCGATCCGGTCACCTGCTCGCCGGACAACACCCTGGCCGAGGTCGACGCGATGTGCGCCCGGTTCCGGATCTCCGGCCTGCCCGTCGTCGACAAGGACGGCTCCCTCGTCGGCATCATCACCAACCGCGACATGCGTTTCGAGGTCGACCAGAACAAGCCGGTGTCCGAGGTCATGACCAAGGCGCCGTTGATCACCGCGCGTGAGGGTGTGTCCGCCGACGCGGCCCTGGGGCTGTTGCGCCGCAACAAGATCGAGAAGCTGCCGATCGTCGACGGCAACGGCAAGCTCACCGGCCTGATCACGGTCAAGGATTTCGTCAAGACCGAACAGCATCCCGACGCCACTAAGGACAGTGACGGCCGGCTGCTCGTCGGCGCGGCCGTCGGCGTCGGTGATGACTCCTGGGTGCGGGCCATGGCTTTGGTCGACGCCGGGGTGGACGTCCTGGTCGTCGACACCGCGCACGCGCACAACCGGCGTGTTCTGGACATGGTCGGAAAGCTGAAGGCCGAGGTCGGCGCCCGCGTCGACGTGATCGGCGGCAACGTCGCCACCCGTGGCGCCGCGGCCGCGCTCGTCGACGCGGGTGCGGACGCGGTCAAGGTCGGGGTGGGCCCCGGCTCGATCTGCACCACCCGCGTCGTCGCCGGCGTGGGCGCCCCGCAGATCACCGCCATCCTCGAAGCCGTCGCGGCCTGCGCACCCGCGGGCGTCCCGGTGATCGCCGACGGCGGCCTGCAGTACTCCGGCGACATCGCCAAGGCGCTGGCGGCCGGGGCGTCGACGGCGATGCTCGGGTCGCTGCTGGCCGGCACCGCCGAATCCCCGGGCGACCTGATCTTCGTCAACGGCAAGCAGTTCAAGAGCTATCGCGGGATGGGGTCGTTGGGAGCCATGCAGGGCCGCGGGGAAGGCAAGTCCTTCTCCAAAGACCGCTACTTCCAGGACGACGTGCTCTCCGAGGACAAGCTGGTTCCCGAGGGCATCGAGGGCCGGGTGCCGTTCCGCGGGCCGCTGTCCACCGTCATCCATCAGCTCACCGGCGGTCTGCGGGCGGCCATGGGTTACACGGGGTCGCCGACCATCGAGCACTTGCAGCAGGCGCAGTTCGTCCGGATCACCGCCGCGGGGCTTAAGGAAAGCCATCCCCACGACATCGCGATGACGGTCGAAGCCCCGAACTACTACGCGCGCTAGGGGAAACAGTCATGCGCGACACGGTTGAAATCGGCATGGGCAGAACCGCTCGCCGCACCTACGAACTCCACGACATCGCGATCGTGCCGTCGCGCCGGACCCGGTCGTCGAAGGACGTGTCGACGGCATGGCAGCTCGACGCGTACCGCTTCGACATCCCGGTGGTCAGCCACCCCACCGACGCCGTGGTGTCGGTCGAGTCAGCGATCGAACTCGGCCGGCTCGGCGGGCTCGGGGTGCTCAACGGCGAAGGCCTGATCGGGCGGCACGCCGACGTCGCGGACAAACTCGCCGAGCTCGTCGAGGTGGCCGCCAATGATCCCGACCCGGCTGCGCCGATCCGTCTGCTGCAGAAGTTGCATGCAGCGCCGCTGAACCTCGACCTGCTGGGAGAGGCGGTATCCCGTATCCGCGAGGCCGGGGTCACCACCGCGGTGCGGGTCAGCCCGCAGAGCGTCCGGGCGCTGACACCCACGCTGCTGGCCGCCGGCATCGACCTGCTGGTCATCCAGGGCACCATCATCTCCGCCGAACGCGTCGCCTCGGACGGTGAGCCGCTGAACCTCAAGACGTTCATCTCCGAGCTGGACGTCCCGGTCGTGGCCGGCGGCGTGCTGGACCACCGCACCGCGCTGCACCTGATGCGGACCGGAGCGGCCGGCGTCATCGTCGGCTACGGGTCGACGGCCGGGGTGACCACCAGCGACGAGGTGCTGGGCATCAGCGTGCCGATGGCAACCGCGATCGCCGACGCCGCCGCGGCCCGGCGCGAATACCTCGACGAGACCGGCGGCCGGTACGTCCACGTGCTCGCCGACGGTGACATCCACACCTCGGGTGATCTGGCCAAGGCGATCGCTTGCGGCGCGGACGCCGTCGTGCTCGGCCCGCCGCTGGCGGTGGCCGACGAGGCGCCCGGCGACGGCTGGTTCTGGCCGTCGGCGGCCGCGCATCCGTCGCTGCCGCGCGGCGCCCTGCTCGACGTCGCGGTGGGGGAGCGCCCGTCGTTGGCGCAGGTGCTGGGCGGGCCGTCGGACGATCCGTTCGGATCGTTGAATCTGGTTGGCGGACTTCGCCGTTCGATGGCCAAGGCCGGTTACTGCGACCTCAAGGAGTTCCAGAAGGTCGGCCTGACCGTCGGTTCCTAGGCTCGCTTCACGCTTCCCGAAAGTCTCGGTGAGTGGGACTTGTGGTTGCTCATGGTTAACCGTTTGTTCACTGTGAGCTGTCCCACACCACCGGAAGAGGAAGTAGTCGATGAGTTCAAGCAGAGGCCGGGTGCTCCGCGCCTTCGGCGTCGCGCTGACCGCGATCGTGCTCGCGATCGGGTTCGCATTCCCCGCGGCGGCCGCCGAAGCGATGCGGGTGACGTTCGTTCGTCACGGCCAGTCGTACGGAAACGCCTCGGGGTTGATCGATACCAAGACCCCCGGCCCCGATATCACCGAGCTGGGGCAGCAGCAGGCCGAGGCGGTGGTCGGCACGCTCGGCTACCACAACTACGACGCCATCTACGCGTCGCAGATGGTGCGCACCCAGCAGACCGCGGCTCCTATGGCGGACTACCTGCGGCTGCCCGTCACGGTTCTGCCCGGCATCCAGGAGATCGAGGCCGGTGTCTTCGAGGGCACGCCCGAATCCCAGGCGGCGGCCGGTTACGGCCGGGTCCTGGCCGGCTGGGCGCTGGGCGGCGCGCAGGGGATGGGGGTCACGATGCCCGGTACTACGCTCAACGGCTACGGGTTCGACGCCCGGATGGACCAGGCGATGCAGACCATCTACGACAACGGCGACCGCAACTCGGTCGTGTTCTCCCACGGTGGCGCGATCATGTTCTGGACGATGATGAACGCACAGAACCTGACGCAGGCCCAGAAGCTCACCTTGCTGCAGACCGCCCCGCTGAAGAACACCGACTACGTGGTCGTCGAGGGCAACAACGAGGACGGCTGGACGCTGGTGAACTGGAACGGGCAGCAGTTCAGCCCCGACCGCACCCTGGCCGCGGAGTTCGCGGTCCAGTTGCGCACGCTGACCCGGCAGTTCGCGGCGTCGGCCACGAAGATCGTGCAGGCCATCGCGTCGTTCGACTTCCCGGCGATCGTCAAGGCGGTCGGTGAGGGCATCTCCGACAGCGTGTACTCGGTGGTGAAGTTCGGTCGGGCCATGGTCACCAAGGTCATCGCGGATATCACCGCCGGACAGTCCCCGACGCCGGCGCCCGCCTCGGTGGCGCCCGCCACGCTCGCTCGGGCCACGACAGCGGCGACCGAGGTGAGCGACATCGATAGCGATGCGGCGGACAACCGTGACGCCTCCACCGGTGCGGCCGCTACCGGTGACGCCGGCAAGGCCGTGGTGAAGCTGCGCGCCGTCGAGGCCAAGGACGAGCCCGCCGAGCCCACCGTCAAGGTCGAGGACGAGGTGGCTGCCGATGTCACGGACGAGCCCGTCGTCGACAGCAAGGACGAGCCCGTCGTCGCCGAGGACACGACCGACGAGACCACGGCCGAGGTGAAGGACGAGACCGCCGCCAACGCCGAGACCGAGGTCAAGGCCGACAGCACGACCGAGGTCGACAACACCTCGTCGCCGGCGAAGTCCGACGACACGGCCGGCTCGCCGGCCGCGACCGACAGCGGCGCGGAGCACCGCGACGCCGCGTGACGCGGTAGCCGTATCGACAGGAGCAGCCGGTCCCTTCCCCTCGAGGTGGAAGGGACCGGCTGCCGCCGTTCTACAGTGAGACCGTGCAGGAGGCGCCGACGTCCATGGTGGCCCGGGTCGCGATGATCATGAACGTGTTCGACCGCACCGGGCGGGCTCAGCGTCTCGATCAGGTGGTGACCCAGACCGGCCTGCCCCGCTCGTCTGTGCATCGCATCCTCACCCAGCTGCACGATGCCCGGCTGCTCGAACGCGGACCGGACGGGTATCGCGTTGCGGCGTCGTCAGTTTCGGGCCCCCGCGATCAATCCCTGCTGCGCAGTGCGGCCTCGCCGGTGCTGGAACGACTGAACGCGGACACCTCGCTGGTGGTGCACCTCGGAGTGCTCACCGGCGCCGAGGTCGTGTACCTCGACAAGGTTTCCGGTGGCAGCGGAGTGGCGGTACCCACCCGGGTCGCCGGCCGTACCCCCGCGCATGCCAGTGCGCTCGGGAAGGCCATGCTGGCCACCGTGCCCGCCGAGGTGCTCGACAGGATGTTGGGACCGACCCTTCCGAAGAGCACCCCGGCCACCATCGCCGATCGGCCCACGCTGCACCAGGAGCTGGCCCGGATCAGATCCCGGCACGGCCTCGCCTACGACGACCAGGAGCTCGCCGTCGGCCTGGCCAGCGTCGCGGCCCCGATCACGTTGGCCGACGGCGAGGTCGCGGGCATCTCACTCACCGGGGCCATGTCCGCGCACCGACTGACCCGGATGGCACCGTTCCTCACCCGCGCGGCACGCGGCATCTCCGAACGGATCGGCCGGGGCGGTGCGGCGCTGGGCCGCGTCGCCACCGTCACCGACGACATGCTGTCGCGTGTCCTGCGGACGTTGTCGTCCGACGACTGGGTCTGATCTACCAAATCAGGTGGTCGACGTCGAGGCCTAGCGCGAATCGGCCCGCCACCGCCAGAACCTGATCGACCTTGCTGGACACGTGCATCCGGGCGGTCTGCACATCACGCCAAACACGTTCCAGCAGAACACCGTCGGTGCCTTCGCCCGGTTTGACCGCCACGGCTCCCACGGCACGCGCGGCGCGTTCGGCCGCCATCACCTGGTCGCGGCGGGTGCGCAACATCAATGCGGAGTCCGGGTAGCCGTCCGCGGTGACGCACTCCACCAGATCGGCCATGTTGCGACCGACCTGGCGGATCGACAGTTCGACATCGCTGCGGCACAACGCGAACTCGTCGAGCGGCTCCGACGGCTGCGGCTGCCGGGCCGCCAGCACCCGCTGTGCCGCACCCAGCAGCGGCAGCGTCCCGGCCAGGGTGAACATCGCCGGCTGCGGCAACCGATCGAGCGCGGGCACCCCGTCGAAACTCAGGTTGAGCCAGCTGAATGCCCGGTGGTCCGGCACGAACGCCTCGGTGACGACGACGTCGTCGGCGCCGATTCCCCTGAGTCCCAACCCGTTCCACGTCTTCTCGACGACGTAGTCGGATCGCGGCAACAACACGGCCAGAAAATCCTGGGCCGCTCCGTCGGCATCGACGCGCAGCGCGGCTACGCACAACCACGATGCATGCGGCGCGCCGATGCACCGGCTCCAGCGGCCCGTCAGCCGGAAGCCGCCCTCGACACGGTCGAGGCGTCCCGTCGGCGCATACGACGCACAGAGCAGGGCGTGTGGATCGGATCCCCAGATGTCCCGCAGGACGCGCTCGTTGCGCACCGACAGGCCCCAGTTGTTGACCGCCAGCCAGCCGGCGAGCCAACCCGTCGACACACAGGCCGACGCCAACTCGCGGGTGGCGGTCAGGTAGCCCTCCGGATCCTCGAGCCCGCCGAAAGCGGCCGGCTTCAGCAATGCGAAGTACCCCGCGTCGTGCAGTTCGGCGATCAGGCGGGAGTCAACCGCGCCGGTACGGTCGACCTCCTCGGCGGAGGCGGCGATGGCAGGCAACAGGGCGCGGACCGATTCGACCACCGAACGCCGCCTTACCCGCGAAGTGCCTCGTGCCACGATCAGTGCATACCATTTGTCGCGGAACCGGGAGGTGGGTATGGCGCAGTCGACGGCCACGCTGGACGTGGCGCACGCGCTGTTCGCCCGGTATAAGACCGAATCGTTTGCCGCGCTGCGTGATTCGTTGCCATCCAGGCCCGCTGAGTACGTCGCCGTGGTGTGTGAACTGGCGGCGCTCGACGGTTCCCTCGGCTGGCTGGCCGCCATGTTCGGCTCGACCGCCGGCGCGGCCGACGGTCTGATCGCCCCGAGTGCGCGCGGCACCGGCGTCGTGCGGGACGGCCGGCTCACCGGGCGGTGGGACTGCGTCGTCGGAGCCCGCTACGCCGATCTTCTCCTGTTGTCGGTCGACGACGGGTCCGGCGTACTCGTGCCGGCCGTACCGGGCCCGGCCCTGCACATCGAACCGGCGCCGGGTTCCGTCGGCCTCGACGAGGCCGGCATCTGTGCCGTGACGGTCACCGAACTGGCGGTTGCCACCGGCGATCTGCGCCCGCCCGACCCACGGCTGGCGGCGGGCGCGGCGGCGGCCGTGATCGGATGCGCGGACGGTGTCTGGCGCAGTCACGTCGAGCGGGTGCGCGCACGGCTGACCGTCTCCCACGGCGGTGACGAGGTGACCGACGACGCCGCGGCTCAGGTCGCTAGGGCGGCCTCCGACATCGACGCATCCGCACTGCAGATCATCGCCGCGCTCGATGGTGCGGCGGAGCTTTCGGGGTGGGCCTATCGCCAAGCGGTGGCCCGGGCCCACGGGGCGGCCGACCGGCTACTCGCGAACAGTCGGCATGCCCTGGATGCCGCGGATCCGGTCAGCCTGCGCTGGCGCGACGTCCAGGCCGGCCGTCGGCTCGCGGATGCCGTCATCACCCGCGGTTAGGCCGTGATTTGCCGCACTTTGTGGTTAGCCGATCACCCCGCCGACGAGGTGACCGATCCCGTAGGTGATCGCCAACGCCAGTGCGCCGCCGACGACGTTGCGCATGATCGCGCGTGGCACCTCCGCACCCCCCAGTCGTGCCGAGACCGCGCCGGTGATCGTCAGCGCGACCAGCACTGCGGCCGCCGTCACCGGAATCCGTAAATCGGTCGGGGGCAACAGAATTGCCACAAGGGGCAGCAGCGCGCCAACGGTGAAGGCCAGCGCGGAGGACACCGCGGCAAGCCACGGGTTGGTGAGTTCCTCGGGATCGATGCCCAGTTCGACCTCGGCGTGCGCGGCGAGCGCGTCATGCTTCGTCAGCTCCTCGGCCGCCGAGCGCGCGGTGTCCGGCGACAACCCCTTGGCCTCGTAGAGTGCGGCCAGCTCGTCGAGCTCTCCGGTGGGGTCCTGTCGGAGCTCGCGGCGTTCCTTGCTCAGCAGCGCCCGCTCGGTGTCGCGCTGGGTGCTCACCGAGACGTACTCGCCCAACGCCATAGAGACTGCTCCCGCCGCCAGGCCCGCCGCGCCGGCGGTCAGGATGGGAGCGCGCTCGATGGTGGCGGCGGCGACGCCGACGACGATGCCCGCCGTCGAGACGATCCCGTCGTTTGCGCCCAGCACGCCGGCGCGCAGCCAGTTCAGTTTGGACGAAACCGATCCGGTGTGCGGTTCGCTGGGGTCAGTCTGCCTCGGCACCTGAGAAAGACTAGTTCAACCGTGTCTATGCGCCGGGAAAGTTCAGGGTGAAGGTCGCGCCGCCGCCCGGTGTGGGTGCGACGCTGACGTTGCCTCCGTGCGCCTGCGCGATCTCGCGCACCAGCGCCAGCCCGAGGCCGTAGCGCTTCCTGCCGCCCGGGTGGTCGCCGTGGGCGAACCGCTCGAACAGCCGGTCGATGCCGCCGGGGTCGACACCCACACCGTCGTCGCGGACGTCGACGCCGACTCCGGTGGCGGTCCGGTACAGCCGCACCGTCACTGTGCCACCGGGACGTTGATGATCGAGCGCGTTGTCGACGAGTGCGCCGAGTGCGCGCCGTAGGGCGGGGGCCGCGCCGAGCACTTCGACCGGAGCCGCGCCCTCGGCGATGTCGGTCCGCAATGTCACCCCCGCCGCATCGGCGAGTCCGGCGAAGTCGGCGGTGACGCGCGTCGCGACCTCGGCGAGGTCAACACGTTCGCGCGCCGCCGCGCCCGCGCTCATCGCCGCCGACGCGAGCAGATCCTCGACCACCTCGCCGAGCGCGCGGGTGTCGGACATCAGAGCGGCGACCTGCTCGGCGAGATCGGGTGTGCTGCTCACGTCCGGCCGGCGGGCCAGCAGTTGCGCCCGGGTGTGCAACACGGTCAACGGTGCCCGCAACTCGTGGGAGGCGTCGGCGACGAACCGCCGCTGAAGTGCCAGTGCCTGCGACAGCGGGCGGATCGAGCGGCGAGTGAGCATGGCCACCACGGCGACCGACGCGAGAATTCCCGCCAGTTCGGCGATTCCGAGCGATGCCAGCAACCGCTTTCGGCTCGTCCGGTACGGCTGCATGTCGAGCAGGGCCGCGACACGACCGCGCGCGGTGTCGACAACGTAGGCGCGGTGATCACGTCCGTCGATCTGCAGCTCCGTGAAGCCCGCCGGTCCGGAGAGCAGCTGCGTCACGCCGTCGGCGTCTGTGCTGGCCGAAACGCCGCCGCCGGGGCTGCGCATCGCCAGGATCATTCCCGGCGGTGGGTCGGTCACGTCGTCGGCCGTCGTCGCCACCGATACCAGCTGCGTGTCGATCTGGCGGTTCTGCATCCGGACGTCGACGGCGAACCCGACGCCGCCCACGATCAGCAGCACCAGTGCGAGCGCCGCGGCCGCCTGGATTGCCGCGGTGCGGCCGGCCCGGTGGACGACTCTGATGTCGGCGGGCGGTGTCCCGGGGCTCACTGAGTCCCGAATCGGTAGCCGGTGCCGTGCACGGTGTCGACGACGCGCTTGCCGAGCTTGCGCCGCAGGTAGTGCACGTAGGTGTCCACGACTCCGGGCGTGTCGGCGTCGCCGAACACGGCCGTCATCAGCTGCCCGCGGGTGAACACCCGGCGCGGTGAGGTCATCAGGACGGCCAGCAGGTCGGCTTCGCGCCGCGACAGTTCCACCGGATGGTCGAGGGCGTCGCCCGTGACGTTCAGTGACAGCCGATCCAGTGTCAGTCCGCCGGCCCGCAGCGTCTGAGCCCCGGTCGGGCGCCGGAGCAGCGCGCGAACCCGCGCCAGCAGCTCGGCGACGTCGAAGGGCTTCACCAGGTAGTCGTGTGCGCCGGCGTCGAGACCCTCGACCCGGTCTTCGACGGCGCCGCGGGCGGTGAGCAGCAGGGTCGGTGTTTCGATTCCACGGGCCCGCCAGACCGACACCAACTCCGCTCCCTCCAGGACGGGCAGGCCGCGATCGACGATGGCCGCGTCGTAGTCGCCGCGCAGTCCGCGATGCAGACCTTGCTGCCCGTCGTGCGCGACATCGACCGCATAACCCTCGGCGCTGAACAATTCGGCGAGCAGAGCGGCCAGGTCCCGGTCGTCTTCGACGATCAGCAGCGTTGGCGCGTCGTGCTGCCGGTGCATTCACAAAGCCTGCCATGCCGGTTCTTATAGGCCTCGAAGAATCACCAGCCACGATCCTCGTCATGGACAAACCCCATCCCGGTTTCCGCCGTGCCGCAGCGGTCTCCTGGACCCTGGCCGGTGTCGGAGCCGCCGGTGTCGTCGGAGCGTCGCTGCTGGCCTGGGCCGACACGCTGGAGAAGCAGGCTGATGCCGCGATGCCGGCATCGGTCGCCCAACTCCCGGAGGCCACCCTGGCGGAGGAGCCGACCACCACCACCTCGGTGCCGCCCATCTACGCGCCCAGGATGCACACCCGATCGCGCGGCTCGTGACGGTCATGTCGTTGCCCACCGACCACCCGGTCGACGAGGCCACCTGGTCACGGTGGAGCACGTTCGTGCACGTGGTGGTGACCGATCCGGCGGCGCTGCCGGCGGCCCGTCGGGAGGTGGACACCGAGATCGACGCGATCGACGCCGTGGCGTCGCGGTTCCGGGCCGACTCCGAGATCAGTGCGCTGTCAAGGTCGGCGGACCGGGCCACGCCGGTCAGCCCGCTGCTGGCCGAATTGATCGGCGCGGCGCTGGAGGCGGCCCGCCGGACCGGCGGCGCGGTGGACCCGACGGTCGGCGGGGCGCTCATCGCGCTGGGTTATGACGACGCGGTGCCCGACCGGGTGGAACATGTCGTCCCCTCTGCGACAGTTTCGGCCCGGTGGACGATGGTCGGGCTGGACGGAGACCGTGTCACGGTGCCCGCGGGAGTGACGCTGGATCTGGGGTCCACCGCCAAAGCGATTGCGGCGGACCGCTGTGCGCAGCGGGCGTTCGAGGCGACCGGCTGCGGCGTCCTGGTGAACCTGGGCGGGGACATCGCCACCGCCGGGCCGGCCCCCGACGACGGATGGCACGTGCTGGTACAGGACACGGACGAGGATCCGGGCAGCGCGGTCACCATCGGCACGGCGTGCGGTCTGGCGACGTCGAGCACGGTGCGCCGGCGCTGGCTGCGCGACGGGGACATCGCCCACCACATCATCGATCCCCGCAGCGGGCTGTCCGCCGAACCGGTGTGGCGCACGGTGTCCGTCGCCGCACCGAGTTGCTACCAGGCCAACACGCTCAGCACCGCCGCGATCGTGTGGGGCGCCGATGCCGTCGATCGGCTGCGTGGCACGGGTCTGCCGGCCCGGCTGGTCGACCGACACTTCCGCGAACACGTCCTCGGCGGCTGGCCGCCTGCGGCGAGGCGATGATGGATCAGGCGGTGTGGGCAGTGGCCCGGGGCAGCGGCATCGTCGCGCTGTTGTTCTGCACCATTTCCGTGGCGCTGGGAATCACCGTCCGGTCCGGACGGCCGGTGGGCCGGTTACCGCGTTTCGGCGTCGTCGACGTACACCGGTTCGCGTCGCTGTATGCGGTCGTGCTCGTCGCGATGCACGTCGGCCTGCTGCTGGCAGATCCCTACGCCCAACTCCGGCTCGTCGACCTGGTCGTGCCGTTCGTCGGGAATTACCGGCCGCTGTGGCAGGGCCTGGGCACGCTGGCCGCCGAGCTCATGGTCGTGCTGGTGGTCACCAGCCTGCTGCGGCACCGGCTCGGTCTACGCGCCTTCCGTGTCGTGCACTGGGTGGCCTACCTCCTGTGGCCCATCGCGTTCGTGCATGCGCTGGGCAATGGCACCGACGCGGCGCACGGCTGGTTCCTGTCGTTCGCCGCCCTGTGCGCGCTGACCATGGCGGTGAGCCTGATCTGGCGGCTGCGGGCCGACTACACCGAGTACTCGACTGCGCGGATTGGATTCCGCCGGTGACCATTTCGGAGCACGTAGGACAGCAGGCGCCCGTCGGGCTCCGCCTGCTCTCGGCGGCCGGACCCGACCTGGCCGAACACCATCGCCGATTCGGCATTCTGGAGCGGCAGGCCGGTCCGGGTTTGATCTTCGCGGTGCGCGACGCGGGCCTGGTCGGTCGTGGGGGTGCGGGCTTCCCGACGTCCCGGAAGCTGGCTGCCGTGGCCGGCCGGCGGCCCGTGGTCGTCGGAAACGGCGCCGAAGGCGAGCCGATGTCCGGTAAGGACGCCGTGCTGCTGTCGGTCGCCCCGCACCTGGTTCTCGACGGTTTGGACGCCGTGGCCGACGCGGTCGGCGCCGACAAGGTCTACCTCTACGTCCCGGCGCCGGCGGTGCCGGCGGTGCGGTACGCGCTCGGCGAACGCGACGGGCAGCGGCACGACGTGTGCGTCGTGGAAGCACCCGACACGTTCGTGGCCGGGGAGGAATCCGCGGTGATCAGCCGGCTCGAGGGGAAGCCGGCTAGGCCCCGGGACCGCGTGGTGACCACCGCGGTCTCGGGGTTCCGCGGCCGGCCGACGGTCGTCAACAACGTCGAGACGCTGGCTCATATCGCGTTGATCGCCCGCTACGGGCCGGCCTGGTTCCGCTCGGTGGGCAGCGATGACATGCCGGGAACCATGCTCGTCACCGTGTCGGGTGCGGTGCGTCGGCCCGGGGTGTTCGAGGTGCCGACCGGGATTCCGCTGACCGACGTGATCGGTGCCTGCGGCGGCGCCGATCCGCACCGGGTGCGGGCCGTCCTGGTCGGCGGCTACCACGGCACCTGGCTCGGTTCACCGGAGGTCGCCCGGGCCGATTTGTCGGGCGAGTCGCTGGCACGGTTCGGGGCCGCCCCCGGAGCCGGAGTGGTCCACGTCCTCGGTGTCGACGAATGCGGCCTGGCCCGCACCGCCGAGATCATTGCCTATCTGGCGGCGCAGAACGCTGGACAGTGCGGGCCGTGCGTCACCGGCCTGCCGCGGTTGGCCGGTCTGCTCGACCAGGTTGCCCACGGACCGGTGGATTCCGGTCTGGTCGAACAGATCCACCGGGCCGCCGGTCTGGTCGACGGTCGCGGCGCCTGTCGGCATCCGGACGGAACCGCACGGCTGGCGCGAAGCGCCCTGCACGCGTTCGCCGGCGATATTGCGGCGCACCGGGCGGGTTACTGCCAGGCCGGTCACCGGTGACCGGCAACGCGCCTCCGACCAGGCTGCACATCGACTGGACCCGATGCGACGGCCGCGGTCTCTGCGTGGAATTGGTTCCGGGCCTGCTGTCCCGGGACGAATGGGGATATCCCCTGGCGGTCGACGGCTCGCGCGAGCCCGTCGTCACCGACGAGATGACCGCTGCCGCCCGGGCGGCCGTGGCCCGCTGCCCGAGGTTGGCGTTGACGCTGCTGACCTCCGGGCGCCGCCGCGTCGGCCGGACTTAGGACCGCCTTGCTAGCCCGTCACCAGCGATGAAGCAATACTGACCGGATGCAACCGGATTATGACGTTCTGGTCATCGGGTCGGGTTTCGGGGGCAGCGTGACCGCGCTGCGGCTCACCGAGAAGGGCTACCGGGTCGGCGTCCTCGAAGCGGGTCGGCGCTTCTCCGACGCGGAGTTCGCCAACACGTCCTGGGACCTGCGCAAGTTCCTGTGGGCTCCGCAGCTCGGGTGCTACGGCATCCAGCGGATCCACCTGCTGCGCAACGCGATGATCCTGGCGGGCGCGGGGGTCGGCGGCGGCTCGCTGAACTACGCCAACACGTTGTACGTGCCGCCGGAGCCGTTCTTCAACGACAGGCAGTGGGCGCACATCACCGACTGGCGCGCCGAGCTGATGCCGCACTACGACCAGGCCAAGCGGATGCTCGGGGTCGTCATCAACCCGACCTTCACCGACGCCGACCGGATCATGAAAGAGGTCGCCGACGACATGGGTGTCGGGGACACCTTCGTGCCGACGCCGGTCGGGGTGTTCTTCGGCCCCGACGGTTCCAAGGCCCCGGGCCGGCGGGTGCCCGATCCGTACTTCGGCGGCGCCGGCCCGGATCGCACCGGGTGCATCGAGTGCGGCGAGTGCATGACCGGCTGCCGGCACGGCGCCAAGAACACGCTCGTGAAGAACTACCTCGGGCTCGCGGAATCGGCTGGGGCGCAAGTACATCCGATGACGACGGTGACCGGATTCGACCAGCGCGCCGACGGACTGTGGGAGGTCGAGACGGTTCGGACCGGCCGCAAGCTGCGTCGCGGGCGCCAGACCTTCACCGCGACGCACCTGGTGCTGGCGGCTGGGACGTACAACACCCAGAAGCTGCTCTTCAAGATGCGTGACAACGGCGTGTTGCCGTTGCTGTCCGACCAACTCGGGGTGCTGACCCGCACCAACTCCGAGTCGATCGTCGGCGCGGGACGTCTGCAGGTCGGCTCGGATCTGGACCTGACCCACGGTGTGGCCATCACCTCGTCGATCCACCCGACGCCGGACACCCACGTGGAGCCGGTGCGGTACGGCAAGGGCTCCAACGCGATGGGTCTGCTGCAGACGCTGATGACCGACGGCGACGGACCCGAGGGTACCGACAAGCCGCGCTGGCGGCAGCTGCTCGACCAGGCCGGTGAAGATCCGAAGAAGATGCTGCGGATGCTCAACCCGAAACAGTGGAGCGAGCGCACCGTGATCGCGCTGGTCATGCAGCACCTGGACAACTCGATCACCACGTACACCAAGCGGGACCGGTTCGGGAAGCGGCGGATGACGTCCAAGCAGGGCCACGGCGAGCCGAACCCGACCTGGATCCCGGCCGGCAACGAGGTCACCCGGCGGATCGCCGCCAAGATCGACGGGGTGGCCGGCGGCACCTGGGGCGAGCTGTTCAACATCCCGCTGACCGCGCACTTCCTCGGCGGGGCGGCGATCGGCGATAGCCGCGACAACGGCGTGATCGACCCGTACCAACGGGTTTTCGGCTATCCCACCTTGTCGGTGATGGACGGGGCGGCGGTGTCGGCGAATCTCGGTGTCAACCCGTCGCTGTCGATCACCGCGCAGGCCGAGCGTGCCGCGTCGCTGTGGCCGAACAAGGGTGAGGACGATCCGCGGCCCGCTCAGGGCGAACCGTACCGGCGGCTGGAACCCGTCGCGCCCAACCGGCCGGTCGTCCCGGCCGATGCGCCCGGCGCGCTGCGGCGAATCCCGATCGAACCGGTCAACACCGGGGGATAATCGCCCCGACCGGGGAGGTTCGGATGGCGGGGTGCTCGTCCTGTGGCGCCGAACCGTCCCGTGCCGAAGCCCGGTTCTGCGACAGTTGCGGCGCGCCGCTGTCGGCTCCGGCGCCACGCGCGGAGTTCAAGCCGGTAACCGTCCTGTTCGCCGACGTGGTGCGGTCGATGGACATCGCCGCGGCGGTCGGCGCCGAGCGGCTGCGCGAGATCATGGCTGAACTCGTCGGGCGCAGTACGGCCGTGGTGCGACGGTATGGCGGGACGATGGACAAGTTCACCGGCGACGGAATCATGGCCGTTTTCGGCGCTCCGATCACCCTCGAAGATCATGCGGTTCGCGCGGGACTCGCCGCCCTGGAGATCCAATCCGTGGTCGGGGATCTGGCCCACGACGTACTCGACCGTGACGGCGTGGTGTTGCAATTGCGGGTCGGGCTGAACTCGGGACAGGTTATTGCCGGCGAAATCGGTTCAGGGGCAGGCGGTTACACCGCGATCGGTGAGCAGGTGGGATTGGCGCAACGGATGGAGTCGGTGGCCGAGCCGGGCACGGTGATGGTCAGCCAGTCCACGGCGCAGTTGTTGCTCTCCGCGGCCCGGCTCGGTGATCCGCAGCTCGTTGAGATCAAGGGCTCGGTTGCCCCGGTGCCCGCTCGGCGCCTGGTCGCGATCCAGTCCGGCCGGGCAATGGCCGCCAGTGACGTGGACCTGGTCGGGCGGGGCTGGGAGATGGCGGCCATCACCGGAATTCTGGAACGGACGATCAGTGGCCGCGGCGGGATCGTCGGCGTCGTCGGACCTCCCGGAGTTGGAAAGAGCCGGCTGGCCCGGGAGGCGGCAGCCGCCGCGGGGGGGCGCGGTGTGGACGTCGTGTGGACGTATTGCGAGTCGCACACCAGTGATGTGCCGTTTCGCGTCACCAGCCAATTGCTCACGGAGGCAATCGGTATCGGCCGGTTGGATGCGGAGGCCGCCCGTGAACGCATCAGCGCTGGATTTGCCGACGCCGATGAGGGCGACGTCGCGCTCCTCGAGGATCTGCTCGGCGTCGGCGATCCGGCGGTGCCCGCACCGTCTGTTGCCGCCGATGCGCGCCGTCGTCGGCTGACGTCGATGATCAAGTCGGCCACCATCGCGAACACGAATCCGATGCTCTACGTCATCGAGGACGTGCACTGGATCGACGAGGTCAGTGAGTCGATGCTGGCCGACTTCTTCACGGTAGTTGCGCAGACACCGACGATGGTGCTGTTGACCTTTCGGCCCGAATACACCGGCTCCCTCAGCCGGCTTTCCGGGATGGCGACGATAGCCGTTGCCCCGCTTAGTGATTCGGAGATCACCGCGCTGGTGTCCGAGCTAACGGGCCGTGATCCTTCTGTGGCGGCGTTGACCGAGACCGTCGTGGCCCGAGTTGGCGGTAACCCGTTCTTTGCCGAAGAGATGATCCGCGATCTCGCCGAACGCGGACTGTTGTACGGGCGCCGCGGCGATTACTCGTGCGATGTCGAGGTAACCGACATCCACGTTCCGGTCACGCTCCAGGCGACGATCGGCGCGCGCATCGACCGCCTGCCGTCCGCGGCCAAACGGACGCTGAGTGCCGCGGCCGTGATCGGCTCACGGTTCGAACCGGATCTGCTTGCAAGCCTTAACGTCGAGCCGGTGTTCGACGATCTGGTTCGCGCCGAACTGATCGATCAGGTGCGTTTCACACCGTCCGGGCAGTACGCCTTCCGGCACCCGATGATCCGTACGGTCGCCTACGAGGCACAGCTCAAGTCCGATCGCATCGAGTCGCATCGTCGGCTCGCAGCGGCCATCGAAGCGCAGCACCCGGACGCGCTGGACGAAAACGCGGCGCTGATCGCCGAGCATCTGGAGGCCGCCGGCGACGCCGTCGACGCCTATGGCTGGCACATGCGTGCCGGAGCATGGTCATTCAGCCGCGATTCGACAGCGGCGCGGGCGAGTTGGGAGCGTGCCTGCCGGATCGCCGATCGGCTACCGGACACGGAAACCGACCGCTTGGCCATGCGCATCGCACCGCGAACCATGTTGTGCGCCAGTGTCTGGCGGGGCTCGCCGAGGCCTGTCGCCGGACGCTTCGACGAGTTGCGCGAACTGTGCGAGCAGTCCGGCGACCGGGCGTCGCTGGCCGTCGGGTTGTACGGGCTGGTCGCCGAGCACATGTTCTACGGGCGGGTGCGTGAATCGTCGGCGGCGGCCTCCGAACTGATCGCGTTGCTGGACTCGCTCGAGAATCTCGACTCGAGCATCGGAGTGGCGTTCCTCGCGATCGGGGCCAAGAGCGAGGCCGGTGATTACCACACCGTACTTCGGGTAGCGCAGAAGGTGATCGACTGGGCCGAAGGTGATCCGACCAAGGGCAATCTGATCACCGGATCTCCACTGGCGATTGCCCTGTTGTGGCGGGCAACGGCGCGCTGGTCGCTAGGAATGCCCGGATGGCGACAGGATCTGCTGGACGCGGTCCGGATGGCCCGGGAGGCCGACGCGGGCACCTACGCGATGGTGATCGGAGTCAAGAACGCCACGGCGACGCAGGGTGTGTTGCGCGTCGACGACGACGCGGTCCGCGAGATCGACCAAGCGGTGCAGGGGGCCGAGAGTGTCGGCGACGACACCGCTTTGGGCAGTGCGCTGTTCGGGGGAGGCACGGCGTTGACGATGCATGCGGAAGAGGACGTCCGTCGGCGCGGTTTGGCGATGATGGAGCAGTTCCGCCAGATGTGTGTGGATGGCCGATTCTTCGCTTCCGAGCTACCGAGTGTCGAAGCGAACATTGCGTGGCAAGGCGCGTGTCGGGGAGATCGCGCCAGCGCATTGCCGGTACTGCGCCGCTCGGTCGAAGCCCTGGTCGACATCGGCCAGCTCGTCAATACCGTTATCGCAACGGGGCAGTTGGTGCAGACGCTGCTCGAGCTTGGAACGCCCGAGGATGTTGTCGAGGCGCAGCAGGCCCTGGATCGGATGGCGGCTCTGCCGGCCGACGAGCCGTTCGTCGTGCGGGACATCATGGTGTTGCGGTTGCGTGCCCTGATTGCCCGGGCGCGTGGCGACGGCGACTACCCCCGATTGGTCGACGCCTATCGCGCGATGGCGGAGTCGCTCGAATTCGAGGGCCACATTGCCTGGGCTCGGGAGCTGGCCGAGGCCTAGCCGTCTTATCCACAGTTCGGGTTTCATCCACAGACAGCCGTTGGGCGGGCTGTTCTCGAACGTTTGTGCGAATACGGTGGGGTCATGGCTTCCGGTCCCGCGTACCTGCCGCCCGAGGTGGCGCGCGAACGGGTGCGGGAGGCGCTGGATGTGATCGATGCGGCGCTGGCGCGGCTGCGGGAGTGCTCCACCGATGAGGTGGGTACCGCGTTTCGGGTCGAGGTGGCCGACCGGCTGGAGACCCAGCAGCGGCTGAACCGCGGGTTGATGTACCGGGTGTTCGGGCAGATCGCCGAACCGCCCGACGGCCCCGATGACACCGGCCTGCCCTCGGGGGTCAAGGTGCGTGATCTGCTGCGGACCCGGTTGCGGATCACCGCCGCCGAGGTGACCCGGCGGATGAAGGTGGCCGCCCGGATCTGCCCGCGGCGCTCGCTGTCCGGCCAGACCCTGCCCGCTGAACTTTGCGCGTTGGGGGCGGCCGTGGAGGCCGGCGCGCTCGGCGAGGACCACCTCCGGGAAGTGTGCAAGACGATGGATCTGCTGCCCAAGGTCGTCGACGCCGACGGCCGGGCTAGGGCCGAGACGATCCTCGTCGCGCACGCCCGGGTAGAAGATCATCAGTTCGTCACCGCGGTGGGCCGGATGCTGGCTGAGGAACTCAACCCGGAGGGATTCTTCGACGACACCGACCGGCAGAACCGCCGCGGCCTGGTGCTCGGCCCGCAACGACCCGACGGCATGAGCAGACTGTCCGGTGACCTGACCCCGGAAGCCCGCGCCTACGTCGAGGCCATCGCCGCGGCCGTGCGGCCGGGGCATCACCTGCCCGACTCCGACCAGACGGTGGTCGACGGCGCAACGGATACCCGGACCAAGTCCCAGCGCCTGCATGACGCGTTCGCCTGGGGGTTGCGGACCGCGCTGGCCTCGGGCCAGTTGGGCAGCCACCGCGGCCTGCCGGTCACCGTCATCACGACCACCACGCTGGGCGAGTTGGAGCAGGCCGCCGCCGCGGTGGCCGACCCGTCGCTGCCGATGCCCGGCCCGGCGCGCACCGGCGGCGGATCCACCCTGCCGATGCGGGACCTGATCACCATGGCCGGCAACGGCGCCATCCATTACCTGGTGGTGTTCGACAACCACTCGGCCCGGCCGCTCTATCTGGGGCGCAGCCACCGCCTGGCCACCCCGGATCAGCGGATCGTCTGCTACGCACGCGATCACGGGTGTACCCATCCGCGCTGCGACGCACCCGGTTACCACTCCGAGGTCCACCACGCCCCGGTCGATTTCGTCGACGGCGGCCCGACCGACGCCGACAAACTGTTCTTCGCCTGCGGCCCCTCCCACAAAGCCGCCACCGACGGCACCTACACCACCGAAATCACCGACCAGGGCCGGCTGGCCTGGACCGACGGCACCGGCCCACCCGAAACCAACCGCCTCCACCACCCCAAAGAACTACTCGCCGACGACGAACACCTCACCGACGACGAAAACGGTTGACCAACTACCGGTCAGACCCCTGGAGGCGGGTCCGCAGGAACTCCATCGATCCACGCCGAAACGCTTGCATCGCAGGGGCTTTCATCGCCAGCCCGTCGGCGCCGTGGTACATCCCGGGCACGGTCACCAGTTCGCAGGGCACACCGGCGGCCTGCAGCCGTCGTGCGTAGTCCACCGACTCGTCGTAGAACAGGTCGAGATCACCCACCCCGACCCAAGCCGGCGCCAGGCCGGAGAGATCCTCGCGCCGGGCCGCCGCGGCGTACTCGGGGGCGTCGGACTCGCGCGGTTCGCGCCCCAGATAGCTCGTCCAGCCGAATGTGTTCGACGCCGGCGTCCACATGAACCGGCCCCGGACGCCGTGGTCACGCAGCGCGGAGCGGTCGTCGAGCATCGGATACACCAACACCTGCGCCCGCAACGTGATGCCCTCGTCGTGGGCGCGCTGGGCCACCGCGGCCGACAACCCGCCACCCGCGCTGGATCCGGTCACCGCGATCCGATCCGGGTCGATGCCGAGCACGCCGGCGTTGTCCCGCATCCAGTACAGGGCGGCCATGCAGTCGTCCAGTGCCGCGGGATAGGGGTGCTCGGGCGCCAGCCGGTAGTCGGGCGAGACCACCACGGCACCGAGTTCGCGGGCCGCCTGCCCACTGCCGACGGCCTCGGCCTGCGGTGAGCCGAGGATCATCCCGCCACCGTGGATATAGAGGACGCCGGGCCGTGGGCCGGCGCCGTCCTTCGGCGTGGTGACGGTGACCGGGACCGCGTCCGGGCCGACATGCCGTTCGACGACGGTGACACCGCGCCCCGACGGCGTCCTGAATCGTCCATAAACCATCCGCGCCCGGGGCAGCGACTTGGCGGTGGTGTCGCCGGCCACGAACGGCAGCAGCGGGCTGCGGAACTCCCGCGGCACCCGGGCCATATCCTCGCGAACGGCCAGGTAACGGCGTGCGACCAGCGCGAACGCGCCCAGGGCCGCAGCGGCAAGCAGTCTTCTCATCGCCGGACAGGCTATCGTCGCGCGGCCCGGGCGAGGTCGCTTTTCACGCCACTACACTCAGGCGCGTGGAAGCCACGTCTCAGCGTCCCGTCCTGGTGGTCGACTTCGGAGCGCAGTACGCGCAACTCATCGCCCGGCGGGTGCGGGAGGCGCGGGTGTACTCCGAGGTCATCCCGCACACCGCCGGCGTCGAGGAGATCAGGGCGAAGAACCCGCAGGCGATCGTGCTCTCCGGTGGGCCCGCCAGTGTGTACGCCGACGGGGCTCCCCAACTGGACCCCGCGCTGTTCGACCTCGACGTCCCGGTGTTCGGCATCTGCTACGGCTTCCAGGCCATGGCGCAGGCCCTCGGCGGCACCGTGGCTCACACCGGCACCAGCGAGTACGGCCGGACCGAGCTGAAAGTGACTGGCGGCCAACTGCATTCGGGTCTGCCCGGCACCCAGCCGGTGTGGATGAGTCACGGCGACGCAGTCACCGCGGCACCGGCCGGGTTCGACGTGGTGGCCACCAGTGCCGGCGCGCCGGTAGCCGCGTTCGAGGACAAGGACCGCCGGCTCGCCGGTGTGCAGTACCACCCCGAGGTGATGCATTCGCCGCACGGCCAGCAGGTGCTCAGCCGGTTCCTGCACGAGTTCGCCGGGATCGGGGCCAAGTGGACGTCGGCCAACATCGCCGAAACGCTCATCGAACAGGTGCGCGCCCAGGTCGGTGACGGCCGCGCCATCTGCGGGCTGTCCGGCGGGGTCGACTCCGCGGTGGCCGCCGCGCTGGTGCAGCGCGCCATCGGCGACCGGCTGACGTGTGTGTTCGTCGACCACGGACTGCTCCGCGCCGGCGAACGCGAGCAGGTGGAGCGGGACTTCGTGGCCGCGACCGGCGCCAACCTGGTCACCGTCGACGTGTCCAAGCGGTTTCTCGACGCGCTGTCCGGGGTCACCAACCCGGAGGGCAAACGCAAGATCATCGGCCGGGAGTTCATCCGCGCCTTCGAAGGCGCGGTGCGCGATGCCCTGGGGTCCAACGAGTCGGAGACGGAATTCCTGGTGCAGGGCACGCTGTACCCGGACGTCGTGGAGTCCGGCGGCGGAACCGGAGCGGCGAACATCAAGAGCCACCACAACGTGGGCGGCCTGCCCGGCGACCTGAAGTTCAAGCTCGTCGAACCGTTGCGGCTGCTGTTCAAGGACGAGGTTCGTGCGGTCGGCCGCGAACTCGGACTGCCCGAGGAAATTGTTGCGCGACAACCCTTTCCGGGTCCGGGTCTGGCCATCCGGATCGTCGGCGAGGTCACCGCGGACCGGCTGGACACGCTGCAACGGGCCGACGCCGTCGCGCGTGAGGAGCTCACCGCCGCCGGCCTGGACCACCAGATCTGGCAGTGCCCGGTGGTACTTCTGGCCGACATCCGCTCGGTGGGCGTGCAGGGCGACGGCCGGACGTACGGCCACCCGATCGTGCTGCGCCCGGTGTCCAGCGAGGACGCCATGACGGCCGACTGGACCCGGGTGCCTTACGAAGTACTGGAACGTATTTCGACGCGCATCACCAACGAGGTGCCCGAGGTGAACCGCGTGGTGCTCGACGTGACGAGCAAGCCGCCGGGGACCATCGAGTGGGAGTAGCTGGACTGGGTTTCAACAGGACTAGTGGTCTCGTTCCGTTTCCGGGGATAGTCTGGACGTAGTCCGAACTCTGCGGTCTCTCGGGAGGACGCGACATGATGACCCAGTGGATCGAAAACTGTTCTGTCCAGCGCATCAACTTGCGCGACGGGTTGGTCATCGACCTCGACGACTACAACGAGGTGGTGATCACCAGGTCGTTGCGGCTCACCGTGCCACCGGTCGGTAGGTATCCGGCCGAAGATGTCTTCATCGACCCGCTTTCGGTGCCGGAGTATCAGCGGCCCCTGCTCGACTTCGCCGGTGCGACGTGCACGCATGCCGTCGTCGATGACGACGGCACATTGCGATTGGAATTCGGCGGCGGTCATCGCATCGAGGTCCGTCCCGACGAGCACCATGCCGCGTGGGAGCTCTACGGCAAGCGGCACGGCTTCATGGCCTGCCTACCCGGCGGCCGCGTCCAAGTGGTGCGCCACGACATCGACGACGGTCAGGCTTCGCGGTCGATGTAGCCGGCCAGCATTCTGCTGACCAAGGATTCGATGGTCGACTCGATCGAACTGGCCAGGGTCGCGGTCACCGCGGTGACGGCCTGGGTGCGGAATCGAACCAGCATGGTGATCAACTCGGCGACCTCGGTGTCGTCCGGCAGCGACTCGCCGGGCTTGATGATCTCCTGCACCCGTGCCAGGCCGGCTTTCACCAGGATGTCGCTGATCGCGTCGATGTGTGGCAGGACGGCGTCGTGCACGTCGACGAGCGTCTCGATGGAGATGCCGAAACCACGGACGTCGTTGAAGGCCTCGATCAGCTTGGGGCGCACGATGACTACCGAGTCGGGCTCCTCGGCGGCACGGATCAGCCCGGCCTGCTCGAGGCGCGCGAATCCGGCGTCGTCATCGATCAGTTCGCGGGCCGCGGCGGCGGACATGGTCTCGGGCTTCTCCGACGCCCAGGTTCCGATGATCGCCGACTCCAGGCCGAGCACGTCGCCGAGGTCCTTGCCCTGCTCCCACGCGCCGAGCATCTCCTGTACGTGCGCGATGGTGTAGCCGCGGCTGAGCATCGAGGTGACCAGCCGCAGCCGGGTCAGATGGGTGTCGTTGTACAGCGCGATGCGGCCCACCCGCAGCGGCGGATGCAGCAGCCCGCGATCGCGATAGACGCGGACATTCCGGGTGGTGGTGCCGGCCAGCCGGGCCAGTTCGTCGATGCGATATTCACCGGCGCCGGGTGCCGAACCGGGACGGACGGCGGCGTCGAACAGTTGGGACACCGCGTTCTCGATGACGCCGCGGGACTGCCGGCTCACCCGCGACGGGGCCCGGCGCAGGCCGGCCAGGATCGAGCCCACCGCACCGGTCGGCGGCCGGGACTCGTTGGCGGGTCTCACTTTTCGTCCCCTAGGCAGTGACGAGGTCGGATGACTGCGCGGCGCGTGCCACCATCTCGTAGTCGGATGGCCGGAAGTGCCGCATCTGTCGAAGATACTGCGTCGCGAAGCCGGGGTACATCGAGGCGTTGAAACCGTCGGCGGTCAGGTACCAGCTGGAGCAGCCCGACATCCATGTGGTCTTGGTCAGCCGCCGCTGCAGGTCTTCGTTGTAGCGGCGCTGCACGTCGGCGCGCACGTCCAGGACACGCAGATCGTCGCGCAGGATCGTGGTGATGCCCGTGACCGCGTAGTCGAGTTGACCCTCGACGTAGACGAGCAGCGAGTTGTGTCCGGGTCCCGAGTTGGGCCCGCTCATGAGGAACAGGTTCGGGTAGCCGTGCACGCTGGCGCTCTTGTACGCCTGGGCGTGCCCGGCCCATTCCTGTTGCAGGGAACGACCGCCGCGACCGGTGACCGGAAACGGGGGGCCCGCCAGATGCACGTCGTAGCCGGTGGCGAACACGATGGCGTCCAGGTGGTGTTCGACACCGTCGCTGGTGCGGATCCCGGCCGGACACAGGGTGGCGATCGGCCAGTCGATCAGCTTGCAGTTGTCGCGTTGCAGCGCCGGGTAGTAGTCGCTGGACACCAGCATCCGCTTGCATCCGGGGGTGAAGTCCGGCGTCAGCTGGCGGCGCAGCCAGGGATCGGAGACCTGGTTGCGCAGATGCGCCTTGGACAGCTGGGCGACCACCGAGGACAGCGGCGTCTTCCACACCAGCGCGGTCGCACTTGCCTCGTGGCCCCAGAACAGCGCCTGTCGGGCAAGCTGCTGGGCGGCAGGGACTTTCGCGAACAGGCTCTGCACCGCCGCCGGCATCCGGGCGTCCAGCCGCGGCAGCACCCAGCCGGGGGTGCGTTGGAACACCTTGACGAACTCGGCGGTCTTGACCAGCTCGGGAATGATCTGTACGGCGCTGGCGCCGGTGCCGATGACGGCGACCCGCTTGCCGGCGAAGTCGAAGTCGTGGTCCCAGCCGGCGCTGTGGATCTTGTGCCCTTCGTAGCTGTCGATGCCGCGGATGTCGGGGAACTTGTGGTCTGCCAGCGGACCGGCGGCCATCACGACGGTGCGCGCCTGGAATTCCTTGCGCTGCTTGGTTTTCGCGGTCCACACGCCGGTGCTCTCGTCGAAGCTGAGGCCGGTGATCTCGGTGCCGAACCGGATTCGCGGGCGCAGTCCGAAGGTGTCGGTCATCTCCTCGATGTGCGCGCAGATCTCGGCGCCGGACGGATAGGCCCGCGACCAGGACGGGTTCTTGACGAAGGAGAACGAGTACAGCAGTGACGGGATGTCGCATGCCACACCGGGATAGGTGTTGTCCCGCCAGGTGCCGCCGACCCGGTCGCCGCGTTCGACGATGACGACGTCGGCGACGCCCGCCTCGGTGAGCTTGATGGCGGCGCCCAGTCCGGTGAAGCCGGCTCCGATGATCAGGGTGTCGTGGACCGTCATCTCAGGCCGCCGTCTTGTAGGTGAGTTCCTTGAACCAACTGGGGATGGGGCGCAACAACTTCCGCGGATAGCGGTCGGATACCCACACCATCGAGTTCGCCAGCAGGTGATAGGGGTGTCTCGGGTTGATCACCATCTTGGCGTGCACCTTGAGGATCTGATAGGTGGGCACCCGCCTGGTGTACTGGCCGCGCTCACCGACGGTGGTGAACCGCTCCATCGCCGCATAGAGTCGCTGGGGTTTCAGTCCCATGTCGACCATCTCGTTGCGCACCCGGTTGAGCAGCGGTGCGTACATCACCATGCCGATGATGAAGCCCGGGGTGGCGACGGTGCCGATGAAGTCGACGGCGAGCTTGCGGGCCCGGGCGTGTCCGATCATTTCGAGTACGTCGAAATCGACTGCCAGGTGCCGGGATTCGTCGTTGTTGATCTTTTCGAACACCTGATGGCAGACCGGGTCGTCGACCTCTTCGAGCAGGAACTTCAGCAGCGCCCCGTCGAGGGCGACTTCGAGCATCGGGATCACGGTGCCCAGCACCGACAGCGACATGTCGTCGGCGTAACGGTCCAGCCAGTCCATCGCCAGGCGGATGTTCACGTTCGGCTCCGGGAGTTCGCCGTCGTCGAGCATGCCCCAGCGTTTCATCAGTGCCAGTTCGGCGTTTGCGTGCCGCTGCTCCTCGGCGTGGAAGTACCGGTAGATCTCCGCGATGGTCGGAGTGGGCGCCTTCTTGGCCAGAGCCGCGAACCCGCGGGCGCCGATGTTCTCGATCCAGCACAGGTCGGCCATGAAAGCCTTGAGCTTGGGCCGCATCTCGTCGGTGATGGTCTCGGCACCCGGTGCCTCCCAGTCGATGTCGGCAAGCGCCCACTGGCGGTCCTTGATCTTGGCAAGCATTGCGTCCATGTCGAGCTTGGCTGCCATGAGAACTCCTTGTCAGTTGAGTGCCGTGCCGACGGCGTTGCCGCCCCGGCTGTGCCTGGTGCCGATCAGTGGCCACATGCCGATTGCTCCTCGGCGTCGACCGGTATTGCGGCGCACAGGAATCGGGCCGCTTCGCGGATTGCCCGGGTGGCTTCCGGGGACAGCCGGGGCAACGCCTGGAACACATGCACCTGGTCGGGCCAGATCTGGAGATCGCAATGCGCACCGGTGGCACGGATCCGATCGGCGAGTAGTTGCGCGTCGGCCGCCAGCATCTCGGCTCCGCCGGCCTGGATCAGGGTGGGCGGGAACGTCCGTGCGGTGGTGATGTCGTGGGCGAGTCGGGGATGTCCGGGATCGGTTCGGTGGCAGTACAGCTGGACGAGGCGTGCGGCGTGGTGGGCGCGGATGGCGGGGTCCGGCCGGTCCCGCTCCCGGCCGCGCGCGGTGTCGAAGGTCAGGTCGACCAGCGGCGAGAACAGGCACAGTGCGGCCGGGTGCGGCTGACCGCCGTGCACCAGCAGGTCGACGGCCAGGTGCCCGCCCGCCGAGTCCGCTGCGACGGCCAAACGTTCAGGGCGGAAACCCTGGTGCTGCAACCATTCCCAGCCGGCATGGGCGTCGTCGGCCGCGGTGGGGAAGCGGTGCCGGGGAGCCAGCCGGTAGTCCAGGCAGAACACCGGTAGGGCGGTGTGGGCGGACAGCCACCCGGTGAGCCGGCGATGGGTGCGCGCCGAGCACATCGCATAGCCGCTGCCATGCAGGAAATAGATTGCGGCACAGGAGTTTCCGGGTGCCGGAGCGTTGGCCGCCCGGACCCATTCGCCGACGATCCGGCGTCCGTCGGGCAGCCTCTCGTCGACGTGTTCGACGGGTGTGGTCGGTAGCGGTGGACCGAATGCATCCATGATCGTGCTGACGATCCGTCGTGACGTCCACAGCCCCCAGGGCTGTTCCGGCGGGAGCAGCGCGCTGATCTGCCGCAGGGTCAGGTGGCTGACCCTCGCCGCGGCCCGGGATCGCACGGAACCGCGAGGTGTGACTGCACTCACATCGATCAGTACAACGACCAATAGTGACATTTGTCAATGGCAGCTTTGGCGCGCTTGACCGTGTCGGCGGCGAGGTGTTTACTGCCGATATCGAACAAAGTTTCGAACATGGTGGCGGTTCGACGCGAGCGGGAGGTGGCTGATGACAATGGCGGTGGCCCGCGTTCGGACCTCGGAAAACCGTGCTGAACAGCTGGAACGACTCCGCCGGCAGATGGCCGAAGTGCCCTCCCGGGTAGGGGCGGCCCGGCGGGCTCCGATCGCCGACAGTGCTCTGAGTTCGGACCCGGAAAGTTTGCTGCTGGCACCGGAATCGCTGGGTGGCCTGCTGCCCACGGGGTTGCCGAAGGGTGCCGTCGGGGTGCTGACCGGGGCCCGTTCGCTGGCGTTGAACATCGCCGCGGCGGTCACGGCGGCCGGCGGTTTCGTCGCGATCGTGGGCCAGCCCGGACTCGGTCTCCTCGCGGCCACGGAGATGGGGGCCGACCTGGACCGCGTGGCGGTGGTGCCCGACCCGGGGGCCGATCCGGTGGAGGTGGCGGCGGTGCTGACCGACGGGATGGACCTGGTGGTGCTGGGGCTGCGGGGCCGCGCGGTGCCACCGAGCCGCGCCCGGGCGGTGACGGCACGCGCCCGGCAGCGGGGATGCACCCTGCTGGTCGCCGACGGGGACTGGCCGGGTGCGGCCATCCGGCTGGACGCCCGGGTGTGCGGGTACGACCTGTCGGGCACGCCGGGCTTCGGGCGCATCAGCCGGGTGCGGTTGTCGACGCGGGCGCGGGCCCGGGCACGGGCGGGCTGATGTCCGGACGGGTACTGGCGCTGTGGTGCATGGACTGGCCGGCCGTGGCCGCGGCGGCCCCCGCGGAGTTGCCGGCCACCGCCCCGGTCGCGGTGACGCTGGCCAACCGGGTGGTCGCGTGCTCGGCCGCGGCGCGGGCGGCCGGTGTCCGGCGCGGCTTGCGGCGCCGGGAATCGCAGGCCCGCTGTCCGGACTTGCATGTCGTGGCCACCGACCCGGGGCGTGACGCCCGGTTTTTCGAAGGGGTGACGGCGGCGGTGGACAGCCTGGTCCCGCGTGCCGAGGTGCTGCGGCCCGGACTGCTGGTGCTCTCGGTGCGCGGCGCGGCCCGCTACTTCGGGTCCGAACACGCGGTGGCCGAACGACTGATCGACGCGGTGGCCGCCGCCGGCGCCGAATGCCAGATCGGTATCGCCGACGAGTTGCCCACCGCCGTCCTGGCCGCTCGGGCCGGGCGGATCGTCGACCCGGGCGCTGACGCGGCCTTTCTGGCCCCGCTGTCGATCCGGGAGCTGTCGGCCGAGCCGAGCCTGTCTGCGGTGGGCCGCGACGATCTAGTGGATCTGTTGTGGCGGTTGGGAATTCGCACCATCGGGGCGTTCGCGGCGCTGGCGCGTGCCGATGTCACCTCCCGGTTCGGCTCTGACGCCATGCTGGCACACCGGATCGCCCGGGCCGAGCCGATGCGCGGGCCGTCAGGTCGGGAGTTGCCCCCGGAACTGGGCGCGCTGATGCAGTGCGACCCGCCGGTCGACCGCATCGACGCGGCGGCGTTCGCCGGCCGGTCGCTGGCCGCCGAACTGCACCGCAACCTGGAGTCGGCCGGCGCCGGCTGCACCCGGCTGGCCATTCACGCCGTCACCGTCGACGGCGCCGAACTCGCCCGGGTGTGGCGATGTGCCGAGCCGTTGACCGAGGACGCCACCGCCGACCGGATCCGGTGGCAGCTGGACGGCTGGCTGAACCGGCGCAACCCCGGTGACCGTCCCACCGGGCCCATCGCCACCCTGCGGCTGGAACCCGTGGAGGTGATTTCCGCCGGGGCGCTTCAGCTTCCGCTGTGGGGGGCCGGCGACGAGGCGCGGGTGCGGGCCCGCCGGGCGCTGGTCCGGGTGCAGGGCCTGCTCGGGCCGGAGGCGGTGCAGGTGCCGGTGCTCAGCGGCGGGCGCGGGCCGGCCGAACGGGTCAGCTTCACTCCGCTCGGCGACGAACCGGTGCCGCGGGCCGCCCCCGACGGTCCGTGGCCGGGCCGGTTACCGGAACCCGCGCCGACGGTGCTCGCCGACGACCCGGTGGAACTGCTCGACGCCGTGGGCAATCCGGTGCGGGTGACCGGGCGCGGCCTGTTCTCGGCGGAGCCGGCGCAGGTGGCCGGGCGGTACCACGGTGAGTTGCGCTGGTGGGCGGGGCCGTGGCCGGTCGACGAATGGTGGTGGGATCGGCAGCAGGAGGCGGCCGGACGGGCGGCCCGCGCGCAGGTGGTCATCGAAAGCCCTTCCACGTCAGGCATATCCGCGGATGCGGGACTCGGACTGCTGCTGTGCTATCGGCAGCGGCAATGGCATGTGGAGGGGGTCTATGAGTAGTCGGACGTAGCTTCAGATTCCCGGGCGAACCGGCCCACGCGGTCGACGAACCGGTCGAAGAACACCGCCGGGTCCGTCTCGGTGCCGATCAGGGCGTTCGGGCGGCGACCCCAATGCCCGGACCAGTCGGCGACAGTCATTCCGCGGGTGAGCGCGCCGTCCAGTTCGACGTCCACCGTGCAGGCTCGGGTGCGGACCAGGCCGGGGTCCAGTGCGACGGCGGCCGCCAACGGGTCGTGGAGATGGGCCAGGTAGCCCTCGCCCTGGTCGTGGTGGAACTCGAAGTAGAACCGCATGGCATCCTCGAGCATCCCGATCAGCGGGTTGGCCGCCGCCGACCGGGTGCCGCGGACATCGGCCACACTCATGGCGGACGTCGGCGAACCGGCGGCAGCGGCGAGCCGGGCCAGGATGGCCGGCGTCAGGGCGATGTGTTCGGTGATGTTGAGCCCCAACACGATCGGTAGATGGTCCGGGTCCTGGTCGCCCCATGCGGCGCCCCACGCGGCGAACACTTCGGCGGCGGATTCGGGGTCGACGCTGATGTTCCACTCGGCCACCGGTGTGGTGTTGCCGCGGTAGTCGAATGCCCCGCCCATGATGACCAGGCGGCGCAGCAGCCGCGGCAGTGCGGGTTCGGCGCGCAGCGCCAGCGCCAGGTTGGTCAGCGGGCCGGTCGCCAGGCCGATCAGCGTGCCGGCATGCGTATGTGCGGCGCGGACCCAGGCCTGCGCCGAGTCGTAGTCGGTGAGTTCGCGCTGGGGCGGCGGCAGTTCGGCGTATCCCAGGCCGGCCGGGCCGTGGGTGTCCTCGGCGGTGCGCATGGGGCAGGCCAGCGGTTGGGCGGCGCCTCTGGACACCGGGATGTCTGGGGCACCGCACAACTGCAACAGGCCCAGGTTGTTGACGCACACCTGGTCCACCGCGACATTGCCGCCGGTCGAGGCGATCCCGACCAGGTCGGCCTCGGGGCTGGCCAGCAGGTACACCAGGGCCATCGCGTCGTCGACGCCGGTATCCACGTCGGCGAACACCGGCAGCCGGCGGTCGGGGCGTGTCACGGGTTACCAGTGCACCCCGGGGACCGCGCGGATCGCACGTTTGACCGGCCTCGAAAGCAGAGGCACCCGCAGCACCCGGGTAGCCCGCAGCGCGCGGGTGGCCCGCACCGGCGGTCGGGGTCGTCGGGGCGAAGTCCGCTGCGCTGGAACGGAATCCGGGGCGTCGCCGTCGGCAGCTTCGGCGGTTGCGCTCAGTTCGGCGGTTCCCTCGCCCCGCGCCGCGGCCGAATCCGGGTAGCCCAGGTACAGCTGGTGCAGCACCCGGCGCGACAGCCGCGGCGTGAAGTAGTTCCCGATATCGGCGACGGTGCCCAGCGGTGTGTCGATGCGCACCGGCTTCTCGACGAGTCCGCGCACCACCATCGCCGCGGCATGCTCGGCGGTGATCGCGGGCACCGGGTTGAGCCGGTGCGACGGCGCGATCATCGGGGTGGACACCAGCGGCATGTGGATCGTCGTGAAGGTCACGTGATCGGAAAGCGTCTCGGACGCAACGACATCGGCGAACGCATCCAGTGCGGCCTTGGTGGGCACATAGGCAGAATAGCGGGGCGAACTGGCCTGCACCCCCGCGCTGGACACGTTCACCACGTGACCGAACCGGCGTTCCCGCCAATGCGGCAGCAGCGCCAGCACCATGCGCACCGCGCCGAAGTAGTTGACGGCCATCACGCGCTCGTAGTCGTGCAGGCGATCGGTCGAGGCGCCCACCGACCGGCGGATCGACCGGCCGGCGTTGTTGACCAGGTAGTCGACGTGCCCGAACCGGCCGAGGATGTCCTTGACGCAGGCCTCCACCGAGTCCGAATCGGTGACGTCGCACGTGAACGCGTACGCCGAGCCGCCGTCGTCGCGGATCTGGGTCACCAGGTCGTCGAGCGCGGCGCCGTTGCGGGCCAGCGCGAACACCGTCGCCCCGCGCGCCGCCACCGCGATCGCCGAGGCCCGGCCGATGCCGCTGGAGGCGCCGGTGATGATCACGTGCCGGCCCGCCAGCGGGTGCCCGGTCCGGGACCGTCGCGCCCGGTCGGGGTCCAGGTGTTCCGCCCAGTACCGCCACAGCGCCGGCGCGTAGGTACCGAACTCCGGAACGGCGATTCCGGTGCCGCGCAACGCCTCTTCGGTGTTCTCGGCGGTGAAGGTGGGCGCGAGGTCGACGACGTCGAGGATCTCCGGTGGGATGCCCAGTTGGGTCGCCGCCATGTTGCGCCAGATCCGGGGACGGCCCCGCAGCCCGAGGAACGGTGTCGCGACGGCGCGCGGCAGTGCGGCACGCACCGGGGGCAGCCCGGCGGCCGGGGCCACCGCGCGGTAGATGCCGCGCACCCCGATGTTGCGCGGCGCGGTCAGATGGAACGTCTGCCCGTCGCGTCCCGGTGCGTGGATCAGCGCGACGACGGCGTCCACGACGTAGTCGACCGGCACGATGTTGGTGCGCCCGACGTCGGGCAGGGCGATCGGGGTCAGGCGCGGCAGCCGGGCGAGTGCGGCGAGGGCGCCGAAGAAGTAGTACGGGCCGTCTACCTTGTCCATCTCGCCGGTGCGGGAGTCGCCCACCACCACGGCCGGCCGGTAGATCCGGTGCCGCAGGCCCGCGGCGTCGCGCACCAGTTGTTCTGCTTCGAACTTGGTGCGGTGATACGGCGTCGGAAGTTCTTGGGACACATCGAAATCGGCTTCGGTGTAGACGCCCGGGAAGGTGCCCGCCACGGCGATGGACGAGATGTGGTGCAGGGTGGCGCCGAGCCGCCGGGTCAGGCCGATCACCGCGCGGGTGCCCTCGACGTTGGCGGCCCGCTGTTCGGCCTCGCCGACCGTCAGGTCGTAGATCGCCGCGGCGTGCACGACGTGCTCGATGTCCGCCAGTTCGGCCAGTTGCCCGTCGCTGAGACCGAGATCGGGTGCGGTGAGATCGCCGACCAACGGCAGAGCGCGGTCGCCCCAATCGGCGGCCAGTCGTTCGAAGCGGCCCGCCGAGGTGCGTCGCACCAGCACCCACACGGTCGCGTCGGGGTCGTTCTCCAGCAGCGCGGTGACCAGTCGTCGCCCGATGAATCCGGTACCGCCGGTAACGAGATAGCTCATGGCGCCATCGTGGTCGCCGCCGCGGCATCTGTCAATAAACCTTGACAACGCACTCAGCGCGGCGCGATGCCGACGTAGCCCGAACTGAGCGCCGAGGTCTGGGAGAGCGGGTCGACATCGTCGGCGGAGATCAGCAGGTTGCGGTTCACCCCGTAGGCCACCGGCGCCTCGCCACCGCGCGGGTCGAACACCCGCGACCCCCAGCCGTGGTCGATGATCAGCAGTCCCCGCCGCGGCCGGTCGGACAACCGCGCGGTCAGCGCCACCTCGCCGACCGCCGAGAACACCCGCACCTCGGTGCCGTCGCCGATCCCGGCCGCGGCCGCATCGTCGGGATGGATCAGCACCTCGGTCGAGCGCCCGGCCGGGTGCAGGCCGGGAAGCTCGTTGAGCCAGGAGTTCATCGAGTGCCGTCGCCGCCGATTGCCCAATTGGAACGGGTAGTCCGCTGGCGCCGCGGGTGGCGGGCTGTCCAGCAGTTCCGCTGTGCGGCTGAGGAATTGGGGCGGCGCCAGCTCGATCTTGCCCGACGGTGTCCGCAGTGCGGCACGCAATTGCCCGTACCGGCGGGGGCCGAGCATTAGGCCGTGCGGGTTGGCCATCAGGTCGCGCCATCTCAGCCGACGGCCGCCGACCTTGCGGGAGGTCGCCACCAGCAGGCGGTCGATCCCGCGCGGGGTGAACTCCAGTCCCGGCCGGCGGGTCAGCCGGGCCAATCGCCGGGAGCCCACGACGAACCCGTTGAGTCCACGCATCCCGAAGAGCGGCCGGCGCATGGCGATGGCCAGGTCGGTGAAGATCCGCCACTCCTCGCGCACCCCGGCCGGCGGGTCCACGGCGCGCACCCCGTACTGGGCGAAAGGCTCGTCGTGCATGCTGCTGGTGAACGCCAACAGGTCGTCGCGCTCGAGCCAGTGTGCGGCCGGCAGCAGCCAGTGCGCGTGTCGGTGGCTTTCACGCTGGACGAAGTCGATGGCCACCAGCAGATCCAGGTCGGCCAGCGCGGCGTCCAGTCGCGCACCGTCCGGGCCGGACACCACCGGGTTGCCGCTGTTGATCACCAGAGCCCGGATCCGGCCGGGGCCGGGAGTCGTTATCTCGTCCGGTAATTCGGCCAGTGCGTGCGCGCCGGCCACCAGGCCGCGGCCCGCCAGCCGGCTGGTGTGCGGCGGGGTCTTGGCCAGGTCGGCCAGCCGCAGCGTGTCGACGTAGCCCGGTTCGAAGCGCCGGCCGCCCGGACGGTCCATCCGCCCGGTGATCACGTTGAGGACATGGCCGAGCCACTCGGCGACGGTGCCCGCAGCGTGCAGGGACACCCCGGTCCGGGTGATCGCCATCGCGGTCGGCGCCGTCGCGAAATCCCTTGCCACCGTTTCGATCTGGCTGCGCGGCAGGCCACACCGGGCGGCCAGGTCGTCGAGGTCGGCCGTTGCGGTCAACCTGCGCAGGTCCGCAAGCCCGTTCGCCAGGTCCGCGCAGTCTTCGTCGTGCTGCAGTCCCTCACCGAGAATCACCGTCACCATCCCCAGCAGCAGCGCCCAGTCCTGCCCCGGACGGACCGACAGGTGGAGATCGGCCTTGTCGGCGGTTTCCGTCCGCACCGGATCGACCACCACGATCCGGGCGCCGTGGCGTTGCCGCTCCAGCGCGCGGTGCCAGCCGCCCGGCGCGGATTCGATCCAATTCCAGGCGCTGACAGCGGGATTGGCCCCCACGATCAGGAAGTAGTCGCAGCGGTCGATGTCGGACACCGGTATCAGCAGCGGCGAACCGTACATCGCCTCGGCCACCACGTGCGCGGCGTTCTGGTCGACCGAACCCACCGCGTAGCGGTTGTAGGTGCCGACCGCGTCGAGCCAGGCGTTGAAGAAGACCAGGTTCGACGACGAGTATCCGGCCGGGTTTCCGTAGTAGGCGGCCACCGCGTCCGGTCCGTCGGCGTCGATGATCGCGGTGCACCGCGCGGCGATGTCGGCGATCGCCTCGTCCCACCCGGCCTCGACGTACCCGGTGCCGACCCGCCGCATGGGAGCCACGATGCGTCGCGGGTGCTCGACCACCTGCGCGGCGGTGCGGCCCTTGGCGCAGAAGTCGTGCCAGCTGTGCGGGTTCTGCTTGTCCGCGGCGATCTTGACGACGCGGTTGTCCCGCACCGTCACCTCGACGCCGCAGCAAGCCAGGCAGTAGCGGCAGAACGTGTGAACGGTGTCGCCGCTCATCGGGCCCGCGTGACCATCTACACCCGCCCTCCGACGAACCCCTCCTGAGTCACGGTAGCGACCAGCGTGCCGTCGCGGTTGTAGATCGTGCCGGTGCCCAGGCCCACCCCGCCGGACACGCTGGGGGAGCGCTGGTCGTAGCGCAGCCAGTCGGAGAAGTCGACCGGCCGGTGGAACCAGATGGCGTGATCCAGGGACGCCATGTTGGCCATGGTCTGCCAGGTCTTGCCGACGGCCACCTGCACCGGGTCCAGGATGGTCCAGTCGCTGACGTAGGCCAGCATGCACGCCCCTACGACCGGATCGGTCAGCAACCGCTCGGGCAGCTCACCGACCAGCCGTAACCACAAGCGGCAGAAGGCATCCGACGGTGGCGGCGCGGTGTCGACGGCGACCCGCGGCGGCAGGTCGGCGTAGCGCAGTTCGACGATGCCCAATCGTTCCGGGCCCGGGTAGTCGGCGGCCGCGGCACCCAGGTGCGCCACCAACTGGTCCGTCAGGCTCGGCAGCACCTCCGGCGGCGGCGCCGGCGACATCGGCTGCTGGTAGTCGTCGCCGTTGATCGGTTCGAGGAAGGACACCAGCGCTTCCATGATCGTCGTGCCGTTCTGGCTGACCGTCACGCGCCGCGTCGAGAACGTCCGGCCCTCGCGCAGCGTCGCGACCGCGTAGTGCAGTGGCGACTTCGGGTCGCCCGGCCGCAGGAACGCCACGTGCAGGCTGTGCAACCGGCGGTCCGGCACCGTGCGCGCCGCGGCCGCGGTCGCCTGCGCGGCCACCTGCCCGCCGTACACCCGGAACAACCCGGGGACGTCGGGCTGCGGACCCAGGAAGCCGCCGTCGCCGGCGTCCTGCAGGTCGAACAGGCTCAGGATGTCGTAAAGGTGGCGCTGCACGCTTCTATACAGCCATGGCGGTGGTCCGGGCGCGCACCCGGGTTCTACATTGACGGGTATGCCGATCGATCCGAGCGCCATCGGCGCCACCACCGAAGCGACGCCGTTCGAGTGGACCGACCGCGACACCCTGCTCTACGCCCTCGGCGTGGGCTGCGGCGCCGCGGATCTCGCGTTCACCACCGAGAACAGCCACGACATCCCGCAGCAGGTGCTGCCGACCTACGCGGTGATCGCGTGCCCGGCGTGGGGCGCCGCGGCCAAGGTGGGCTCCTTCAACTGGGCCAAACTGCTGCACGGCAGCCAGCAGATCCGGCTGCACGCCCCGCTGCCGCCGGCCGGCCGGCTCGACGTCAGCTCACAGGTGGTCGACATACAGGACAAGGGCGAGGGCAAGAACGCCATCCTGGTGTTCAAGGGCACCGGCACCGACCCGGACACCGGTGAGCTCATCGCCGAGTCCATCTCCACGGCCGTCATCCGCGGCGAGGGCGGCTTCGGCGGTCAGCCCGGCGAACGGCCCGTCGCCCCCGCGGTGCCCGACCGCGAGCCCGACGCCGTCGTCGCGCTGCCGACCACCGAGGTCCTGCCGCTGATCTACCGGCTGTCCGGTGACCGCAACCCGCTGCACAGCGATCCGTGGTTCGCCACCACGCTGGCCGGGTTCCCGCGGCCGATCCTGCACGGGCTGTGCACCTACGGGGTGGCCGGCCGGGTGCTGGTCGCCGAACTCGGCGGCGGTGACGCGGGCCGGATCACCGCGATCGGCGCGCGGTTCACCTCCCCGGTGTTCCCGGGCGAGACGCTGACGACGTCGGTGTGGCGCACCGAACCCGGGCACGCGGTATTCCGCACAGAGGCCGCCGCGCCGGACGGCGCCGATTCCCGCGTCGTGCTGGAGGACGGGACCGCCGAGTACACGGCCTGATGCGTCAGCCGCACAGCAGCGGCGCCGCCAGCAGGAAGGGCCACAGCCCGGCGGTCAGCCCGAACCCGATCAGGTCCGCGCCCGCCGGGACCAGCATCTCGAACGGCGCCTGGTACCGCTGGACCTGACCGGGATGCAGGAACGCCCAGATCACGCCGACGACGACATACGGGATCGCCAGCCACAGCGCCAGTTCGATCAGCGCCTCGATGCTGATCCGGTACGACAGCGCCCGGCGCAGCACGGTCAACACGGCGGTTCCGTCAGGATGTCGGCGATGTCGCGGCGTGGGGTCATCGGCGGCGTCTCCTCGATCTCGGGTGTCCGTCCAACTCGGATCAGTACCTGGGGCACCGCGGGACGCGACAGCATCGCGCCGACGACCGCCCGCGCCGCCGGAACCTCGGTGACGTGCGTGACCGGACAGGTCGCCAGCCCGGCGGCGGTGCATTCCAGCAGCACCGCCGAGAGTGCCTCGCCGCAACTCAGCGCGTCCCTGTAGGTGTCCGCCGGGGTGGAGAGCGCCAGGACGACGGCCTGGTCGGCATCGATGTGCGCGCGGCGGTGCTGGTGGCCCTCGGCCGGAAAGGTGCGGTTGACGGTGACCCGTCTGGTTTCGTGGGCGGATGTCAGGGAACTGCGGGGAATGCCTTCGACGTACTCGAACGGCGCTGTCCACCAATCCAATTCGGCTTGATAGCCGCTGTTGAGCCGCTGCGCGGACTCGGTCAGGGCCGACGCCTCGACGAGCTCGCCGCGCAGTTCGGCGGCCAGCACATCCAGCGACGTCGTGCCCGACCCGACCGCCGCCCGCAGACCGGATTCGTGCAGCGGCCAGTTCGGCGGCGCCAGGAACGGCAGCCGGTCGGTGCGGCGCCGCAGGATGGCGTCGGCGCGCCGGCGGTGCGCCGAGGTGATCCCGCCCGGCCGGGTGAATGCCACCGACGCCAGGTGCGCGCCGTCGGCGGGGTCGGGAAACCGGTCCACGTCGGCCGACCAGCCGGCGGCGGCCATCGCGGTCACCAGGTGGTCGAGCATCGCGCCGCACGCGATCACCGCCTCGCGGCCGCCGGTGTCGGTGTTGCGGACGATCCGGCTGCGGTCGAGATACAGATGCAGCCGGCCGTCTCCGGTCACCCACCGCCACGGCTGGCTGTTGTGCAGCGACGGCGCCCGCGACGCCAACGTCACGGCGGTCCTGATCAGTTCGCTGTCAGCGGCGGCTGCCGGCATGTTTCCATGATGGCCCGACCGGTGCCTGCGCCGCAGAGTAATTGGTCCCGGTCGGGCGGGTCGAACGACCGCTGACGGAATGGCCGGCGCCCGGGGGAGATACTGGTCGTGATGAACGTCGAACCGGCGGCCGCCCAGTCACCCGAGGTCCGCGAGACCCACAGCGGCCTGGTCGTGCTGGTCGGCGACCGCGCCTACAAGACCAAGCGGCCGGTGCGCACCGAGTTCCTTGACTTCTCCACGGTGGAGTTGCGGGAGCGGGCATGCGCCCGGGAGGTCGAACTCAATAGCAGGCTCGCCCCGGCCGCCTATCTCGGCATCGCGCAACTGCTCGGCCCCGGTCCCGACGACCGCGAACCCGTGCTGGTGATGCGTCGCTACCCGGACACCGCGCGGCTGTCCAGCCGGCTCGACGCGGCCACGATCGATGACGAATTGCGTTCGATCGCAACGGTTCTGGCGCGGTTCCACGCCACGGCGCGGCGCGGCCCGGAGATCGACGCCGCGGCGACGCCCGAAGCGCTGGCCCGGCTGTGGCGGGAGAGCATCGACGACATGGGCCGGTATGCCGGCTCGGTGTTGCCGAGCGGGGAACTCGATCAGGTGGCCGCGCTGAGCGAGCGGTACCTGGCCGGCCGCTCCGCCCTGTTCGCCGGCCGGATCGCCGACGGGCGCGTCGTGGACGGCCACGGCGACCTGCTGGCCGACGACATCTTCGCCTCCGATGACGGCCCGATGTTGTTGGACTGCCTGGACTTCGACGACCGGCTGCGCTACGTCGACGGGCTCGACGACGCCGCGTTCCTGGCGATGGACCTGGAGTTCCTCGGCCGGCCCGACCTGGCGCGGCGATTCGTCGCCGACTATCGCGCGTGCGCCGACGACCCGGCGCCCGCCTCGCTGGCCGACTTCTACATCGCCTACCGGGCCGTGGTGCGGTCCAAGGTCGAGTGCATCCGGGTCGAACAGGGTCACCCCGAGGTGGCCGCGAACGCCCAGCGGCACCTGCGCATCGCCGGCGAGCACCTGCGGGCGGCGATCCCGCGGCTGGTGCTCGTCGGCGGCGGCCCCGGCACCGGTAAGACGACGGTGTCCCGCGCCTTGGCGGAAAGCGTTGGGGCCGTGGTCATCTCGACCGACGACGTGCGCCGGGAACTGGTGGCCACCGGTGCCCTCGACGGGCAGCCCGGCAGTGTGGACGCCGGGCTGTACGCGCCGGACAAGGTGGCCGCGGTGTACCGCGACGTGCTGCGCCGCGCCGAACCGGCGCTGTCGGGCGGATCGTCGGTGATCCTGGACGGCACCTGGCGCGACGGCGCGCAGCGGGCCGCCGCGCGCGAACTCGCCTCGCGCACCGGGGCGGCATTCGTCGAGTTCGTGTGCGAGGTCCCGCTCGAGGCCGCCCAGCAGCGCATCGCCGCGCGGGTCGGCAGCACCTCCGACGCCACCCCCGAGGTCGCCGCGGCCCTGGCGGCCGGCGCCGCCTGGCCCGGCGCACACCGCATCGACACCGGCCGGCCCGTCGCCGAAATCGCCGGCGAGACGGTGCGGCTCTACCGCGCGGCCGTGCCGGGTGACGGTGGTGAGCCCGAATCGTGACCTCATGCCCTTACCCGTGCGCTGCGGCGGCAATAGGGTGGGGCAGAGGCTGGAAGGAGTCTGAAGATGTCCATTCTCGTCGCCGTTGACGGCTCCGCCTGCGCGAAGGTCGCGGTCGACTGGGCGGCCCGGGTGGCGGACCGGCGCAATGTTCCGCTGCGCCTGGTGCACGTCGTCACGCCCGGCATGGTGCTCTGGCCCGAACTGGCCGTCCCGCCGAACTTCGGGCAGTGGGAAGAGAAACTGGCCGCCGACATCCTGCAGAAGGCCGCCGAGGTCGCCGAAGAGGCGGCGCCGGGCGTGCAGGTGCACACCGAGCAGATCGACGGGCCGTCGGTGACCACGCTGGTCGACCTGAGCAAGGAAGCGTCGATGATCGTCGTCGGCTCGCACGGCCGCAGCGGGCTGGGCCGCCTCATCCTGGGTTCGGTCAGCGCCGGCCTGGTCCGCCACGCGCACTGCCCGGTCGCCGTCATCCGCGACGAAGACCTGGCGGCGCCGGTGCCGGCCGACGCGCCGGTGGTCGTCGGCATCGACGGCTCTCCGGCGTCGGAGAAAGCCATCGCGATCGCCTTCGAGGAGGCCTCCTGGCGAAACGCCGACCTGATCGTCGTACACGCGGTCAGCGACAGCGATCTCGTCGACGTGCCCCGGCCCGACTGGGACAAGCTCGAACAACGCGGCGGCGAAGTCCTCGCCGAGCGGCTGGCCGGCTGGCACGAACGCTATCCGGACGTCCACGTGACCCGGGTCGTGGAGTGGTCACGGCCGGCCAACGCCATCGTCAAGGCGGGCGAGCAGGCGCAACTCATCGTGGTGGGCAGCCACGGCCGCGGCGGCTTCGCCGGAATGCTGCTCGGCTCGGTCGCCTCCGCGGTGGTGCAGGCCGCCAAGGTGCCCGTCATCGTGGCGCGCGGCGATCAGAGCCCGGACGGGTAGGTCTCCGGGGTCTGGCCTTCGACCCAGACGCTCGTCGGCTCCAGCGGTTGCAGCGCGCGGGTGCGTTCGATGTGGATCATCGCGTCGTACTGATCGGCCGGCCGGACGTGGTAGTAGTGGCTCTGGCGTTCGGTCTCCGGCAGGTAGAGGACACCGATCGCGCGGGCCAGCCGGACCACTTCCAGGGCCTCGGCGGCCGGCCCGCTGTCGTGCATGGCGATCAGGAAGGCGTCCCGGCCCGTTTCGTGGAAGAGCTCCTCGACGCTGCCGGCCAGGGCGGGTCGCACCGTCTTCAGGAACGCGTCACCGCCCCATTCGCTGGCCGCGGTGACGGTGCCGCTGTAGGTGGAGAACCCGATCAGCCGGCAGTCCGCGCCGTACTTCTCGCGGGCCAGCTGTCCCAGGGTCAGCTGGCCGTCGCCGCCCACCTCGGTCGCGCGGGCGTCCCCGACGTGAGAGTTGTGCGCCCACACCACGATTCGGGCCGGCTTTCCCGCGCGGGCGCCGGGATGGCGGTCCAGGTGGGCCAGCAGGGCATCGAGGGTCTGGGCCATGTGCTTGTCGCGCAGGTTCCATGACGTGACCCGGCCCCGGAACATGCTGCGGTAGTACTCCTCGGCGTTGCGGACCGTCTGGGCGTTCTGCTGGGCACAGAACAGCTCGTCCTCGGCCACCACGCCGTCGCGGCTCAGGTACTGGATCGCATGCCGGTGCACGTCCACCAGTTGCGCCACCGCTTCGTGCTCACAGGACGGGCCGGCGCCGAACGCGGCCGCGTACCCGTAGGCCTGGCCGTCGTCGGGGGAGGCGTGGTCGAAACACGCGTAGCGCGAACGGGCGCGGGCCGCCGCGGGCGGGTCGACGCGGTCCAGGTAGCCGATCACCTCGTCCATCGACCGGTGCAGGCTGTACAGGTCGAGGCCGTAGAAACCGGCCTTGCGGTCCGCGTTCTCGTTGTGCCGTCGCAGCCAGGTGACGAAATCGCGCACCACGTCGTTGCGCCACATCCAGGCCGGGAAGCGCTGGAATCCGGACAGCGCCTCCTCCGCCGAGTCGTCGCCGGGCAGGCCGTGCACGAACCGGTTCACCCGGTAGGCGTCTGGCCAGTCGGCCTCGGCCGCCACCGCGGTGAATCCCTTGTGCTCGATCAGCCACTTCGTGATCTCGGCGCGGGCCGCGTAGAACTCGTGGGTGCCGTGTGAGCTCTCGCCGATCAGGACGATTCGGGCGTCGCCGACGAGGTCGTCGAGCACCTCGGTCGGCGGGACGCCGCCGGGCGCGTCGACGGCCGCGGCGCTGACCGCGAGCGCCGGTGATTCGACGGCAGATCGGCTCGCCCCGGCGGTGGGCGTCGCCAACAGCTCGCGCACCTCGTCGTCGCCGGTCTGGCTGAAGTCCCAGAAGGATTCGCCGACGGCCAGGAACGGGGTGGGCATCGACGCGCACACCACGTCGTCGACCAGGCCGGCGAACTCCCGGCAGGTCGATTCCGGCGCCGCGGGGACCGCCACCACGATCTGCGCCGGGTTGGAGTCACGTAACGCCGTGACCGCGGCCAGCATGCTCGCCCCGGTGGCCAGGCCGTCGTCGACCAGGATGACCGTCTTGCCCGCGACGTCCAGCGGCGGCCGGCCACCGCGGTAGGCGGCCTCCCGGCGTTCCAGTTCGCGGCCCTCCCGCTCGGCGATCTCGCGCAGCTGGGCCGGGGTCACGTCGAGCGCGCGCACGACGTCGTCGTTGAGCACGATGCGGCCGCCGCTGGCCAGCGCCCCGACCGCGAACTCCTCATGTCCGGGCGCCCCGAGCTTGCGCACGATGTAGGCGTCCAGCGGCGCTCCGAGCGCGGCGGCCACCTCGAACGCCACCGGGACGCCGCCGCGGGCCAGCCCGAGCACCACGACGTCGGGTCTGCCGCGGTACGCGCCGAGCAGTCCGGCCAGGACGCGGCCCGCTTCGCGGCGGTCGCGGAAGAGGCGGCGGGGATGTTGACCTTTGACAGCGGCTGACGTACCTGCCATGACTGCCATCCGAGCACCGTTGGAAAGTGTTGGCAAGAGACCGAAGTCCTCAGGTCGCAAGGAACTTCGATTGTCGTCCCGATTTCTAAGTTCGGCTGTGCGGCCGGCGCGCGCCGACGGATGATGAAGCCATGACCATGGTGGAACGGGTTGCGGAATTTTCTGACCTCACGCTGGACAACGCCGAGGAGGCCGGCGGCAAGGGCGCCAATCTCGGCGAGATGGTGTCGGCGGGACTGCCGGTGCCGCCCGGGTTCGTGCTGCTGCGCGACGGCTACCGCGATGCGATGCGCGCCGCCGGTGTCGATGGGCAACTGGCGGCGCTGCACCGCGACGCGCTGGCGGCGGCGTCGGAACCGGACAAGCTCGACGACCTGTCCCGGCGGCTGCAGGCGGTGGTGGCCGAGGCCGGGGTCGCCGACGACGTGCGTGCCGAGATCCTCGGCGCCTACCACCGGCTGGGGGACCAACCGCTGGTCGCCGTGCGGTCCTCGGCCACCGGCGAGGACGGCCGGGACGCGTCGTTCGCCGGGATGAACCGGACGCTGACCAACGTTCGCGGCGACGACGAGCTCATCCAGGCGGTGCTCGAGTGCTGGATGTCGCTGTTCGGCTCGCGTGTGATCGCCTACCGCGCCAGCCGGGGCTTCACCGCCGATCCGGCGATGGCCGTGGTGGTGCAGCGGATGGTGGCCTCGGAGCGCTCGGGTGTGGGGTTCACCGCCGACCCCAGCACCGGCGCGCGTGACCGGGTGGTGATCGAGGCCGCGCTCGGCCTGGGCGAGGTGGTGGTCTCGGGGCTCGTCACGCCGGACACCTATGTGGTGGACAAGGAATCGCTGCGGGTGCTCGACGTCCGCGTCGGGCACCAGGACTTTCGGATCGTCCAGGGGCCCGACGGGCGTGACCATCAGGAAGACCTGAGCCCCGAACTCGCCGACGCCCGGGTGCTCGACGACGAAACCCTGCGGCGGGTCGCCGAACTGGCGCGCGATGTCGAGCGCCACTACGGCTGTCCGCAGGACCTGGAATGGGCCGTGGCCGGCGGCGAGATCTGGCTGGTCCAGGCCCGGCCGGTGACCACCCTCGGGGCGGCCGCGCCGTCCGCGGGATCGATTCTGGTGCGCGGACTTTCGGCCGCCCCGGGTATGGCCAGCGGTGCCGTCCGCATTCTGCGCGATCCCGACGAAGGGCACGACCTGATCGACGGCGAGGTGCTCGTCGCGCCGATGACCAACCCGGACTGGCTGCCAACGCTGCGGCGGGCGTCGGCGATCGTCACCGACAACGGCGGAATGACCTGTCACGCCGCGATCGTCGCGCGTGAACTCGGCGTGCCCTGCGTCGTCGGGGCGCGCACCGCGACCACCGAACTCGTCGCCGGCGCGACCGTCACCGTGGACGGGACGCACGGTCAGGTCCGCTCCGGAGCCCTGGCTCCGGCGGCGTCGGCCGTGGTGACCGAACGTGCCGCGCCCACCGTGGTTCGCTCCGAGGTGACCGCCACCAAGATCTACGTGAACCTGGCCATGCCCGACAGCGCGGAAACGGTTGCGGCACAAGACGTTGACGGCGTGGGCCTGCTGCGGGCCGAGTTCATCCTGACCGAGGCCCTCGGCGGTCGGCACCCGCACGACCTCATCGCCCACGACGAGGGTGACGCGCTGGTCTCGGCGCTGGTGTCCTCGGTGGGCCGCATCGCCGCCGCGTTCGGCCGGCGCCCGGTCATCTACCGCGCCACCGACTTTCGCAGTAACGAGTTCCGCACGCTGACCGGCGGCGAGGACTACGAACCGGTCGAGCACAACCCGATGATCGGCTACCGCGGCTGCTTCCGGTACATCAAGGAACCCGAACTGTTCGCGCTCGAACTGCGTGCGCTGGCCCAGATTCGGGAGTCCAGCCCCAACCTCGGGTTGATGATCCCGTTCGTGCGGACGAAGTGGGAACTCGAGGAGTGTCTGTCGCTGATCGACGCGAGTCCGCTCGGACGTCAGCGCGGACTGCACCGGTGGGTGATGGCCGAGGTGCCCTCGGTGGTGCACTGGCTTCCGGAGTACATCGGGATGGGTATCGACGGGGTGTCGATCGGCAGCAACGACCTGACGCAGCTGATGCTCGGGGTGGACCGCGACTCGGAGATCTGCGCCGAGGTGTTCGACGAGGCCGATGCGGCGGTGCTGGACGCGATCGGCCGGATCGTGTCCACCGCGCGTGCGCACGGCATCACGTCGTCGCTGTGCGGGCAGCGGCCGTCGACCGATCCGGCGTTCGCCGAACACCTTGTGCGGCTGGGGATTACCTCGATCTCGGTGAATCCGGACGCCGCCGAGCCGACGCGGCGGGTGGTCGCCGCGGCCGAACGCCGGCTGCTGGTCGAGGCTGCCCGGGCGACTCAGTCAGGCGGCTGAAACCGCGCGGTCGAGAGCGGCCAGTGAATCGTCGAGGAACTGCTCGGGGAACGGCGGCATCCCGCCGACCTGGTCGCGGAAGGCCTGCGGCGTCCCGCTCCAGTCGTAGGTCAGGGTGACCCGGGTCTTGCCGGCGTCCTCCGGGTCGGGCGCCAGGTCGTAGCGCCAGCTCCAGCCGCCGGGGTTGTGGTTGCCGTCGTCGTCGAAAGTTCCTGGGAGCCAGGCGATCGTGGTGTCCGGGTCGAACTCGGTGACCCGGTTGTGGATGACGTAGTGGCCGCCGGCGGCGTCGAGGTACATGTTCATCGCGAAGATCTGTCCCACGCCGGTGATCGGCTCGGGGCTGATGGCGTCGCGCACCCAGTCGCCGGGTTCGGTGTCCTTGTGCCGGGCCGGGTCGGTCAGCACGGCGAAGACCGCCGCCGGTGCGGCGTCGATGGTGCGGCTGACGACGTAGCGTTCGTCGGTCATGTGAGGCCTCCGTAGGCCCGGGCGATGTCTTCGGAGCCCGGCCATTTGGAGTATGTCGGCGACTGGGGCCAGCCGTCTGGGGAATCCTGCCATTCCTCCTGCCTGCCATAGGGCAGGACGTCGATGAGCCCGAACGTGTAGCCCAGCTGTTCGGTGCCGCGGCCGTTGGTGTGCCAGGTGCGGTGAACGGTGTCGGTGGCGGGGTCGCGGAGGAACACGTTGATCGCGAAGCCGTCGCCCGGTGCGGCGTCCATGTCGGCGCCGAAGTTGCTCTGCGCCGACGAGTACCAGTCCATCGTGTTGCCGACCCTGCTCCTGTAGGCCAACGCCTCCTCGATGGGCCCGTTGGTGACGATGACAAAGCGGGCGTCGTAGTTGTCCAGAAAGTCCAGCCGGGTGAACTGCGCGGTGTAGCCGGTGCAGCCGGGGCACTGCCACTGCGCCCCGTCGGTCCACATGTGGTGATAGGTGATCAGCTGGCTGTGGCCGTCGAAGACGTCGGCCAGCCGGATCGGGCCGTCCGCGCCGATCAGCGTGTACTCAGGCAGGGCCACCATGGGCAGGCGGCGGCGCTGCGCGGCGATCGCGTCGAGTTCCCGGGTGGCGGCCTTCTCCCGGGTGCGCAGTGCGTCCAGTTCGGCGCGCCAGGTGCTCTCGTCGACGACGGGGGGTAGCGCGGTCATCCGGTTCTCCTTCGGTTCGGGTGTCGTCAGTGTTGACCCGCGCGGGAACCGTTATTCATCGCCGACGAATCTGTTCAGCGTTGGCTGCGAGGTCTACTCGCACGTTGTGACGGTGAGTACTGATCAGATTCTTACGTGCAGCACTGCGGATCCAGCGCCGAACACAGGGCCTGCAGGGCGTCGGGGCGCACCCGGTGGTAGACGTTCATGCCGCGCCGGTCGGAGGTCACCAGTCCCGCCTTGCGGAGCTGGCTGAGGTGGTGGCTGACGGTGGATTCGCTCAGGCCGAGGACGGCGGCCAGCTCGCCGGAGACGTGCTCGCCGGCGCTGGCGCTGAACAGATGGGACACGATCTTGACGCGCACCGGGTCGGCTAACGCCTTGAGCCGCAATGCGATCTGCAGCGCGTCGTCGTCGCTCAGCGGGCCGGCGGCCACCGGCGCACAGCACACCGGGGCCGTCGTGTCGATGACCGGCAGGGCCTTGGGCATGTCACCGATCATGCCACAGTCTGTTGACATATATCGAAAAGGTGGCATGCTGGCAGCCAGTCCGCTAATTCGACATATGTCACAGAACCTTGGAGGTCGATGACGGTGTCCCGTGTTCAACTTGCGCTCAACGTCGATGACCTCGACGCGGCAATCGCCTTCTACGCCAAGCTGTTCGGCGCGCAGCCGGCGAAGGTCAAGCCGGGATATGCCAATTTCGCGATTGCCGATCCACCGCTGAAACTCGTGCTGCTGGAGAACCCCGGCAAGGGCGGCACCCTCAATCATCTGGGAGTCGAGGTCGCCTCCAGTGAGATCGTCCACGCCGAGATCGCCCGGTTGGCCGGCGAGGGCATGCTCACCGATGCGGAGATCGGCACGACGTGCTGTTTCGCCACCCAGGACAAAGTCTGGGTGACGGCGCCGGATCGGGAGCGGTGGGAGGTCTACACCAAGCTCGCCGACACCGAGGCGTTCGGCGCCGGTCCGCAGCTTCCCGTCGCGCAGGACGAATCACCGGCGTCGTGCTGCTGACGCCGGAGACGAGCCGGCTCCGATGACCGAGACCGCCGCGGCGAGCCAAACGAGCTCTGCCGCAAGGCTTTCCATGCTGGATCGGCTGCTGCCGGTCTGGATCGGGCTCGCAATGCTGGTCGGCCTGGCACTGGGGCGGCTCATTCCCGGGCTGGGCGATGCGCTCGGTGCGGTGCAGGTCGACGGTGTCTCGCTGCCGATCGCCGTGGGTCTGCTGGTGATGATGTATCCGGTGCTGGCCAAGGTCCGCTATGACCGCCTCGACTCCGTCACCTCCGATCGCCGGCTGATGATCGTCTCGCTGGTGCTCAACTGGGTGGTCGGCCCGGCGGTGATGTTCGCCCTGGCCTGGCTGCTGCTGGCCGACCTTCCCGAGTACCGCACCGGACTGATCGTCGTCGGGTTGGCCCGCTGCATAGCGATGGTGATCATCTGGAACGACCTGGCCGCCGGCGATCGCGAAGCCGCGGCCGTTCTGGTCGCGCTCAACTCGATGTTCCAGGTGGCCATGTTCGCCGGGCTGGCCTGGTTCTACCTGACGGTGCTGCCCGGCTGGCTGGGCCTGCCGACGACGAACATCGACGTGTCGGCCGGGCAGATCGCCAAGTCGGTGTTGATCTTCCTGGGCATCCCCCTGGGCGCGGGCTATCTGTCGCGGCGGATCGGCGAACGCGTCAAGGGACGCGACTGGTACGAATCCCGGTTTCTGCCGCGGGTCGGCCCCTGGGCGCTCTACGGGCTGTTGTTCACCATCGTGATTCTCTTTGCCCTGCAAGGCGAGCAGATCACCCACAAACCGTTCGACGTGGCCCGCATCGCGCTGCCGCTGCTGGCCTACTTCGCCCTCATGTGGGGCGGCGGCTACCTGCTGGGCGCGCTCTGCGGCCTGGGATACGCGCGGACCACCACGGTGGCGTTCACCGCCGCGGGCAACAACTTCGAGCTGGCCATCGCGGTGGCCATCGCCACCTGGGGCGCCACCAGTGGACAGGCGTTGGCCGGGGTGGTTGGACCTCTCATCGAAGTGCCCGTGCTGGTCGGTCTCGTCTACGCCTCCCTGGCGCTGCGGCCCCGGTTCAGCGGGGCCCGGGCGGGCTGAGCACCCGCAGGACCTCCCGCAGCGGGTCGGAACTCGTCGCGATCTCCCCGGTATAGGGGTGCGACAGTTCCAGGATCAAGAACAGGTTGGCCGCGACGACGAGCCCGACAATCGCCACCATCGGATAGTGCATCCGGTGTTTCTCGACGCCGTAGACGACCGCCGTGCCCAGCACCAGCGCGCTGGTCAAGAAGATGACCGCCCACAGCGGCCACGGCGGCCCGGCGTCTTCACGGGCGGTCAGCAGCCGCACGGTCCGCGCCTGGCTGACCTTGTCCAGATTCGCGTACGACGACGCCACCAGGGTCTTCTGCAGGTCGGTCGCCGGGTTCACGCGTTCGTACGTCGTGTACAGCTGCGCGAGTGCGGCGTCGGTCCCCGATGAGCGCACATCGGGGTTCTGGGTCCACTCGGCGACCGCGGCGTCCGCGTACTCGACGAGGTCGCGCCGGATCCGGTCGGCGTCGGCCTTCTCGAATCGGGTTGCGTCGGTGGCCAGTTGGACAACGGCCGCGCCTTCGGCACGCGCGTTCGCGTCGGCGGTGTTGATCTGGCTCCACATCGAGGACACGACGAACCCGATGAAGAACGCGTAGACGAAGCCGATGAACCCGTAGGTGAACTTGAGGATGTCGTTGTGCTCGTCGGTGGTCAACGCCGGAAACCGGCGGCGCGCGAAACTCGACACCAGCACCGCCCCGCCGGCGATGGCCACCATCAAGCCCAACAGCAGCACTGCCGAGGGGACATGGCTGACGATCCAGCGACTCATCCCGACCCCCTCTCCGCACCGCCCGACGCGGCGGTCAATCGGACTGTACGGGCCGATGGCTACCGAGCGAGGGATGTTCGGCGCGTCGTGACTTCCGTTCCCGCACAGTGCCGGAAGATTGTCTCGCGTCCGTGACGGCACGATCGCGCCATGGGAGATCGGCGAGAACAGATGAACATCACGTACTACCCGCTGCTGATATTCGTGCTCGCGGTGGTCGGGCTGGGAGCTTCCGCCTGGTGCGGTGCCTGGGTGCTGGGGCGGCGACGGCCGCTCGACGACGAAGTCCGTTCCGACTTCTCCACCATCTTGGCGGCGACCCTGACGCTGTTGGGGCTGATGATCGGGTTCAGCTTTTCGATGGCGGTCAGTCGATACGACCAGCGCAAGGACTACGAAGAGGCTGAGGCGAACGCGATAGGCACCGCGTACGTCCGGGCGGATCTACTGCCCGCCGGCCCGGCGGCCGCGGTGCGGACCTTGCTGTCGAGCTACCTCGACGAGCGGATTCTGGCGTACACGACCAACGACCAGTCGAAGCTCCCGGAGATCGATGCGCGCTCCGCGCAGTTGCAGGCCGATCTGTGGTCGGCGGTCCACGCGCCGGCGAATGCCAATCCGACCCCGGTCATCGCGCTGGCCGTTTCGGGGATGAACGACGTCCTGAATTCGCAGGGGTACACCCAAGCCGCTAACCGCAACCGGATTCCGACGGCGGCGTGGGTGCTGTTGGCGGCTATCGCGGTCTGCTGCAATGTGTTGGTGGGCTGGGGATTTCACCGCAGGCCGGGAGCGGCTGTATTGCTGGTGATCTTGCCGGTGGTGTCCGCGGTCGCCTTCATGCTCATCGCCGACATCGATACCCCGCGTCACGGCATCATTCGAGTCCAGCCGCAGAATCTGATCAGCCTCGCCCAGTCGATGCGTGCGAACTGAGGCGCCACGACCCGAAGAGAAGCCGACCTGTTCAGTCGAACGCCTGTTCGATAGGATGGGGCGATGGGTTGGCATAACGGGCCGCCGAGCTGGGCCAAGATGCAGCGGGTGCTGGAGAGCAGGCCGGCGATCCCCGATGGCGACGGCGGCGACAGTCCGGCGTGGTCGCGCAAACGCGCCGGCTATCAGGCGCCAGGAGCGGCCGTCGTCCCGTCGGCGGTCCCGTACGCCGAACTGCACGCACACTCGGCCTTCAGCTTCCTGGACGGGGCGAGCACTCCGGAGGAACTCGTCGAGGAGGCCGCGCGGCTGGACCTGAAAGCCATCGCGCTCACCGACCACGACGGCCTCTACGGCGTGGTCCGGTTCGCCGAGGCGGCCCACGAACTCGACATGGCGACGGTGTTCGGCGCCGAGTTGTGCCTCGGCGGCGGCGCCCGGGCGGGGGTGCCGGACCCGCCCGGACCGCATCTGCTGGTGCTGGCCCGCGGCCCCGAGGGATACCGGCGGTTGTCGCGGCAACTGGCCGCCGCCCATCTGGCCGGTGGTCAGAAGGGCGAGCCCCGCTACGATCTCGACGCGCTCACCGAGGCCGCCGGCGGACATTGGCAGATCCTCACCGGGTGTCGCAAAGGTCATGTGCGCCAGGCACTTTCCGATGGCGGGCCGGATGCCGCCGCCGCGGCCCTGGCGGATCTGGTGGACCGGTTCGGCCCCGGGCGGGTCACCGTCGAACTCACCCACCACGGGCACCCGGTCGACGACGAACGCAACGCCACACTGGCCGAACTCGCCGGGCGGTTCGGCCTGGGCCTGGTCGCCACCACCGCCGCCCATTTCGCGGCGCCGTCGCGCGGGCGGCTGGCCATGGCGATGAGCGCCATCCGGGCCCGGCAGTCCCTCGACGAGGCCGTCGGCCGGCTGGCCCCGCTGGGCGGCGCGCACCTGCGCTCGGGGGAGGAGATGGCGCGGATCTTCGCCAACCGGCCCGAAGTCGTCACCGCCGCAGCCGAATTGGCGCAGCAGTGTGCGTTCGGTCTGCAGCTGATCGCACCCCAACTGCCGCCCTTCGAGGTGCCCGCCGGGCACACCGAGGACAGCTGGCTGCGCGAGTTGGTGCTCGTCGGCGCGGCCGATCGCTACGGCCCGCGGTCCGCCGCCCCGACGGCCTACGCCCAGATCGAACGTGAACTCGACGTCATCGCCGCCCTGAAGTTTCCGGGCTACTTCCTGGTGGTGCACGACATCACCCGGTTCTGCCGGGAGAACGACATCCTGTGCCAGGGCCGGGGTTCGGCGGCCAACTCGGCGGTCTGCTACGCGCTGGGGGTCACCTCGGTCGACCCGATCGCCAACGAGTTGCTGTTCGAGCGGTTCCTGTCCCCGGCCCGCGACGGGCCGCCGGACATCGACATCGACATCGAATCGGACCTGCGCGAGCACGTCATCCAGTACGTCTACGACCGGTACGGCCGCGAGTACGCCGCCCAGGTGGCCAACGTCATCACCTACCGCGGCCGCAGTGCCGTGCGGGACATGGCTCGCGCACTGGGCTTTTCGCAGGGCCAGCAGGACGCCTGGAGCAAGCAGATCAGCCGCTGGGGCGGCCTGGCCGACTCGCCCGACGTGGAGGGCATCCCGGAACCGGTGGTCGAACTGGCCGGGGAGATCGCCAACCTGCCCCGGCACATGGGTATCCACTCCGGCGGCATGGTGATCTGCGACCGTCCGATCGCCGACGTGTGCCCGGTGGAGTGGGCGCGCATGGCGAACCGCAGTGTGCTGCAGTGGGACAAAGACGACTGCGCGGCAATAGGTTTGGTGAAATTCGATCTGCTCGGCCTGGGTATGCTCTCGGCGTTGCACTACGCGGTCGACCTGCTGGCCGAGCACAAGGGCCTGCACGTCGACTTCGCGAAGCTGGATCTCGCCGAACCGGCCGTCTACGAGATGCTGCAGCGGGCCGACTCGGTGGGGGTGTTCCAGGTCGAGTCGCGCGCGCAGATGGCCACCCTGCCGCGGCTGAAACCCCGGGTGTTCTACGACCTGGTGGTCGAGGTGGCGCTGATCCGGCCCGGGCCGATCCAGGGCAACTCGGTGCACCCCTACATCCGTCGGCGCAACGGCCTGGACCCGATCACCTATGACCATCCCTCGATGGAGCCGGCGCTGCGAAAGACGTTGGGTGTGCCGCTGTTCCAGGAGCAACTGATGCAACTGGCGGTCGACTGCGCGGGCTTCAGCCCGGCCGAGGCCGATCAGCTGCGCCGGGCCATGGGCTCCAAACGGTCGACGGAGAAGATGCGCCGGCTGCGCGGCCGGTTCTACGACGGACTGCGGGACCTGCACGGCATCGAGGGCGCGCTGGCCGACCGGATCTACGAGAAGCTGGAGGCCTTCGCCAATTTCGGGTTCCCCGAGAGCCATGCGCTCAGCTTCGCCTCGCTGGTGTTCTACTCGTCGTGGCTCAAACTGCACCATCCCGCCGCATTCTGCGCCGCGCTGCTGCGGGCCCAGCCGATGGGGTTCTACTCGCCCCAGTCACTGGTGGCCGACGCCCGCCGGCACGGTGTGATCGTCCGATGCCCGGATATCAATGCCAGCCTGGCGCACGCCACGCTGGAAAACGCCGGTGCCGAGGTCCGGCTCGGGCTGGCCGCGGTCCGGCACATCGGCGACGACCTGGCGCAGCGACTGGTCGACGAGCGAAAAGCCAACGGGCCCTTCGGTTCCCTGCTGGATCTGACCGGACGGCTGCAACTGACGGTGCCGCAGACCGAGGCGCTGGCCACCGCCGGCGCGCTCGGCTGCTTCGGCATCGACCGGCGGGAGGCGCTGTGGGCGGCGGGGGCGGCCGCCAACGAACGGATGGACCGACTGCCCGGCGTCGGGACGTCGTCGCACGTGCCGTCCCTGCCCGGGATGAGCGAGGTGGAACTGGCCGCCGCCGACGTGTGGGCCACCGGCATCTCGCCGGACAGTTTCCCCACCCAGTTCCTGCGGGCCGACCTGGCGGCGCTCGGGGTGGTGCCGGCCGGCGAACTGCTGGCGGTGCGCGACGGCACCCGCATCCTGGTGGCCGGGGCGGTCACGCATCGTCAGCGGCCGGCCACCGCACAGGGCGTGACGTTCCTGAACCTGGAGGACGAGACCGGCATGGTCAATGTGCTGTGTTCACAGGGGGTTTGGTCGCGCCACCGCAGGCTCGCGCAGACGGCGCCGGCGCTGGTGGTGCGGGGCATCGTGCAGAACGCCAGCGGCGCGGTCACCGTCGTCGCGGATGGGATGCGCCGCATCGACATGCGGGTGGGCACCCGCTCGCGCGACTTCCGTTGAGCGGTCAGCCTTCGACCGGTGTGCCCCAGGCTTTTTCGATGTCGATGCGGATGCGGGTGCTGTACTGCTCCATGGCCTCGGTCAATCCGAACCGTTCGGCCGTGGCGGCGTACTTGGCCCAGTACGGGCGGTCGGCCCGCAGGTCGGCATCCTCGGCGTCGACGTGCGCGGTGCCGGCGATCACCACGATCCCGCCGCCGTTGCCGTCGGAGTCGAGGTTCAGGCTCACCCGCGGATGGCGGCGGATGTGCGCGACCTTCGCCGCCGTCGGCATCGTGTAGAGGTAGATCGCCGAGCCGTCGAAGTGGAACCAGATCAGCCGCGGGACCGGCAGGCCGGACTTGGCGATCGTGGTCAGCCAGCCGTACTCGTCGGCGACCAGCCGGTTGGACATCTCGTCGGTCAGCTCAGCGGTCATGTCCCCGAATGTAGCCTGACCGGATGGCCCTCAACCTGTCTGTCGACGAACTGCTGACCACCACCCGCTCGGTGCGCAAGCGCCTGGACTTCGACAAGCCGGTGCCGCGCGAGGTGGTGATGGAGTGCCTGGAGCTGGCGCTGCAGGCGCCGACGGGATCCAACGCGCAGGGCTGGCAGTGGGTGTTCGTCGACGACCCGGCCAAGAAGAAGGCCCTGGCCGACATCTATCGCACCAACGCGACGCCGTACCTGGATTCGGAGAAGCCGGAGTACGGCGACGTCCGCGATCAGCAGATCGGGGCCGTCATGAACTCGGCGAAGTACCTCAAGGAACACTTCGAGAAGGCGCCGGTGCTGATGATCCCGTGCCTGGAGGGCCGTCCCGACGGCGCACCGGCCGGGGTCAGCGCGTCGTACTGGGGTTCACTGCTGCCGGCGGTGTGGAGCTTCATGCTGGCGCTGCGCTCGCGCGGGCTGGGCTCGGCGTGGACGACGCTGCACCTGATCGGCGAGGGCGAGAAGCAGGCCGCCGAGGTCGTCGGCATCCCGTTCGAGAAGTACGCCCAGGGCGGGTTGTTCCCGATCGCCTACACCAAGGGCACCGAGTTCAAGCTCGCCAACCGGTTGCCGGCCGCGCAGCTGACGCACTGGAACACCTGGTAGTCCTAGTGATTTCGGTGCGATAACCGTCGCTCAGCGACGGAAAACGCACCGAAATCCCGACTCAGTCCAGGTGAGCGGTGAGCAGCCAGGCCGGAATCGAGGTGCGGCCGTTCGGCTCCTCGCGGATGCCCGGGTTGCCGGCGAACGGGTTCATCGTGTCGGCGAAGTTCGGCGGCATCTGGGCGTGGATGCGGGCCGGGCGGATCTCGTCGATGGTCCAGTACGGGCTGACCGCGTCGCGCAGTTCGGCCTCGTCGACGGCGTTCACCGGACCGCCGGCGGGCATGCCGGTCTTGTCGAACACCAGGATGAAGTACGACGCGCCGGGCGCGGCGGCCCGCACGATCGAGCGCTGGTAGCCCTCCCGCAGCTCCACCGGCATCGAGTGGAACAGCGTGGAGTCGATGATGGTGCCGAATCTGCCGTCATAGCCGCCGAAGTCGCTGATGTCGGCGACCTCGAAGGTGGCGGTGGTCAGGCCGCGGCGCGCCGCGTCGGCGCGGGCGAGTTCGATCGCGGTCGGCGACTGGTCCAGGCCGACCACGGTGAACCCGCGTTCGGCCAGGTCCATCGCGGTGGCCGCCTCGCCGCAGCCGGCGTCGAGCACATCGCCGTGGACCAGGCCGGCCGCGATGAGCGCGGCGATCTCGGGCTGGGGTTCACCGATGCTCCACGGCGGACGGGCGCCCATCTCGGGGGCCTCGCCGCGGTAGGCCGCATCGAACATCGCTTCGCTGGGTTGTTCAGTCATGTTCTCCGGTTTACCAACCGAAACCATGGGTGTCAACTAAACTGACATCCGTGACCGTCGACCATCCGCCCCTGGGCTACCTGATGCACCGCCTGCACATGGCACTGCGCAGCGAGGTCACCGACGTCGTGCTCGAACCGCTGGGCCTGACCTTCCCGGAGTACATCTGCCTCCGGATGCTCTCGCATGCGCCCGGGGCGTCCAACGCCGAACTGGCGCGCAACATCAGCGTGTCCCGCCAGGCGATGAATCAGGTCCTGCGCGGACTGCAGGACCGCGGTCTGGTGACCCGGCCACCCACTGCCGAGAAGGGCCGGTCGCGTCCGGCCGAACTGACCGCCGCGGGCTCGAAGTTGTTGCGGCGCACCGACTCCGGTGTCCGGGCCGCCGAAGATCGGGTGCTGGCCCGCCTTGGTGACGACGACCGCGCGGAGTTCCGCCGCATCCTCGCCGCCCTGATGTAGCTCAGACCGCCCCGGCGAAACCCTGCTGGCGCCACGCCTCGTACACCGCGACCGCCGCCGCGTTGGACAGGTTCAGCGAGCGCCGCCCCGCCAGCATCGGAATCCGCACCCGGGCGGTGACGTGCGGATCGGCCAGCGTCTGCTCGTCCAGCCCGGTCGGCTCCGGGCCGAACATCAAGACGTCCCCGGCACGGTAGGCGATCTCGGCGAACGATGCGTCCGAGTGTGCGGTGAACGCGAACACCCGATCCGGGCGGACGACGTCCCAGGCCGCGTCCAAAGACGGGTGCACCGTCACCGAGGCGAGGTCGTGGTAGTCCAGTCCGGCGCGGCGCAGCTTGGGCTCGGAGAGGTCGAAACCCAGCGGCTCGACCAGATGAAGCTCGGCCCCCGTGGCCGCGACCATCCGGATCGCGTTGCCGGTGTTGGGCGCGATCCGGGGTGAGACGAACATCAGCTTGAACACTCCACGATGATGGCAGCATGCTCTGGACAGACCGCGAGTTCACCGGCCACGACTTCCGCGACGAGGATCTCAACGGGTTGCGCACCGAGCGCGTGGTGTTCGACGAATGCGACTTCAGCGGCGCGACGCTGACCGAATCCGAACATCTCGGCAGCGCATTCCGGAACTGCAAGTTCGACCGCAGCACCTTGTGGCACAGCACGTTTCGTGGCTGCAGCCTGATGGGTTCGGTGTTCGCCAACTGCCGGCTGCGGCCGGTGGTGTTCGATGAGGTCGACTTCACGCTGGCGGTCCTCGGTGGCGCCGATCTGCGCGGGGTGGACCTGTCCGGCTGCCGGCTGCGCGAGGCGTCGCTGGTGGAGGCGGATCTGCGCAAGGCGGTGCTGCGCGACGCCGACCTGACCGGGGCGCGCACCACGGCTTCCCGTTTCGAGGACGCCGATCTGCGCGGTGCGCGGGCGGACCCGACCTTCTGGACGACGGCCGGGCTGCGCGGCGCCAAGGTGGATCTGGCGCAGGCGGTGGCGTTCGCGGCCGCGCACGGTCTGGACGTGCACGGGCAATAACCGCCTCGCCGAGAGTCATGTTGTTCGCGGGTCTACTCGCGAAACAGGTGCAACAAGTCGACTTTCGGCGAACGCGGAGCAGGGTGAATACCGCGATCGGCGCAACTATCCGAGGATCGCCCGATGACCAAGCTTGTGGTGGCCACCGAGGCGATCGCCTCCGGCGAGGTCAGCCGCCGCCAACTTGCCCGGCAGTACACGAAGCTGCACCGCAACGTCTATCACCTGAACGGTGTCGAACTGACCGCGGCCGATCGCGCGCATGCGGCGTGGTTGTGGTCCGGCCGCCGTGCGACGGTCGCGGGCCTGTCGGCGGCGGCGCTGCTCGGCAGCAGGTGGGTGCCCGCCGCGGGTCCGGCCGAACTGATCCGCATCCACCACAATGCGCCACCGGGCATCATCGTCCACAAGGACGACGTCGCCGACGACGAACTGTGCCACATCGGGGTCATCAGCTGTACGACGGTGGCACGCACCGTCTTTGACATCGGTCGATGGTTGCCGTTCGAACAGGGAGTCATCCGGGTCGACGCGCTGCTCAATGCGACGGACGTGGCAGTGGGCGAGGTGACGGAATTGGCGACGAGGTATCCGGGCGCTCGCAACATCCGCCGACTTCGCCGGGTCCTCGACCTGGCGGACAACGGCGCCGAATCGCCCCAGGAGACCAGGCTGCGACTGGCGCTGATCCGGGGTGGACTGCCGCGGCCCGTCACTCAGATCCCGATTCGCGACGCCCGCGGGCGAATCGTGCGACGGATCGACATGGGCTGGCCCCAGTGGAAGGTCGGAGTCGAATACGACGGGGAGCAGCACTGGACCAATTCCGAAATCCATGCCGGAGACATCGACCGGCTGGAATTCCTGGCCGAGCTGGGCTGGCGCATCATCCGGGTTTCGGCGCTGCATCTGCGCTCGGATCGAGCGGGCATCATCCGTCGCGTCGAGCAGGCACTGCGCGCCGCCGCCTGACCCTCGCCGAGAGTCATGTTGTTTGCGGGCCTACTCGCGAAACAGGTGCAACAAGTCGACTTTCGGCGCTAGCTGGCTCTGAGCCGGATCTTCCAGCGCACGAACGTCAGATAGCCGAGGCTGATGACGCCCAGCATCGCCATGTCGAACCACCACGCCGAGGACGTGTGCTCCCAGTGGGCGTCCTTGGGCGTCAGCGGCCCGGGCACCAGTTTGATCAGGTCGACCGTCGAAGCCCCGGCCGCAAAACCCCAGCGGGCCGGGGTGAACCAGGACAACTGGTCCAGCACGACACGGCCGGTCACCGGAATCATGCCGCCGGAGAACACCAACTGGCTCATCACGGCGACCACCAGCAGCGGCATGATCTGCTCGTTGGACTTCGCCAGCGCCGACAGCGCCAGGCCCACCATGGCCGAGGCGACGGTGGTCGCGGCCATCACCACGAACAGGTCCAGCGTCGGGTTGCCCAGTCCGACCGAGCCCTGCGTCGGCGCACCCTTGCCCCAGATCGTGATGGCGGTGACGATCACCGACTGCACGACCGCAAACGTCGCGTACACAATGACTTTCGCCAACAGGTAGCCCGTGGTGGACAGACCCACCGCCTGCTCGCGTCGGAAGATCGCGCGCTCGCCGATCAGGTCGCGGATCGTCAGGGCGGTGCCCATGAAGATCGCCCCGACATTGAGCAGCACCAGGATCTGACCCGGCTCGTTGGGCGCCGCGCCGTACGGGTCCGGCGTGCCGAAGCCGACCTCGCCGGGCACCGACAGCGACAGCACACCCATGATGAACGGCAGCATCGCCAGGAAGACGAAGTAACCGCGGTCGGAGATGATCAGCCGCATCTGCCGGCGCGCGATCGTCGAAAACTGGCGCAGCAGACTGGTTTTCGCGGGCTTGCCCAGATCGCTGGGGGTGGCGGCCTCCGGGGCCGGCGGCGGCGGACCGCTGCGCTCGAGATGTCGCGCGGCCGCGACGGCCGGGTCGCCGGCGACTGAGCTGAAGATGTCCGCCCAGTTGGTCGTGCCCATCGCCGGGCCGATCTCGGCCGGCGGCCCGCAGAACGCGGTCTTGCCGCCCGGCGCGAGCAGCAGCACCTGATCACAGACGTCGAGGTAGGTCAGCGAGTGCGTCACCACCAGCACCACGCGGCCGGCGTCGGCCAGCTGGCGCAGCATCGTCATCACCGCGCGGTCCAGCGCCGGGTCAAGACCGGAGGTGGGCTCGTCGAGGATCAGCAGCGACGGGCCGGTCAGCAACTCCATGGCCACCGAGGCCCGCTTGCGCTGCCCGCCGGACAGTTTGTCCACCCGGGTGTCGGCCTGCGGGGTCATCTCGAGTTCTTCGAGCACCTGCGCGACGACCTGTTCCCGGTCGGCCTTGGTGGTGTCCGGCGGCAGCCGCAGCTCGGCGGCGTACATCAGGGCCTGGTGGACGGTCAGCTGGCCGTGCACCACGTCGTCCTGCGGCACCATGCCGATCCGGGAGCGCAGTGAGGCGTACTCGGCGTGGATGTCGTGGCCCTCGAAGGTGATCGTGCCGCTGGTCGGATGCGTCAGCCCCGCGACCTGGCGGGCGAACGTCGACTTGCCCGCGCCCGAGGGCCCGATCACCGCGGTCAGGGTGCCCGGCCGCGCGTCCACCGAGATGTTGTCCAGCAGCGTCTTGTTGCCCTCGATGGTCCACGTCAGGCCGCGCACCTCCAGCCCGCCGGTGCGGGTGGCCGCCGCGGTTTCCGAGCGGCGGATCAGGGTGCCGCCGGAGAAGACCAGGTCGACGTTGCCGATCGTGACGACGTCGCCGTCGCGCAGGGTGGCCGCCTCGACGCGCTGGCCGTTGACGAACGTTCCGTTGATGCTGCGGTTGTCGAGGATCTCTGCCGTGCCGTCCGGGGCCGGCACCAGGGTGGCGTGGTGACGCGAGGCCAGCACATCGGGGACGACGATGTCGTTGTCGGTGGCGCGACCGATCTTGATGCCGTTCTCCGGCACATCCGCGGACCGGCCCGGCCGCAGGATCTTGAGCATGCTGGTCGCCAGGTTGCTGCCGTCGCCGGTGCTCGGCGGCTGCGCGGTCGGGCCCATCTGAGTGGGCAGGTTGCCCGGGGCGGTGGCCGGCATGGGCGGCGGCGTCGGAACGGACGGCGGGGGAACGGCCTGGGGCCGTACGCCGGTCGGCGGATACCCGGGTTGCGGGGCGCTCGGGTACATCGGTTGCGGTGCACTGGGATACACCGGCGGCGGCGGGATGACCGTGGTGGCCGGAATCGACGTGGTCTGGGGCGGCCGGCCCACCGCGCCGGTGGCGTGGCCGACGCCGAAGCGCAGCAGCGGGCCGTCGGGGTTGCCGATGTTGACCGCCAGACCGTCGTGGACGTCGACGGCGGGAACCCGGCGGCCGTTGACGAACACGCCGTTCAGCGAGCCGTTGTCGATGGCGACCCAGCGGTTGTGGTCGAACCGGAGCAGCAGGTGCGCTCGGGAAATCAGCGGGTGGGCGATGCGCACGTCGGCGCGCAGGTCACGTCCGACGACGACGTCATGGCCGGCGGCGAAGGTGCGCTGCGACTCGTCGTACCGAACGGTCAAGGCGGGTGCGACTGGTCGACTCATCGCCGTCAACTTTAACGTTCGCCCGCCGCGAAGCCGATGATGCGCCACGCTTGGCGCGGGGGTGAGGGCATGAGCGACAACATCCGCGTCATCGAGTTGCGCACGCACGGAGTCAGCGGAACACCACCGGAGTCGATGCTGGACGCGCGGATGGTGGTGCAGGTCGGCGGCGACGACCGGGGCCGGTTCTTCCAGGCCTGCGACGTGCTGGGCAACGCCCGCCCCCGGGTCGACGACCTGGTGGTCGACGGCCGCCGCTACACCCGGTACCGGGAGGGCTACCACTGGGGCAAGATGACCTCCGGTGGCCTCAAGCAGGCGCTGTGGGCGGTGCTGCTGCCCTTTGCTCTGGTCAATCTCGGGCAATGGATGGTGCCGCCGACGTCGAGTGCCGCCGGAAACCGCGCTGTCGCGGTCCTGCGCGGCCTGGTCCGCAGCATCGGCATCGCCCTGACCGTGCTGATCATGGTGCAACTGACCGTGATTGCCGCGGACGTCGTGGGGGTGCAGTGCCTGGCACGGGAGGCGCCGTGCCTGGCGACCGGCTGGCCGGTGTATTTCCATCACCATCCGCTCGCCCGGGTGCTCGCGGTGCTGGCCGTCATCGTGGTGCCGGTTCTGGCGATCGGCGCGATCACCGCCGTTTCCGCGCGCCAGGCCGCGAGAAAACTGGATGATTGCCCGGCGCCCTCCCCGGAATTCGCGAAGGGGGATCTGCCGCCGGCGCGCATCGCGCTCGACGAGTTCTTGGCCGAGTCTTCCTCGGCACCGGCCCGGACCCTGCACTGGATCGCCGGAATATCCGGTGCGGCAATGGTTTTGGCGGGCGGCACCCGGGCCGCGCCGGATGCCGTGGGCCGCGCGTCGTGGTGGTTGTCGCTGACTCTGCTCGTCCTGGCGTTGGTGGTGAACGCGGTGTTCGACGACCCGCGCGGCAGCGGTGGTCAGTTCACGCGCGGCGGAAGGATCCTGGTCGCCGCCTTCGGGAATGCCCGATGGCGGCGGGTCTGGGGCATCGTCGTCCTCGCGAATCTGGCTGCGGCGGCACTGTTTCCGTATCTCACCCGGCTCAACGCGGGGGACTCCGTGGCCCGGTCCGACGAGACGCGGCACTTCGGACTCGACATCGGTGTCGACAACCTCGTGACCGCGTGGGTGTTCGTCTTGGCGGTGTTGTGGGTGGCCACCGCGGTCACGACGTCGGTGGTCGCCCGGTGGTCACGCCGCGACTTCCCCGGATTACGCGATCTCCCGAATGTTTACCGAATCTGGCTGTGGGGCAACGCCACGACGATCGTCGGCGGCCTGGCCTGTCTGCTGGGGGCGGGTTTCGGCGTCGGCGCGACGCAGCTGGTCCGCGGCTGCGTGACCACCGGCTGCCTGCCCGCGCCGTTGGTGCGTGACAACCCGCCGGGCCCGGCGGTGCCGGCGATCTATCACGCCATCGGCATGACGTGGGGTCTGCTCGGGTTGGCCGTCGTCGTCGGGTTGGTGTCGTTGGCCGGTCGTGGCGCGTATGCGCGCCGGCACCCGAATCCGGTCGCGACCCTGGTGCAGGGTGCGGAGGAGGGCGTGGCGTGGTTCATCGCCACGCTGAACCAGCAGACCGCACGCGTCGTCGCCGGCGTCGTCGTCGTGGCCGCCGCCGCGGGCGTGTGGGCGACGAACGAGACCGACTTTCCGATCTGGCGGTGGTTGCGGCACGGGAACCCGCAATCCGGATACGTGCCGAAGGGCGGGCTGGCGATGCTGGAGGGATTCGGCATGTTCCTGCTGGCCGTGATTCTGGCCGGCTTGCTGGCGTCGATCTGGGCGGCCTACCGCAGGCCGGACGGCGCCGGCCGCAGCCTCGGTGTGCTCTGGGATCTGGCGTCGTTCTGGCCGGCCGAGGGGCATCCGATCGTCCCGCCCTGTTACGCCCGGACGGCGATCGTCGACCTCGTGCACCGGGTGCACTCGCTGGCCGACGACCATCCCGACACCCGCGTCGTGCTGTGTGGCCACAGCCAGGGCTCGCTGCTGATGTACGCGACCGCGCTGCGGCTGATGTGCGAGCCGGGCAGCCCGCTGGCAGACCGGATCGGCCTGGTCACCTACGGCTCACAACTGCAATGGGCATACGGCCGCGGCTTTCCGAACATGTTGAGCTTCGGCAGCCATCGGGCGGCCATGTTCATCCTGCGTGGGCGCTGGCTGAACCTCATCCGGTTCACCGATATGGTGGGCGGCCCGGTGCTGTCCTGGAACCGCAGTGCCGGGCATCGCGAGATCCGCGCGACCGTGCTACCCGTCGACGGCAGCGCCGGAGCTCAGGTGCGGGAGCCGGTGTCCGCGCCGCGGTCCGTTCGCCTCGGCAACGAATACTGGCTGCCCGACCCGGTGCTCACCGAGCCCGTGTTCCCGGCCCGCAAGCACTCGGAATACACCCTCGACCGACAGTGGGACGCCGTCGTCGCGGCCGCCGCCGGCCTGACGCCTACCGATCCGGGGCCCCTGTGAGCACGCAGTGCGTGTGGCTGTAGATCGTCGGCATGCACAGGTTGCAGTGGTCGCAGATCGACTTCACGCTGGCGTCGGCCTGGATGCGGTTGAGCAGGTCCGGCTCGGCCAGCAGCGCGCGGCCCATCGCGACGAAGTCGAAGCCGGCCGCCATCGCGGTGTCCATGGTGTCGCGGTTGGTGATGCCGCCGAGCAGGATCAATGGCATGGTGAGCTCGGCGCGGAACTTCTCGGCGTCGCGCATCAGATACGCCTCGCGGTAGGGGTACTCGCGCAGGAATTTCTTGCCCGTCATCCGCATGCCCCAGCTGATGGGCGGCTTGAACACGCCGGCGAACTCCTTGAGCGGGGCGTCGCCGCGGAACAGGTACATCGGGTTGAGCAGGGATGAACCCGCGGTCAGCTCCAGGGCGTCCAGGCCGCCGTCCTCCTCGAGCCACTTGGCGGTCTGCAGCGACTCCTCGATCGGGATGCCGCCGCGGACCCCGTCGGCCATGTTGAGCTTGGCCGTCACCGCGATCCGGTCGCCCACCTCCTGGCGGACGGCCCGAACCACGCCGCGGGCCACCTTCGCCCGGTTCTCCAGCGAACCGCCGAACTCGTCGTCGCGGCGGTTGATCAGCGGCGAGAGGAACGAACTGGCCAGGTAGTTGTGGCCGAGGTGGATCTCGACGGCGTCGAAGCCGGCCTCGATGGCCAGCCGGGCGGCGTTGGCGTGCGCGGCGGTGACCTCCTGGATGTCCTCGCGGGTGGCCTTCTTGGCGAACCGCATCGAAAGCGGGTTGAAGAACCGCACGGGGGCCAGCGCGGTGGCCTTGTTGGTGCGCGCGTTGGCCACCGGCCCGGCGTGCCCGATCTGCGCGCTGATGGCGGCGCCCTCGGCGTGCACGGCGTCGGTCAGGCGACGCAGGCCGGGGATGGCCTCGGGGCGCATCCAGATCTGCCAGCCGTCGGTGCGGCCGCCGGGGGCGACCGCGCAGTAGGCGACGGTCGTCATGCCGACGCCGCCCGCGGCCGGACGGCGGTGGTAGTTGATCAGGTCGTCGGTGACCAGGGCATCCGGTGTGGCGGCCTCGAATGTGGCCGCCTTGATGATGCGGTTGCGCAGTGTCAGCGGGCCGAGCTTGGCCGGACTGAACACATCGGGCTGGGTGTTCACGGCACTGACTCTGCCAGATGGGCGGCCGCGCGGGGGCGGAGTGCCGGATAGGCGCCCTTACGGGGCGCAGTGCCAGAATGACTGCCGTGGGAGCTATCACGCTGGACGGTAAGGCCACCCGCGACGAGATCTTCGTCGACCTGACCGAACGGGTTGCGGCGTTGACCGCGGCGGGGCACACCCCCGGCCTGGGCACCATCCTGGTCGGCGACGACCCCGGCTCGCAGGCCTACGTGCGCGGCAAGCACGCCGACTGCGCCAAGGTCGGCATCAACTCGATCCGCCGCGACCTGCCCGCCGACATCAGCCCGGCGGAGTTGAACGCGACCATCGACGAACTGAACGCCAACCCCGACTGCACGGGTTACATCGTGCAGTTGCCGCTGCCGAAGCATCTGGACGAGAACGCCGCCCTGGAGCGCATCGACCCGGACAAGGACGCTGACGGGCTGCACCCGACCAACCTGGGCCGGCTGGTGCTCGGCAAAGAGGCCGCGTTGCCGTGCACACCGCGGGGCATCGTGCATCTGCTGCGCCGCTACCACGTGCCGATCGCCGGCGCGCACGTGGTGGTGATCGGCCGCGGTGTGACGGTGGGCCGGCCGCTGGGCCTGTTGCTCACCCGCCGCTCCGAGAACGCCACGGTCACGTTGTGCCACACCGGAACTCGTGACCTGCCCGGGCTGACCCGGCAGGCCGACATCATCGTCGCCGCGGTCGGGGTGCCGCACCTGCTGACCGCCGACATGGTCAAGCCGGGCGCCGCGGTCGTCGACGTCGGGGTCAGCCGGGTGGACGGAAAGCTCACCGGCGACGTGCATCCCGGCGTGTGGGACGTCGCCGGACACGTCTCGCCCAATCCCGGTGGCGTGGGCCCGTTGACCCGGGCCTTCCTGCTGACCAATGTGGTGGAACGCGTTGAGGCGCTGGGACTTTCGGGATGACTGTAATGACGTTGCGAACCGCGGCCCGGTCCCAGTGGCCGACCCTGGTGGTCATGCTCATCTTCCTGGCGGCGTTCATCCTGGTGGCGGCGGGCTTCTGGCGTCGCGGATCGTTGCTGATCGGGATCGGGGTCGGGGTGGCGGCCGGCCTGAGACTGGCACTGCGCGACGAGCAGGCCGGCCTGCTGGCTGTGCGCTCCAAACGGATCGACGTCGCGATGACGGCGACGGTGGCGGCGGCGGTGTTGTTCACCGCGTGGACGATCGACCCGCTGGGAACCAGTTAGCTTCCGCGCTTGAGTGCGGCCGCGACGACGGGGCGCGCCCATAGCGGCGTGTCGCCCAGATCGGGCGGGCCGACGATGTCGCCGTCCACCAGATGCAGGACGAGCACCGGTGCGGGGGCGTCGCCCGCCTTGGGGTCCCCGTCGGCCGAGTTGTCGTAAGCGCGAAGCTCTTTCAGATCGGGCATCAGCTTGATCAGGTTCATCCGGCTGTGCCGCCAACGCCGCCGGATGTCGTCCTCGGAGATGTCGTGCCCGCCCGCGGCGGCGCGTTCGCGTACCCGCGCCAGGTGAAGTTCGGGAGAGGCCAGGCCGACGTAGAACATTCGGACCTCGAAGCCGGCGGCCGCGGCGGCGCCGATCAGCCGGGTCATGGTGCCGCCGCCGAGCGTGGTCTCGAACGCGAAGTCCAGCCGTTCGACGATCGCCCTCTCCAACAGTCGCCGGCCCTGCTGCCACGCGGCGGCGTTGGCGGCGGTCTGATCCAGACCCGGATTGACCTGCATCAGGCGGCGGGCCGCCTCGTCGGGGTTGTAGTACTCGCCGCCGGCGGACCGGATCATCGCTCCGCCGATGCTGCTCTTGCCCGCGCCGTTGACGCCGGCCAGCACGTAGAGGCGAGCCGTCACCGCCGGCGGCGGCCCGCGGCCTTCACGGCGGCGCGACCCAGTTCCTCGGGCGAGGCGTCGAACGCCGCGGCGACGCCGGTCTTGGCGCGCGGGGTCTGCATCCGCTCCAGCAGGGCGTCGAACTCGTCCTCCAACGCGTCGAGTTCGGGTGTCGCGGCGCGGGTCAACGCCTCGAACTCGGCGACCGAGAGCAGGACGGCCTTGGGGGTGTTGTGCTTGGTGATCGCCACCGCGCCGCGCTGCGCCGCCTCCTCGAACACCGCGCCGAACTCGTTCTTGAACCGCGTCGCGGCCACCGTCGGCACGTCGACCAGCTCGCCGGCATGGTTGCGGAACGTCAGAGTACCCATATGGCTATTTTAGGCATTTTGTTCAAAATAGCCAGGAGAAGTCACAGTTGGCTGTCAGCTCGCTGGGTTAGTCTGCGCCGATGACGGGGGACCGCAAGCTCGCACTGCTCCTGTCGCTGTGGTGGGCGCTGGCCGTGCTGCCGGGTGTGCTCATCGTGGTCTTCGGCGGACTGAACCTGTACGGCAACACCACCGGTCCGATCCTGATCTTGTGGATCGTCGGCTACCTGGCCCAGCTGGGTGCGTTCATGGCCGCCAGTAACGCCACGGGCCGCAACAACATGGTGGGCTGGTTCATCGCGTCGCTCGCGCCGTTCGCCGTCGACTGGTCGGCGCCGTTCTCGATGCTGTACCCGCTGCTGGTCGCGTTGCTGCTGGGCGGCTACGCCTGGTGGATGTACCACGCCTCGGCGGCGCAGAAGGACCTCGAGCAACACGGCATTCCGGCGATCGGCGTGGTGCTCAGCGTGAAGGACCCGTTGATGAACACGATCATCAACGGCGCCTACATCCGCCGCACGATGCAACTGCGTATCGAGCGTTCCGACGGCGTCGCACCGTATGAGGCGAAGTATTCCGGGACGTTCATGATCGGCAACATCCCCACCCCCGGCGACCGGTTCAACCTGCGTGTCGACCCCACCAACCCCAACCGGTTCGAAACGGTCGACGCCGCCGCCCCGGTGTCGGACGCGAGTTCGTTCGCACCCCAAGGCTGGGAGAGTTTCGGTGCGCCACAGGATGATTCGGTCGCGGATGATCTGCAGAAGCTGGCCGACCTGCATGCCGGCGGCCAGCTCACCGATGCCGAATTCGCCGCGGCCAAGGCGCGACTGCTCAACGGCTGACGCTAGCTCAGCGTCGCGCGCACGCACACCGTGATGTAGGGCAGCGCGACGCCGGGCGCCTGCGCCAGGGCGGGATGGGTGGCCAGCAGCTCGCGCACCTGGTCGAGCACCTTGGTGCGCACATCGGCCGGTGAGGTGATGCAGTAGCTGCGCGAGGCCACCAGGTCGATAACCGCCTGCGGGGTCAGGTAATTCGTCCATTCGACATGGAAGCGTTCGACGTCGGCGAACGGCGCCGGCAGCGACAGCTCATGGCTGAACGGATCGTCCTCGCGCCCGATGATCCCGCCGAGGTCCTTCACCCAGCCCAGCCGTTCGTCGCGGGTGTTCCACACCAGGCCGAGGCGCCCGCCCGGGCGCAGCACCCGCGCCACCTCGGGGATGGCCCGCTCGGGATCCACCCAGTGCCAGGCCTGGGCCACCAGGACCGCGTCGACGCTGTTGTCCGGCAACGGGATTTCCTCCGCGGTGCCCAGCAGCGCGGGTGTGCTCGGCAGCGCGGTGCTGAGCACCTCGAGCATCTCCGCGATCGGGTCGACGGCCACCACGTTCAGCCCGCGCTCGACCAGCCGGGTGGTCAGCTTGCCGGTGCCGGCGCCCAGGTCCAGCACGTCGCGCGTGCCGGCGGGCAGCAACCAGTCGATGGCCTCCGGCGGGTACGACGGACGACCCCGTTCGTAGGCGGCGGCTTGCGCTCCGAACGACAGGGAGCGTTCGCTCACCGGTCGGCCAACTCGAGTGTGCGCGCGATCAGTTCGCCCACGGCCTCGGTCTCGATCAGGAAACCGTCATGGCCGCAGTCGGATTCGATGACGTCCAGCCGGTCGCATCCCGGCAGCAGCCGGGCCAGCTCCTGCTGCAGGCGCAGCGGGTAGAGCCGGTCGGACGTAATGCCGCCGACCACCACCGGCACCGGGCAGGACCGCAGCGCGGCCTCGACGCCACCACGGCCCCGCCCGACGTCATGGCTGGACAGCGAATCGGACAGCGCCACATAGCTGCCCGCGTCGAAGCGGGTGAGCAGCTTCTCGCCCTGATGCTGCAGATAGCTCTGCACGGCATAGCGTCCGCCGCCGAAGGGGTCCTCGTCGCCCTGGGCGCTGTTGGCGAACCGGTCGTCCAGGTCGAGCTCGCCGCGATAGGTCAGATGCGCGAACCGGCGGGCGATCTGAAGGCCGGTATCCGGGGACCGGCCGGTGTCGTAGTAGTCGCCGTCCTGCCAGTTCGGGTCGGCCTTGATGGCCGCGATCTGGGTGCACTGCGTGCCGATCTGGTCGGCCGTCGCCCGTGCGCCCACCGCCAGGACCAGTGCCGCCCGCACCGAATCCGGTTGGGAGATCACCCATTCCAGCGCGCGGGCACCGCCCATCGAACCGCCGATCACCGCGGCCACCTGGTCGATCCCCAGGGCGGCCAGAGCGGCCACGTCCGCGGCGACCTGATCGCGGATCGTCAGGACGGGGAACCGCGAACCCCACGGCTTGCCGTCGCGCGCAAGCGAACTCGGGCCGGTCGACCCGCGGCAGCCACCCAGGACGTTGGTGGCGATGGCGCACCACTTGGTGGTGTCGATCGGGGCGCCGGGCCCGGCGATCCCGTCCCACCAGCCCGGCGTCGGATGGCCGGGGCCGGCCGGTCCGACGACGTGCGAGTCGCCGGTCAGGGCGTGCAGCACGATGACGGCGTTGTCCCGGTTGGGGGACAGCTCGCCCCAGCGCTGCACGGCGATGCTGACGTCGTCGAGCACCGCACCGCTTTCCAGCGTCAGCGGGCCGATGTCGACGATCGTGGTTTCGCCCTCGGCGGGCAGGGCCACCGGCCTGGCGTGATCGCGGGCCGGTTTGTCGTCGCGCAGGCGCTCCTCGGAAATCGTCATGTCGGGCTCGCTCAACTGACCGCCACGGCCTGGCCGGAAACCGCTCTGGCGGCGGCGAAGCCGCGTTCCAGGTCCGCCAGGATGTCGTCGATGCCCTCGATGCCGACGGCCAGCCGAACCAGCCCGGGGGTGACGCCGGTGGCCAACTGCTCCTCGGCCGAGAGCTGCTGATGGGTGGTCGACGCCGGGTGGATGACCAGCGAGCGCACGTCGCCGATGTTGGCGACGTGGCTGTGCAGCGTCAGCGCGTCGACGAACGCCTTGCCCGCGGCCGTCCCGCCGGCCAGCTCGAAGGACAGCACGCCGCCGGTGCCCTTGGGCGCCAGTGCTTTTGCCCGCTCATGCCAGGGCGACGACGGCAGTCCGGCGTAGTTCACACTGAGGACGCCGTCGTGGGCCTCCAGGAACTCGGCGACCCGCTGGGCGTTGGCGACGTGCCGCTCGATCCGCAGGCTCAGCGTCTCCAGCCCCTGGGCGATCAGGAACGCGTTGAAAGGCGAAGCGGCCGAACCGAGATCGCGCAGCAGTTGCACGCGGGCCTTCAACGCGTACGCGGGCGCGCCGAGGTCGGCGAACACCACACCGTGGTAGCTGGGATCGGGAACCGTGAATCCGGGGAAGCGTCCGCTGGCTGTCCAGTCGAAGTTTCCGCCGTCGACGATCACACCGGCGATCGCCGAACCATGTCCGCCAAGGTATTTCGTCGCCGAGTGCACCACGATGTCGGCGCCGTGGGCGATCGGCTGGATCAGGTACGGCGTGGCGATGGTGTTGTCCACGATCAACGGCACCCCGGCCTGGTGTGCGATGTCCGCGACCGAAGGAATGTCGAGCACATCTATTTGGGGGTTGGAGATCGACTCGGCGAAGAACGCCTTGGTGTTGGGCCGCACCGCTTTGCGCCAGGAATCCAGGTCGTCGGGATCATCGACGAAGGTGGTCTCGATGCCCAGCTTGGGTAGCGAGTAGTGCAGCAGGTTGTAGGTGCCGCCGTACAGCCGCGGGCTGGACACGATGTGATCGCCGGCGGACGCGAGGTTCAGGATCGCGAACGTCTCGGCGGCCTGCCCCGAGGACAGGAACAGCGCCGCCACCCCGCCCTCGAGTGCGGCGATGCGCTGCTCGACGACGTCGGTGGTCGGGTTCATCAGCCGGGTGTAGATGTTGCCCGGCTCGGCCAGGCTGAACAGCGCCGCGGCGTGGTCGGTGCTGTCGAAGGTGTACGACGTGGTCTGGTAGATCGGCAGGGCCCGCGCGTTGGTCGCGGCGTCGGGGGATTGCCCGGCGTGAATCTGCTTGGTTTCGAACGACCAGTCGGTCGTCGGATTGTGATCACTGCTCATGGCTGTCAGCCCTCCAGGTCATGGGGCCCACAGTGGACCCGCGCTTGCCGTGCAGCCGTCAGCTGCTCAACCTGGTCATCACCCGGGGCACCCCACCGCGGTTGGAGGGTTGCCGGCCAGCAAGCCGGGGCTTGACGCTGGCGCTCATGACCGGGACTAAGGGTATCGCAACTAGGGCGGTTGCTGCCAACGTGTCTGCCGCGCCGTCGGAAAAGGGGCGAAACCGCAGGTCAGGCCTGACGTTCCTCGGGCCGCGGCGCGCAGTGGGCGTCGATGAACTCGGTGATCAGTTCGGTGATCAGCTCCGGTGCCTCGAGCATCGGGATGTGCCCGACGCCGTCGAGATGGGTGACCTGCTCGACCTCCGGCAGGTGTTCGTGGAAGTGCCGGCTGTACCGCGGATGCGGCAGCACCCGGTCGTATTCGCAGGTGACCAGGTGCAGCGGCGCCTTCGAGTGAGCGAGTTCCTTGAGCCCCGGGGCCAGCAGCGACTTGATCAACAGCTGGATGTAGGCGGGGCAGTGGGTGGCGTCCTCGATCGTCATGAGCAGTTCGTCTTCGGGCGGCCCGTCGGCCGGGCCGCTGATCGGCCAGGTCGCCACCCGCCGCGCGTAGGGCAGCCGCAGGATCTTTGGACCGAGCAGGCGGGCCGCCAGCAGCACCGGGCCGCCGGCCAGAAACTTGCCGACGATCTCGAACTTCACCGGCGAGAAGTCTCGCCAGCCGCCCGCCGGGGCGATCGCGGTCAGCGTGCGGGCCCGGCCTCGCCGCTCGAGTTCGAAGGCCACCCAGCCGCCCAGCGAGTTGCCGACGATGTGGGCGGTCTCCCAGCCCAGCGCGTCGAGCTGACGCTCCAGGTCGTCGGCGAACACGTGGGTGTCGAGCAGGAAGGTGCCGGCCCGCGGACCGCCGTGATGGCCGACCATGGTCGGGGCGTGGACCTCGAAGCGTCCGGTGCCCGCGAGCGCCGGGGCGATGTTCGTCCACACCTGCTGTGAGCACAGGAACGGGTGCAGCAGCAGGACCGGTTCACCCGAGCCGAGATGGATGGGCTCACGCACGAACGCCATGGCCCGACTGTACCGGCTATCCGGTACCGGCGGTACCGGGTCGCGGGCCGATAGGGTCGGCCAAGTGATCGTCACGACCATCAACGTCAACGGCATCCGGGCGGCGGTGCGGGAACGCTCGGCGGACAACCTGGGTCTGCTGGCCTGGCTCCAGAACACCCGGGCCGACGTGGTCTGTTTGCAGGAGACTCGCGCCGACGACGGCCAGCTGGCCGACGCGCTGGCGCCCGCACTGAACCCGGCCGGCGGCGGCTGGCACCTGGCCTCGGCGGCCCCGCACGTCAAGGGCCGCAACGGTGTCGCAGTGCTGTCCCGCACGCCGTTCGACGACATCCGGATCGGTTGCGGTGCGGTCGAATTCGAAGCCCATGGCCGGTATCTGGAAGTCGACACCGCGGGTGTCACGATCGCCAGCGTCTATTTCCCGACGGGTGAGGCCGAAACCGACCGGCAGCGCGAGAAGGAACGCTTCATGGCCGCCGTCGCCGCCCGGATGAAGCAACTGCTCGCCGAGAACCGTGAGGCCGTGCTGTGCGGCGACTGGAACATCGCCCACACCGAGCACGACATCAAGAACTGGAAGGGCAACCTCAAGAAGGCCGGCTTCCTGCCGGAGGAGCGCCAATGGCTGAGCGACGTGCTGGCCACCGGCTGGGTCGACGCCGTCCGGCAGATGCACCCCGGCGTTGCCGGCCCGTACGCGTGGTGGTCGTGGCGCGGCAAGGCCTTCGACAACGACGCCGGCTGGCGCATCGACTACCACCTGGTCACCCCTGGCCTGGCCGGCCGCGTCGTCTCCGCCGGCACCGAGCGCCCCGCCGCCTACGCGCTGCGCTGGTCGGACCATGCGCCGGTGACGGTGGAATTCGCATGACCCTTCTTATCTATTCAGCCATCTGTTCAGCGGTGGCTGCGAGGTCTACTCGCGATTCGTGTCGGTGGGCGCTGAACAGATGTGGGGGGTCTCGGGCGCCCATGAAAAGATGAGCCCATCATGAGCAAACAGGTCGTCTTCTCCGGCGCACAACCCACCTCTGACTCGCTGCACCTCGGCAACGCGCTGGGTGCGGTCAACCAGTGGGTCGCGATGCAGGACGAGTACGACGCCTACTTCTGCGTGGTCGACCTGCATGCCGTCACCGTCCCGCAGGATCCGGCCGTGCTGCGCAAACGCACGCTGGTGACCGCCGCACAGTACTTGGCACTCGGCATCAACCCGGCCATGGCCACCATCTTCGTCCAGAGTCACGTGCCCGCGCATGCCGAATTGGCTTGGGCGCTGGGCTGTTTCACCGGGTTCGGACAGGCCCAGCGGATGACGCAGTTCAAGGACAAGGCCGCCAAGCAGGGCGCCGACGCCACCACCGTCGGGCTGTTCACCTATCCGGTGCTGATGGCCGCCGACATCCTGCTCTACGACGCGAACCTCGTGCCGGTCGGCGAGGATCAGCGTCAGCACCTCGAACTGACCCGCGACGTCGCGCAGCGGTTCAACGCGCGCTTCCCGGACACCTTCGTCATCCCCGAGCCGCTGATCCCGAAGGCCACCGCGAAGATCTTCGACCTGCAGGACCCGACGGCCAAGATGAGCAAGTCGGCGGCCACCGACGCCGGGCTGATCGCCCTGCTCGACGATCCGGCCAAGACGGCCAAGAAGATTCGCTCCGCGGTCACCGACAGCGATCGCGACATCCGGTTCGATCCCGACGCCAAACCCGGCGTCTCCAACCTGTTGACGATTCAGTCGGCGGTCACCGGGACCGACATCGACACCCTGGTCGCCGGATATGAGGGCCGCGGCTACGGCGATCTGAAGAAGGACACCGCCGACGCGGTCGTGGAGTTCGTCACGCCGATCAAGGCGCGGGTCGACGAATTGGTCGACGACGCGGGCGAACTCGAGGCCGTGCTGGCCGCGGGGGCGCAGCGGGCGCGGGAGGTGTCTGCAAAGACACTGAAGCGGGTATATGAGCGGATAGGGTTCTTACCGCAATTGTCCTGAGTGTGCCCGGGGAGGCTGGATGACCGACTCGGACCAGCCTGGGTTCCTGGACCGGCTGCGAGCGCGGATGCCGTGGTTCGACCACGTGATGCGGGCCCGGCAGCGCTACGGGGACAGCAAGGGCGACTTCTACGCCGCCGGAATCACCTACTTCACCATCTTCGCGATGTTCCCGCTGCTGATGGTCGGCTTCGCCGCGGGCGGCTTCGTGCTGGCCGGGCAGCCAGCACTGCTCGAGAGGATCGAGGCCAGGATCAAGGACGTCATCAGCGGCGACCTCGGACAGCAGATCGTGCAGTTGATGGACTCGGCGATCGCCTCGCGCACGTCGGTCGGCATCATCGGCCTGGCCGCCGCGCTGTGGGCCGGGCTGGGCTGGATGAACAACCTGCGCGAGGCCCTCAGCCAGATGTGGGGCACCTACCGCGGCGAGCGGCCGGGCTTAGTCAAGACGAAACTGTCCGACACGGTGGCCCTGGTCTCGGCGTTCGTGGCGATCCTGCTGACCTTGGTGCTGACCGCCTTGACCAACGTGTCGCTGATGCAAAAGGTGTTGGGCTGGATCGGGATTCACGACACATCATCGCTGTCGACGGTCCTGACGATCGTCTCGCAGGTGATGTCCCTGGCGGTGTCGTGGCTGCTGTTCACATGGATGATCGCGCGGCTGCCTCGTGAATCGGTCACGCTGCACAGCAGCGCGCGGGCGGGTTTGATCGCGGCGGTCGGTTTCGAGGCGTTCAAGCAGGTGGGCTCGATCTATCTGCGCTCGGTGGTCACCGGTCCGGCCGGCGCGACGTTCGGGCCGGTGCTCGGCCTGATGGTGTTCGCCTACATCACCGCCCGGCTGGTGTTGTTCGCCACCGCGTGGGCCGCCACGGCCACGGAGAATCTGGAGCGTGCCGAAGCGGTTGCCGGGGCCGCCGATCCGAAGCCGCCGCCACCGGCCGTCATCAACAACCGGGTGATCACCCGTCCGGGGCTGGGCCCTATGCAGGCGTTCGGCGCAGCAGTGGCGGGAGCCGTTGGTGCCCTAGGCCTTTCACGGTTGCGGCGGCGCTGACGTGACGCTCTCGACGCCGTGGTCACAGCAGCTTGGCCTGCGGGTGCCGATCGTCAACGCGCCCATGGGCGGTGCCGCGGGCGGGCGTCTGGCGACGGCCGTTTCGCGGGCTGGCGGTCTAGGCATGATCGGAATGGGCAGTGCCGCAACGGCTGTCGACCTGCAGGCGGAGCTGGTGGAGCTCGGTGAGGTTGGATCGTTCGGTGTCGGGCTGGTGCACTGGGTGATGATCGATCGGCCGGAGCTGTTCGACACGGCGCTGGCGGCGCGGCCGACCCTGGTGAGCGTCAGCTTCGGCGACGACTACTCCTGGGTGGCCCGCGTGCACGACGCCGGATGCGCGGCGGCGACGCAGGTTGCCGACGTACGGGCGGCCCGCCGCGCCGTCGACGCGGGCGTCGACGTGGTGGTGGCCCGCGGCCTCGAGGGCGGCGGGCACGGGGAGCCGCGGATCGGCACACTGCCACTGCTGGCCGAGGTGCTCGACACGGTGGACGTGCCGGTGCTGGCGGCCGGCGGGATTGCGTCGCCGCGCGCACTGGCCGCGGTGCTCGCCGCGGGCGCGTCGGGAGCCTGGCTCGGTACCGTCTTCGCGACGTGCCGGGAGGCGCTGACGGCACCCGATGCCCGTGACCGCCTGGTGGCCGCCGGTTCGGCTGACACGGTGACTACTCGTCGGTTCGACCTTGCGCAGCAATACCGTTGGCCCGCAACGATGCCCGAGCGGGTGCTGGTCGACCAGGCCGGGGCGCCGACACCGGTCAATGCGGGTCAGGGCGTCGGATCGGTCACGTCATCCGGGCCGGCCGCCCAGGTGCTCGAGCAGTTGGTCCGCGGCGCGGAGGAGTTGCTGCGGCGCTGGGCGCCCTGAACCGTGTGTGGGCCGGGAACCGGGCGTCGTTTCGTCCTCGGATAACACCCGTCACTTCTGTACCTCAGCGGAGTCGATGACCGATGTGTCCACCTCCGAGCGACAACGAGCGACATGGTGGACGGTGTATCACCCTGTGTCAGGCGGACTTCCACGCGCACCGCGTCCGAGACCCTCGACGGCCGAGGCTGTCGTGCAGCGTTCTCAGTGATATGCCGACGGGCTGTCATCTGGCCATGCCATGCCCACCCAGTCGCTCGTTGTCGCTCAGAGGTGGGCAGAACGGTGACCCTGTCCACTGAGGTACGGAAGTGGCAGGTGTGACGAATCGGGCCGCCGGGGCGCGGCGTCAGGCCGTGCCGCGGCTGCGGCGATTGAGCTGGCGGGCGCCCAACATCAGGCCGAACACGATCACCGCTCCCACCACGGCGACACCGACGCGCACCGGCGTGGCGTCGATCGACGGCAGCAGCGGTGCGGCGTGGGTCGCGGCGGCGTCGTCGGCCTTCGGCAGCAGCGACGGGTCGGGATCGATGAGCGTGCCGACCCGGGTGCCCGGCGGGGTGGCGAACCCGTAGTCCAGCAGGTGTGCGGCCTGTTCCCACGGCGCGATCGGTTCGCGAGTGCCGTGCAGCAGCACCGCCACCAGGCGGCGGCCGTCGCGTTCGGCGGCGCCGACGAACGTCTGGCCCGCGTCGTCGGTGTAGCCGGTCTTGCCGCCCAGCGCTCCCGGATAGTTGAGGAGCAGTTTGTTGTCGTTCTCCAACTGGTAGCTCGGGTGGTCACCGGTGTCCGCGGTGGCGTGTCCGGGGAAGTCGAACGTCTTGGTGGCGACGATATTGGCGAACGTCGGGTTCATCCACGCGTACCGGTAGAACAGCCCGATGTCGTAGGCCGAGGTGCTCATGCCCGGGCCGTCCAGGCCGGACGGGGTGGCCACCCGGGTGTCGCGCCCGCCGAGCTTGCTGGCCAGCGTGTTGATCTTGCCCAGGGCGGTGTCCATGCCGCCGAGTTGCATCGCCAGCGCGTGCGCGGCGTCGTTGCCGGAATGCATGAGCAGGCCGTGCAGCAGCTGGTTGACGGTGTAGTTGCCGCCGACGTCGACGCCCACTTTGGTGCCCTCGGCGTTGGCGTCGTCGGTGGTGCCGGGGACCATCTTGTTCAGGTTGAGCTCGTTGATGGCCTGCATCGCGACGAGCACCTTGATGATGCTCGCGGGCCGGTGCCGGGCGTGCGGGTCCTTGGCGGCGATCACCTCGCCGGTGTCCAGGTCGGCCACCAACCACGATCCCGCCGACACATCGCCCGGAACCGGCGGGGTGTTGGGCGCCGCGACGATGCCGCAGTCGCCGAGGGCGTCACCGCCGACCGGCTTGACCGGGACGGCCAGCGGCCCCGGGGTCGGGTCGCCGGGCCGGGGCACCTCGGAGGCGTCGACGGCGGCGGGGGTGTTCACCTTGTACGGGCACGGATCGACCGGCGCGGGGGCCGGCTCGGCAGTCGCCAACGCCGGGCCGGCCAGCAGGAACAGTGCCGCTGCCAGGCCCGTCGCGCGCAGCGTCACGGATCTGAAGGTCGTCATCGTGAGTGCAGATTAGGCGAGAAACCGCCCGATTCCGCGGAGCCGCGCTGTGACTACTGTGACAAATGTTGCAGATGTGGCCTACAGCAGCCGGCTCGCCTCGCCCAGCACGCGATGCAGGATGCCGTAGATCTCGTCGAACTCCTGTTGCCCGCAGGTCAGCGGGGGAGCCAGCTGCACCACTGGGTCGCCGCGGTCGTCGGCACGGCAGTACAGCCCGGCCTCCCACAGCGCCGTCGTCAGGAAGCCGCGCAGCAGCCGCTCGGACTCGTTTTCGTCGAAGGTCTCCTTGGTGGCGCGGTCCTTGACCAGCTCGATGCCGTAGAAGAAGCCCTCGCCGCGGATGTCACCGACGATCGGCAGCTCGTAGAGCTTCTCAAGCGTGCTCCGGAACGCCGGGGCCATTTCCTTGACGTGGTCGTTGAGGCCTTCGCGTTCGAAGATGTCGAGGTTGGCCATCGCGACGGCCGCCGACACCGGGTGACCGCCGAAGGTGTAGCCGTGCGCGAACACCGTCTTGCCGTCGTTGAACGGCTCGAACAGCCGATCGCTGGCGATCATCGCGCCGATCGGCGAGTAGCCCGAGCTCAACCCCTTCGCGCAGGTGATCATGTCCGGGACGTAGTCGAAGTCGTCGCAGGCGAACATCGACCCGATCCGGCCGTAGGAGCAGATCACCTCGTCGGAGACCAGCAGCACGTCGTACTCGTCGCAGATCTCGCGGACCCGCTGGAAGTACCCGGGCGGCGGCGGGAAGCAGCCGCCGGCGTTCTGCACCGGTTCGAGGAAGACGGCGGCGACGGTTTCCGGGCCCTCGAACTCGATGGCCTCGGCGATCCGGTTGGCGCAGTATTCGCCCCAGGCCTTGATGTCGGTGTCGTACGGCGCGGGGGCGCGGTAGAAGTTGGTGTTGGGCACCCGGAAGCCGCCCGGGGTCAGCGGTTCGAACGGCTTCTTGAAGTCCGGCAGGCCGGTGATGGCCAGCGCGCCCTGCGGGGTGCCGTGGTAGGCGATCGAACGCGAGATGACCTTGAACTTGCCCGGCTTGCCGGTCAGCTTGAAGTACTGCTTGGCCAGTTTCCACGCGCTCTCGACGGCCTCGCCGCCGCCGGTGGTGAAGAACACCCGGTTCAGGTCGCCGGGTGCGTACCCGGCCAGCCGTTCGGCCAGTTCGATCGCCGGCGGCGTGGCATAGCTCCACAGCGGGAAGAACGCCAGCTGTTCGGCCTGCTTGGCGGCGGCCTCGGCGAGTTCGGCGCGGCCGTGTCCGACCTGCACGACGAACAGGCCGGACAGGCCATCAAAGTACTTGCGGCCGGTGTCGTCGTAGATGTAGACGCCCTCGCCGCGGGTGATGATCGGTGGCGTGATGCCGCCGCCGTGCCGGGAGAAGTGGCCCCACAGGTGGCGGTCCGCCTTGGCGGACAGTTCCTGGGCGGTCGCGCGGGAGTCGGTAGCGGTCATCGTGTACCCCAATTGTATTGCTGTTTAACGAGTTTCAGGTAGACCAGGGTTTCGGTGGAGATCACCCCGGGGACGGCACGGATCTTGGTGTTGAGCAGATCGAGGAGGTCGTCGTCGTCCTCGCACACCACTTCGACGATCGCGTCGAACGAGCCGGCGGTGAGCACCACGTAGTCGACCGACGGGATCGCGGCGAGCTGATCGGCGACCTTGAGGGTGTCCCCGGTGCAGTGGATGCCGATCATCGCCTGGCGCGCGAAACCCAGTTGCATGGGATCGGTGACCGCGACGATCTGCATCACCCCGGAGTCGACCAGTCGCTGCACCCGCTGGCGGACCGCTGCCTCCGAGAGGCCCACCGCCTTGCCGATTCCCGCGTAGGAGCGCCGGCCGTCCTGTTGCAGGTTCTCGATGATCGCCTTGGACAGCTCGTCGAGCTGCATGACGGGTGGGTGCGACCCGTTGGCGCCCGACTGTGGCATCCGTCGATTGTGCACGGAATCCGTTGTTCGAAGCAACCGAAACGCACAATATGATCGGTCAGATAGGGCCGGTTCGCGGGATTGCGTAGCTTCTTGGTCTGGCTGCGGGCATTGATGTGGGCTAGCGTTTGGCCATGACGGGAACGCTACGGGGCCAAACAGTGGCCGGCAGCTGGATCGACGGTGCCGCCGTGGAAACCGCGGGTGCGCCGCACCGCGTCGTCAACCCGGCCGACGGATCCGTCGTCGCCGAGGTCGCGCTGGCCACCCCGGCCGACGTCGACCGTGCGGTCGCCTCCGCGCGGGCCGCGTTCGGGGAGTGGTCGCGGGCCACCCCAGCCGAACGCTCCGGGGTGCTCGGCAAGCTGGCCGAGTTGATGGAGCGCGACGCGCAGACGTTCATCGCCGAGGAGGTCGCCCAGTGCGGCAAGCCGGTCCGGCTGGCGACTGAGTTCGACGTTCCGGGCAGCATCGACAACATCGCGTTCTTCGCCGGCGCCGCAAGGCATTTGGACGGCAAGGCCACCGCCGAATATTCCGGTGACCACACGTCGTCGATCCGGCGGGAAGCCGTCGGAGTGGTGGCGACGATCGCGCCGTGGAACTACCCCCTGCAGATGGCGGTGTGGAAGGTGATCCCGGCGTTGGCCGCGGGCTGCACGGTGGTGATCAAACCGGCCGAGCTGACGCCGTTGACGACGCTGACGCTGGCGCGCATTGCCAGGGAGGCGGGGCTGCCCGACGGAGTGCTCAACGTGCTGACCGGCGCCGGGGCCGATGTGGGCGCCGCGCTTTCGGGGCATCCGGGCGTCGACGTGGTGACCTTCACCGGGTCAACGGCGGTGGGCCGCACGGTGATGGCCGCTGCCGCGGTGCATGGCCACCGGGTGCAACTGGAACTCGGCGGCAAGGCGCCGTTCGTGGTGTTCGACGACGCAGACCTGGACGCGGCGATCCAGGGCGCGGTGGCCGGCGCGCTGATCAACTCCGGGCAGGACTGCACGGCGGCCACCCGGGCGATCGTTTCGGCGACGTTGTACGACGACTTCGTCGCCGGGGTGGCCGACGTGATGTCCCGGATCGTGGTCGGTGACCCGCAGGACCCGGACACCGACATCGGGCCGCTGATCTCAATTGCCCACCGCGACAAGGTCGCCGGCATGGTGTCGCGGGCGCCGTCGGAAGGCGGGCGCGTGGTGATTGGGGGTGAGGCGCCGGACGGACCCGGCGCGTTCTACCGGCCGACGCTCATCGCCGACGTGTCCGAGACCTCGGAGGTGTACCGCGACGAGATCTTCGGGCCGGTGCTGACGGTGCGGTCGTTCACCGACGACGACGATGCCTTACGGCAAGCGAACGACACTGCCTACGGCCTGGCGGCCTCGGCGTGGACGCGGGACGTCTACCGGGCGCAGCGCGCGTCACGGGAGATCAACGCCGGCTGCGTGTGGATCAACGACCACATCCCGATCATCTCCGAGATGCCGCACGGCGGGGTGCGAGCGTCCGGGTTCGGCAAGGACATGAGTCAGTACTCCTTCGAGGAGTACCTGACCATCAAGCACGTCATGTCCGATATCACCGGGACCGTCGAAAAGGGTTGGCACCGGACTATTTTCGCCAAGCGTTAGACGAAATTGATGGTGACGGCCGCGATATTGCCGTGTGACCAGACGTCGCTGCCGTAGTAGGTGAAGGTCGTGGAGGTGGCACCACCCAGGTCCGTCGGCGCGGTGTAGGTCAAGTAGGTCAGATTCGTGAACTCGGCCGAACCCAGACTCGGCGGGCTGGCGATCTCCAACTGCGGCCTGCCGTCGTAGGGGAATACCAGCGGGTCCGGCGGGTCGTAGACCTTGTCGGCCATGTTTACGTGGAGGACCGACCCGGCCGCGACTTCGTACACCGCGTCCTGGGCCCGGGGCGCATCCGGCTGCGAGGCGACCTTGACGGTCACGCCGGCGACGGTGGACGTCACGCCGTTGGACAGGGTGTAGGCGAAGGTGTCGGCGCCGTAGTAGTCCGCCGCCGGAGTGTAGGTGATGGTGCCGTCGGCGTTCACCGCGGTCGTGCCGTGGTAGCCCTGCGTCACGCCGGTAATGGTGAGCGGGATGCCGTTCGGGTCAACGTCATTGGCGAGCACGGCGACGGTCGCTTGAGTGTCTTCGTTAATGGCGATCTGGTCGGGGCTGGCGGACAGTCCGGTGGTGTGCCCGGTGGCGGCCACCCCCGCGCCGTCCAGCCCGGCATAGATGTGGGTGTAGACCACTGCGGCCGGCAGATCGGGGATGGCAATCTGTCCGATGTTGTTCCCGAAGTTCACCACCGCACCGTCGGAGCGCAGCGCGAGGGCGGAAGTGTTGCCGGCGGCGATGGCGGTGTAGGTCATTCCGGGTGGCAGCGGCGGCAGGTCGGTGTAGTCACTGTCCTTCTTGCCGAAGGTCAGGACCGTGCCGTCGGAACGCAACAGCACAGTGAAACCGTCCCCGCCGGCAACCTGGGTGTAGGTCATCCCGCCGGGAAGGTCCGGAATATTCAGCTGCCCGTAGGAATTCGGAGTTCCGAAAGCTCCGGGTGCGGTGTATGCGACGGCGGTGCCGTTCGACCGGAGCAGCACCACATGATCGCCGGCGATGGCCGCCTGGGTGTAGGTGAGATCGTCGCCTGCGGTGAGAACTTCAGCCCCGGATGCATCTGAGGCGTTGAGGTTGGCGACGGTCACGGCTCCGTCGGAGCGCAGCAGCGCCGTGTATTGGACGGTGCTGACGATGCCGGTATAGGTGACCCCGTCCGGAGCGGCGGGAATTCTGGACAACGGATCCGGGGTGCCCGCGGTGATGAGTGAACCGTCGGAGCGCAGCAGGAAGAGGGTGAAGTCCGAGTAGGCGGCGTCGGTGTAGGTGATGTTCTCGGGCAGTGCGGGGATCTCGAAGAACCCGTCGCCGTTTATGCCGTAGAGGGCCGCGGTCCCATCGGAGAGCAGCGCAACCGAGTTCACCATTCCGACAACAATTTTCGTGTAGCTGAGGCCGTCCGGGGCCGCCGGGATGTCGACGATCCCGAACCCGTTGCGATCACCGAACCCGAGCATGTTGGTGATGGTGGCGACCTGTTGCTGCTGGGTGACCGTCGGGCTGTTCCCGTCGGTGACGCCGACGGTGGCGCCCACCGCCTCGCCGGGATGGGACCGCGCGTAGTCCGGGTCGACCTCTGCGATGTAGTTGGCGGTGGTCGGTTCGGGGCCGGCGTCGAAGGCGGCAAGGCTGAACATCCTGGCGCTCAACAGGTTCACCTCGGGCGTGATGGTGACATGCTCGGCGTCTGCCGGGGTGAGTGTGATGTCCAGCGGATCACCATCGGGATCGTAGGCGGTCACGGTGATTCGCCAGCTGGTGGTCGAAAGCGCTGTCGTGACGACGGATTGGATCACCGGTGCGTCGTCGACCGGGTTGACGGTGACGTTCACGGCGCCCTGGCTCGGGGTGGTGCCGTCTGTGACGGCGTAGGTGAAGGTGTCTTCGCCGTTGAAATCCGTTGCCGGCGTGTAGGTGACGGTGCCGTTGGGGTTGAGGAATGTGCTGCCGTGATCCGGTTGTGATACTGCGGTGACGCTCAGGGCGCCGCTGCCGGTGTCGTTGGCCAATACGGCGATGGTCACTGGAGTGTCCTCATCGGTCACCGCCGTGTCGGCACCGACTTGCGGCGGTGCAACAACTTCCGGCGCCACCGTGACGGTGACCGAGGTCGACGCCGAGCCGCCGTGTCCGTCGACAACGGTGACGGTGAAGGTGTCGGTCGTGGCGCCGCCGGCTGCGGCGTTGTGCCGAGCTTCGGGCGTAGGCGCGTAGGTAAACGTGCCGTCGGAGTGGACCGTGGCTGTTCCCTGGGATGCGTCGGTGGTCAGCGCGTAGATGAGGTGGTCCCCATCGGCGTCGGTGGCGTGCAACGTCCCCGTCACGATGCCACTGGCCTGGTCCGGGCGGCTGACCGTGATCCCGACCCCGAGCGAAACCCTGATTAGCGAATAAGTGTCGTCATTGTCACCGCTCCACGCGTAGAGGTGGTGCCCGTCCGGACTCAGTGCATTGGACCCGACGGATCCGGGCAACGGGATGGCGTTGGCTACCTTCGCCGCGGTGTCGATCTCGACGAGCGTCGATACCGGTCCCTCACCAGAGTCGACGAAGCGGACCTCGACCAGCCGCCGACTGTTGGCGCTGATGGTGAGCCAGGAACCTTGGCCGTCGGTGGGGACATAGGTAGGGGTATTGGTGGCGGTGTCGATCAACAACACCGCGCTGTGGCCGGTGTCCGGGTCGTTGTCATTGAGATAGACAAAGGTGCCGTCGGGGCTGACCGCCAATTGATTTGGGTCGTCGGCCAACGGGATCGCCGTGACGGTGTGGTTTGTGAGATCGACGATCTCCAATGAATGGTCTTGCCAGTGGTAGTTGCTGAACTGCCCGGACCCCGTGACGGCGTAGGCGGTCTTGCCGTCCGGGGCAACTGCCAGTCGGTATTCCGCGGACACGCTGCCACCCAACAGGATGTTGGTCACGGCATTGGTTGCGGTGTCGACCACCATCAGCGTGTCGTCGGAGGCGGTGGCGTACACGTACCTGTTGTCGGTGCTGATCACCATCGTCCTGGAGATGGCGGGGATGGTGATCCAGGTGGTCGTCATGGTTGCGGTGTCGATCACGGCCAGCCGGCAGTTGCCGTCGTCGCAGTTGGAGTTCGAGACGAAGGTGGCATAGGCGCGGGTTCCGTCGGAACTGAAGGTGAGGGTCTGCGGAGAGCCGGGCAGGTTGAGGGTGTTGATCGCACCGGTGCCGCTGTCGATCTGCGACAGCGTTTGTTGGTAACCGGTCGTGTAGTCCCCGCCGGCCGGTAGGTACACCTCGCTGCCATCGGCGTTGAAAGTGGGCGTGTTCGGATAGAAGTGCGCGGGCAGCGTGACGCTGATGACGCTCTTTGCCGCTGGGTCGAAGACATTGGCCATGTAGCGGTAGGTGGTGCTGTCCAAAGAGCTGAGGTAGACGTGGCTGCCGTCCGGGCTGACAGTGATCCCGAGCAACGGGTTGTAGACGTAGCCGGGGAACGGAATGGTGCCGACGGTGTTGCTGGCGGTGTCGAAGACCGTCAGGAAGTAGGTAGAGGTTTCGTCGTACGATGCGCCGTAGGCGAATACCCGCGTGCCGTCCCGGCTGACCGTCAGACTGTTGGCGTCAATGAAACCCGACAGCGGAATCGTGGTGAAGCCGTTGGTCGTGGCGTCGATGACGGCCAGCGAGTAAGAATCGCTCTGGGTGTCGTCGTAGTGGGCGGTGAGCACTGTGTACACGTGGCTGCCGTCCGGGCTGAAGACGATCTTGGCCGGACCGTCGGTGGCCGCAGCGAGCGTCGTGATGGCCGCCGCCGGATCGAACGTTGGCGCGTCGTTTACCGGGGCGACGGTGATGGTGACCGTGGCCGTGCTGCTCGTCTTGAGCCCATCGGTGGCGGTGTAGGTGAATTCATCTGTGCCGTAGTAGTTCTCGTCAGGCGCATAGGTGAAGGTGCCATCGGCGTTGAGGGTGAGGCCGCCGTGGGCGCCCTGGGTGAACGAGTCGACCGACAGCGGGTCGTTCTCGGCATCGGTGTCGTTGGCCAGGACGTGGATGACGATGGGGGTGTCTTCGTTGGTGGTGGCGGTGTCATCTACGGCAACCGGTGCGCTGTTGACCGCAGAGGCGACGTCGAGCGCCAGGGTGACGGTGACGGTGTGTCCGGCGTTGGGTTTGAACAGCCAGCCCAGCAGACCGTGCAGGTGGCTGCCGTCGTCGTCGTTGGCGGTGATGGTGACGGTGTCTTCGCCCGAGCCGGTGGTCAGGTAGGTGAAGGTGCCGTCGGCGTTGGCGGTCAGGGTGCCGGCGTGGCCGTTGGTGGTGGTGAAATGCAGTGTGTCGCCGTCGGCGTCGCTGAATCCGATGGCCAACCGCACCGCGGTGTGCCCGTCCTCGGTCAGGCTGGTGCTCACCACGGTGGCGCCGCTGACGGTGGGGGTCTCGTTCTCGAAGCGCCGTTCATAGCCGCGGTAGGCCGCCCAGAGAGCTGTCAGCAGAGCGTCATTGCTGGCACCGGGGGTCGGGTCGAAGCCGAAGAAGCCGAGCACGCCGAGGACCAGGCTTCGCCAGGGATGCGATTCGTCCACCGACGCCGGAGTCACCGCGGTGATGCTCACCGAGGATTCCTGCGTCGCCGTCGGCGGTTCGCTCACCGCGGCGATCGATCGCGCGGTGACCAGGCTGGTGGCCACCGGAGCCGCCAACGCCACTTCCAGCGGCTCGGCCAACGACGACTCCGGGAGCCCGGACACCGTCAGCGCCTGAGCGACGAACTGCTGGTCTTTGTCGGGTGCTCCGGCGGCTTCGGCACCCGAAACAGGCGGGGCGCCTTCGGGTTTGGCGTGACCGCCACCGGTGGGGTCTTCTGCCGCGGCGGTCTCGGTTACCTCCGGGGTACTGGCGTCGCCCGGCTGTTGCTCGTCGGGGTCCTGTTCGGCAGAGGGCGGTGCCGGAGTGCCCGGTTCGGGTTCCTGCGTCGGATCCGGGCTGTCCTCGTCGGCCGGTTCCTCGCCGGGGGGTGCTTCGATCTCAGGTGCATCGACCACACCGACGTCGTCGCCATCATTGGTCTCAGCGCCGCCGCCGGCTCCGGTGTCCGCGGGTGCGTCGGGCCCGGCGGCGTCTTGTGACGGGTCCGGACTCGGCTTGGGGTTGTCTGGCGTGCCGGGTTGGTTCTCGCCGCCACCGGTGGTCGATGACCCTGTCGCCGTGGATTCCTCGGCCCACGCCTGCGGCGTATGGCCTATCGCACCGGTGACCCCCAACGCCACGGCAAGTGCACCGATACGACCGACATATTGTGCGTACCCCACAAGAACCCCCCGTGTTCCCCTCCTGTTACCTACCTGATTGTTGGCAACAGGCTGTTGATTCGCTGACGATAACCGCGCGGTACTCGTCATGCACTCATATGCACCAAACTTGTTGGTTCGGGGCACAAGTCAGCGATAGGCCGTACTTCGTCGGCGGCGGCATTCTGCAGCGCCTGACAAAGTGTGAAGCCCCTTGGGGGACAAGCAAACCAGCGCAATCTGTTCAGCGGCCTGAGACACGACGTGCGAGTAGATCTCGCAGTCA
>CAZTAA010000002.1:56479-114823 GCA_964611465.1 uncultured Mycobacterium sp. | reverse complement strand
CACCACCGATCCTGCTGCCACCAATTCCGTGGCAGTGCTACCGGTTGGTTCCTTCGAACAGCACGGCCCCCACCTGCCGCTGGGCACTGACTGTCTCATCGCCTGCGCCATCGCAACGGCAATCAGCCAGCATCACAACGTTTTCCGACTACCACCGATCACGTTCGGATGCTCTCATGAACACGCCGCGTATCCCGGAACGGTCAGTATCAGCGCCACAGCACTCGCGGCGGTCATCGCCGATATCACCCAGTCGCTCATCCAGCAGGCAGTGCGCGGGCTCATTGTCGTGAACGCCCACGGCGGCAACGCTGTACTCACTAATGTCGTGCAGCAGGCGAACCAGCCCGCCACCCCGATCAATGTGGGTCTCTATCCAAGTCGCGAAGATTGGACCGAAGCCCGCACCGCCGCTGGCATCACCAGCACCAATCACGACGACATGCACGCCGGCGAACTAGAAACCTCCATCCTGCTCGCCGCGTACCCCAGCTACCTGCGCGCCGGATGGAACACCGCTGATCACAGTGCCAGCGACCGCCGCTACCTCACCACAGTCGGCATCAGCGCCTACACCACCACCGGTGTCATCGGCTACCCGTCACGGGCCACCGAAGCCAAAGGCCACGCGCTGCTCAACCACCTCGGCCGCAACGCCGACACCCTCGTCACCCTGCTGACCGAAGCGGCCCGACCCGAAGAGTGCCAGTAACGAAGGCTCTCGCGTGCAGCATCCGGCGGCTACCTGCGGGCTTTACTACGCTCCCTCTGCTCCCGTCCGCTGGCGCTCCCGTCCGCGCCGGTCGCTACGCTTCGCCCTCTGTCCGCCGCCACAGCAGCCAGTACCGGCAAGCGCACTCTGTCTGGATCGACCACCCACAGCAGGAAATCAGGCTCGGCAGCGCAGCCTCCGCGTAATACCACCGCTGTGCTCGGCCACCGGCCAGCCCTGCTCATCCAGCAGCGACTAGATCGGTGCCAGCGCCCGCAAACGGCTTCTGACCTGCGGTGTGAGAACTTTCTTTACTTGGGATCAAGTAGCTAGATTCCGATACGCTTGGCGATGATCTCGTTCATGATTTCGTTGGTGCCGCCGCCTATTCCGAGAATCCGGCAGTCTCGATAGTGTCTCTCGATCTCAGACTCACGCATGTAGCCCATCCCACCGAAGATCTGAACTGCCTCGTTGACCACGTAGTCGCACGCATACACAGCGGTGTTCTTGGCCATCGACACCTCGGCAACGACATCCTCCCCCGCTAGCCACCTCTGCAGGACTGCACGGGTGTAGGTGCACGCCACGTCGACCTGTCGAGCCATCTCGGCAAGCTTATGGCGAATGACCTGACGCCCCGTCAAGGGTCTACCGAACGTTTCACGCTCCCGCGCCCAACTCTTGGCGAGATCGAGAGCCCGACCCGCCGTCGCGTATGCCTGGACAGCGATGCCGAGCCGTTCAGCCTGAAATTGCTGCATGATCTGCAAAAACCCGCTGTTCGCTGCCCCCACAAGGTTCTCAGCCGGTACGCGAACGTCGACGAAAGACAACTCGGCGGTGTCGCTACATCGCCATCCCATCTTGTCCAACCGGCGGGACACTTCGAATCCAGGCGAATTCTTGTCGATCACGAGCAATGAAACTCCACCGTAACCCGGTCCGCCGGTGCGTACCGCCGTAGTAACAAAGTCCGCCCGAACTCCGCTGGTGATGAACGTCTTTGCTCCGTTGACCACGTAGGTGTCGCCGTCGCGCACTGCGCGTGTGCGCAAATTCGCGACATCTGAACCTGCCCCAGGCTCGGTAACGCCCAGCGAGCCGATCATCTTTCCTGCGAGCGTCGGACGGACATATCGTTCAATCAGGGCTTCGGAGCCATTGGCGGCAATGTGGGGAAGGGCAATGCCATGGGTGAACAAGGCGGCACAGACGCCAGTAGACCCACCTGCGGCCAGGATGGCCTCAGTGACCAGTGCGGAGTCAATCGCGTTGCCGCCGCTGCCGCCGACATCTTCCGGGAACCCGATTCCGAGAAGCCCCACCTCGGCAGCATTGAGGTGCAGGTCGCGTGGAATCTCACCCACCTGCTCCCATTGCGCTAGCTTCGGCGCGATTTCACGTTCGACGAAAGACCGCGCCATCTGACTCAGCGCTCGTCGCTCCGGCGTGGTCCACGCCTCCGGGGCGACAACGAAACGAGCTGCCCCATCCTCGCTTGCCATGGTCGTGCCAGCGTCCGTCATCTCAGCCTCCGAGAGAATTTGATGGATGATTGATTACAAGGTGTCTAATGCTTGCCGTCTCAGGACGGGAAAGGAGAACGCGACGCGCGGCAGCCTAAGCGGTCCGGCGGCGTGTAATCTGCAGCGGCGCAAGGACATGAACACGAGCAGTGGAGCATGGTTCTCTTCAGAACCGGACGAGCCCTCGAATGTTTCTTCCTGAACGCATATCCTGGTAGCCCTCATTGATTTGGTCGAGGGAGTATTCGCGGGTGACCAACTCGTCGAGCTTCAACAGCCCGGCGGAGTAAAGCTCGACCAGCCGCGGAATATCGTGTGGCGCATTGGATGAGCCATACAAAGCGCCACGAATCTGCTTCTCGTAAAGCGTCATCTCCAGCAGTGACCCTGAGATCGACGACTCGTCGGGATGCCCGATGGCCGTAACCACGACGCGTCCGCGCTTTCCGACCAAGGCCAGCGCTTCGGCGGTATAAGAGCCCTCAGCTACATCAGTGGTGAGGATGCAGACATCGGCCAGCTTGCCCCGCGTCATATCGCTGACCAGCGACCAAGCTTCATCCATCGAGGCGGCGGTATGCGTCGCGCCGAACCCGCTCGCTTGCTCTCGCTTGAAGTTCACCGGATCGACCGCCACAATTGCTAGCGCACCCGCGATTCGCGCACCCTGAATCGCATTCATTCCGATTCCGCCTGCTCCCACTACCACGACGGTGTCCCCGGCGCGCACCTCCCCAGTCCGCACCGCAGATCCGTAGCCGGTCGTGACGCCGCAACCGATCAAGGCTGCCCGATCCAGAGGGATTCCGCCGTCAATCTTGACCACGGATGCCTGCGGCACCACTGTGTACTCGGAAAACGTTCCGAGCAAGCACATCTGCCCGACGTCCTCGCCTCGTGCGTGAAAGCGATAGGTGCCGTCGATCTGCGGTCCCATCATCAGCGCTGCTCCCAAATCACAGAGATTGCCCATGCCGCGCGCGCAGTAGGAGCAGCGCCCACACGAGGGAAGGAAGGTCAAGATGACAGAATCACCTTCGGACAGATCCTCGACCCCTTCACCGCACTCCACGACTGTGCCAGCACCCTCATGGCCCCCTACTACCGGCAATGGGATCGGGAGGTCGCCGGTCACCAGATGTTCGTCGGAATGGCACAAGCCGGTGGCCGCCAGCCGCACGAGGACTTCCCCGGGGCCCGGCGGATCCAACTCGACTTCTTCGACCTCCCACTTCTGCTCCAAGCCCCACAAAACAGCGGCACGTGTCTTCATGCTCAAGTCCCTTCTATCTAATGACGCTTCTGAAGTAGTTATCCCGACCGCGCACGGTGGTCGCGAGAACTGTCCCGTACTGTGTCCCGGCATATCGCCTATAGGCCGCGGCGGCCGCTCGCCCGCACCCGGTCTCGTACCGGACTGACATCACACATCGAGCAGGTCGTGACGCTTGTCGGCTTCGAGGATTGCCCGATATTCTGGAAAGAGGTTTTTGGCCTGCGGTATGAGCTTGATCAGTTTGGTGACAGGACCTTTCGCTCGTACAGTTCCTTTCGCCATCGCCATGGTCAAGTTCACCTTCCCCAACCAGAACCTGTTACCGGTATCCGCGGACATGAACAATTCGACATTCGGTGTAACGCCACTGTCCGCGCCGGTCTCTATCACCTTCTTCGGCATATCCACGGTTACTACCGCGTCCGGATCGGTGTAGTGGATCCGCAACACCACCCCGGACCCGGCGAGTCTGTTCGCAAGGTCTTCGTTCTCCAAACCTCGTCGAAAGATGCCGGCGAGATAGCGGTAAACCTCTTCAGCATCAGCGAACACAGCCATCCTGAAATTCCATTCTGTTGACGCAGTCCAAGCACTCACAAATAAATCCGTTGAGTCGCACCCAGTTTCATTTCCTCCGCAGGCAATCAGGACTCATAGGAGACGATTTCCTGCCTCCCTCAGCGCCTGCGCGAGTCGACGTTCGGCTTGCGGCAACTGCGCAGCGAGGGACGCGGCGCCGCTCGCTCGCCGGCGCGGATCTGCACCGCTTTCGTACGCGGTATGCGCGACAGCGGTCCACAACTCAGATGCGGTCTTGGCGGCCTCCGCTGCTTTAAACGCAGGTTCGAAACTCAATTCTTCTGCGACGCGCCGACATCCACGTGCCTGCAGATCTCGGAACAGACCGCCCCCGGTTCCAGCCTTTTCGATGAAGGCGCTCAGCGCAAACAAGGCACCGTCGAGGGTGTCGTCGTCAAAGATCTCCGACCACCGCTTGAGGTCCTCCACAAACGTCAACACCCCTGATAATCCACGGACCTGAACATCACTATCGGAGCCCTCGGTGATCGGCGCGCTCACAAACGAACCCTGCATCGCGTCCGCGGACCTACGGAAGGCCGACCGAGCAGCATTGCCGAGATCTGGTGCTGCGCCGGGCCACTCGACCACGTAGGTGGTGTGCCGCGTGGGGACGGGAAATCCCGTCGATGCTCGCGCCTTCCGCAAATTCTCGTACGGCACCGCTTGAGGTGTATCGCGATCGTTATCGACCACGAACGCGAGTTCCTCGTCGTCGTCGTACCCCACGATCACGACATCATGCCGGCTCATACTCAGACGCGTTCTCAGATAGGGCAATTCGGCGATGTCAGTCCACACCATGACCGGCCTGCCGGAATCGATCTGTTCGGTCACCCATTTCCAACCAAGATCGGGGTCGTCTGTCGAACGGCGCTCGAAGCGCGCGCCCAACCGGGTCAAGTATTCGTCTTCGAGGTCCGCGCTACGTCCAACGAGGTAGATCGGTGGACGTAGGTGCGCCGAGCGAACATACGAGAAGTCGAGGGCCCCGCCGAGAGCAAACACGATACCTTCGTCCGGGGTGTCATCACCCCAACGGATCCCGGCCCATTCGGTCAAATCCCGAAGAGCCCCCGATCCGCAATGGCCGCCCATGTCGTGGCGATACGGCACCACCATCGATGCCATCAATCCTCCTCCAGGTGACTAACGTGCAGGCGGCAACTCATCTGAGTCATAGGGAACGCGAGATGATTTCCTTCATCACCTCGTTCGTGCCGGCATAGATTTTTTGCACGCGCTGATCCACCCACAATCTCGAGATGGGGTACTCGGTCATGTAGCCATATCCGCCGTGAAGCTGCATACAGTCATCGAGTACCTTCATCGCTCGCTCAGTGGTCCACCACTTCGCCATGGCGACGGTCTGCACGTCGAGTTGACCCGCAAGGTGCAGGTCGATGCAGTAGTCGAGGAACACTCGTGCGATGCGCGTTTCGGTCGCGGCTTCAGCCAGCGTGAACTTGGTGTTCTGAAAGCCAAAGACAGGCCGACCAAACGCCTCCCGCTCACGGGTATACTCGAGCGTCTGCTCCAGGGCAAGTTCCATCGCTGCGACAGCCCCCACCGCGACGATGAGTCGCTCTTGTGGCAGCTGCGTCATCAGCTGAATGAAGCCCTGTCCCTCAGACTGGCCCAGTAGATGCGAGCGCGGAACTCTCACTTCATCGAAGAACAATTCGGAGGTGTCCTGGCCGCGCTGGCCGATTTTGTCGAGAACCTTGCCGCGCCGGAATCCCGCCCGGTCAGCCTCGACAACGATCAAAGAGATGCCCGCAGCGCCCTGGCTCGGATCTGTCTTGGCAACAACGATGATGAGGTCGGCCTGTTGGCCGTTGGTGATGAAAGTCTTGGAGCCGGTGATCACGTACTCGTCACCGTCCAGGAGGGCTTTTGTCTTGACGCTCTGCAGATCGGACCCGGTCCCCGGTTCTGTCATGGCGATCGCCCCGATCATTTCACCGGACGCCATCTTGGGAAGCCACTGCGCGCGCAGCTCTTCAGTCGCGTACTGCAGGATGTAGTGGGCGACGATTCCGCTGTGCAGTCCCGCGCCCCATGAGCTGTCACCTATGCGGGCCTGCTCTTCAAGCACGACCGCTTCGTGCGCGAAAGTGCCACCGCCTCCGCCGTATTCCTCAGGTATAGACATGCAGAGCAGGCCCAGCTCGCCTGCTCGGTTCCACAGTTCTCGGTCGACGTGGTGCTGGTCTGCAAAGCGGCTCGCATGCGGCGCCAATTCGGCCGAGAAGAACTTCGCAGCGAGGTCACGAAGCTCGAGTAATTCGGCATTCATCCAGGGAGAGATTGGTGAGGACATGATTACCTTCCGACTGTTGGAATTCCAGGGATTTGACGTTATGACGTTTCGATTTCGATGAGGTATTCGCCGGCAGAGTGGCGCGCACGGATGACCTTTTTGTCGTACTTTCCGACGCTCGTCCTCGGAATATCGGACACGAAGCTCCATCGCTCAGGAATCCACCATTTGGCGACTTTGTCCGCAAGAAACGATCGGAGTTGGTCAATGTCAACGTCGGTTCCGGGGTGGACGACGACAAGCGCCAACGGCCTTTCCTGCCATTTATCGTCCGCGACGCCGACTACCGCCGCTTCGTACACGGCAGGGTGGCCGATCAGCGTGTTTTCCAGCTCCACCGAGGAGATCCATTCGCCACCTGACTTGATGACGTCTTTCGAGCGGTCGGTCAGGGTCAGATAGCCCTCGGCGTCGATCTTGCCCACATCACCGGTACGCAGCCATCCTTCGTCGAACTTCTCCGTATCGTTGTTTCCGAAATAGGACCCGGTGATCCAGGGACCGCGCGCCTGGATTTCCCCGACTGATTGCCCGTCCCACGGCACGTCTTTCCCGTCGTCATCCCGCAACCGGATTTCGACACCGCAGATCGGCCGGCCCTGGGATGCGCGCATCTCCCATCGTCGCGTCGCGTCGGCTCTGTGAGCCGGACGTGCGACGGTCGCCAACGGAGACGTTTCGGTCATACCCCAGGCCTGCACAATGGGCACGTTGTACTTCTCTTCGAATGCCCGCATCAAGGAAAGCGGAACAGCAGATCCCCCGCACGCGACCAGCCGTAGCGAAGAAATGTCCCGTTCAGGGTGCGAATCCAGATATCGGTCGACATCGTTCCAGATCGTCGGCACTGCACCGGCCACGGTCGGCCTGGTGTCTTCGATGATCGACACCAACGGTTCGGCTTGGAGATAGCGGTCAGGCAGCACCAGATCCGCACCGGACATCAACGCTGCGTAGATAAGCCCCCACGCATTGGCGTGAAACATTGGGACGATGGCCAGCACACGGTCGGCCTCGCTGACTGACAAAGCGTTAGCTGTGCAGGCGGTCAGGGAGTGAAGGTACGTCGAACGGTGGCTGTAGACGACGCCTTTGGGATCTCCGGTGGTGCCGCTCGTATAACACATGGCCGCGGCGGACAGCTCGTCGAGCCGAGGCCAGTCAAATGATTCTTCCTGGCCGGCAAGCACTTCCTCGTAACGCAGAACGGTCTTCCCGCATCCCTGTAGCGGGGCAAGGTCGCCCTCTCCGGTGACGATGACGGTGTGCACCGACGCCATCGCTGGGAGCGCGCGCGCCAACAACGGGGCAACCGAAGCGTCGACTAGGACGATCTGATCGCTCGCGTGGTTGGCGATGTACGCCAGTTGCTCTGGGGCCAAACGAATGTTGAGCGTGTGCAGGACCGCGCCCATGGAGGGAATCGCACAGTAGGCCTCCAGATGTTCCTGGTTACTCCACTGGAAGGTGGCCACGCGTTGGTCTGCCGTGACGCCAAGACTGCGCAGCGCATTGGCAAGGCGAGCCACTCGCGCCAGCACAATGCGGTAAGGCGTTCTCCGATATCCATTTCCGGTCGGAGTGACGACCTCGCTATCACCGTGTATGGCTGCCGCATGCTGGACGATCGCCGACACCGTGAGCGGAACATTTTGCATTGTGCTTTGCATCGTGTAGTGCCCTTTCAGGCGAAGAGGTCGGGACGGCTGTTCGGCTGATCGATGAATGTGCCGTAATGCGTTCTCAGTGCTTGCAGGATGTCTGCTAGGGGTAGATCGTCGTAGGCTCCCCGGTCGCGCAGATACTCCATGTGCTGGGTGCCGTCAGCGGTGAAACCATGGAGTAGCGCGTCGCTACGGCCGTCGAATTCGATCGGCGAGACACCGAAGCGTGCGCACAGCTCGCGATTGAACGCCGGGGTGGCCTTTACCCACGCACCGTTGACGAACATGAGACTGTAGCCGTGGTAGACGAAAACGTCGCTACCCCCCATCCGCTCGCGCAATGCCTTGGTCTGGAGGTGGTTTCGGACGTCGGCGAACCCCAGCCGCGCCGGGATTCCCGCCGCTCGGCACGCTGCAGTCAAGAGCACGGCCTTCGGGACGCAGTAGGCCCGTTCTGCGGTCGCGACGGTGCTGGCGCGATACGCGTGCGGGTTGTCGGTCACCGTGTAGGGGTCGTACCAAATGGAGTCACGGACCGCGGTGACGATGGCGATGGCCTTCTCGGTGTCGCCGCAGGCACCACGGATCGCCGATGACACGAAGTCACGTACCGAATCTTGTTGCCAGTCAAGAAACTCCGTGGGTTCGAGGTAGGGGCTGTGGTCGACGGTCATCGGCGCTTCATCTCCAACGGAAGTCCGTCCACCGGAATGGGCAGCGAGGTGTTGTCCCATCGGACGTGATAGTTCTCCGGAACCTTCCAAGTGAACGAACGCAACATCCTGTGCAGGATTGCTTTGACCTCGAGCGTCCCGAATTGCATGCCGATGCACTTGTGCGCTCCACCTCCGAACGGAACCCAGGCGAATCGGTGGTGTTGGTCTTCGCGCCGAGGCTCGTCGAAACGTGAGGGATCGAACCGCTCCGGATCATTCCAGATCGTTCGATCGAAGTGATTCACGGCAGGCGTTATAGCGCATAACGTGTTCGAGGGGATGTGATATCCATCGATGGCGACATCTCGAACCGTCTTGCGCATCACCAGCGGAACAGGTGCAAGCAGTCTGAGCGCTTCCTTGATCACGCGGTCGATGACCGTCATCTTCTCCAGGGCCTCGATGTCCGGCAACCCGTCACCGATGGCCGCGGCTTCCGCAGCCGCAGCCTCCTGCCACTGCGGATACTTGGCAAGGAAATAGGTGACCGCTGTGGTGGTGATCGTCGATGTGTCGTGGGCCGCCATCATCAAGAAGATCATGTGATTCACCACATCCTCGTCGGAAAACCGCTCCCCGTCTTCGGTCGTGGCTTGACAGAGAGCAGCGAACAGATCCTCCGTTTCACCGGCTCGCGCGGCCGGCAGATGCCGGAAGAAGTAGTCCTCCAAAACGCGCCGCCCTTGCACACCAGCGCGGAATCTGGTTCCCGGAAGCGGAGCACGCACAAGGGAACTCGCCGCCCGGACCGTAGCGACGAACGCCTTGTTGACAGCATCGCTCTCGTCCTTGCCGCGGCCGCCCATGAAGACGTCGGTAGCGATGTCGAGGGTGAGTTCCTTCAACAGTGGGTAGATTCGAACCGACGGGCCCACCGGCCACGCAGGCACTGCCGAGCGAACGCATGGCGTTACCTGTTCGACGTATCCGGTCAGGCGCGGACGCGTAAACGCCTCCTGCATGATGCGCCGGTGCATCAAGTGCTCGTCGAAGCTCATGAGCATCAAACCGCGATGGAAGAAGGCGTCGATCAGGAAGGACCAGCCATCCTGAGAGAATGCCTTCGCTTCGCTCGTGAACGCCTCTCGAGTGGCGTCAGGGCCGGCGATGACCACCATCTTGGTGCCGAACGCGCCCATCCACGACACCGAACCCAGACGGTCGTAGCGCTCTCGACTGAAATCCGAGCCGAATCGGATGTAGTCGAGCGTGTGACCCACGAAGGGCAGTCCGGCATCCCCCCGGACGGCTTTCAATCCACTGCCCGCGGGTGCCGGTGCCAGTTCACGAACCGGCCAGTCCCGGCTCCATCGACGCCATCTGTCGTCGACGGCGTGAGGCGCGGGGACCATGATCACAGAGGACAACCGCTCCTTCACGTGGTGCGCAGGTGCGAGAAGGTGATTCGTCATGGTTCCTCCTGGACGCTGGGCCGCTTTGACGGGCGTCCACCAGTCTTTACAAAGATGCCATTGATGTCAATATCTAGACATTATTGGCCTAGCGGTTAAGTGTGCGTCTCGTGCCCTTAGTCGGCCAGGCTCGGTTCTGCAGGGTCTCCGACCTTTAGACGCCCGACGTTTCTCAAGACGTAATCGCCGCTGTGCGGCTTCCGGGTAAGGAGTCGATAAACCAAGGTAGGCCCCGGCCAGTTCGTCGGGATTTCCCCGCTCGAGGTTCGATACCAGCTCGTACACAGCGCCCACACCGACCTCCGTAGTCGCCTTCTCAAGCGCGTGTTGTAGCGTTGCGCGCTCTCCGTCCTGACATCGATCGCATGACCCGGATGAGCAGCCACGGCTTTGATGAGCGTTGCGATGTGACGGACTTGTGACTCGATCATGTAGAGGATCGACCCCGAGCCCACATTGGTGTTGGGACCGTAAAGCAGGAACAGGTTCGGGAACATGGGGACAGTGATGCCCAGATATGCGTACGCCTGGGTCTTCCACACCTCGGCCAAGGAGACTCCGCGAGAGCCGCGCACGGACATCGGGGCGAGAAAATCGGTGGCGCGAAACCCGGTTCCGTAGATCACGACATCTGCAGGACGAAACTCTCCATCCACGGTCTTGACACCGTTGTCGCAGAGCTCTGCGATAGCCTTCGGCACCAACGACACGCGATCACTCGCGATTGCTGGATAGTAATCATTCGAGAACAGCACTCGCTTGCACCCTGGCGCGTCCGAAGGCATCAATTGCTCGCGCAAAGATGGGCTAGCAACCTGCCGATGTAGGTGGCGGCGCGCGATCGCACCGAGGACGCGTGAGAGGGGCTTCGCGTCGACTAGCGTCACAGCGAGCAACTCGAAAATTAGCCATACCGCGAAACGCTCGAGGCGCAGCGCCATCGGCAATAATCCGATCACCCAGCGGTGAACGACTCCATACCTGCTGTCCCACTTCGGCAAGATCCACGGAGCCGTGCGCTGATATAGCGTGACATGCTCCGCCTCCTGGGCGATGTGTGGCACGAATTGGATGGCACTAGCTCCTGTGCCGATGACGGCTACTTGCTTGCCGCGAAGCGAAACCGATCGGTCCCAACGCGCCGAATGAAAGCGCGGCCCCTGGAAGGTGTCTGCGTCGGCAATAACGGGTACGTGGGGCAAGGAGAGCTGACCCACGGCCGAGACGACGACATCGCAGGTTATTGTCTCGTTCGAGTTCGTAACCAGGGTCCAACGCCCGAGCTGGTCATCGAAGGTCATTGCGACAACTTCGGTCTGGGTACGCAGATGCGCGGCCAGTCCGCCACTCTCCACGAGTTGTTGGAGGTACTTGAGTATCTCGGGTTGCTCGGCATATCGCCGTGACCAACGAGGATTGGGCTTGTACGAGAGTGAGTACAACGCTGACGGCACGTCGCAGGCCGCTCCCGGATAGGTGTTGTCACGCCAAACACCCCCGATGTCTGCAGCCTTTTCCAGGATCGTGAAGTTCGTGAACCCGTCCTTCTTCAGCCGGTGGGCCATCGCAACCCCGGCGAAGCCGGCCCCGATGATCACGATCGACGGATCGTATGCGCGACAGGCCGTCGCGAAGTTGCTGCTCATGAGGCAGAGACGACTGACTTCACGCTGCGGCGGTGGAGGTGGTGTAGGTGTAGGAGCATTGCCTGTTCGGACACTTTCACCTGACTCCCGAGGCTTCAAGGAAGCGTCCCGCTCGATGAATCGCGTCTCGGGCTTCGGGAAGAATCCGGAACATAGCCTGGAATACATGGATCTGTCCCCGGTAGACCTGGATCTCGACGTGGGATCCAGCTGATTGAAGTCGCTCGGCGAGACGGCGCGAGTCATCGATCAACATTTCTCTCCCGCCCACCTGAATGAGGATCGGCGGCATCGAGGTGAGGTCCGCGTCAAGCACGCTCAGGCGCGGATCTCCGCGATCTGCGCCACCTACGTAGAGGTCAAGAGCGCGCGCCGCTGATTGAGCGGAGGCAAAAGGATCCCGGCGGCGAAGTTCACGCGCTCTGGCAAGTTCGCACCTGAGATCCAGGACGGGAGACATCAGCAGCATCGCATCAGGGAGCGGCAATCCAACTGCACGTGCGCCCAAGGCCGTGGCCATCGTGAGCTGCCCGCCCGCTGAATCTCCGGCAACCGCGACGGTGCGCTGACAAGAACCCGGGGACCCTCCGCTGGTAAGCCAGCGATACGCATTCAGCGCATCGTCCGCGGCTGCGGGATAGGGATACCGCGGGGCAAGACGATACTTCACTGCGAAGATGGGGCGCCCGCTCGCCGAGGCGAGTTCACCGAGAAGACCGCGGTGCGTCTCCGGCGAGCACATAGAATAGGCGCCGCCGTGGATGTACAGCAAAGGGTTGGCATGCGGATTAATGGCAGGCGTGGTGATCCAGTCCCCACGAACCGGGCCTCCGGCGAATACAGTGTCAACCTTGCGCACTGTGACGCCGCGCCGAGGCCGTGAGGCTACGAGCGCTGTTCGGAGCACGCGATCCATCACCGCAAGTCCGTAGGCGTTTGATGGCATCAGCTGCGCCAGTGGCCGCAGCGTGGTTCGCGAGGACATCGCGACGAGATGACTGGCAAGACTGGGCTGCCAGTCGGGGGCATCCATCCTGGTCATCGGGCACCCACTACCTCGGCCCGATTCTCGAATTGGTAATCCGAGAGGCGAAAGGTGCAGCTTCGCCAATACGTCTCAAAAGTCGTTGAGGGACGCAGTGGAACGTCGCCGTGCTTGTCGAAGTAGTAACTATTGGCACCGGAACAGCTCGGCTGCCAGAAAACCTGCCTGTGACGACGACTCAGCACTTCGGCGAAGTAACGGTCATTCGCCTCCTTCTTAACCTCGACGAGGTTCGCACCCAGTGCCCGCGCACGACGAAGACAGCGGACGATGTGCCGACTCTGCGCCTCGATCAGCGTGAAGTAGGAGGAACCGTTGTAGCCGTAGGGACCGAAGATGTTGAAATGATTGGGGAATCCGGGGACACTGACCCCTTCGAAGGCCTGCAGTCGATGCTCGTCCCACCATGTGGCCTGCTCCAGCCCGCCGCGTCCCTTCAACACGTACGTTGGCATGTTGCCCGACTCCATCACTTTGAAGCCGGTGGCCAGGATCAAGACGTCAATGGGATGAGCTTTGCCGTCTCGAGAATGGACGGATGCATGGTCGATATGGGTTATGCCGCTCGTCTCGAGCGAAACGTTGGACCGGTTGTACGTTGCGAGATAGGAATTGTGGAAGCTGGGTCGTTTACAGCCCAACGAGTAGCGCGGAATGAGTTGTTCTCTCGTCGTCGGGTCATGGACTTCACGCCGCATGTACCGCTTTGCGGCGCTCTCCATGACATCGGCGAACGGTATCACCGTATGAAAGTGAGCGGCGATTGGGAAAGTGATTTCTACGAACGCCTGGCTCGCGGTCCGGGTCGCCAATTGCGCCCCTGGCAGGAAATGTAGAAGCCTTCCAGCCCACGTCGGTATGGGGAAGTCTGGCTTCGGCAAACAATAAATTGGAGTTCGCTGAAAGACCGTCAGACTCTCTGCTTTTTTTGCGATTTCGGGTATCAGTTGCACGGCTGACGCACCAGTACCGATTACAGCAACCCTCTTCCCGCTGAGATCTTCGGAGTCGTCCCACCTAGCCGTATGCAGAGTGACGCCGGCGAAATCTCGCACACCCTGGATTTCAGGCCATTTCGGCCGACTGAGAACGCCGGAGCAATTGACCACGAAGCGTGCGGTGATCTCCTCACCTTTTGCGGTCGTCAGACGCCAAAATGTTGCATTTTCGTCAAAGCAAGCTGCGGTGATGGTTGTATTGAAACGAATATGGTCTCCAAGCTTGTACTTTTCAACGCATTGCTCCGCATAGCCTTTGAGCTCGTTGCCGTGGGCGTATGTACGCGACCAGTCGGGGCGCATTTCATATGAAAATTGATAACTATACGACGGTATGTCGACAGCGATACCGGGATAGGTGTTCCAGTGCCACGTACCTCCGACGCCGTCGGCGTCGTCAACCATCAAAAAATCGGTAAAACCCGCCTTTAGTAAACTAATGCCGCAACCGATGCCAGAAAATCCAGCTCCAATGATGATAATTTCGTGATCTGGGTCAAACTTACGATCCATTGCTCAATTTCACCGTTCTGACGGTCAGCCTTCTCAGTTCAGATTCAGAGTTATTGCGTCAGCCGGAGGTGTGTATCATCGCGCCGGGTGATCACATAATCACGAGGATCCAAGCGGGAAAGTTCTCTCATAAACTGGGTCGCGAAACCCGGGTACATCGTGCCGTTGTAGCCGTCCTCGGTCAGATACCAACTGCTGCACCCCGAATTCCATGTCGTTCGTCGAAGGCGGCGCTGAATTTCGGAGTGATAGCGGCCCTGGCGATCCTCCCTCACATCCAAAGTACCGATGTCATTTTGCTGAAGGAGTTTGATCGCCTTGACTATGTAGTCAATTGCTGCCTCCATATATACGAGCGCCGAGTTGTGGCCTGGCCCGGAATTCGGTCCGAAAGTGAAGAACAAGTTCGGATAGCCGGCCACGCTCACGCTCTTGAAGGCGTATCTCCCCTGAGACCATTCGTCCCCAAGCTTCCGACCACCGAGGCCGCTAATCGGGAACGGGGTGCCACGTTTGCACACATCGAAGCCGGTGGCAAAAACGATGCAGTCCACCTCGTGCTCGACACCGTCGGCGGTTCGAACACCGTTGGGTGACAGTGTGGCGATGGGCCAGCTGATCAGCTTACAGTTATCCGACTGTAGCGCAGGGTAATAATCGCTGGTCATGAGCATACGTTTGCAGCCAGGTCTGAAATGGGGCGTCAACTGACGTCTCAACCAGGGGTCTTTCACCTGCCGACGGAGATGAGCCTTCGCCGCCAGTTGTATCGCTGACGTCGCAGCGGTGTTCCAGACCATACCCACTGCCATCACTTCGTGAGCCCAGAACCAGGCGTAACGGAGCGCCTGTTCGCTCACCGGCAATTGTTTGAAGGTCGAACGCGCCCAAGCCGGATGCTTGAGGTTCACCCTGGGCAACACCCAGCCGGGCGTTCTTTGGAAGACTTTGACCGACGCAGCCGACTTCACGAGCTCAGGAATGATCTGCACCGCGCTCGCGCCTGTCCCAATGACTGCAACCCTCTTATCGCCGAGATCGTAGCCCTGGTCCCATCGAGCGCTGTGGATCTTCTTTCCCTCGTACGAGTCAATACCCCGAATATCCGGAAAGCTGGCGTCGGCAAGTGGTCCACTGGCCATCACGACTGAACGAGCTTGATAACGCGTTCCGTCAGCCGTGTCGGCCACCCAGATGCCGGCACCCTCATCGAATTCCAAGGCGGTTACATCGGTATCGAACTGGATGAACCGGGCAAGGTCGTACTTGGTGACGATCGTGTCGATATATTCGAGGATCTCAGCGCTCCCCGAGTAGGTATGAGTCCAGCCCGGATTCGGCTCGAACGAGTAGGAGTAGAGAAGCGAGGGAATATCGCAGGCCGCACCGGGATAAGTATTGTCTCGCCAGGTGCCTCCGACGCGATTTGACCGTTCCAGAATGACGAAGTCATCTGTACCCTCTTGAAGCAGTCTGATCGCCGTACCGATACCTGCGAACCCGGCGCCGACGATCAACGTCGTGGTGGTGCCTGTCATTTGGCCACCGGTTCGTAGGTCAGTTCGTCCGTCCATGATGGGGGCCGGCCGAAAATCTGAACAGGGAAGACATCGATCGCATTGCCAAGGCGCTGAGACACGAAGTGCAGAGGCTGGGACCGCTTGATGGAAGACGACATGTGCGCCTTCAAGATGTGATAGCCGGGCACCCTCCGCGTGTGCTCACTCCGATCGCCGACATTGGCATACCGCGTCACTGCATTGTATAACTTCTCCTCGGACAGACCCATAGCGTTGAGATTCATCAACATGCGCGTCAGGAGCGGGATATACAGCAACGCGCCGGTGAGAATGCGCGGGTCGACCAGAGCACCCGCAGTTTGAATGGCGTGGATTCGCATGGGGCTGGCGCCCAGGTCATTCAAGACTTGGAAGCCAACCGCGAGATGCCGCGATTCGTCGCTGTTGACCTTGTTGAACACCTCCCCGCACACAGGGTCGTCAACCTCATCGAGGAGAAACTTCAGCAGTGCTCCGTCGAGCGCAGTCTCCAGTGCCGGGATCGCGGCCCCGATGACGGTCAGGGGAAGGGCTTCGGCATAACGGTCCAGCCATTCGATGACCAGCCGGATATTCTTGTTCGGGACCGGTTTCTCGTCTTCCTCGAGCATGCCCCAGCGACGCATCAGGGCAAGTTCGGCATTGGCGTGACGCTGCTCCTCGGCGTGAAAGTAACGGTAAATGTCTCCGAGCGCTTCGAATGGCGCCTTCGGAGCCATCGCGGCGAAGGCACGTGCTCCAACATGCTCAATCCACACCACGTCGGACATGAATTGCTTGAGTGTGGGACGCTGTTCATCGGTGATCAGTTCCGCGCCAGGGGCGTCCCAATCGATATCGGCGAGAGCCCATTGCTTGTTTTTGATTGTCTCGAGCATGTCGCTGTATGCGAAAGCCATTTTCCCTGCTCCTCTACTCGGCTGAATCGTTCCATGAGGCCATGCGCTCCACGAGGCCCAGCGTGCGTGTAAAGGGACCGGGTAGGGCTCTCTTGAGTTGCCACAAGACTTTGGCATCGAGTTGGGGTACTACATAAATTTGTCCGCGATCGTGCGCGTTCAACGTCGTTCGAGCAACGTGCTGGGGCGAAATGCCGGTCCATTTCATCAGGTTGGTCGCGAGTCGTGCAGCCGCCTCGTCGATTTGAGGATTATTGGCGATGTTCGTCTTCACGAAGGTGGGGCAAAGCACTGTGACGTTGACGTCAGTACCGCTCAGTTCGGCCGCCAGTGTCTCCGATAGAGCGAGCACTCCGGCCTTGCTGACGTTGTATGCCGCCATCCGAGGGGCCGAGCCGAAGCTCGCTGCGGACGCCACATTGATGACTCCGCCATGCCCATTGCTCCGGAGCCGAGGCACAAAAGTCTCGCAGCCGTAGATAACGCCCCAGAGGTTGACAGAAATCGCCGCTTTCCAGTCCTCGATTGACGTCGCGCCGATGCGATTGCCGCCTGCACCGATTCCGGCGTTGTTGATGACGAGGCTCGCTGCCTTCCCGAACCAGTCTTCGCTCACATCAGCGAGGTTGCGGATCTGCTCAAGATCGGCGACGTCGCATGCGATGTCGAAGCCCTCGCCGCCAGCCTGCCTCACCAACTCTGCCGACTCTTTTGCGGTGACGGGATCTCTGTCGGCGCACACCACGCGTCCGCCTCGGCGTGCAAGCTCAACGGCGAATGCGCGGCCGATACCGCTTCCTGCGCCCGTAACGACTGCATCGGCTCGGTGCGTTCTGCCTGGTGCGCCGCCGAATGGCAGCAATCTCATTCGTCTGCCTTTCGGGTCGCGACATTGACGTCTGCTGTGGGGGAAGTCTCATCTGGGGGCACCAGCCACCATTGGTGTCGCATGCCACCAGTTTTGTCGTGGACCGAGCGCTTTGTCAAGATGGAGAGGTGCGGTCGAGAAATAAGCGCTGGGGTGGTCGGACCGGGGCCGAGCGTCGCGCAGAACGACGGCAGCAATTGATCGAGGCCGCAACCGAGATTTGGAGTGAGAGCGGTTGGGCCGCGGTCACTATGCGCGGAGTATGCGCCCGCACAGGGCTCAACGATCGATACTTCTACGAGGACTTCAAGACGCGCGATGAGCTGCTCGTTGCCGCGTGGGATGGCGTCCGCAACGACATGCTGGGAGAAGTTTCCTCGCTGTTCGACGCACGGGCGGATCGGCCGCCGATCGAAACCATCACCGCAGCGATCACCATCGTGGTCGATGGGATCGCACGCGATCCCGGCCGAGCACACATCCTCCTCGCTCAGCACGTAGGTAGCTCACCGCTGCAAGACCGCCGCGCCGTGGCGCTCCAGGAAGCAACGCAGTTGGTCGTTGACGCAAGCCGGCCACACCTCCGACAAGATGCCGACGAGATGGCCCTTCGCATGGACACTTTGATCGCTGTCGGGGGGTTCGTCGAAGTCATCACCGCCTGGCACTCGGGTTTGCTCGCGGTGACCGAGAAGGAAGTGGTCGCGCACACCAGCAGACTTGCTGAAACCCTGGCTCAACGCTATATCGTCAACGACTGATCGAGGCTCACAACAGGGCCCGCCAGCCCCGTGGCGATCGCTGCGAACGGCATTTGCGGGTCCGACCGCCGTCTCTCCGGCTACCGAGCACCGAATCCGTGAGTCGACCGGCGCGTCACACCCTGTTCGGAAGGAGCGACGCAGGAACGGTGCATCCTGCGTCGCCGGACTTCCGTACCTTTGCTATCCCGACTGAGCGATAACTCTCTGTGAACCGTTTTGGTCGAACAGTTCTTTGCTCCAACGCTCCAGGACCGCGGCGCTGTCCCAATCATCAGGATGGAAACCCGGGCGGTTGTAGGAACGGAATCGCCGCAGCGCATCGGCGGTGAACATCGGGGTGCGACTGAAGCGGTACAGACTGCGCACCAACGTGACCGGGTTATACGAGGCTTTGTCAGCGGCCATAGACAGGGCAGTCTGCAGAATGAGTTCGCCGAACAGAATTACTGAAGCGATCCGCATGCCCCGTACACGGGTGCGCTCGGTTCCTCCCACGAGCCGATAGACGTCGAAGGCAACCGCTTTGTGCTCAGACTCCTCGAAAGCATGCCACAGCAGAATCGGTCGAACCTCAGTCTGTCCGATGAGCTTCTGGGCGTCTTCGCTGGTAAGAATGATTTCTGCCAACGTAGCGGTGTAGTGCTCCAACGCGGAGGTCATGGACAGTCGCATTTCCGGCGAAAAGCGCCGTTCCAATCGCTTGATCAGGCGTGCGACATGACGGTCGATTCGCGCGGTCGGATACCCCATGACCTGGAGTCGCTCGTTGAGGAGACGATGCTGGTGTCGATGTGTGGCCTCTTGTCCGATGAAACCCTTGACCGCTGTCTCCAATTGGGGATCGTCGATGGAACTCTGGAAGTTCCTGACCGAGCGGATGAAGAAATCCTCGCCTTCCGGGAACGTCGCAGAAAGCACCGAGATGAAATGGCTCATCACCAGGTCGCCATCGACAAAATGTTGCCGCTTCGTGGAGGTCGGCATCGGAAAACGAACACGCCTGGGTTTTGGCAGCACGCGGGTCCTGGCCGGGGCTTGATCTTGCGACATTTGAGGTCCTTCCTCGAAGTTGTATCTGACTTTATGCCTTGTCAGATAAGACTGCCAGACTGTAGGCCATGAGTCCAGCACGTGTTTATGGCGGGCTGTCCGCAGCTCAACGCGATGCGCAGCGCCGCGTGATGTTGATTGATGCCGCAGTCTCAATCATGGGCACCCATGGAGCTGCCGCGTGCACCGTGACCGCCGTGTGTGCGAAGTCAGGAGTGACGAGCCGGTACTTCTACCAGCAGTTTCGCGACCGAGACGCGCTATTGCGCGCGGTATTTGCCAAGATCTCCGCCACCTTCCAAGCGGTGATAACCAGCGCCATTCCGGACGACACGGTTGCGCCTCAAGAACTCGCTTACGCTCCGATCAAGGCCCTGGTTCAGGTGATCGAGAACGATCCCAGCATGGCCCGCATACTGTTTGTCGAATCGGGCGCGGAACCCCTTCTTCGGCAACTGCGAAGCGAACTGATGACCGATTTTGCGGAGCTGGTCCTCAGAGAGGCCCGCTTGCACCTCGATATACCCAGCGATGTGCTCCAAGTCGCAGATCTCGCCGCTACCTACGGTGTCGGGGGCCTGTTCGAGATACTCCGTCGCTGGATAGACGGACAACTGAACCTCTCGACTGAAATGCTTATCGAGCACGGTGCGGGTTTTCTCGGCAGTCTCGGGCTGTATACCCTCGGGCAGGCACCTGATCAGGCCGCTCCGCTGCTGGCCGCAGTTGACGAGAACCGATAGATTCCGACCGACCCGGCGTTATGCAGGCTCGGTTGGCTGAGGCGCATGGCGCGACGCTGACAATCACTGCTGGCGTTCACCCGAGATCGCGACCGTAGACCACACGCGCCGGACGAGGAACTCGATACGACCTCGCAAGGGCCCTGTGTGCCGTCGCTCCCGCAAGTCTATTTCGATCTGTCAACGGCAACTGAATACTGATCAGTTGCCGGCAAGTGAATTTTGACCAGCTGGGGTCATTGTTCGTCGGCCGTGACCGTGGGGACGCGGCCGAGGTCTCGGTCTTTGATGCGGTAGCTGTCTCCTTTGAGTGAGATGACCTCGGCGTGGTGGACGAGGCGGTCGATCATGGCGGCGGCGACGACGTCGTCGCCGAAGACTTCACCCCAACGGCCGAATGGCTTGTTCGAGGTGACGATGAGGCTGGCCCGTTCGTAGCGGGAGGACACCAGCTGGAAGAACAGGTTGGCCGCTTCGGGCTCGAAGGGGATGTAGCCGACCTCGTCGACGACCAGCAGTGGGTAACGGGCCAGCCGGACAAGCTCGGCCTGCAGAGTGCCTCGGTGATGGGCTGCGGCGAGCCGATCGACCCACTGGCTGGCGGTGGCGAACAAGACCCGATGCCCAACCTGGCAGGCGCGGATCGCGATCCCGATTGCCAAGTGTGTTTTCCCTGTCCCTGGCGGACCCAGGAACACCACGTTGTCGCGTGCGGTGACGAAGTCGAGCGTGCCCAGATGGGCGATGAGGTCGCGTTTGAGGCCGCGGGCGTGGTCGAAGTCGAACTCTTCCAACGATTTCCGCGAGGGGAACCGCGCAGCCCGAATTCTGCCTTCACCGCCGTGGGACTCGCGGGCCGAAACCTCACGCTGCAGACACGCGGCGAGGAACTCCTCGTAGCTCCACGTCTCAGTCCGCGCCCGCTCGGCGAGCCTGTCGACGGCCTCGCGCAAGGTGGGCGCCTTGAGCGCTCGGGTCAGATAGGCCAGCTCGGCGGTCACATCGCGGTGGGTGGCCGCAGTCTTGGGGGCCATCACGCCACCGGCCCGTCGATGTCGATCAGAGCGTCGTAGTCGGTCAACGGCCGCTGCTGGACCTCGACCTGGGTGGGCAGGGTGACCACGTCGAACCGATTGCGGCGCATCGCCTTGGCCGCTGCCAGATGCGCCGGGTCGCTGATCGTTTGGTGCTTGGCCCAGATCCGGTCGTGATCGGCGACCAGCCGGCCGGCACACCATACCCGCACACGCGCCAGGTCGGCGACGACCTCGATGTGCCGGCCCACCGCAGCGGGGTGCACCGAGTAGTCGTTGGCGTCGAGACGCACGTAGTGATCGCGCGGCAGCCGGGCATGGGTCCGCCACCCGGTAGTCGGTTCCACCGGCGATAGCGGCAGCATCGCGGCCTTGTCGGCCTCGATCCGGTCTGCCGGTCGGCACCCCAACACTCGATGCTGGCGGTGGTTGGCGATAACCAACCACTCACCGAGCTGGGCGTTAAAGTCCGTCGGGCTGGTGAACACCCGCCCCGGCAGGAATGCCCGTTCCAGGTAGTCGTGAAAGCGCTCCACTAGCCCCTTGGCTTCGGGATCACCGGGCTTGCAGATCACCACCTTGGCCGCCACCGTTCCGCGGAACGCCTGGCATGCCGTGCTCAACTCGGGCATCCGCGCCCGCCAGCGCCCGACCGCACCCTCTCCGTCCCAGACAAACACCCGAGGAACAACACCCAGTACCGAAAGGTGTTACCACCGGCGGCACAGATCTTCGGCACTGCGGGTAGGGATCAACAACGCTGATGCCCATCGGGAATACCCACATACCATCGTCATCACCGGCAGCGCCGTGGCCGTGGATACGCGCTCAGCAGCTCCCGGATCCGCGGCTCGGCCTCATCAGCCACCGACCCCACCCGCTCGCGCTGATACTTCGGCGGGCGGTCGGAGGCCAACGCCGACTTCACCGTGTTGCGTGCCACCCCCATCACCCACGCCACCTCAGAAATCGACAACTGCTCCGACCGGCGCAACCGCCGGATCTCTGCCCAGTCCTCCACGCTCAACACTCGCTTCCTCCCTGGCTCACCCGAACCCAGGGTCTCTAGGAAGCTGGTCAAAATTCAGTTGCCGCGCTCTGGTCAGTATTCAGTTGCCGCCGACACGATCGCTCGATCTGCAGCGCAGCGCACCGCTTCGTCCATCGCGATTCGACGGAATCGCGGCGCGGGAAACAAATCTGACGCCCGGCCTGCCGCGGTTGTCACCTGATGTTAATTGCGGCTAACATCAGCGCCTAGCAGATCGACGTCGATGCTCGCCCGGAGGGAAAACTTTTGGTACAGGTCCTGCCCGATCGGGTCGACGACACCGCGCCCGGCTATCTCAAGAACCGCGAAGGACTGAGCGCGCAACTCGACACCATCGCGGAGCAACTGGCGCTGGTCAACGGCGGCGGCGGCGCGAAATACGTTGCGCGCCACCATAAGCGGGGCAAGCTGCTTGTCCGCGAGCGCATCGAGCTGATGCTCGACCCCGACACGGCGTTCCTCGAACTATGCCCCTTCGCCGCCTGGGGCAGTAAGTTCCCCGTCGGCGGTAGCGTGGTGGTAGGCATCGGCGTGGTCGAGGGCATCGAGTCGATGATCATCGCCCACGACCCCACCGTCCGCGGCGGCGCATCGAACCCTTATACCTTCCGCAAGGTGTTCCGCGGCATGGCCATCGCGCGGGAGAACCGACTGCCCATCATCAACATCGTCGAATCTGGCGGCGCCGACCTGCCCACACAGGCAGAGATCTTCGTGCCCGGCGGACAGCTGTTCCACGACTTGACCCAGCACAGCGCAGCGGGGCTGCCGACACTGGCCTTGGTCTTCGGCAACTCGACCGCGGGAGGTGCGTACGTCCCGGGCATGTGCGACTACGTCGTGATGGTGCGCAACCGTTCCAAGGTGTTCCTCGGCGGTCCGCCGCTGGTCAAGATGGCCACGGGCGAGGTCTCCGATGACGAGTCGCTCGGCGGCGCCGACATGCACGCCCGCACCTCGGGGCTGGCCGATTACATGGCCGAGGACGAGCAGGATGCGATCCGCATCGGCCGTCGCATCATGGCGCGGCTCAACTGGCGGAAGAACGGCCCCGGACCCACCACGCCGCCGCACCCACCGGTGCACGACCCCGATCAGCTGCTCGGCATCGCCTCCGTCGATCCGAAGGTGCCCTTCGACCCCCGCGACGTCATCGCCCGAGTGGTCGACGGCTCGGCCTTCGACGAGTTCAAACCTCTCTACGGCACGTCACTCGTCACCGGCTGGGCCTCGATCCACGGCTTCCCGGTCGGCATCCTCGCAAACGCACGGGGCATCCTGTTCAGTGAGGAGGCCGAGAAAGGTTCGCAGTTCATCCAACTGGCAAATCAGATCGACACCCCCCTCATCTTCCTGCAGAACACCACCGGTTTCATGGTCGGTGCCGAGTACGAACAGGGCGGCATCATCAAGGACGGCGCCAAGATGATCAACGCCGTATCCAACAGCACGGTCCCCCACGTGACCATCACCATGGGTGCGTCCTACGGTGCCGGGAACTACGGCATGTGCGGGCGATCGTACTCGCCGCGTTTCCTATTCGCTTGGCCTAACTCGAAGTCGGCCGTGATGGGTCCGGCGCAACTGGCCGGAGTGCTGTCCATCGTGGCGCGCGAGTCCGCCGCCGACCGCGGGCTGCCCTTCGACGAGGAGGCCGACGCCCAGATGCGCGCCGCCGTCGAGGAACAGATCGAGCGCGAATCCGTCGCACTGGCCAACAGCGGCCGACTTTACGACGACGGGATCATCGATCCCCGCGATACGCGGACCGTTCTCGGGTTTTGCCTGTCGGTGATCCACAACGGCGAGGTCCGTGGCCAGCGTGGCTACGGCGTGTTCCGGATGTGATGGCGATGCCCAAGATCCGCAAGGTCCTGGTCGCCAACCGTGGCGAGATCGCGCTGCGGGTGTTCCGCACTTGCCGCGATCTCGGGATCGCCACCGTCGCGGTCTATTCCGACGCCGACGCCGACGCGTGGCACGTCGCCGACGCCGACGAGGCCGTGCACCTTCCCGGCTCGTCTGCCGCCGAGACCTACCTCGACATCCACCGGATCATCGCCGCTGCCTCGCTCACCGGCGCGGACGCAGTACACCCCGGCTACGGCTTCCTTTCGGAAAACGCCGGGTTCGCGCGCGCCTGTGCCGCCGCCGACCTCGTCTTCATCGGTCCGCCGCCCGGGGCGATCGACGCGATGGGCTCGAAGCTGCAGGCCAAGAAGACGATGTCCGACGCGGGGGTGCCTGTGCTGCCCGGTGGCGACACGACGGGGCTATCGGCCGAGCAGCTGGCGAAGCTGGCCGCCGACGTCGGCTACCCCGTGCTGGTCAAGGCCAGCGCTGGCGGCGGTGGCCGAGGCATGCGCATTGTCGCGTCGCCGGACGAGCTCGACGAAGCGGTCACCTCCGCTTCGCGTGAGGCCGCCGCAGCGTTCGCCGACGGCACCGTCTTCCTCGAGCGTTACGTCCAGCGCCCACGCCACGTCGAGATCCAGATCATGGCCGACACGCACGGAAACGTCGTCTCTCTGTTCGAGCGCGAGTGCTCCGTGCAGCGTCGACACCAGAAGGTGATCGAGGAGGCGCCGTCACCGGTCGTCGACGACGCGTTGCGCGCTCGGATGAGCGAGGCCGCCATCGCCGCCGCGCGCGCCGTCGGCTACGTAGGCGCCGGGACGGTCGAGTTCGTCTACGACGCCGCTCAGGATGGCAAAGCCGACTCCTTCGCCTTCCTCGAGATGAACACCCGGCTGCAGGTCGAGCACCCGGTTACCGAGCTGATCACCGGCCTCGACCTGGTGCGTGCCCAGCTGCTCGTAGCCATGGGCCGCCCGCTGCCTGAGGAGATGCACAACCCGCGAATTCGCGGTCACGCGGTCGAGGCCCGTCTGTGCGCCGAGGATCCGGCCGATGACTACCGGCCCTGTACCGGCACCCTGCGCACCTTGGATGTCCCGGCGCTTGCCGGCGTGCGGGTTGACTCGGGTTTTCGTGCCGGTTCGGTCATCAGTCATTACTACGATTCGCTGCTGGCCAAGGTCATCGCGTGGGCACCAACGCGCGACGAGGCACTTGCCAGCCTCTCGGCGGCGCTAGCCGGCGCCCGTATTCACGGCGTGACCACCAATCGCAACCTGCTTGTTCGCGTCCTGCGCCATGACGAGTTCGCCGGGCGGGGCACCGACACTGGGTTCCTTGACCGACACGACGTCGCCCAACTCGGCGCTGCCCTCCCAGACACGCAGTCCGAGCGCCTGCACGCCGTCGCGGCGACCGTGGCCGGGGTGGCCGCGCGGCGTGCCGTCGCAACTCTGCAGGCCACGTTGCCCGCCGGCTGGCGCAACAACCCTTCGCAGCCGCAGACCACAACCTGGCAGACCCAGGGTGGGCGCGAAGTGCGCGTCGGGTACACGTTAGGTTCGACAGGGACCTGCCTGCAGGTCGACGACGAGCCGTTGGCCGACGTCGAGGTTGTCGAGGGCAGTAGCGAGCGGGTGGTGCTGCGCGTCGACGGGGTGCGCCGCACTTATGATGTCGTCCTCGACGGCGATGTTGCCCACCTCGACTCGGTCGCCGGCTACTCCGCCCTGCGGCTGGCGCCACGCTTCGTCGACCCGAGCACTCTGAACCCGCCCGGGTCGCTCACCGCGCCGATGCCGGGTTCGGTGGTCCGACTGCCAGTCGCCGAGGGCGAGACGGTCTCGGCGGGCCAAACCCTTGTCGTCCTGGAGACGATGAAGATGGAGCACACCGTCGCGAGCCCGATTGACGGGGTGCTGAACGCCCTGCCGGTCCAGGTCGGCCATCAGGTCTCGAGCGGTGACGTCCTCGCCGTGGTCGAGGCGGTGGACGGCGGTGAAGTGGCGTCGGACGCCACCGAGCTCTAATCAACCCGGCGCGCTCCCGATCGGTGGCGCGTCGATACCGATGTGAGGAGTGTCATGGAATTGCACGAGACAGCGGAACGTCAGGACCTGCGCAAGGCGGTCGCCGAGATCGCCAAGGACTTCGGACACGAGTACTACCTGGAAAAGTCGCTGGCCGGCGCGAAAAGCACCGAGCTGTGGCAGGCCGTGGGCAAACAGGGCTTCCTCGGGGTGAACCTTTCCGAGCAGTACGGCGGCGGCGGCGGCGGCATCTACGACATGCAGATCGTCGGTGAGGAGCTCGCCGCGGCGGGCTGCCCGCTGCTGATGACCGTCGTCTCGCCGACCATCTGCGGCACGATCATCCAGGCATTCGGCAGTGAGGAACTCAAGCAGCAGTGGCTGCCGGGCATCGCCAGCGGCGAGACGATCATGGCATTCGCGATCACCGAGCCGGACGCGGGCTCGAACTCGCACAACATCTCCACGACCGCGAAACGCGACGGCGACGACTGGGTCATCAACGGCACCAAGTACTACATTTCTGGTGTCGACGAAGCCGAAGCGATCCTGGTCGTCACCCGAACGTCTACCAACGACAGTGGTCGCGGACTACTCAGCTTGCTCGTCGTGCCCACCGATGTCCGCGGGCTCACCAAGTCACTCATCCCGGTGCAGGCGGTCACTCCAGAGAAGCAGTTCACTCTATTCTTCGATGACGTCCGCGTGCCGGCCGCCAACCTTATCGGCGCGGAGAACGAGGGCCTGCGCCAGGTCTTCATGGGCCTGAACCCGGAGCGAATCATGGGGGCGGCGCTCGGCAACGGCATCGGTCGCTACGCGCTGGATAAAGCCGCCGATTACGCCCGCAACCGCCACGTGTGGGGAGCGCCGATCGGCTCGCACCAGGGCGTATCGCACCCGCTCGCCCACGCCAAGATCCAGGTTGAGCTGGCCCGGTTGATGACTCAGCGTGCCGCCGCCCTGCACGACGCCGGCGATCCGGGGTCGGGTGAGGCGTCGAACATGGCGAAATATGCCGCAGCCGAGGCGGGCATCCTGGCGCTCGACCAGGCGATTCAGACCCACGGCGGCAACGGCATGGCCACCGAGTACGGCCTCGCCACGTTGTGGGGTCCGGCCCGGCTCATGCGCACCGCGCCGATCAGCCGCGAAATGATCCTCAACTTCGTGGCGCAGCACAGCCTGAAACTGCCCGCGTCCTACTGAGTCGCCGCGGAATGAAAGGGAATCGCATGAAACTCGGCATCGGTCAGTGGGTGACCCGGCGCGCCTTCCTCAACGGCGGGCGCACCGCGTTGATCAGCAACGGCGCGCACATCACCTACGCCGACCTCGATCGGCGCACCAACCAGGTCGCCGCCGCACTCATCGCCCTCGGCGTGCGCAAGGGCGATCGGGTCGCGATGCTGCTGGTCAATTCGACCGAGTTCATCGAGGTGCTGCTGGGCTGCGCCAAAATGGGCGCACTTGCAGTTCCGCTCAACGTGCGCCTTGCCGGACCCGAGATCGGCTACATCCTGGCCGACTCAGGCGCCGATGTTCTGGTCTTCCACGAGCCGTTCGCCGCGCAGGCCAGGAGCGCCGTCACCGAGTCCGGAGTCCGCGTGCGCCATGTCGTGCGCGCCGGTGGGGTGCCGGCGCCGGGCGAGCTCGGCTACGAAGACGTCGTCTCGGGCGCCGCGCTCGAACCGCTCAACGGTGACGTCGACGGCAGCGACCCCGCGTTCATCATGTACACGTCGGGGACGACGGGCCGACCCAAGGGCGCGATCCTCACCCACGACAACCTGCTATGGAACGCGATCAACGTCCTCGGCACCGACATCGGCCTGCGGGGCGAGGACGTCACCGTCGCGGTGGCGCCGATGTTCCACATCGGCGGGCTGGGAGTACACACCCTGCCGCTGCTCTACGTCGGCGGCACCAGCGTCATCATGCCGTCCTTCGAGCCGCGAGCTACGCTGCAGGCGATGGCCGACCACCACGTCACGGTTCAGTTCATGGTGCCGGCCATGTGGACCGCTCTCACACAGGTGTCCGACTTCGACTCCTTCAACCTGTCTGCGCTGCGTTTCGCCATGGGCGGCGGGTCGCCCGTCCCTCTCACGGTCATCGACTTCATGCGCGAGCGAGGCGTGCCCTTCACCGAGGGCTTCGGCATGACCGAGACCGCTCCCCTGGTGACCGTCCTAGACGCCGAGAACATCAGCAAGCGGGCCGGGTCGATCGGCCGCGTCGCAATGCATGTCGACGCCCGCATCGTCGACGACGACGACCGCGACGTCGCGACCGACACCGTGGGCGAACTGATCGTGCGCGGCCCGAATGTGTTCACCGGCTACTGGATGAAGGCCGAGGCGAGCGCCGAGGCGTTACGCGGGGGCTGGTTCCACACGGGCGACCTCGGGCGCATGGACGCCGAGGGCTTCATCACCCTCGTCGACCGCAAGAAGGACATGATCATCTCCGGCGGCGAGAACGTCTACCCGATCGAGGTCGAGCAAGTTCTCTTCCGCCACCCGGCGGTACTCGACGCCGCCGTGATCGGCGGCAAGGACTCAAAGTGGGGCGAACGCGTCGTCGCGATCGTCGTCGCCGACCCGGCAACACAGGCACCGAGCGCCGAGGAGATCGTGGCGTGGTGCCGGGAGCGGCTGGCGCACTTCAAGTGTCCGCGTGACGTGCACTTCGTCGCCGAACTGCCGCGCAACGCCACCGGCAAGCTGCTCAAGACCGAGCTGCGCGCGCAGTTCACGGGCATCGAGGGCGGAGTCGTTTTGCGCTGAGTCGTGCCGCTGCACATCGCGGGTTCGAAGCAGGGCCCCTAAATCATGAACTGAGAAGAGGATGCGACAGCATCGGCGGGGGCTAGCGGTTTCGTTCACCTCCCTTGATTTGGTGCGGCGGGTGCCGACGCAGGCAACCCCAGCGCCGGTAGGATCCCAGCCCGGCCCAGCGGATCGGACGGCGAACAACGTAACCACAAATCGACAGGAGGCCTGAAAGTGGCCGGTTTGCGCCGCAAACTGCTCCTCGAGGCCGCCGCCGACCTGTTCGCGCGGCAAGGCTTTCACGCCGTGGGCATCGACGACATCGGTGCCGCAGCAGGGGTGAGCGGGCCGGCCGTCTACCGGCACTTTCAGAACAAGGACGCGATCCTGCGCGAGTTATGCGACGCCGCCATGACTGAGCTGCTGGCTGGCGCCCGGCGCGCCACCAACGCCGGCACACCGACGGAGGTCCTGCACGCCCTTGTCGACCTACACGCGGCCTTCGGCGCGCGACGACGCGGCCTGTTGGCCGTCTACGCCCGCGAGCACCGCTCGCTGTCGCCGCTGGCGACCCGTGCCCTGCGACGCCGACAGCACAGGTACGAGTCCTTCTGGGTCGACGCGCTCGTACGAGCACGGGGCGATCTGGACCGTGAGCGCGCACAGGGCCTGGTCGCCGCCGTGCTGTCATTGCTCAACGCGTCCGCGTACATGCCGGCGTCGCTGGACGACGCGACGATTGAGGCGATGCTGGCCGCCGCGGCCGTTGCGGCGCTGTTCAGCGGCGCGGTTACACAGCAGGTAGACGGCGCCCCGCACCGGATTTAGTGTGTGACGAGCAGCGACTGGGGAATGTCCACCATGCGGGACCGCACATATTCCCCGAGCCCCTTGGCCTGCGCGTCCGGCCGGGTCGAGGAGGCCACTCCGTCACCGAGCAAGCCGTGCACCACCACGTTGAGGGCGCGCAAGTTCGGCAGTTCGAAGCGCTCGATGGGCAGGTGCGCCGTCTCCGGCCCGAGCAGTGTGCGCAGCCGCTCGACGCTGAAGTAGTCGCGCGCCCACGCGTACCCAGGGTCATCCCGTGCCCACAGGCCGAGGTTAGCGTTGCCGCCCTTGTCTCCGGACCGCGCGCCGAGTACCGACCCGAGCGGCGCACGACGTGTCGGCCCGGACGGCACCGGCAGCTTCGCGGGCGGGGCAATCCCAGCCGGCGGGACGGCACCGGTCGGCGGGTCGGGGATCTCGTGCCGTGTGCCGTCGGCGTCGACCAGTACGTGCGTGAGGGCCGAGCGCGCAACGTAGGCCGGCCGGTAGATGCCGAAGGCGGTCTCCGAGGACGGTGGCGTGGTGGTGTGGAAGCCGGCGAAACCGGCCAGGGCGATCTCCATGACCCCGCCGGAGAATGCTCGGCCCACCTTGCGCGGGTCGGCGTCCTTGACCGTCACACGCAGGTGCGCGCAGGCTTGCTCGTTCGTCGGTGCATCGGAGACGTCGAAACGCAACAGCCTCACGTCGACTTCGTCGAAGGCGTCGCGTCCGCCGAGAACGTCGAAGAGCTGCTGTTCGGCGAAGGCCGCCTTGGCCTCGATGTCGAGGCCGGTGAGCACCATGGTCATCGTGTTACGGAAGCCGCCCACCTCATTCAACGCCACCTTCAACGTGTCCGGCGGCGGACTGCCTTTCGTACCGCTGATCGCGACGCGGTGCTCATCCTGTTGAGCCAGCCGGATGGTGTCGAAGTGGGCGACGACGTCGGGGCCGAGGTAGGCAGGTTCAGCGATCTCGTAGAGCAGCTGGGCGGTGACCGTGCCGACTGAGACCAATCCTCCCGTGCCGGGATGCTTCGTGATCACCGAAGAGCCGTCCTCGGCGACCTCGGCGATCGGAAACCCCGGGTAGCGGCGGTCGGTGATCTCGTCGAGGAACGCGTAGTTGCCGCCTGTCGCCTGAGGGCCGCACTCGATCACGTGCCCGGCGACGACCGCGCCCGCGAGCCGATCCCAGTCCTCGGGCGCCCAGCTGTGCCACCAGGCGGCTGGACCGACCACCAGGGATGCGTCGGTGACCCGGCCGGTCACGACGACGTCGGCGCCCGAACGCAGCGCCTCGGTGATGCCCCAGGCGCCGAGGTAGGCGTTGGCCGATACCGGTTTGATGTCGCCGACGGGCGGCGTGATTGCGTGGAGGCCGCCACGTAGGTCGTCGCCCTCGACGTGCGCGACGCGCGCGGTGAGGCCGAGACGTGCGGACAGCTCGCGCAACGCGGCGGCCAAGCCGGCGGGATTGAGCCCGCCCGCGTTCGCGACGACCTTGATGCCACGATCGAGACAGGTGCCCAGCACCTGTTCCATTTGGGTGAGGAAAGTCCGCGCGTACCCGCCGGACGGGTCTTTGGCCTGGGCCTTGGCCAGGATGAGCATGGTCAGCTCGGCCAAATAGTCACCGCACAGGACATCGATCGGACCGCCCTCGACCATCTCGCGGGCTGCGGCGATGCGGTCGCCGTAAAAGCCGGAGCAGTTGCCGATGCGGACCGGGACGCTCACCGCTGCCCCCCTGCGAACTGGCCCGCCACGCGCCCGCCGCCAGGGGGCCCCGCGAAGGCCTGGGCGATCGCGAGCCACTGGTCGGCCAGCGGTCCGTCGGCGACCAAAGCGGTGTCGTCGCGGTGGCGGCGTTGGGTCACCAACAGGCAAAAGTCCAGCGCCGGCCCGCTCACGCGGTTGGCGGCGTCGGCTGGCCCCCACGTCCAGACGCTGCCGTCCGGAGCGGTCAGCTCGACGCGTACCGGGTCCGCGGGGAGGTCCAGACCGTTGGCCAGGTAGCTGAAAGCGCGCGCACCCACCCCGATGTGGGCCACGTGCCGCAGCCGTGCCGTGGCCTCGCGGGTCGCGCCGAGCGCGTCGACGATGTCCTGGCCGTGCGCCCAGGTCTCCATGAGTCGCGCTGTCAGCGACGAGACCGCGCTCATCGGCGGCCCGAACCACGGCAGGCGGGTCGCCGGGGCAATGTCCGCGAACGCCGCAACGAGGGCTGCACGCGACGTGTCGAACCACGCGAGCAGGTCGGCAGCCGGCATTTGACGGTAGCGCTCAGCGATGACGTCGGGTGAGATGCTTCCGTCGGCCATCATCGGCAGGTAGTCGCTGCTGAAACCGTCGGGGTCGGTGGCCGAGCGCACCGCCACGTCGTCGAAGAACGCCAGATGGCTGATCTGGTCGCGGATCGCCCAGCCCACGGCCGGAGTCGGCGCGTCCCAGCCGCGCGGACCTTCGGGCAGCGGTGCGATGAGTTCGCGCAACGCGGCCGTTTCGGCTTCGATGTCGACGATTACCGACTGCATGGTCACCGCCATGTCAGCGTCCCTTCCACTGTGGTGCGCGCTTCTCGCGGAACGCCGTAGGGCCTTCCTGCGCGTCGTCGCTCAGATAGACCGGCTCCCATATCTCGTCGGCCAGGTCGTAGGCGGCGGCGAGGGGGTGCTGTGCCGAGAGGTACACGGTGCGCTTGGACGCAAGCACCGATAGCGGTGCGTTCGCGGCGATGCTGAGCGCCAACTGCTGGGTACGCTCGCGCAACTGATCGGCTGGCACCACCTCGTTGACCAAGCCGACCTGGTGGGCGCGCTCGGCGGTGATCGGCTCGCCGGTCAGCAGGATCTGCATGGCGATGCGCGGAGGCACCAGCCAGGACAGGGGTGCCGCCCAGGGCGACCCGCGGCCGACTTTGACCTCGCTGACGGCGAAGGTCGCGTGTTCGGCAGCCACGACCAGGTCGCACTGCTGCGCGAGCAGGAAGCCCCCGGCGAAAGCGACACCGTTGACGGCCGCGATCGTCGGCTTCGCGACATCGATGTTGCGGCCGAACTGCGGAGCGAAGTCCTTCGGCGGAACCTTGAGCGCGTTGTGCGCCATCTCCTTCAAGTCCCCGCCGGCACAGAACGCCTTATCGCCCACGCCGGTGAGGACGAGCACCTTCGCCGCGTCGTCGTCATTGAAGCGGCGTACCGCGTCGAAAAGCCCCGTGCGCACAGCGTTGTTCAGCGCGTTGCGCGCCTCGGGCCGGTTGATCGTCAGCCAGGCCACGCTGTCGACGACCTCGTAGCGAATCGGTTGCTCGGCCACCGAGCCTCCGTCCCTCACCGTCGCCTCGCATGTGAGTGGCAGTTCACCCCGGCACCTCGACAAACGGGTCGGCCAGCTCAACGGTGGCTTCACTCGGCACGCACGGACCAGCTTCGCTCGAGACGAGCAACTCGAGGTCGACGAGGCGCCGTCCGCCATCGTCGCGTTTGGCCACGACCTTGCCGCTCAGGGTCGCGGTCTGGCCCGGGTAGATCGACCGGATCATTGAGATTCTGCGGCGCCGGATGAGTGCGTCGGGTCCGGCCCATTCGTTGAGGCCGCGGTCGATGAAGCCATGGAAGAAGAGGGTTGACAGGTAGATCGTGCGCTGGCCCTGGCTGCGCGCGTAGTCGGGGTCGTGGTGACCGGGGAACCAGTCCCATGTCGAAGCCGCGTTCATGCAGATGCGCTTGTAGCTGATGTCGATCGAGACGGGCGTCAGGGTGTCGCCGACGGCGATGTCCTCGAACCGCACGGGGACGCGGACCATGCTGTGCTCGGCGGAGTCGTTCATGATGCGCCGTCACTATCGGCAGTGTCGTATCGGAAGAGCACGTTGGTGTTGCGGCCGATGACCTCACCGTGCTGGTCGGAGAAGGTGCTCACCGTGGTGATGAACACGCCGGTGCCCACCCGCGTCGTCTTCGGCTCGGAGATCGAGGCGATCTCCTCCACGATCGACACGTGATCGCCTACCCGGGGCCGGCGTTCGAACTCCGTCGTCGTCGAGGCGTTGATGATGTGGTGGCCCGGCAACGGGACGCTGAGCGCGAACATCATGTCGGCACGCGCTAGGTACCCGGGCACCCACTGCGGCGCGAAGCCGAGGCTCATCAGCAGCCCGGGCGGGCAGTCCTCACCCTCCCAGTAACGGGGGTTCGCGTCCTCGACGAGCGAGCAGTAGTACAACACCATCGAGCGGTCGATCGGGAACCACGCATGCCGCGGTTCGGAGCGATGACCGACCCACGCCCGGCCTTCGTCGAAGGTCCCGAACGTCATCCCGAGGCCGGTGACGTCGCTCGTTGGCGCGCTCACCGGGCCACCTGCACGACGGCGCTCCCCTTTATCGCGGGTTCGCCGGTCTGGCGCGTGACCACGAGTTCGAGGTCTGCCACCTGGTGCCCTCCGGCCTCGCGCACGCCGGTGACCCTGCCGCCGAAGCTGAGCAGGTCACCGGGCCATACCTGACCAGTGAACCGGATGCGGAACGAGCGGATGTTGGCCAGCCCCACCCAGGCGGTCAGCCGCTGCGCGAGCACACCGCCGTGCAGCAGTCCCATACCGAACACACCGGGCATGCCGGCCGCGCGGGCGAACTCCTCGTCGTGGTGGATCGGGTTGAAGTCGCCGCCGGAGCCGGCGTAGCGGACGATGTGCGAGCGCGTCAGCGGGCCGAACTGTGAGCTCGGCATCTCGTCGCCGATGGCCAACGCCACCGGCGCGGGGGATGTCGTCATTGGGTGGAGCCTCCGGTTTCGATCAAGACGTCGGTCTGGCGCACGACGAGTTCGTCGCGCTGGTTGGTGAAGTCGGTCTCGATCGTCACGATTGTCATGGTGCCGCCGCGCTTGCCCTCGCGGCTGGTCACGTTCGACACCCGACGAGTCTCGGTGAGCTCGTCGCCGACGAACACCGGCGCGAAATACTCCCAGCCGCACTCACCGTGCAGTACGCGTCGCAGGTCGAGCCCGAGGGCGCCGAACATATCGTCGTCGGCGCGCCAGTGAGCCGAGGAGACTACGAAGGTCGGAGGAGCGGGGATCGCGCCGAAGCCGGCGGCGCGGGCGGCCGCGACGTCCTGGTAGACCGGGTCGCGGTCGCCGAGCGAAAGTGCGAACTCGCGCACTTTGGACCGGTCGACGGGAAACGTGGTCCTCCCGAGTTGCGTCCCGATGAGCGATGCGTCAGCCACTCTGGTCACCTTTCCCGCCGGCGAAGGCCGGCGCACAATCGCGAATGAGGCTGCCGAGGTTCTCGGCGATGCGCTCGGGCGCGAGGCCAATCGAGGGTGAGTAGAGAACGATGTGGTCCAGCACGCCCTCGTAGCGGCGCAGCCCTTCTCGGACCTCGGCGGCGGTGCCGGCCACCGCCATCGCGTCGATCATGTCGTCGGTGACCGCGGCGAACATGGCCGGCAGGTCACGCCGCGCGAACGCGTCGCGGATGGCCGCTCCCTGCCTGGCGAAACCGCTGACGTCGAGCACGTGCTCGTAGGTCTTCACCGAGGAGTAGAACGCGATCTGCTGCGCGGCCTCACGACGTGCGATCTGTGGGTCGTCGTGCACCGCGCAGATGACCATTGAGACGATCTCAATGTCGGCGGGATCGCGTCCGGCCCGCTCCGCACCGCGCACGACGGCTGGGCGGGCGACCTCCTCGACGTAGTTCGTGGTGAACAGCGGATGACCAGCCAACCCGTCGGCTACGCGCCCTGCCACCTCGCACATCCGCGGACGCACGCCCGCGGTGATGATCGGGATCGCTCGCTTCGGCGGCGCGACGTCGCCGGTTGGGACGAGATTCATCCGGTAGAAGCGCCCCTCATGGCGCACGGGGCCCTCGTGCAGGTTCCAGATCCGACGCACGAGCGGGACCAGCTCCTCCATGCGCAGAGCGGGAGCGGAGGTGTCCTCCACGCCGTGCCAGTCGCTCATCATGCGGCGTGTGCCGTTGCCGAGCCCGAGTACGACGCGCCCGCCTGAAAGCTCGTCGAGGTCACGCGCCTCGGTGGCGAGCACGAGCGGGCTGCGCCCGACGCCATACAGGATCGACGACCCGATGCGGCAGCGCTTTGTGCGCGCGGCCATCGCGGCCATCGAGATCGAGCCGGAGCGCGAGTAGAACTCCGAGGCCCAGGCGGCGTCGAAGCCGGCGAGGTCGGTAGCCTCGGCGGTCTCGACAAGGGTGGCCAAGTCCGCGCCGAGCACCGAGACCCCGTACGTGCTCACGACGCCGCCGGCCTGAATCGGACCAGCCCAAGGTCCTCGTTCACCCGCTCGAACACTGCGCGCACTCTTGCGCCGATCGCAACTTCATCGGGGGCCACGCCCTCGAGACTGGCCAACAACTGCGGCCCCTCGTCCAGACGAACGAGCACGACGACGTACGGCTCGCTGCGCGGGAACGAGTCCCACGGGGGGCGGTACACCGGCGCGAAACTGACGATCTCACCAGTACCCGCCGCGGTCTCCCAGGCCAACTCACCGTCATGGCAGACGGGACACACCAGCCGCGGGTAGAGGAACGGGTGGCCGTTCGCGCACCGCTGGAAGACGAGTACGCCGCGGGCCGCTGCTGCGAAGTAGGGACGGTTGACATCGGTCAGCGGCGGCAGCGCCTCAGGATCGTGCAAACCGTCGAGCGAACTCGAAGCTGCGGTCATGACGCTCCCTCCATCACCATGCTGACGTGACTGCACAGCATCGAGCCGTAGCTGTGCACGAACGCGGTGTCCGCCCCGAAGACCTGACGGCCCTCGGCGCGACCGGACAACTGCCAATAACCCTCGAGGATCTGCGAAATGCCAGAGGAGGTCCCGGTGTGCCCGAACCGGATCAGGCCGCCGTCAGTGTTCACCGGAAGGTCGCCGCCCGGATCGGCGCGGCCGTCACGGTAGAAATCGCCTGCCCCGCCGGGCTTCACGAAGCCCGCCTCCTCCAGGATCATCGCCGGGTTTGAGGCGAAGGCGTCGTAGAGCAAGGCGATGTCGATGTCGGCCGGCGCCCGTCCGGAGCGCTCGAAGGCCATCGGACCAGAACGGGCGGCCCCGGTACGACCGGGGCGGGCCAGCGAGGTCAGGAAGCCGTGGGTGTGACCCTCTCCAAACCCGAGCAGGTGTACCGGCCGGTGTTTGCCCTGGCGGGCCCGGCGGGCCGAGCCCAGCACGAGCGCGCCACCGCCCTCGCAGGGAATCGAGCAGTGGTAGAAGTGGAACGGCCCGGCGATCGGTCGGGACGCCAGCACGTCCTCCACGCTCAGGCGTTGCGAGCGGTGCGCGATCGCCGCGGGGTTCAGCGCCGCCCAGCGGTCCTGCGACGCGGTGACCTCGGCGATGTCCGCCTTGCCCTGTCCTGTCTCGTGCATCCATGCCTGCGCGATCAAGCCGTAGAGCGCCGGCACGGACGGTCCGTAGGGCATCTCGAACGCGTGGTCACACACCAGCGCCATCAGTTCGCGCCCGCCATCGCGTATCGGCGGAAACTTGCCCGCCGACACGACCAGCACCGTCTCGGCCTCGCCTCGGGCGATGACGTTACTCGCCATGCGCGTCATGGCCAGATGGGTCCCGCCGCCAAGCTGACAGGTCATCTGAAGTTTCAGGTTGTGCAGCCCGAGATAGTCCATGAGGTCCTCGGACAGGAAGACCGAGCCCTCGTTCGTCATCGGCCCAGCGCACACGAGACCGTCGACCTCGTCTGGGGCCACCCCTGCGTCGGCGAGAGCCGCGACCGCGGCGCGCACATGCAATTCAGTGGAGGTGTTCGGAACGTTTCTTCCTGGAGTGAGTTCGGCGGCACCAATGATGGCCGGCTGGTCGTGTGACATCCGGGCTCCTCTCGACCACGCGTTCAACGCCGACCCCGACGTGAACGACGGTTAGCATAGCGTGCCCGGCGGTCCGAGTCACCCCCGCCCCTAGCGCGGTATGAAAAATCTGGAAAATCGTTGCGGCTCTTCCCAAGACGGTGCCGGGATGACCAGAACCCGCGCCGCTCGTGTCGTTTCTCGACCCTGTCCACGTGACAGATGCGGCCGATCGTGGAGCCCGCCGGTTCCGATGGGCGCCCAGCACACGCCAGGACGGATCTATGCGCGCTCAGTCGCGCGTTCTTCTGAAGTGGCGCGGTGAACGACCGGTCCACCGTTTGAAGGCATGTGTGAAGTTCGTGAGGTCCGCGTACCCGAGTTCTGCCGCGATCTCGCTCACAGACACCGATCTGTCGAGAAGTCGCAGAATTGCTCGCTCCTGCAAGAACGACTGACGTAATTCGCGAAAGGTGGTCCCCTCTTCGCGCAGGCGCCGCTTCAGCGTGCTCGGGGATATCGAGAGCTCGCCCGCCGTCCGGCTGATGTTCGTTTGTCCGGGATCTTTCTCCAGCAGGTCTCTAACTTTTTCGGAGAACGATGCGTCACGTCGTTGATCGAGAGTTCGCTGCAAATCGGTGACGGCAATCCGATACGCCACAGGATCGGTGAATCGACAGACCTCTTCGAGTGTAGCCGCGGGAACGTGGATGAACGAGCTGGGGGCGTCGAAGAAGATCCGACCCGCCAACACTTCGTCATGAAGAACCCACGACTCCGGCGCTGAATGACTCAGATGCAGTTCAATATTCGGTACGGCACCCGCAAGCATGTCGAGCAGACGCAGCAGCGCCAGCCCACCGTAGGTGACGGCCAGGCAGTTCAGGGCCGCGTCACCGGTGCGACCGGTGAGCCCGATCGTCAGGCCGCGTTCCGTCGAATGGAACGACGGGCTGAGGGCTGTGGTGATCACCGGCAGATAAGCGAGCAACTCGACAACCTCGGCTACCGAGCCCGCACTGACCAAGGGAACACTGAGTGCCCCAAAGGACGTCAGTTTGGCGTGTTCAGCGAACGCGAAACCCAGACGGGTTCCCTGATCACAATCGAAATCGGAATATATCTCCCTGAACCACCGTAAGGGGACCTGTGCGTCGCGGCCCACCAACATCGACTCGGTGACGTGCTCGCGAACCATGATGCTGCGCAGCGCAATGCTGGCGTCATGCCCCAGCGCCTCACTGTCCAGCATCTGCAGGAAAGCCAGCGCTGGCATACCCGAGTCGTCGAGTTTCACGTGCCTCCCTGCGCGTGAGCTAAAAACACAACTCTTTGACTCTTGCGAGCCTAGCGACGCTGGTCACGCGCGACAAAACTCGTTAGGAGAAGTTCCAGATTGAGGAGAGTCAACCATGGCAGTCGTCACCTTCGTCTCTCATGACGGCGAGAAGTACGAAGCCCCCTTGACCGAAGGGCAGTCCTTGATGCAGATCGCGGTCAATAACGCGGTGCCCGGCATCGACGGCGATTGTGGAGGGGAAGCCGCATGCGGAACATGCCACGTGATCGTCGCTCCCGAGTGGTCGGACACGGTGGGACTCTGCGGCGCCAACGAAGAGGAGATGCTCGCGATGAACCCCGAGCGTCAGCCGACGTCGAGGCTGTCCTGCCAGATGGCCGCCTCCGAGGCATGGGATGGCATGACGGTCGAGCTACCTGAGTTCCAGCTCTGAAACAACGTCATGGATTTGGAGGAAACAATAATGAGTATTCCCGCGGCAGTGGCCGCCAAAGCCCAGTCTGCCGTGCCTCTGGAGCTGCAAATCCGCGGCGCACACCTCTACGACAAGACACGTCGGTGGGTAACCGGAACCAATGGTAAGAAGATCTTCACCGAGACGCCCATTCCTCCGGTCGAGGACGTCGATATCGCCGACATCGATCTCAGCAACCCGTTCCTCTACCGCCAAGGCCGCTGGAAGTCCTACTTCGAACGCGTGCGCAACGAGGCGCCGGTGCATTACCAGGCTCGCAGTCCGTTCGGCCCGTTCTGGTCGGTGACCCGCCACGCGGACATCATCGCCGTCGACAAGAACCACGAAGCTTTCTCCGCAGAGCCGTTCATCATCATCGGGAGACCGCCTCGTTTTATGGACATCGCCATGTTCATCGCGATGGATCCGCCACAACACGACTTGCAGCGCGCTTCCGTCCAAGGGGTTGTCGCGCCGAAGAACCTGCGCGAGATGGAGGGGCTGATCCGCTCGCGTGTCCAGGAAGTGCTGGACGATCTACCGGTGGATCAGCCGTTCAATTGGGTGCACCACGTCTCCATCGAACTGACAGCGCGCATGCTCGCGACCCTGCTGGACTACCCGTACGAGCAGCGGCACAAGCTCGTGGAATGGTCGGACCTCGCCACCTCCATGGAGCAAGCCAATGGTGGTCCTTCCGACAACGACAGAGTGTTTCGTGGCATGGTCGACATGGCGAAGGGGCTCAGCGCTCTCTGGCATGACAAGGCGGCCCGTACCGCCAACGGGGAGCGACCGGGCTTCGATCTGATCACGATGCTGCAGGCCAACGAGGACACCAAGGATCTCATCGACCGCCCGATGGAATTCCTCGGCAATTTGGTATTGCTGATCGTCGGGGGAAACGACACGACTCGCAACTCGATGAGCGGAGGGGTACTCGCCTTGAACCAGTTCCCCGATCAGTTCGAGAAGTTGAAGGCGAACCCTGACCTGATTCCCAACATGGTGTCCGAGATCATTCGCTGGCAGACCCCGTTGGCGTACATGCGCCGAGTCGCGAAAAAAGACATCATGTTGAACGGGCAATTCATCCGCAAGGGCGACAAGGTCGTGATGTGGTACGCCTCTGGTAACCGCGATGAGCGTGTCTTCGAGCGGGCCGATGAGTTGATCATCGATAGGAGCAACGCCCGCAATCACATCTCGTTCGGGTTCGGCGTGCACAGGTGCATGGGAAACCGACTTGCTGAGTTGCAGCTTCGAATCCTGTGGGAGGAATTGCTCCCTCGCTTTGAGAACATCGAGGTTGTCGGCGAACCCGAGTATGTGCAATCGAATTTCGTCAGGGGTATCAGCAAGCTGATGGTTCGCCTCACTCCCAGGCCGAGTGCATGACTCCCGAACGAGCAGTGATCGTCGGCGCGAGCCACGCCGGCGCGCAGTTGGCAGCTAATCTTCGAAGGGAGGGGTGGTCTGGGGAGGTCGTGCTCATCGGCGACGAGAGGGGACTACCCTACCACCGGCCTCCGTTGTCGAAGGGATACCTGGCCGGCAAGAACGGCCTCGACGACCTCCTGATTCGCGGCGCTGATTTCTACGAAAAGCAGCACATTCGACTCTTGAATGCGACCGTGGAGGCGATCCACCGGAGTGCCAAGCGTGTGTCTCTGAGCACCGGCGACACGCTGACGTACACCAAGCTCGCGTTGTGCACCGGCGCAAGGGCCAGACGACTCCCCACACCAGGGGTGGATCTTCGCGGAATTCACTACCTGCGTACCGCTGCAGACGTCGAGTTGATCCGTGCCGCCGCCACACCGGGTCGGAGGGTTGTGATCGTGGGCGGCGGTTACATCGGGTTGGAAACGGCGGCCTCGCTGTGTTCGCTCGGCATGAACGTCACCGTCCTCGAGGCAACCGAGCGTGTACTCGAACGGGTCACCGCGCCGGAGGTTTCCGCGTTTTACACCCGAATCCACCGCGGCGAGGGAGTGGAGATCCGAACACACGCCCTCGTCGAAGCCTTCTCCGGTAACGGTGGGGTGCAGGAGGTCGTGCTGGCTGACGGCGAATCGATCCCCGCCGACTTGGTCATTGTCGGCGTCGGCGTGGTGCCGAATACCGAGCTCGCCTCGGCCGCAGGATTATCCGTCGACAACGGCATCGTGATCGACGACCAGGCCCGCACCAGCGACCCCGACATCGTGGCCGCCGGCGACTGCACCAGCCACACCATGGCTCGATACGGCTGGCGTATTCGTTTGGAATCCGTATCGAGCGCCGGCGAGCAGGCCAAGATCGCTGCGGCGACGATCTGCGGAAAACACAGCGCAATCGCTGCGCTTCCGTGGTTCTGGTCCGACCAGTACGATCTCAAACTCCAGATTGCCGGTCTCAACGCCGGATACGACGAAGTGTTGCTCAGTGGTGACCCGTCGCGTGAGCGTGACTTCAGCTGCTTCTACTTCCGCGAGGGCGAACTCATCGCCGCCGACTGCGTCAATCGTCCGCGCGATTTCATGTCCAGTAAGCGGGCCATCAGCCAGCAACTTCGGGTCGACCGCTCAGACCTCCTCGCCGGCTCGATCTGACATGTTGCGACAGCGGCAAACCATGCGCTCGGAACTCAGAGACTATGCCGTCGGCTCGATGCATAGTCGCGAAAGCTTGCTGATCACAAACTGTGGACAACCCCCAGGTACCTAAGTGCTACGCGGGAGATCCGCTCACCAGTGGTGGCAATGTCCGCAGCTGGGAGTACAACATGGCTCACTGTCAGTCGCACCAGAACATCTGCGACGTCCTCGACGTCTTCGGGGTCGAGATCGGCGAAGTGGTCGTTAAACCACGTGGTCAGAGCCCCGGAGCAGAGCTGAAGCAGGGAAGCCGAGGTCGGCAGAAGAGGAAGGACCCCCGTAGACGACGAGCCACCGCCATCATTCCCCGAGGGGTTGGATGTCAGAACTGCCTTGAGGAGCGGGCTGTCTTCTGCTTCAGAGAGGGTGAACTGCACCGCTGCGGTGATGCCGCCCTGCACATCGCCCACATGTTCGGCAAGGACGGCACGAATGCCTTCCAGGAAGCGCTGGCCCTCTGACACCACAAGCGCGTCACCGAGCCCCTGTTTGTCGCCGAACTCTTTGTACAACGTCGGGCGGGAGACGCCGACCGATTCGGCAACCTCGCTCATCCGGACCTGATCCCAGCCCTTCTCGATGGTGAGTTCTCGTGTCGCCCTGAGAACCTGGTCACGCACATGTCGGCGGAACGACATCCGCACGGGTTCAGCTGGCATAGGAGCAGGATAGGCGCCATCCCTACACGGACAGTCAACCGACACCAGGGTTCATATCGTCCCGTCGAGAAAGTCGACAACCGCCGTCGAGAACACGTCGTTGTTGTCGCCGGCGACCATGTGGCCCGCGCCCGACACGTCGACGGTTTGCGCGTGCGGAACCAAGGTGAGGAAATCCTTCACTGTCTCTTCGGAGACGATGTCAGATAGCAGGCCTCGGACCAGCAGCGTCGGCGCGGATACCCGGCGGGCGCCATCGACGAGGATTGCGCTCATCATCTCGAAGTCCTCTGCGCCTTCGTCTGGATCGCCCTGCAGAAACTGGAAATTCGACGTCACGAAGGCTGGATCCCATCGCCAAACCCAGCGACCGTCTTCGCGACGTTGGAGGACTTTTCGGAGGCCGTTGAGGTTGTCGGGGCGGGGGCGGTGCGGGTTGTGGGCGGCGATCACGTCAGCGGCCGATTCTAGGCTGTCGAAACCTTCGGGGTGTGCCGACATGAACGCTACGACTCGTCGGGCGCCGTCCATCTCCATTCGCGGAGTGACGTCAACCAGCACAACGGCCTGCCATAGGTCCGGCGGGGCGAGCAAGTGTGTTCCGAGAATGGTCAAGCCGCCCAGAGATGCGCCGATCGCGGCGACGGGGCGGCCGGAACCGGCGTATGAGCGCACGGCCAACAGGTCGGATCCAAGCCGGTCCATGTCATAGCGTCCGTCAGGGGCCCAGTCGCTGTCCCCGTGTCCCCTGGTGTCGTACGCGGCAACCGTGTAGCCCCGCTGGTGCAGGCGTTGGGCGGTGACATCCCAGGCGTGCCGGCTTTGACCTCCGCCGTGAAGGAGCAACACGACCGCCCGCGGCGCGTCACAGCGGTAGAGGTCGACGGCCAGCGACAGCCCGTCGGCCGTGGGCACCCGCTCGACGACAGGGGCCGACGAATCACTTGCTCTGTGTGCAGGCATCAGGAGTTCGTCTTCGGTGCGACGACGGTGACAGTGCCCTGGGCCGCACACACCGCTCTGCCGTCGTTACAGATGTCGATCCGCGCCACACCGCTGGTTCTGCCCAGCGCGATGATCTCAGCTGTGGCTACACAGGTGCCGCTGGAGACCGGACGAAGCAGATTCAGTTTGAACTCCGTTGTCGCGACCCAGGATCCCATTGGAATCACGGGATAAAACACCACTCCGAGGCAGTGGTCGACCATGGCCGATAAGCAGCCCCCATGCAGGTTGCCGAAAGGCGTCTTCAGGTCGTCGCGTGCGTCCATCTCCGCGACGAGACGTCCCGCAGTGAATTCCGTGTGGCGGAAGCCGAGGTAACCGGCCAACCCGCCCGTGGCTTCTGCTGCGCTCTTTAGTTGCTCGGCGACCTCTTCGTTGAACGCGGTGAATTGCACAGGCCCTCCTAACTCATCTGCTGTCGAGACATTACGCCATAGTTGTCACACCGGTCGACGGTGGTCACTTGCCAGGATCGCCGGAAGGAGAAACCTCGACAGAAACGCCCGGAGTCCGTCACGACTGCGCTCCCGCGGCCCCCGAACAGTCAGCAGGCTCAGTATCGTGCGGACAACCCACTCGGCGGCGTCGTCGACGGAGACGCCCGGTTCCACGCAACTCCAGTGTCTGGTGAAGATGGGACGCAGAAATTCGGTGACGATTTCGAAGAGGGACGTCGAGGTCCCCGCCGCGAGACCCACGCCGGCGAGTTCCTCGTCGCTGCCGAACAACAATCCGATGATCTCTTCGCGGCGCGCGGCCTCAATCGTGTATTCCACGAAATCGACGAGCGCGGAGCCCAGGTCGGCGTGCGCCGCGATCCGCGGGCTGATGCGGTCGAGATAGCGCCCGGCGGCGCGAAGGATGACGCCCGACATCACCGCCTCCCGACTGGGGAAGTAGCGATACACCGTTGCCCTGGACACACCCGCTGTTCTGCCGATGTCCTCCATGGTCGTGCCCACCACACCGCAACTCTCGAGGCACCGCTCGGCAGCATCGAGCAACCTGTCGCGAGCGGACCCACGATCTGTCGGCGCGGCGGCGCCCCATCTCAACAACTTCGTCGCCACACAGCCAGTATGCCGCGAGCGCGCACCATTGTGACTTGCTCACGCACATGACACCATCGCAGTTATGTCTCAAGTCAGCCCCGTGGCCCTGAGCGGGCGCCGGTGTCGGTAGAAGCGCGTACCCCGGTGGTCGTCGGCGTGGGCGACGTCACCCATCGCGGGGACGACTTCGTGGACCCGATCGACTTGGCGGTGGAGGCCGCACGCCGCGCGGTCAGAGACGCAGGTCGCGCGGTCGAGCGGCGCATCGACACCGTCGCGACTCCCGGCATCCTGGTCATCCCGCGCGACAATCCCGCCAGCAGGATCGCCGAAGCGATGCGCATCGGTCCCGCCCGCCGCATCAGCTGTCCGGTCGGCGGAAACACCCCGCAGTATCTCGTCGAGGTGTTGGGTGGCGAAATAGCCAAGGGTCGCGCAGATGTCGTCCTGGTCGTCGGGGCGGAGAGCGGGCATTCCGCGCGCAAGCTCCAGGGCGGGGGACTTCTCAACTCGCCGCCCCCGCCCCGCTCCGGCGACGAATCCCTGGGCGACGCCCGCCCCGGGCTGAGTCAAGCCGAACTATCGGTGGGTCTGAGTTGGCCGCACGAGGTGTATCCCATCTTCGAGTCCGCGATCGCCGCGCGCCACGGCCGCGACTTCGATGCTCAACGGGAGTGGCTGGGCACGCTGATGGCACCGTTCACAGCCGAGGCGGCACGCCATCCCCAGCAGGCTTGGTTCCCACGCACACGAAGTGCCACCGAACTCAGCGAAGTCACCGCGGAAAACCGCATGGTCTGCTTGCCCTACCCCAAGCTGCTCAACAGCATCATGTCCGTCGACATGGCTGCAGCCTTCATCCTCATGGCGGCCGAGGTAGCGGACGAATTGGGCGTCGGGCGCGATCGTTGGGTCTTTCCCTGGTCAGCAGCGACTTGCAACGACGTGTACTTCCCCGTGGAACGGCCGGACCTCAGTCGCTCATCGGGTATCGAGGTAGCGGCACGCAAGGCTCTCAATGCGGGCGGGTTGACCACCGACGACATTCGGTGGTTCGACCTCTACTCCTGCTTCCCGTCGGCAATTCAGATGGCTGCCGAGGCTCTCGACGTGGACCCCCTCGACGAGAGAGGCCTCACAGTAACCGGAGGGCTGCCTTATCACGGCGGCCCTGGTAACAATTACGTCAGCCACTCGATCGTTGAGATGGTCCGACGGTGCAGACGCGACCCCACCGATGCCGGACTCGTCACCGGCCTCGGGTGGTATTCGACGAAGCATTCGGTCGGTGTGTGGTCGGCCTCCCCGCCGCCAGCCGGATGGCGGCTGATCGACACGGCAGTCGAACAGGCTCACATCGATTCGTCGCGGCTGGCCGTCGCGGGCGTCGGCGAGGCGACCGGTCGCGCGACAGTGGACGGATACACGGTTGTCTACGACCGAGACGGGCGACCTCGATGGACTCCGATCATCGCGCACCTGTCCGACGGGCGAAGAGTTGTCGCACGCAGTGACGATCCGCAGATTGCCGAGGCGATGGGCGGGGAAATGTACGTCGGTAAAACGGTGTGCCTCCGAAACACAGGGTCGTTCACCGGATTCGAGCTTTCATGATCGCCGAGGCGATGGTGCTGACCGGACCGCAGAATCTGGAGCGACGCCGGATCACCATTCCCGACGTCGGCGACCGGGGTGCGATACTGCGAGTTGAAGCATGTGGTCTGTGCGGGACGGATCACGAACAATTCACCGGACACCTGCCTGCCAGCTTCTCATTCGTTCCAGGTCACGAAATCGTCGGCATCGTCGAACACGTCGGCACTGCGGCCAGCCAACGCTGGGGTGTACAAGCCGGCCAGCGCGTGGCCGTCGAGGTGTTCCGGTCCTGCCGAGACTGCCCCGAGTGCCGCCGCGGCGAATACCGGCGGTGTGCGGCGAACGGCATCGCCACCATGTTCGGGTTCGTCGACGTGCAGATCGGCGCGGGCTTATGGGGCGGATACGCCACCCATGTGGAGCTTCCGTGGGACGCGATGCTGCTCCCGATTGCCGAGGACATGGATCCCGTTCTCGCCACGTTGTTCAACCCTCTCGGGGCCGGTATCCAATGGGGGGCCACTCTTCCCGACACCAAGGCCGGGGACGTCGTAGCGATCCTGGGGCCCGGCATCCGCGGAGTCTGCGCGGCCGTGGCGGCCAAAGAGGCGGGAGCCGCTTTCGTCGCGATGACCGGCGTCGGCCCACGCGACGAACAACGACTGGCCATAGCCAGATCATTCGGTGTCGACCTGCCCATCGATGTATCGCAGCACAACACAGTGACAGCGCTCCAGCGTGAAACAGGCGGACGGCTTGCCGACGTGGTCGTCGACGTCACCGCCAAAGCACCCTCCGCATTCGCCGATGCCGTCGACCTTGCCAGACCCGGCGGCACAGTCGTGGTGGCCGGCACCCGCGGGCGAGGCGGCGCGCCCCGGTTTGAACCAGACTTGTTGGTATATAAAGAATTACACGTCGTAGGCGCACTCGGCGTGGAGTATCCCGCCTACCGGGCAGCCCTCGAGATCCTCGCTGAAGGCCGCTGGCCGTTCGACCGCATCACCAGAGAATCAACCGGATTCGCTGGGCTCGCGCCGCTGCTCACTTCGCTTGCAGACGAAAATGCCCGAACGAGCGCGGCGCTGCACAACGTCTTCTTGCCCACGCCCTGACGGCATGCAGAGGTTCAACAGAGAGGGCCACCCGTGACCATGGCGGAACGCGTACCGATGCTCGACCGCGAGCAGGCCCAGCTGCGGGCTGCCGAATGTGGGTTGCCCGAAGAGTTGGCAGACCTGTCGGTATTCCGCGTGGCACTTCATCAGCCGCGTGTGGCAGTTGCGCTGCACGGGCTGCTCGACGCGTTACTCTTCCGCGGTTCCCTTGACGCGCGGCTACGCGAGCTGGTCATCATGCGCATCGGCTGGATCACCGGCTCCGAATACGAATGGACCCAACATTGGCGAATCGCCACACTGCTCGGCGTGCCTGAGCATGATCTCCTCGCGGTGCGCGACTGGCAGAATTCCGAAAGCCTCGGGCCAGTCGAACGTGCGGTCCTCGCAGCGACCGATGATGTGGTACGCGACGGGGTCATCTCCGAGGAAAACTGGGCTGCGTGCCAGAAGGCATTCAATAGCGATCACGCGGTTTTAGTCGAACTTGTCGGAGCAATCGCCAATTGGCGGCTCTTTTCAATCCTGCTTCGATCCCTGAATATTCCACTTGAGTCCGGTACCGACGGCTGGCCGCCCGATGGGCGAGCTCCTCGGCGTGGCGATTGAGCGAAAAACGTGGGCCGATGCTTGACCGAAGCGGTCAGCGCCCCAATCGCCAGACTACGACCCGTGTCGTAGACGGACAAGTCCCCCCTCGGACACAAAAGTTAGCTGTATACCTCCAAAAATCCGCTCCTACCTTGTGGGAGTGGATTTTTTATGTTTGCCGATGCGCGCTCACTTCCGGTCCGCTCCGATATGAACCCCACAAGCAACACACCTGCTGCGAAGTACCAGCGCAAAGAACAGCTAGGCCGCAGGCGATGAAACCTTCCGATTTGGAATGGGAGCTATCAGGCTCGATGTAGAACTCCTGCGTCCCGCTGGTGTGTAAACATCCGCCCGCCGCTCATGGAAGAGCTTCTCGCAGTGTCGCATTCGGGTGTTCAGGCACTCCCCGTTGTCCCTTTGTCTCCGGGCGTGTCAACCGCCGACAGCGCGTTTGATGATCGCGTCGAAGGCCCGGTCGGGCAGCACCTTGCGCGCGTAGATCAACGGCCGCGCACCGAACCCGACGGCGTAGCGGGTACGGGGCCGACGCGCGGTGACCGCCTTGCCGATCGCGTCGGCGATCACCGTCGGCGGCGAGTTACGCCCGGCATTGGCCTCCGATCGCAGCGACGCCGCCACCGCACGCGCCTGGCTGGCATAAGGGCCCGATCCCGATGTCTGCTCGACATGATCGGCGGCGATACCGCCCCACTCGGTGGCGATGCCGCCGGGCTCGATCACGACAACGTTGATCCCGAACGGCTTCACCTCGAGCCGGAGGCAATCGCTGAGTGCCTCCAACGCGAACTTCGTCCCGTGGTACCAACCACCAAGGGGCGTATAGATCTTGCCGCCCATCGAGGTGATGTTGACGACGGTGCCGGCGCACTGGGCACGCATGTGCGGCACAACCAGCTGGGTCAACCGCATCGCACCGAAGACATTCACATCGAACTGGCGCCGCGCCTCCGCCTCCGGTACGTCCTCGAGCGCGCCGTAGGACCCGTAGCCTGCGTTGTTGACCAGCACATCGATACGGCCGGTCTCGGCGATGATGGCGGCGACCCCCGACTTCATCGAACCGTCGTCGGTCACATCCAGGCCCAGCGGCCGGATCCCCACGTCGCGCAGCTGCTCAAGCCGATCGACCCGCCGAGCCGCCCCGTAGACGGTGTATCCCAGTGCCGCCAGGCGGCGGACGGTCGCCTCCCCGATCCCCGACGACGCCCCGGTGACGAGTGCGGTCTTGACGGCCACGGTGACTCCTCCAAATAACATGAGCAATGATTCACCTTCTATCATGAGTCATTATTCATGTTGAGGCAAGTAACGAGCCGGGCAAATCAGGTCGGAGGTGGACAGCCGTGGCGCAAATCCCCGTACAACGGGCCGATGCCGTGCGCAACAGGAGCAATATCCTTGCCGCCGGGCGTTCCCAGATCGCCGAGCATGGTCCCACAGTGTCAATGGAGCAGATCGCAACCGAGGCCGGCGTCGCTGTCGGCACGCTGTACCGGCACTTTCCGACAAAGGCCGACCTCGTCAGCGCCGTCGTCGACGAGTTCGTCGACGCGGTCGCCGACGACGCCGAGGCCTGTGCGGCCAAGGTAGCGGCAGGAGCGAGCGCGGCCGCGGAACTCGGACACTTCCTTCGGCGAGTCGTCGACACCGCCGCCGCCAACAATGCCGCAAAGGCCGCAGTGCAGACGGTCGGCGAGAGCGCGTCCTCCACCCGCCAGGACTCCGAGCAGCGCGCCGTCGACGCGATCGCCGCACTCCTCCAACACGGCCAATCAGGCGGCGACCTCCACCCCGACATCACCGTCGCCGACATCTACCTACTGTTCGCCAGCGCCCCCACCGACCGTCCCCGCACGGACCGCCACCGCTGGGTGAGCCTTGTCCTCCAAGGACTGTCTCCGCCACAACCACCCGGCGCCCCTGCCCAGCGCTGAGCAACACCGACTCAGCGACGCCCGGATCGATCGCGGACAGCGGACCGCTGCTCCTCGCAACGCGCGGAACCCGAAGAGTCGCACCTGCGTTCTTATCGCGTACTGAATGCCCTCGAGGACCGTAGAACTGACTGGTCAACAACTCAGTTGGAAGTCTCAACTCGTGTCGCAGCTGGACAAATCCCTGACCCACGTTTCAAAGCGACGCGGGCTCATCCCGATAGCTTTCCGGGAACGCTGTACCAATGGGTGATGTCCTGGCCCCGCGCTTCGGCTTCGTACCACTGGGCGCTGAATGCCGGAAGGTGCTGGCGCTCCGGGCGGTGAAATGGGGCCTGGGACAACGCCAGTCGCCACACCATGGTGGCGATCTCTGACCGGGGAATATCACGCAGGGTAGCCCAGCGCAGGGCCATCCTTGCCTGGTTCACCGAATCGGATTACGCCCGAGCGGACACGTCATCGTCGCCTGACTCTGTCGTCACTGGTAGTCCATAGACTCAGCGGCATCACCAACTACATCTACGTCGACGAGAGCAAGCAACGCGACTATCTGCTCGTCGCCAGCGTCCACGTCGACTCCGACCTCGCCGAACATCGCGCCGTTGTCCGCGACCTGTTGCTGCCCGGCCAACGCTACCTGCACATGAAAAACGAGAAGGCCGGCCGCAAACGCACCATCGCGCAGGCCCTCGTCACCGCTGGAGTCACGGCAACGGTCTACCGAGCTGGGCCTCCCCTACTACGGACAGAAAAGGACCGCCGCGCAGCATGCCTGCGTGCCCTGGTCGCCGACCACGCCGCCGCACCCGCAACGCACATCGTGTTCGACCAGGACGACACCCTGCTCAGCTTCGACAACCAACGACTCATCGAATACACCCGTGCAACCGGCTGCCGCGATCGACTGCGCTACGAACACAAGCGCCCAAACGCCGATACCCTGCTGGGGATCCCCGACGCCATCGCCTGGTGCTGGGCCAAAGGCGGGCCCTGGCGCCAACTCATTGCGCCAGCGATCATCAGCGTCCGCGATGTCTGAGATGCTGAAGAAACCGTGAAGCCCGAGCGCCACGGTCGTCCGGCCGGGTCTCGGGCTCACTTCCTGAAGCTCAACGCTCCAAGCAACCCAAGTCTACAGCCTGGTCCCGCCGGACAGGAAGCAGCGACAGCTAGGCCGGTCGCTACCCGGATACACGCGTGCTGCACCAAAGCAATGAACGAAACCGGGAAACACCGCGCCGGCGCCTGGTCGAACCCGTCAAGGTCGCCTCCAGGTCCTCGGACCCCTCTTCACCAGCGGTCAGGGCGCTGATCAACGACTGAGTTGAAAGGTCCCGACTCGTGTGTCGCATGTGGCAAAGTCCCCCTTCGGACACAAGTTTCAACCCTTCTCCTGCGCCAGGATCGCGCTACCCAGCCACCGTCGGATGAACCGGCGCAGTTCGGCCGGGCTGCGCGCGGGGTCGTTGGGCGCCACGAAGAACGACAGCATGGTGCGCAGGGTAAACTCGACCAGATCGCGCAGCGCGTCGTCGTCGTAACCAAACCGGGCCCAGTCGACGTCGAACCGGGTGATCATCCGCATCCCGACGTCCTGCGCCAGTCCCGAGGTGACCTCGCCGGAGTGCGCCGCGGCATTGGGCGCGGCGAGCAGCACGGCCAGATGCGGGATCCGGGTGACGGCGTCGAGGGTGAACAGCACGCCCTCGGTCATGGCGTCGGCCGGGTCGTGGATGCCGCGGACGGCCTCTGTGAGTTGGTCGAGAAACCCGTCCACCGAAGCGATTCCGGCCGCGCGCATCAGGTCGTCCGCGGTCGGAAAGTAGCGGTACACCGTCTGGCGGATCACCCCGAGGGATTCGGCGACGTCGGCAATGCTTATCGCAGAACCGGTTTCAGCGATCAGCTCGACGGCCGCCGCGACGATGCGCTGGGCGGCTTCCTCGTCACTGGCCGGCGGGTCGCCACCCCATCCGCGCCGTCTGCGTGCCATCGGGCCGACGGTAACACGGCGTTGACGGGCCGACGGCGATCCTGTAATCATACATACACATAGTTATTTGTATGATGATGCAGAGGTAGTCCACGGTGACCGATCTCCAGATCCGCAAGATGCGCTTCGCCTTCGCCGACCATCCCGTCCCGTTCCTGTGGAACGAGGCCAACCCGGCGTTCTCGTCCATGGCAAATGCGGTGTCCTTCTTGGCAATTGCCTTCGAGAAGATGATCGGCGCCATGATCACCGAGGCCATGCCGTTGATCCCCGACCCCGATGTGCGCGACGAAGCGCGCGCCTTCGTGCGGCAGGAGGGTCAGCACTCGATGGCGCATCGCCAGCACGCCAAGGGGCTGATCAAGAGCTATCCCGGACTGCAGGAGACGCTCGACGAGGTCATCGGATCGTTCGACCACATGACGGCCACCACGCCGCTGAAGTACCGGCTCGCCTATACCGCCGACCTGGAAGCCACCTTCACGCCGGTGTTCAAGCTGATGCTCGACCACGACGACACCCTGTTCGCCCCCGGTGACGACCGGGTGGCCTCGCTGTTCCTCTGGCATTTCGTCGAGGAGGTCGAGCACCGCAGTTCGGCGCTGATCATCTACGACGCCATCGTCGACGACCCGTGGTACCGGATGCGAATGGTTCCGTCGATCTTCAAGCACGTGTGGGCGGTGCTGCAGACGGCGTGCGACGGCTTCAACACCCACGTCCCGCTGCCCGAGCGCAAGGTCGATGCCCTGTCGATGTTCGGCATGCAGGCCCGCAAAAAGGCACTGCTGCAACGGCTTCCGTTCACCCACGTACCCAACGACGGGCCGTTCGGCAACGCGTTCCGCCATCTGCCGAAACGGGAGATGCTCACCGCGCTGGCCGGTGTGGTGCGCAGCCAGATCCCCGGGCACGATCCGGCACACGAGAAGCTGCCGCAACTGGCCGGCGAATGGTTCGATCGCTACGACGACGGTGCGGACTGCACCCTCTGGTATACGAAAGCGGCTGCCCATGTCTGATCTGTGCTCCCCCACCTTCGCCGGCCTGGCGCAACGACTCGGCTTCTCCTGTGACACCGCGGGCGGACCGCTGGAGTTCCGCAACCCGTTCGGACTGGAGAACTGGACGCTGCCGGTACTCGAGATCACCGTCATCGCCGGGGCGGTACTGGCCCTGCTGTACGCGATCCGGCGCTGGCGCCGGCACGACGACCCGACCAACCTGGTGCTGTGGTTCGGCGCGATCGCCTACCTGCTCATCATCGAACCGCCGCTGTACTTCCCCGACGCGTTCGGCATCGGCGCACACGTCGACACCATGTTCGCCCACAACGTGTTCAGCGTGCAGTTCCTGTGGGGGCGGCTACCGCTCTACATCGTCGCGATCTACCCGATGATGGCCACCATCGCGTTCGAGATCGTCCGCAACCTCGGGGTGTTCCGCCGCTACGGGACGGTGGTCGGCGCAGTGTGCGTCGGGTTCGTCCATCACGTGTTCTACGAGATCTTCGACCACCTCGGACCGCAATTGCGTTGGTGGGAATGGACTTTAGGCAACCGGATGAACCTGCCGTTCTTCGCCTCGGTGCCGGTGCCCAGCGTCGTGGTGTTCGCCGCGCTGTGGCCCACGTCGCTGGCGTTCTTCGTGCAGTTGCTGGTGGGCCGGCATGTCGACGATGGCCGGAGCTTCTCCGGCGGCCAGGTGCTGTGGCGGACGGTCGCGGCCGGTGTGCTGGCCTCAGTCGGCACCTTCGTGCTGCCGTTGCCGGCGACGGTGGCGACCGCGGTCTCCGGCAGCACCGGCGTCGGGGGCGTCGTCTACATCATCATCCTGGCGATCCTCACCGTGGTCGCGGTGGCCGCGCTGGTCGCCCAGTGGCGCCGGTTGCGGGGCGGGGCGTCCGCCGGGTATCACAGCCGGCTGATGCCCGGATACGGCGCGGTGTACCTGGCGGTGATGGCCCTGCTGTGGATCACCGCGCTGCCGGCCTACTTCGGCTCCGTCGACGGCGTCACCGCGGCGGGCGATCCGGTCGGCAGTCTCTGGTACGCACTGGCGTGCTTCGTGGTCGCGGCGCTGTGCGTGGCGGCAGTGTTCACGGTGCGGAGCACCGCACCCGCGCCGGACCTGGTCGGGCAGCCCGCCGCCACCGGTTAGAGGCCCGCGGCCCACTCGGTCAGGATCCCGGCGAACAGTTCCGGGTCCTGTCCGTGCATGGAGTGACCCATCGTCGGATGGGTCTGGTAGGTGATCGGCTGACCGGTTCCCTCGACGAGCTTGACGACATGTGCGGCCTGCAGGTCCGACGACGCCCCCATCAGGGCGCCGGTCTCCTCGTCGACCGACCGGAAGTGATGGGTGAACAGCACCGGCACCTTGACGGCCGCCAGCATCCGCTGGTGCGGGCAACTCTCGCCCACCGTTCCGGTCCAGAACGCCCGGCCCCACTCCGGGTCGTACTCGCGCAAATTCGGCGGCGGCTCGCCGCCACCGGCCGCGGCCATCATCCCGGCGATCCACGGCGGCAGTTCGTCCGGCGCGGCGGCCAGCATGCCGGCCCAGTCGCCGATGCACCACTGGTCGCCGAGGTACTTCGAGAACAACCCGAACAGCGGGCCGAGGCCCTGCCGGATCGACTGTCCGACAATGGGATTCAGCTCCGAGGAGAACAACGGCGGATCCTCGTAGTGGGCGCCGATCAGCTGACCGGGTTTCGCGTAGGCCGACAGCCAGGCCGCCAGCACTCCCCCGGACGACAGCCCGCTGACGAGCGCGGGGCGTCCGACTACTCCGTCGAGGAAACGCACTAGGTCGTTGCCCATGTTGTCCAGCGTGTAGCGGCCCGGGGTGCGGGTCGATCGGCCCTGACCGCGTAGGTCCACGGCGTACACCTGAAACTGCTTGCCCAACAACGGCATCGCCGCCTCGTACCCCCACCACGACTCCGTCTGCCCGGGGATCAGCAGCAGCGGCGTGGCCGCCGGGTCTCCGGTGGTGGCGTAGTTCAGCATGACTTCGCCGGTGTCGAACAGCTGCTCGTCGAACCCGTGCGCGGTGTAGGTGGCCTCCGGTGCGTGCGGGCCGAAGGCCCCGGCGTAACTGCCCATGGCTGGATTCCTTCCGGTGCGCTGCGTCCACGCAGAATACGATCCCTCCCCATTGCTCACGCGGTAGCGTCATTTCATGAAACTCTCCGTCGGTGCACTGGCCGTGACGCTGATGGCCGGCGGCCTGATCACCTGGGCGCCGCCCGCCAGTGCCGGGTGTCTGTACGGCGGGCCGGTCATCAGCAAGTGCGACGGCCCCTTTCAGCCCGACGGCACCTGGGAACGGTGCGTGGCGGTTTTCAACTACGTGCCCAGCGGGTTCAGTTCGCATCTGGTGCCCGTCAAGCGTTGCGATGTGATGGGTCCCGGCCGGCAATTCGCTCCGTGGGACTCCGGCTTCGCCGACCCACCGACGCACATCGACGACTGACCGGGTTCGCGTAGCCGACTACTCGTGACCCCGGCGCGGGGTCCGCCCAAGATCGACGGCATGACCGCACTGACCGTTCTGCCCGAACTCGACTACGAGAACCTCGACGACGCCGGCGAAGCGCACCGGCGCATCGCCCAGGCCCGGGCCGCCTCACCCGTCGCCATGGGCGCACACGGGCCGGAGGTGCTGACGTACGACCTGTGCCGCGCCATCCTGCGCGACGACCGGTTCGTCGTCCCGCAGGGTTTCGCGCTGCCCTCGCAGGGCATCACCTCCGGGCCGCTGTGGGACCGGGCCGCCAGCAGCCTGCTGTGCCTCGAGGGCGACGAGCATCACCGGCTGCGCCGGCTGATCGCCAAGGCGTTCACCCCGAAGTCGGCCGCCCGGATGCGCGCCGCCTGCGTCGAGGTCATCAGCACGCTGCTGGACGCGTGCGTCGACACCGGCGGCTGCGATGTGGTCGAGGACATCTCCCGGCCGTATCCGGTGCCCATCATCTGCGCGCTGCTGGGCGCACCGAAGCAGGACTGGCAGCGGTTCTCGGTCTGGGCCGACAACGTGCTGCGGCTGTTCAGCTGGAACATCGCCGGCAGTGAGGACGACATCCTGCGGTCGTGGGCCGAACTCGACGACTACGTCGACGGAATGGTCGCGCAGCGGCGCGACACCCTGACCGACGATCTGCTCTCGGACCTGATCCGGGCCGAGGACGACGGCGACCGGCTGAGCCACGACGAGTTGCTGATGCTGGCCGGCGGTCTGCTGATGGCCGGCACCGACACCACCCGCAACCAGCTGGCCGCAGCCATCGAGGACCTCATCGCAAACCCGGACCAGTGGGAGCTGTTGGCCGCCCATCCAGAACTGGCTCCGCGGGCGGTGGAGGAGCTGATGCGGCACAACCCGATCGTGTTCGGCGCGGTGCGGGTGGCCGCCGAGGACGTCGAGTTGGCCGGCGTGCCGATCGCGGCCGGCACCCTGGTGATCGCCAACACCGCCGCCGCCAACCGGGATCCGGCCGTGCACGACGATCCCGAGCGACTCGACATCACCCGCGACGGTGCGCCGTCGATGCTCACCTTCGGCGGCGGAATCCACTACTGCCTGGGCTCACACCTGGCGAGAACCGAACTGGCCGAAGCGCTTTCGACCATCACCCAGCGCATCCCGACGCCGCCGCAGATGACCGCCAGGACGGCGTGGAAGCCGCTGACCGGCATCAGCGGCCCGGTGAGCCTGCCGATCGAGTTCGCCGCGGCCTGAACGACAGTAGAGTCGGCGCCGTGGCCCGGCGCGTTCTGTTCATCTACAACGACCCCACCGCCCCCGAGGCGCTGCTCGGCGCGGCCTTCTCCGATCAGGGTTTCGACGTCGACATCTTCAGCGCCGTGCCGGCCGAGCACGTGCAGGAGCCGGCGCGCCAGGTGCGGTTCCCCGACCCGCTGGACTACGACGTCGTCGTCCCGCTGGGTTCGCGGTTCTCGGTGCACGACCAGGCCCTGCGCGACACCTGGGTGGGCGGCGAGATGGCGATGGTGCGCGACGCCGTCGAGGCCGGCGTCGGCGTGCTGGGCGTCTGCTTCGGCGGGCAACTGGTCGCCCAGGCCCTCGGCGGGACCGTCGGCCGGTCGGGCACACCGGAAGTCGGGTGGTACGCCGTGGAAAGCTCGGTGCCGTTCCTCGCCGCGGGGCCCTGGTTCCAGTGGCATTCGGATCGCTGGACGGTGCCGCCGGGCGCCGTGGAGATCGCCCGCAACGCCAATGCGTCGCAGGCGTTCGTCTCCGGCAGCGCGCTGGCGTTGCAGTTCCACCCCGAGTTGGACCGTCCACTGCTGGAGGTGTGGCTGGCCAATGACGCCGACGGGGACGTGCCGCGACTGCGCCTCGACGTCGGCGAGTTGCGGCGCCGCACCGATGCCGAACAGGACGCCGCCGTCGAGCGGCTGGGCAGCCTGGTGTCCGGTTTCCTCAGCCACGTCGTGCCCGGGAAGGTGCCGCGGTAGCCCATGCACCGTCGGCACTATCACGACCGATCCGACGCGGGCCGCGTGCTGGCCGCGGCGCTGGCCGGATACCGCGGCCGGCCGGGTCTGGTGGTGGTCGGACTGGCCCGGGGCGGGGTGCCGGTCGCGGCCGAGGTCGCCGAGGCTCTCGGCGCACCGCTGGACCTAGCGGTGGTCCGCAAACTCGGCGTTCCCGGACACGAGGAACTGGCCATGGGTGCGATCAGCGCCGACCACACCGTGGTCGACGAGGCGCTGATGCGTTCCCAGGGGGTGTCGGCGGCGGCGCTGGACGAGGTGATCGAACGGGAACGCCGCGAACTCGCTCGCCGTTCGGCGCTCTACCGCGGGGGCCGGCCGGCGACCGACCTGACCGGCCGGACGGTGATCCTGGTGGACGACGGACTGGCCACCGGTGCCACGATGCAGGTGGCGGTTCGTGACGCGCGATCCGCCGGGGCGGCCGCGGTGATCGTCGCGGTGCCCACCGCGCCGCGCCGCGCCGCACGGGAATTCGCTTCTCTGGTAGACGATTTCGTCTGCCCGTACACACCCGAACCGTTCCGTGCGGTCGGGATGTCTTACGGCCGGTTCGGCCAGGTGGACGACGACGAGCTACTGGCGGCGCTGCGTCGGAACGACGCTACTGGTCCTTGAGCTCGTCGGCGGGCTCGGTCTCGGTGACGTATTCGACGGCCGTGTCGGGCTCCTCGGAACCCACGTAATGGACCTCGATCGCCGAATCCGCGTCCTCCGAGGACACGTAGTGGACTTCGGTCTCGGTGTCCACGGCC
>CAZTAA010000002.1:0-56379 GCA_964611465.1 uncultured Mycobacterium sp. | reverse complement strand
ATCACCCCGAGGACGCTGGCGCCGATGCAGACCCAGGCGATCAGTTCATTGCCGGTGACGACCGCGGTCACCAGAGAGGCGAGCCCGATCACTGCCAGCACCAACGCAACGATCAACATCGATCGACCATCCCTCTCGAGGCGATACCGGACACATCCGCGGGCGGATACGTCCGGTCAGACTAGTTACTAGCTACTGCCCCCGGTTGAACTGGGTGTAACCCGCTTCGCCCGAACTGTCCACCGGCGCGGCCGAGCCGCGCTGACCGAGCTCTTCGAGCTGGGACTCCAGATAGGTCTTCAGACGGGTCCGGTATTCGCGCTCGAAGGTGCGCAACTGCTCGAGTCGGCCCTCGAGCACGGTCCGCTGCTGGTTGATGTTGCCCATGATCTCGGTGTGCTTGCGCTCGGCGTCGGCCTGCAGGGCGTCGGCCTTCTCCTGAGCCTGGCGCAGCTGCGCCTCCGACCGGGTCTGCGCGTCGGCGAGCATGGCATCCGCACGGGCCCGGGCGTCGGCGACGGTGCTTTCCGCGGTCCGCCGCGCCTCGCTGACCAGGGCCTCGGCGTTGGCGCGCGCATCGGAGAGCATCTTCTCCGACTCGGCCTGCGCGCCGCTGGTCAACCGGTCCGCAGTGTCCTGCGCGAGCGCCAGCACGCGGGCGGCCTTGACGTGGATGTCGTCGGGCACGGGTGCCGCGGCGGCCGGAGCGGGGGCCGGGGCTTCATATACCTGGGCCGGCTCGGGCTCGGGCTCCGGTTCGGCCTCGGGCTCGGCCTCATACAGCGGGATGGCCTGGGTGGCCTGCATGCCACCGCCGGCGCGCGCACTGGCGAGTTCGGAATCCAGTTCGCTCACCCGCTGGCGCAGGTCGGCGTTCTCCTCGATCAGGCGGGACAGTTCGTTCTCCACCAGGTCGAGGAATGCGTCGACTTCGTCCTCGTTGTAACCACGTTTGCCGATCGGCGGCTTGCTGAACGCCACATTGTGGACGTCGGCGGGCGTAAGCGGCATCGGGTGCCCCCTCAGGTCTGGACGGTCTGATCCAACGGTAACTGGCGTCCATCCTGTCACACCAGACCCTGGTGTTGCGGGTGGGAGTCAGAATTTAAGTTCGATTTCCCAGACTGCCGCTTGACGGCGGCGGTTCGACCGTTCCGTCAGACCGTCGCGCCGAACGCCATGTTCCAGCCGATGAACACCACGAGCAACAGCACCATGATGGACAGGTCGATGCGCACGGAACCGAGGTTGAGCTGCGGGATCAGCCGGCGCAGCAGCTTCACCGGCGGATCGGTGATGGTCATGATCAGCTCAAGGATCACCACGGTGACGCCCCGCGGACGCCAGTCACGGCTGAACGACCGGACGAACTCGACCACGATGCGGGCGATCAACAACAACCAGAACAAGAACAGCGCGAAACCGAGGATTTGGAAGAAGACCGCCAACGACTGACCGACCTAACTGACCTGGGACGAGGTTCTGGCACCGATCGGCGCCGCGTCGCCAGCCTACCGATGCGGCGTCACTGCGCGTAGAAGCCGGCCTCGGCCATCCGGCGCCGCTCCTCGGGAGTGACCTCCACGTCGGCCGGCGACAGCAGGAACACCTTGGTGGCGACCTTGTCGAACGACCCGCGCAGCGCGAACGCCAGGCCGGCCGCGAAATCGACCAGGCGCTTGGCGTCGGCGTTGTCCATCGACACCAGGTCCATGATCACCGGGGTGCCGTCGCGGAACCGCTCGCCGATGGTGCGGGCCTCGCTGTAGTCCTTGGGCCGCAGCGTGGTGATCTTCGACAGCGCGCTGCCCTCGTCGAACAGCATCGCCATTCGGCGCTGGTCCATGGCGAGCGCACCGCGGGTGGCGGTGGTGCGCAACGGGGTCAGCCGCTGGGTGGGGCGGTCGAAGTCACGGCCCCGGAAGCGGGAGTCGTCGTAGCCGCCGCGGTAGCCCGACCCGTATTCCTCACCGTCGTAGTCGCGACGGTCGCCGCGCTCCGGGTAGCGGTCGTAGCGGTCGTCGGCGAATCGCTCACCGCCGCGGCCGTGGCGGGCCGGACCGCGGTCGTCGTCGTAGTACTCGTCGTCGTAGTCCTCCAACGGAGCCATCCCGAAGTAGGCCTTGACCTTGTGCAGTGTGCTCATCGCGTGACCCTTCGCTTGCCGGCTCGATCGAGCTGAGTTGTCTTGGGATGTTTGGGTGTTCGGTTTAGGCGGTACTCGTGATGAATATGTGACTGGAGTGACTACTCACGGTGACGTTAGCGGTCGCCGGCCCAGAAGCGCGGTACCGACACGCACACAAGTCGATCCGTGTTTGACGGCGATTTCGAGATCGCCGGACATCCCGGCCGACAAGCCGGTGGCCTCCGGATGACGCCGCAGCACCCGGCGGTGCTCGTCGGCCAGCCGGGCGAAAGCCGCATCCGGGTCCGCCTGCAGCGGCGGGATCCCCATCACGCCCACCAGCCGCAGGCCCGGCGCGCCGGCCACCTGATCGCACAGCGCGTCGACGGCGGCGGGGTCGTCGACGTCGACGCCGCCGCGCTCGGTGTCCTGGTCCAGGCTCAACTGCACGTAGACGCCCAGCGGCGCCGCGCGGACACCCTCGGCCAGCGCCGAGCCGGCCGCCCGGTCGAGCGCGGTGACCACCCGAGCGCTGCTGACCGAGTGGACCGTATCGGCCCATGCCGCAATGGATTTGGCCTTGTTTCGCTGGATCTGCCCGACCATGTGCCAGGTGATCGGACGCTCGTCGTCTTCCGGGACCAGCGCTTTGGTCAGTTCGAAGACCTCGGCCACCTTGCGGCTGGCCTCCTGCTCGCGCGCCTCCCCGAACGCCCGGCAGCCCAGCCGGCACAGGATCGCCACGTCGCTTGCCGGAAAGAACTTGGTGACCGCCAGCAATTCCACGTCCGCGGGCCTGCGGCCGACGGCCTCGGTCGCGTCGGCCAGTCGCTGGCGCAATCGGGCCAGCGCGGTCATCAACTCGATCTCACGCTCCGCCGGTTCGGTCATTCCATCCACACCACCGAGGCCAGCCGGCCGGTCGGAGCGTCGCGGCGGTGACTGAACAGAGCCGGGTCCTCGACCGTGCAGCGCGGATCCACGTCGACGGCCGAAACCCCGAGTTCGCGCAACTGCCGGACGATTCCGGCGCGCAGGTCCAGGGCCGGGGTGCCGGCCGCGGTCACCGTCCGGCTGCCGGGCAGCGCGGCCTCCACCTCGTCGGCCATCGCGGCGGGAACCTCGTAGTTGGGGCCGCTGACCGCGGGACCGAGGAAGACCGAGATGTCCTCGACATGGGCTCCGGCGCGGAGCATCACCTCCAGCGTGCGGGCCACCACGCCCTTTGCCGCGCCGGTCCGGCCGGCATGCGCGGCGCCGATCACCCCGGCGCGGGCGTCGCCCATCAGGACGGGCACGCAGTCCGCGCTGATCACCACCAGCGCCAGCCCCGGCGCCGTGGTGACCAGGGCGTCGGTGTCGTCGACCGCGGTCTCGCGCGGACCCTCGACGAGTTCGACACGGTCGCCGTGCACCTGGTTCATCCACACCATCCGCGTCTCGTCGACCCCGATCGCGGCGGCCAGTCGGCGACGGTTGGCCGCCACCGCGGCCGGGTCGTCGCCGACGTGGTCACCGAGGTTGAAGGTGTCGAACGGCGGCGCGGACACGCCACCGGCGCGGGTCGTGGTCACTCGGCGGATGCGGGCGGCCACCTGGTTTCCTCTCGGGTCGGTGTGCGGACCCGTCAGTGCCGCATGAACGGCGGGACGTCGACGTCGTCGTCGGAGATGCCGTCGTCGTCACCGCCGCCGACGCGAACGGTCGCGCCGTTGGTGTGCGGCAGGCTGGCCGCCGACTCCGGCTCGAACACCGGCGACGCGGCCGTGGCGTTGACCGCACCGGCGCGCGCCGTGGCGATGGCGGCCGCACCCGCCGAGGTGGCCGGTTTGCGGCTGGCCGAACCCGCCTCGAACCCGGCGGCGATGACGGTGACCCGGACCTCGTCGCCGAGCGAGTCGTCGATCACGGTGCCGAAGATGATGTTGGCGTCGGGATGAGCGGAGTCCTGCACCAGCGAGGCGGCCTCGTTGATCTCGAACAGGCCCAGGTCGCTGCCGCCGGCGATGGACATCAGCACGCCCTGGGCGCCTTCCATGGACGCCTCGAGCAGCGGCGAGTTGATGGCGATCTCGGCGGCCTTGAGCGCCCGGCCGTCGCCGCGCGCGGCGCCGATGCCCATCAGGGCGGTACCGGCGCCGCTCATGATGCCCTTGACGTCGGCGAAGTCGACGTTGATCAGGCCGGGCGTGGTGATCAGGTCGGTGATGCCCTGCACGCCGTTGAGCAGGACCTCGTCGGCGCTGCGGAACGCGTCCATCAGCGACACCGCTGCGTCGCCCATCTGCAGCAGGCGGTCGTTCGGGATGACGATCAGGGTGTCGCAGCTTTCCCGCAGCGACTGGATGCCGTTCTCGGCCTGCGTGGAGCGGCGCTTGCCCTCGAACGAGAACGGCCGGGTGACCACGCCGACCGTCAGCGCGCCGAGCTTGCGCGCGATGGTCGCCACGACGGGCGCGCCGCCGGTGCCGGTGCCGCCGCCCTCGCCGGCGGTGACGAACACCATGTCGGCGCCGCGCAGCAGCTCCTCGATCTCGTCCTTGGCGTCCTCGGCGGCCTTGCGGCCCACCTCGGGATCGGCGCCGGCGCCGAGGCCGCGGGTGGAGTCACGCCCGACGTCGAGTTTGACGTCGGCGTCGCTCATCAACAGCGCCTGCGCGTCGGTGTTGATGGCGATGAACTCCACGCCCTTGAGGCCTTGCTCGATCATGCGGTTGACGGCGTTGACGCCGCCACCGCCGATGCCGACCACCTTGATGACGGCGAGGTAGTTGTGCGGGGGGGTCATGGGTCGTCTTCCTCCCTGGTGCCTGATCCGAATTTTCCGGAGTACCCGACCGTGTCCCTAAACCCTCAACCTCAACCATAGGCTTAGAGTTATGTCAAGTAGTTCCGCGTACTCAGCAAGTTAGGTGCTGGCCACGGCCGTGCGCCGCAGGCGCGCCGCGTGTTGCGCGGATTTTTCGATCGGCGGCATCCCTCGGCATCTGTTGAGCGCTCACTGCGACTTCTACTCGCACGTTGTCGCAGGGACCGCTGAACAGATGCGGGGATGCGGTTACTTGACCGTCGGCAGATCCGGACTGGACACGTCGTAGGTGTGACCGGGCTGGGTGAGCAGCGCGGCCAGTTTCTCGGCCTTCTCGTCGGTGCGGTCGTTGGTGCCCCACACGACGACCCGGCCGTCGGTCAGCGTCAGCGTGATCGAGGCGACCGACGGCGCCGCGACCCGGCCGACCTGGCTGGCCACATCGGGACGCAGCGAGGTCAGCACCTCCAGGGCGGCCCTGGTCGGCGGGTCGGTCGGGCCGGGGTTGTCGACGTCGAGGTACGGCAGCGCCGGCGGCGGCGGCCCGGTGTAGTCCACGCCGTCCCGGTCGTAGAGGTGCGGCCCGTCCGGAAAGTCCTTGACCGCCACCGGAACCCGTTCGGCGATGGTGATCCGCAGGGTGGACGGATACTCGCGCTGAACCCGGGCGGTGGCCACCCGGCGGATGGTGGCGACGCGGTCGGCGACGGTGTCTGTGTCGACCTGCAGCAGCGGCGTGCCGATCTGAACCGACGCCGCGCCGAGCACCTCCTCCTTGGTCACCGAACCGGTTCCGACCACCACGACGTTGCGCACCGACATCAACGGGGTGAAGTACAGGACGAGGCCCAGCCCGACCGCCAGCACCAGTGTCAGCAGTCCGAGGACCACCACCTTGAGGCCGCGCACCGCTCCGCGGGCGGGTGTGTCGGCGGCGGGGTTGCGGGTGCGCCGTTTGGCCTCCCGGCGGGCCTCCTCGATGGCGCGGGCCCGCGCCTGGGCCTCGCGCCGCTCGGCCCGCTCGCGCCGTTCCCGTCGTCGCGGTCCCTCGAACTCCGGCTCGGCATCCGGGTCCGGCTCCGCGTCTGGCTCCGGTTCGGCGGGCGGCACGTCCAGCGGGACGGTCATCGCGTCGGTCGTCGGCTCGGCCGCCTCGCCGGCGGGCGGATCGGCGTCCGGCTGCCCCGGCTCGGTCACCTCAGTGCCGCCGGCCCGGGACGTGCCGGTTGGCCGCGGCCTGGATCTCGGTGAGGATCTCCGGCGCGAGCATGGTGACGTCGCCGGCGCCCATGGTGACCACCACATCACCGGGGCGGGCCACCTCGGCGACCCGGGCGGCCACCGCCGAGACGTCGGGTTCGTAGCTCACCGCGGTGCCGACGTGCCCGGCGACGGTGGCCCCGCTGACACCGGCCATCGGCTGCTCGCGGGCGGCATACACGTCCAGCACGAAGACGCGGTCGGCGCCGTCCAGCGCGGACCCGAACTCTTGAGCGAAAACCTTTGTCCGCGAATACAAGTGGGGCTGGAAGACGACCAGCGTGCGGCCGCCGCCGCCCTGTTCGGCCACGGTTCGCAGCGCCGCCAGCGCCGCCCGGATCTCGGTGGGGTGGTGCGCGTAGTCGTCGAAGACCCGGACACCGTTGGCCACTCCCACCAGCTCGAAGCGGCGGCGCACCCCTTCGAAGCCGGCCAGCCCGTCCAGGACGACGTCCGGCTCGGCGCCGACCTCGACGGCGGACAGCAGCGCGGCCAGGGCGTTGAGGGCCATGTGCCGACCGGGCACCGACAACCGCATCGCGCGCGGCCGGTTCTCCCCCGCCAGCTGGATCTCGGCGACCGCCCCGGTGCCCTGCTGCTGCCAGTTCACCAACCGCGCGGCCAGCGGCAGGGCTCCCGCGGCGGCGGCGTCCGCCCCGTAGGCCAGCACCCGGACGCCCTGGGCGGCGGCTCGGCCGGCCAGGGCCGCGGCACCGGGGTCGTCCGTGCACACCACCAGCGCGCCGCCCGGCGCGATGCGGTCGACGAAGGCGTCGAACACCTCCGTGTAGGCCTCGCGGCTGCCGAAGAAATCCAGATGGTCGGACTCGATGTTGGTGACGACGGCGACGTCGGGCGTGTACTCGAGCAGCGAGCCGTCACTCTCGTCGGCCTCGGCCACGAAACAGGAACCGCTGCCGTGGTGCGCGTTGGTGCCGGCCTCGCCCAGTTCGCCGCCCACCGCGAAGGACGGGTCCAGGCCGGCGTGCTGCAGGGCGACAATCAGCATCGAGGTGGTGGTCGTCTTGCCATGCGTCCCGGTGACCAGCGCGGTGGTGTGCCCGGCCATCAGCCGTGCCAGCACCACCGGGCGCAGCACGATCGGGATGGAACGCCGGCGCGCCTCGACGAGTTCGGGGTTGGTCTTGGGAATCGCCGCGTGGGTGGTGATGACCGCGGTCGGGCCGCCGGGCAGCAGGTCCAGCGCCGACGCGTCGTGCCCGATGTTGATCAGGGCGCCGCGGGCGCGCAGGGCCAGGACACCGCGGGACTCCTTGGCGTCCGAACCGGACACCAGCGCGCCGCGGTCCAGCAGGATGCGGGCGATGCCCGACATGCCGGCGCCGCCGATGCCGACCATGTGCACCCGGGCGAACTCGGGCGGCAGCTGCGGGGTCGGCGTGGTCATGAGGCGGCTTTCGAATCATGTTGCGCGCGAGCGACTTCCAGGGCGATGCGGGCGACGTGCTCGGCGGCGTCGCGGTGTCCCGCACCGGCCGCGGCGGCCGCCATCGCGGCCAGCCGGGGCGCGTCGGTGATGAGTTGGCCGACGGTGTCGGCGATGAACTCCGGCGTCAGGTCCGCGTCGTCGACGAGCAGACCGCCGCCGGCGTCGACGACCGGCAGCGCGTTGAGGCGCTGTTCGCCGTTGCCGATCGGCAGCGGTACGTACACCGCCGGCAACCCGGCGGCCGACACCTCGGCCACCGTCATCGCACCCGAGCGGCACACCGCCAGGTCGGCCGCCGCGTAGGCCAGGTCCATCCGGTTGAGGTACGGCACGGCGACATACGGAGGATCGCCGGGTTGGGGCGCGGGAAGGTCCAGCGTGTTCTTCGGCCCGTGCGCGTGCAGCACCGACACTCCGCGGGCCGCGAGCGCCGGTGCGGCCGCCGACACCGCCCGGTTGAGCGACTGCGCCCCCTGTGACCCGCCGAAGACCAGCAGCACGACGGCGTCGTCGGCGAAGCCGAAGTGTGCGCGCGCCGCGCTGCGCACTCTCGCCCGGTCCAGGTTGCCAATCGCGGCCCGCACCGGCATCCCGACGACCTCAGCGGCCAGCCCGGAGTCGGGCACCGCCGCCAGCACCCGCCGGGCACTGCGCGCGCCCAGCTTGTTGGCGATTCCGGCCCGGGCGTTGGCCTCGTGGATGACGACGGGGACGCGGCCACGCGCGGCCAGATACGCCGGCACCGCGACGTAGCCGCCGAACCCGATCACCACGTCCGCGTCGACGTCGGCCAGCACCGCCCGGGTCTCCCGGACCGCGCGGCGCAGCCGCATCGGCAGCCGGAACAGGTCGCCGGTGAGCTTGCGCGGCAGCGGAACCGGGGTGATCAGGCGCAGGTCGTAGCCGCGGTCGGGAACCAGTCGGGTCTCGAGGCCACGGGCGGTGCCCAGCGCGGTGATCCGCGACTCCGGCGCCAGCGAACTGAGGGCATCGGCGACCGCCATGGCCGGTTCGACGTGGCCGGCCGTGCCGCCGCCGGCAAGCACCACCGATATGGGACTGACCTTCTGGTCGCTCCGCTGCTGCCCGCCGCGGGCCGGCGGTGTGACCGAGTCACTCACCCGTAACGCTGACCTTCCAACGCGCGCTGCCGATATGCCTGCGGCCGTCCGCCGCGTGCCTCGCGCCGGCCGTCTCCATGATGCACTGGCTCGCGGCGGCGTCGCTGCCCGGCATCGGTGGCCGCCGGCTTGCCGCCCCGCCGCTGGCGCCCGCCGCCCCGCGCTGGTTCGGACGCCTTCGGCTGCTTCTTCTGCTGTTTGGGCTGCTTCGGCTTCTTGGTCGCCGGGCCGGCCGCGGCGCGAGACGTGCGCAACCGGTCGCGCAGGGCCTCGACCCGGGTGGGCACATAGGGCTCGGGTAGCGGCAGCCGCAGCCACCGGTTCATCCGGTCGTCGCGGCCGGCGCGCAGCGCGGCCACCGCGTCGGGCTCGTGCCGGGCCGCGCTGGCGATCACGCCGATCATGAAAAGTGTTGTCGCCGTTGATGTTCCGCCCGCGGATATCAGCGGCAGCTGGATCCCGGTGACCGGCAGCAGGCCGATGACGTAACCGACGTTGATGAACGACTGCCCGAGGATCCACATGGTGGCCGTCGCCGAGAGCAGCCGCAGGAACGGATCGGCCGACCGGCGCGCGATGCGCATGCCGGTGTAGGCGAACAGGCCGAACAGGGCCAGCAACGCGATGGCGCCGACCAACCCGAGTTCCTCGCCGACGATCGCGAAGATGAAGTCGTTGTGCGCGTTGGGCAGGTAGTTCCACTTGGCCGTGCCCTGTCCCAGGCCCTCGCCGAACACCCCGCCGTTGGCGAGCGCGAATTTCGCCTGCCGGGCCTGGTAGCCCGCGCCCTGCGCGTCGGCGCCGGGGTCGAGCCAGGAGCGCACGCGGTCTGAGCGGTAGCCCTCCGAGACCGCCAGGATCGCACCGGCGACCATGACCGACAGCAGCGAGCTGAGGAACACCTTGAGCGGCAGGCCGGCATACCAGAGCAGGGCCAGCAGGATGATGCCCAGCGACACCGTCTGCCCGAGGTCGGGCTGGGCCACGATGAGCGCCAGCGCCACCACCGCGGCGGGCACCAGGGGAACCAGCATCTCCCGCAGCGAGGCCCGCTCCATCCGGCGGGCGGCCAGCAGATGGGCGCCCCAGATCGCGAAGGCGATCTTGGTCAGTTCGGACGGTTGCATCGAGAACCCGGCGATCACGAACCAGCCGCGGGTGCCGTTGGCCTCGGTGCCGATCCCGGGCACCAGCACGAGCATGAGCAACACGATCGTGGTGGCGAACGCCGGGAACGCCAACCGGCGCATGACGTTCACCGGAACCCGCATGGCGACGTAAAACGCCGCCAGGCCGACCACCGTCCACATCACCTGCTTGGCGAAGATCGCCCACGGCGAGCCGTCCTCGTCGTAGGAATGCACCCCCGAGGCCGACAGGACCATGATCAGCCCGAGTGTGACGAGAAGTCCGGCCACCGCCACGACGAGATGGAAGGACGTCATCGGCTTGCCCAGCCAGGCGCCGAACCGGGTGTGGGACACCGCGAACGGCCGCGCCGCGCCGGGGGCTCCGTCGGACGTGGTGGGCTGGGCGTGCGGCCAGCGCAGCCGGCTCAGCGGGTTCGCCACGGCTGTCTAACCCGCCGGGGAGTCGAGCGCGCGGACCGCGGCGGCAAAGCGTTCACCCCGGTCGGCGTAACCGCCGAACTGGTCGAACGACGCGCCCGCCGGGGCGAGGAGCACGGTGTCACCGGGCGATGCCAGGTCACGGGCAGCGGCCACGGCTGCCGCCATGACGGCCGTCCCGACCGGCTCCCCGACGGCAACAGTCACATGAGCAACACCAGACTCAGCTGTCTCTGGCTCCTCAGAAATCACAGGCACCCCAGCATCCTCCCCCGTCACAACCTCAACGAAGGGCACATCGGGCGCGTGTCGCGATAACGCGTCGGCAACCACTCGGCGGTCCCGGCCGAACAGCACCGCACCGGCCAGCCGGTCGCCGACCCGGCTCAGCATCTCCTCGACCGACGCACCCTTGAGCAGGCCGCCGGCCAGCCACACCACCCGTGGATGCGCGCGCACCGAGGCCTCGGCGGCGTGCGGGTTGGTGGCTTTCGAGTCGTCGACGTAGGACACCCCGTCGACGACGGCGACCACCTCGGCCCGGTGCCGGCCCACCCGGAAACCGGCCAGCGCCGCCGCGATCGCCGCGGGCTCCACGCCGACCGCCCGCGCCAGCGCCGCCGCGGCCAGCGCGTCAAGCACCCCGACCGGACCGGCCACCGGGATCGACGACACCTCGGCCAGCGGCAGGTCGGCGGAGAACGCCCGGTCCACGAGCAGGCCGTCGCGCACGCCGAGCTCACCGGGCCGGGGTTCCGCAAGCCGGAACCCCACCTTGATCGGCGCCGGAGCGGCGGTCAGCAGCCCGGCCGCGATCGGGTCGTCGAGCCCGGCCACGGCCACCCGGCCGGCCAGCGCGCGAGCCTTGTCGGCGGCATACGCGGACAGCGATCCGTGCCAGTCCAGGTGGTCCTCGGCGACGTTGAGCACCACCCCGGCCTCCGGGCGCAGTGACGACGACCAGTGCAGCTGGAAGCTGGACAACTCGACCGCCAGGTAGTCGCCCGGCTGCGCCAGCACGTCGATCACCGGGGTGCCGATGTTTCCGCACAGCAGGCTCGCCCGGCCGTCGGCGAGCAGCATCTCGTGCAGCATCGACGTCGTGGTGGTCTTGCCGTTGGTTCCGGTCACCACGAGCCAGCGGCGCGGCGGCCCGAACCGGCCGGACCGGTCCAGCCGCCAGGCCAGTTCGACGTCGCCCCACACCGGCACGCCCGCCGCCGCCGCGGCCACCAGAACCGGCGCGGTCGGCGGCAGGCCGGGGCTGGTGACGACGACGGCGTAGTCGGCCACCCGCGCCGCGGCTTCGGCGGCGGTCAGCACCGCGATGCCTTGGGCGGCCGCGGCGTGCAGGGCCGTGGAGTTGTCGTCGGTGAGGTCGGCGCGCACGTCCAGCGGCGCCAGCACGGCCAGCACCGAGTGGCCGGTCAGCCCGGCGCCGGCCACCAGCACCCGGGCCCCGGCGGTCAACGGCCCGAGCACGTCGCTCACCGGCTAGGCGCCGATCGCACCGAGCCACTCCCCGTAGAAGAGCGCCACCCCGAGCCCGCACGCGATCGCCGTCAACAGCCAGAACCGGATGATCACCGTGGTCTCGGCCCAGCCGACGAGTTCGAAATGGTGGTGGAACGGCGCCATCCGGAACACCCGGCGTCCGGTGGTGCGGAACGCCAGGATCTGCACGACGACCGAGACGATCTCGGCGACGAACAGCGCGCCGAGCACGATCGCGAGGATCTCGGTCCGGCTGGTCACCGACAGGCCGGCGATGATGCCGCCGAGCGCCAGCGAACCGGTGTCGCCCATGAAGATCTTGGCCGGCGCGGCGTTCCACCACAGGAAGCCGATGCAGGCCCCCGCGGCCGAGGCCGCGATGATCGCCAGGTCCAGCGGATCCCGCACGTTGTAGCAGCCGAGGCCGGGCGCCGTCGCGCACGCGTTGCGGTACTGCCAGAACGTGATGAGCACGTAGGCGGCGGTGACCATGCCCATGCTGCCCGCCGCCAGGCCGTCGAGCCCGTCGGTGAAGTTCACCGCGTTCGACCAGGCCGACACCAGCAGGACGACGAACAGCACGAAGACCGCCGGAGTCAGCGTGACCGTGGCGATCTCTCGGACATAGGACAGTTCCGGGCTGCCCGGGGTCAGGCCGTCGCCGTTGCGGAACGCGAGCACCAGGATGCCGAACAGCACCGCGGCGAGGATCTGGCCGACCGTCTTGGCGGTCTTGTTCAGGCCGAGGTTACGGGCCTTGCGCAGCTTGATGATGTCGTCGAGGAAGCCGACGAAGCCCAGCGTGGTGGCCAGGCCGAGCACCAGCAGACCCGAGGCCGACGGCCCGATCCCGTCGAGCGCCGCGCCGATCAGGTGGGTGCCCAGATAGGCCGCCCAGATGCCGGCCAGGATGGCGACGCCGCCCATCGACGGAGTGCCGCGCTTGGTCTGATGGCTCGGCGGGCCGTCCGCGCGGATCTCGTGGCCGAGACCCTGCCGGGTGAACAGCCGGATCAACACCGGCGTCAGCAGGATGGAAACCGCCAGCGACAGGCCGACGGCGATCAGGATCAGTCTCATCGGAGCGGGGCTCCGTTCGCCGGCTCGATCAGCGCCTTGGCGAGGGTAGCCAGACCGGCGGAGTTGGAGGCCTTGACGAGGACCACGTCACCGGGCCGCAGTTCGGCGCGCAGCAGCGCCAGCGCGGCGTCGGCGTCGTCGACCCGCGCGGCCTCGGCTCCCCAGGAGCCCTCCATGACCGCCCCCTGATGCATGGCGCCCAACGCCCTCCCGGTTCCGACGACGACAAGTCGAGACACATCTAAGCGCACGGCGAGCCTGCCGATGCGGTCGTGCTCGGAAATCGTGTCGTCGCCGAGTTCGGCCATCTCCCCCAGCACCGCCCAACTGCGGCGGCGATCACCATCGGGTCCGGGCCGCGCCATCCAGGCCAGGGCCTGCAGGGCGGCCCGCATCGAGTCCGGGTTGGCGTTGTAGGCGTCGTTGACGATCGTGACGCCGTCGGCGCGAGTGACGACGTCCATCCGGCTCGGTGAGGCCGGGCCGGCCGCGGCCAGCGCCGCCGCGACCTGTTCCCCGGTGGCCCCGCATTCGAAGGCGACCGCCGCCGCGCACAGCGCGTTGGACACCTGGTGGTCACCGAAGACGGCGAGCTGCACCCGGACCGGCGCGCTGCCGGTGCGCCGCAGGGTGAACCGCGCCCGGGCCAGGTCGTCGAGGGTGACGTCCTCGGCCCAGACATCGGCCGCGTGTTGCCTGCTGATTCGCACCACCCGCGCCGCGGTGGTGTCGGCCATCGCGGCGACCGCGGTGTCGTCGACGTTGAGCACCACCACTCCGGAGGACGGAACTGCTTGCGGGAGTTCCGATTTGGTCTGCGCGATGATCTCCCGGGAGCCGAACTCGCCCAGATGGGCGGTGCCGACGTTGAGCACCACGGCGATCTGCGGAGGCGCGATGGCCGCCAGTGCCGCGATGTTTCCGGGGTGCCGCGCCGACATCTCCAGCACCAGGAAGTCGGTGTCCTCGGTGGCGCGCAGCACGGTCCACGGGTGACCGAGTTCGTTGTTGAACGAACCGGGCGGGGCGACCACCGCACCGAGCGGCGCGAGCACCGCGGCCAGCAGATCCTTGGTGGACGTCTTGCCCGACGAGCCCGTGACGCCGATGATCCTCATCCCGCCCTCGACGAGCCGGGCGGCGACCGCCGCCGCCAGCCTGCCCAGCGCCGCCAGCACGGCCGCGCCGGAGCCGTCGCGGTCGTACTCGAGGACGCTCGCGGAGGTGTCTCCGGGCTGCGGAGCCACGACGATCGAGGGCACCCCGACCGGGCGGGCGGCCAGGACCGCCACCGCGCCGGCGGCCACCGCGGCTTCGGCGTGGTCGTGCCCGTCGCTGCGGGCCCCGGGCAACGCCAGGAACAACGCACCGGAACCGACGGCGCGCGAATCGAATTCGACGGTTCCGGTGACGCGGGTGCGGGCGGCCTCGGCCGGACTGATGTCGGCGAGCGTGCCTCCGACGATGTCGGCGATCTCGGCGACGGTGAGGTCGATCACGCGTCGGCCTCCGGGGCCAACCTGGCGTCGAGGGCCGCCGCCAGTTCGTCGCGGTCGTCGAACGGCCGGGTGTGCCCGCCCGCGGTCTGACCCGACTCGTGGCCCTTGCCCGCGATCAGCACCACGTCGCCGGGGCCGGCCCAGCCGACGGCGTGCGCGATCGCGGCCCGTCGGTCGCCGATCTCGACCACCTCCGCGCGGCCGCCCTCCGTCCCCGACAGCACGGCCGCCCGGATCGCCGCCGGGTCCTCGTCGCGCGGGTTGTCGTCGGTGACGACCACCAGGTCGGCCAGTTCGGCGGCGACCGACCCCATCGGGACACGCTTGCCCGCGTCGCGGTTACCGCCGGCGCCGAACACCACCGCGATCCGCCGGGTGTTGGGGGCCCGGCGCAGCGTCTGCAGCACCGCCCGCAGTGCACCCGGCTTGTGGGCGTAGTCGACCAGCGCCAGGAAGTCCTGCCCGCGGTCGACCGGTTCCAGCCGGCCCGGCACCCGCGCATCCCGCAGACCCGGCGCAGCCTGTTCGGGCGCCACACCGATGGCATCCAGAAGTGCCAGTGCCACAAGGCAATTGGCGACATTGTAGCGGCCGGGTAGCCGGATGCCGATGAGATGGTGCACTCCGGCGGGGTCGACGGCGGAGAACTCCTGCGAACCGTCGGGCAGTTCGGTCACCGCCTCGGCGGTCCAGTCGGCCTTGCCGACAGCGCTGACCGTGATCGGCGCGTTCGCGCGCTGGGCCATCGCCCGGCCGGCCTCGTCGTCGACGCAGACGACGGCGATGTCAGCGCATGTCGGCGCGGCCGGATCGAACAACCGCGCCTTGGCTTCGAAGTAGTCGGCCATCGTCGGATGGAAGTCGAGGTGGTCGCGGGACAAGTTGGTGAACCCCGCCGCCGCGAACCGCACACCGTCGACCCGGCCGAGCGACAGCGCATGGCTGGACACCTCCATGACGGCGGTGTCGACGCCGCGCCCGCGCATGTTCGCCAGCAGCGCCTGCAGCGCGGGTGCCTCCGGGGTGGTCAGCGCGCTGGGCAGGTCGGTGCCGTCGATGCGCACCCCGACGGTGCCGATCAGTCCCGCATGCCGGCCCGCGGCCCGCAGTCCGGCCTCGATCAGGTAGCTGGTGGTGGTCTTGCCCGACGTTCCGGTGACGCCGATAACCGTCACCGCTTGCGAGGGCCGGCCGTACACCTCGGCCGCCAGCGCGCCCAGCACGCCGCGCGGATCCGGGTGGACCAGCACCGGGACCCCGACGGCGGGTCCCAGCACTTCGGCGCCCGCGTTGTCGGTCAGCACCGCCACCGCGCCGCCCGCGACGGCGTCCGCGGCGTACTTGGCTCCGTGGGCCGTCGAACCGGGCAGGGCCGCGAACAGATCGCCGGGCCGGGCGTCCTGACCGCGCAGAGTGACCCCGGTGATGATGACGTCCGGGATGGCAGAGTCGCCGTCGCCGCCCGCTCCGACCGCCCCCACCCGGGCCGCCAGCGCGGGCAGCGACACGCCCGAACGGGCGTATGGAGAACCCGGGGACCCGGATGGAGACGACATCGGCAACACCCTACCCAGCGATGTCCGGACCACCGTGCAACCGCCGGGTTCGGCGAGCGGTGTAGTTCCGCGAGCACGAGGCCCGGCGCAACTGAACCGCCGGGTTGCCGCTGGGTCAGGTGGCCTGCAGCACCAGCGGCGGGCCGGGATCCGGCGACAGCGGCACGTTCTCGCGCTGCATCAGCCAGGACGCGATGTTGTGGAACAGCGGCGCCGCCGACGAGCCGGGCGAACCGTCGGCCGCGCGGTGCGGCGCGTCGGACATGATGCCGATCACGTAGCGCGGGTTGTCGGCGGTGGCCAGGCCGGCGAAGGTGATCCAGTAGACGTCGCTGTAGTAGCAGCCGCAGGCCGGATTGATCTGCTGGGCCGTGCCGGTCTTGCCGGCCATCTGGTAACCGTCCACGGCGCCCGCCGGGCCGGTGCCCTGCTGGTAGCCCATCGGGTCGCGCTGGACGACGGCGCGCAGCATGTTGCGGACCGTGCGCGCGGTCTCCGGCGAGACAACCCGGACCCCCTCGGGCCGCGGCTCCTCCGTGCGGCTGCCGTCCGGGCCGATGGTCGCCTTGATGATGCGCGGCGGAACCCGCACGCCGTCGTTGGCGATCGTCTGGTACATCCCGGCCATCTGCAGCAGCGTCATCGAAAGACCCTGCCCGATGGGCAGATTGGAGAAGGTGCTGCCCGACCACTGCGCCATGGGCGGCACCAGTCCGTCGCTCTCGCCGGGCAGGCCCACGTCGGTGCGCTGGCCCAGCCCGAACTTTCCGAGCATGTCGAAATAGCGTTCCGGGCCGATCCGCTGCGACAGCATCAGCGTGCCGACGTTGGAGGACTTCCCGAGGATGCCGGTCGTGGTGTACGGCATGACACCGTGCTTCCAGGCGTCGCTGACGGTGACGCCGCCCATGTCGATCGAACCCGGAACCTGCAGCACCTCGTCGGGGTTGGTCAGCCCGTTCTCGATAGCGGTTGAGATGGCGACGATCTTGTTGACCGATCCCGGTTCGAACGGCGACGACACCGCCAGGTTGCCCATCTGCCGGTCGCCCTGCCGGCCGAGGTCCTGGCTCGGGTCGAACGTGTTGTCGTTCGACATCGCCAGCACTTCACCGGTTTTGGCGTCCAGCACCACCGCCGACACGTTCTTGGCGCCGGAGGCGTCCTTGGCCTGCTGCACCTGCTGCTGGACGTAGTACTGGATGTCGTCGTCGATCGTCAGCTGCACGGTCGAGCCGTCGACGGCATCGTGGCGGTTGCGGTAGCTGCCCGGGATCACCACGCCGTCGGAGCCGCGGTCGTAGGTGATCGACCCGTCGGTGCCGGCCAGCACGGAGTCCAGCGAATCCTCCAGGCCGAGCAGCCCGTGCCCATCCCAGTCGATGCCGCCCACCACGTTGGCGGCCAGTGAACCGCCCGGATACTGCCGGATGTCCTGACGCTCGGCGCCGACCTCCGGAAACTTGTCGATGATGGCCGCGGCGATCGCCGGGTCCACCGAGCGGGCCAGATAGACGAATGTCTCTTTGCTGGTGAGCTTCTGGAGCAGCGTCGCGGTGTCCGGGTGACCGTCCAGCCGGGTCGACACCTCGCGGGCGATCTCCTTCAGCCGCTGCTGCGGGTCCGGCGCTTTCGCGCTCTTGGCCCGCGCCTCTTCGAGTTGCTTTCGGATTCGCAGCGGCTGGAAGGTCAGCGCGCGTGCCTCGATGGTGTAGGCGAGTTTGTTGAGGTTGCGGTCGACGATGCTGCCGCGGACGGCTTTCTCGACGTCGGTGACCTTGAGCTGGCCGGCGGCCTCGGCCCGCAGCCCGGCCGCGCGGGGTACCTGCAGATAGAACAACTGCGCACCGGCCACCGCCATGATCAGGAAGATGACGAGGAGGCCGATGCGCTGCCGGAAGGCGAATGAGGCTGTCCGAGAGGTCGTCTCGGTCGGCGGCCGGGTACGCGTGGCGCGGGCGGGGTGGCCGCGGCCGTCCGTGGGGGCAGCGGCCGGGCGGGCCCGGCGGCCGGATCCCGATTCCGGCCGCCGGCTCATGCGGGCGCTCCGGCGGGGACGGGCGCCGGCGCGGCGGGCACCGGTGCGGGAACGGGTGCGGGCGCCGGGGCCGCCGGGACGGGGACGATGACCAGACCCGGCGCGGTGTCGGCGGGGCCGGGCGCGGGGCCCACGGCCGGCGCGCCGAGCGGGGTCGCGGCCGGTCCGCCGGGTGAGTGATCCAGCGGCACCGGCACTTCCGGCGAACCGCCGGGCGCCGGGGCCGGTGCGATGGCCTGGCCCGGGGCGACCGGGTTCGGGGCGGGTGCGACGGCGTTCGGAGCGGGTGCCGACGGGGCCGGTCCGACCCGCATGGGTCGTTCCGCGGTGCGCGCGGGCGGGGCCGGCGGCGCCTCGTCCGGCAGCTTGACGTTCAGCGGCGGCGGCGGGACCCCTTCCGCGGGCTTCGGATTCCCGACGACGATCCAGTTCCCCCCCGGGTCCTGCACCAGATGCGCGGTGTCCCGCGACGGGATCATGCCGAGATTGCGGGCGGCCTCGGCCAGCGCCGGCGCCGCCTGCGCCTCGAGCACCTGCCGCTCGAGTGCCTCCTTCTGTTGCTGCAGAGCCTGATTCACCACCCGTGCGCGTCCCAACTGGTAGGAGCGCTCGGCGGCGTCGGTGGACAGCCACAGCGTCACGCCCAGCCCCAGGCCCAGCGCACCGATCACCAGAACCACGAACGGGACCCTGGCCAGCAGAGTGCGCGGACTCAGGTCGATCTCGGCCAGCCGCACCAGCCGGGTCCGCAGACGCTCCCGTAGCGGAACGCGAACGACCTTGGGAGCCTTGGCCTTACGTGCCTTCGCGCGCGCCTTGGCCTGGCTCGAGCTCTTCGCCGGGGCGACCCGGGGCATGGGTGCGGTGGCCGGACCGGCGGGCCGCATCCCGCGCTGATCCCGCGCCGGTCCGGAGATCCGGGCATTCTTGGGACGACGGTCGTGGCCGGGGTTCTCGGCCGTCCGGCCGTCGGCGCGGCGGGGCCGGTCGTCGAGCACCTGGCCGCCACCGCGCCGGCCGGGCGGGAACTGGTCGCGGCGTGCCGCGGCCTTCGGGGTCTTTCCCGGCTTTCTCATGCGCGGCCCTTCCCTGTCACTCGCTGCACGGCCCGCAACCGCACTGCGGCACTACGCGGATTGCGCTCGATCTCGGCGGCGTCGGCGCGTTCGGCCCCACGCGTCACCGCGGTGAATTCCGGCTCGTAGCCGGGCAACTCGACCGGCAGCCCGGCCGGTGAACGACTCGCGGTGGCCTCGGCGAACACCGACTTGACGATCTTGTCCTCGAGCGACTGGTAGGCCATCACGACGGCCCGCCCGCCGGGGGCCAGCGCGGTCAGGGCGGCCGGCAGAGCGGCCCGCAGGGATTCCAACTCGGCGTTGACCGCCACCCGCAGGGCCTGGAAGGTGCGCTTGGCCGGATGGCCGCCGGTGCGCCGCGCCGGCGCCGGGATGGCCTGGTAGAGCAACTCGACGAGTTCACTTGTGGTGCTGAATGGTTGCTGTTCGCGCCGTCGCACGATCTGGGTCGCGATGCGGGCGGCGAACCGCTCGTCGCCGAAGTCCCGCAGGATCTGCGTGATGTCCCGGGCGTCGAACGTGTTCAGGATGTCCGCGGCGGTCAACGGCAGATCGGGATCCATCCGCATGTCCAGCGGCGCGTCGGCCGCATACGAGAAGCCGCGTTCGGTGCGGTCCAGCTGCATCGAGGACACGCCCAGGTCGAACAGCACGCCGTCGATGGATTGTGCGGCGGCATAACCACATTCGTCGAGTGCCGCAACGATCCCGTCGTAGCGGGTGCGGACGGCGGTGAACCGGCTGCCGAATCCGGCCAGCCGGTCCCGGGCGATCCGCAGCGCGCTGGGGTCGCGGTCCAGCCCGATCACGCGCAACCCGGGCAGGTCGGTGAGAAACCGCTCGGAGTGGCCGCCGGCGCCCAGTGTCGCGTCGACGAGCACCGCCCCGGAACCGTCCGCAGCGCGCCGGGTCAGGGCAGGGGTGAGGAGATCGACGCACCGGTCGAGCAGGACGGGCACATGGCCGAAGTCGTCTGCCACAGTGTCGCTCCGTCCCGCGTCGCTCCGTCCCGCGCTTGTCGTCGCCACGTCCCGCCCGGTGACCGTTGCACCGAGGTCCCTGTCCGAGGCGAACCTGACGTCGGGGAAGTACGCCAGGGTCGGTTCGGGCAGAGGCCACGATGCACGGGCCAGGGCCGGCACGGTTCTCGGTTCCACCTCCAGGTCGACCGCCGGGTCGAGCGCGGTCGTCGTGTCAATCACTGTCGCCGAACGCTTCGTCGCCGGCTGCGGAGAAGTGCTCTTCGTGGGTCTGCTGGTAGGACTGCCAGGACTCGGCATTCCAGATTTCGAGGTAGTCGACCGCGCCGATCACCACGCACTCGCGGGACAGGTTCGCGTAGCGGCGCAGATCGGCGGGAAGCATGATGCGGCCCTGCGCATCCGGGAGTTGCTCGTCGGCGCCCGCGGCGAACACCCGCAGACCCGCCCGGGCGTCCGGGTTGGCCTTGGCCTCGGCGACCGCCCGGCGCGCGCGCTCCTCGAACTCGGCGCGCGGGTAGACCGCCAGGCTGTGGTCCTGACTCTTGGCGACCATCAACCCCCCTGCGAGTGCCTCACGGAACTTGGCCGGCAGTGTGAGCCGGCCCTTGTCGTCGAGCTTGGGTGTGTAAGTACCGAGAAACATGCTGCGCACATCTCCTAGCCCTTACGACGCCCGTCCGACGTCCCGTGCCGAAACGCCCTTACCGCCCCGGAGCCTCGTTCACTCCGTTAGCTGCCACCATACCCCACAATCCCCCACTTTGCTCCAATTCACTCCACTGAAACGCGTGTCTGCTCCACGACCTGCCCTCGGATCCCTCAGTGGGTGACGGACAGCGTGGGCCGGCGCTGACGAAGCCACACAAAAGCCCAGCTCAGCGACAGACTTGTAGGTGCTGACGGGCCAGGTGGGGCAGAGTGGGGGCGCGAACGGAAGCATCATGAGGAACGGCACGCCCCGCAGATAACAAAAGGGACAGCCGAAGCTGTCCCTTTGTCACACCTGAACTGGCGTTATTCGTCGAATCGCCGGCGGAACCTGTCCTCCATCCGGCTGGTGAACGACCCTCCCGCGCGGGGCTTCTTGGCTCGTGCCCCGCCCGGGGGCGGCGAACCCTTGCCGGCGGTCGGAACCCGGGGCCCGGTGACGGCGATCACGGCGCCGGCGAACATCGCGACGAAGCCGATCACGCTGAGGATCAGGAACAGATGATTCTGGGAGTAGAACGGCACCCCGGCGATGAGCATCGCCAGCCCCGCCACGAACAACCCGGCGCCCTTGAGGCGCCGACGGGCCGAGGGGGCCCGGAAGGTCCCGCCGCGCACGCTGGATGCGAACTTGGGATCCTCGGCATACAACGCGCTCTCGATCTGGTCGAGCATGCGCTGCTCGTGCTCGGAGAGTGGCATTCGTCCCTCCTTGCCGGGTGACGGGCCTGCGAACCGTTCGGGCCCGCTTGATGAAACGGCGAATCTATGGCTGTACCCGCGGTTACGGGCAACTAACAAGATGATACGAGCAGAACGTATGCCGTACCACCTAGTTCGAGAGGCGATTCTACGTCCTGCGGATCGGCCGGCGAACCACCGGGCCGCTGCCGAGCGGGCCCGCGTCCGGACCCGACCGCGGCGGCGATAATGGGGCGGAACCAGACGGAGGGAACGGTGTTGGCGACGTACCTCATCGACCTGTCGGCGCAGGACATGCGCCGACGCCTCGGCGAGGCGCTCTCGGTGTACGTCGACGCGATGCGGTACCCGCGCGGCACCGAGGACAACCGCGCGTCGATGTGGCTGGAACACACCCGCCGGCGCGGTTGGAAGGCGGTCGCGGCGGTGCAGCTGGACCCGTCCGCCGGCACCGATCCGGCCGACGCGCCGCTGCTCGGCGTCGCCTACGGCTACTGCGGAGCGCCCGACCAGTGGTGGCAGCAGCAGGTGGTGCAGGGCCTGCGTCGCGCCGGCATGCCGGACACCGAGATCGAGCGCCTGGTGGCCAGCTATTTCGAGCTGACCGAACTGCACATCCACCCCGATGCGCAGGGCCGCGGCCTCGGCGAGGCGTTGACCCGCCGGTTGCTCGACGACCGCGACGAAACACTGGTGCTGCTCTCGACACCGGAGGTCAACGGCGAGGGCAACCGGGCCTGGCGGCTGTACCGGCGGCTCGGGTTCACCGACGTCATCCGCAGCTACCACTTCGCCGGCGACCCGCGGCCGTTCGCGGTGCTGGGCCGAACGCTGCCGCTATCGGTGCCGGTTTCCGGCGTTGATCTGGCACGATGACCGGGTGCCCCACCGCCCCCGCCGCCTGCGTCTGGTTGCCCTGGTCGTGTTGATGCTGGTCGCGGCCCCGCTGATGGCCGGTTGTCTGCGCGTCCGCGCCTCGATGACGGTGTCTCCCGACGACACGGTGTCGGGCCAGATCACCGCGGCCGCCAAGCCTCGCGACGACAACGACAAGGGTCCTCAGCTCAACGAGAACCTGCCGTTCGCGCAGAAGGTCGCCGTCTCGCGGTACAACGAGGACGGTTACGTCGGCTCGCAAGTCGTGTTCTCCGATCTGACGTTCGCCGAACTGCCGCAGCTGGCCAACATGAACCCGGACGCGGCCGGCGTCGACCTCACGTTGCGCCGGGCCGGAAACCTGGTGATCCTCGAGGGCCGGGTGGACCTGACGCTGGTGAGCGACCCGGAGGCGCAGGTCGACCTCACGGTGAACTTCCCGGGCGAAGTGACGTCCACCAACGGCGAGCGGGTCAGCACGGACTCGGTCCAGTGGGCGCTCAAGCCCGGCATCGTGAACACGATGACCGCGCAGGCCCGCTACACCGACCCCAGCACCCGGTCGTTCGTCACCGGCGCCTGGGTCGTCGGTATCGCCTCGATGATCGTGGCGGGAATCGTCGGCGCGCTGGCCTGGCTGGCCCGCGACCGGTCCCCCCGGCTGACCGAGACCGCCGACGAGAGTTGACATCGCACCCGCCCGACGCACGCCGCGCAGAGGTTTTCGCTCTACGCTGGTTCGACCGGCGATCACCCGAACAGAAAGGGGCGCGGCGCTGAGCGTCGACACAGCGGAACCTTCGGCCGCCGACCTGGCCGCGGCCGTCACCGATCAGCTGCGCAGCTATCTCGCCGACCGGCGCGCCGCCTCGTCGTACATCGGTGACGACCACGAGACCCTGGTGAGCGTGCTCGAAGACTTCGTGCTGCGCGGCGGCAAGCGGATCCGGCCCGCGTTCGCCTACTGGGGCTGGCGGGCCGTCGCCCACGATCCTGGCCCCGAGGACGTTCCCGACGAGGCGATGCGCCTGTTCTCGGCGCTGGAACTGCTGCAGGCCTGCGCGCTGGTCCACGACGACGTGATCGACGCCTCGGACACCCGGCGCGGGATGCCCACCGTGCACGTGCGGTTCGAGGAGATGCACCGGGCCCGGGGCTGGCGCGGCTCGCCCGGCCAGTTCGGCGTCTCCGCGGCGATCCTGCTCGGCGACCTCGCGCTGGTGTGGGCCGACGACATCGTCACGACGACCGGACTGCCCGGCGAGGCGCCGGCGCGCATCCAGCGGGTGTGGTCCGACATCCGCACCGAGGTGCTCGGCGGCCAGTACCTCGACATCGTCGCCGAATCCAGCGCCGCCGACACGATCGAGTCGGCGATGCGGGTCAACACCTTCAAGACGGCCTCGTACACCGTCACCCGGCCGCTGCAGTTGGGCGCCGCGGCCGCGGCCGACCGGCCCGACATCCAGGCCGTCTTCCACGACGTCGGCACCGACCTGGGCATCGCCTTCCAGCTGCGCGACGACGTCCTGGGGGTGTTCGGCGACCCCGCCGTGACGGGCAAGCCGTCCGGCGACGACCTGCGCTCCGGCAAGCGCACGGTGCTGCTGGCCGAAGCCATCGAGCGGGCCGACAAGTCGGATCCGTTGGCGGCCAAGCTGTTACGCGCCTCGGTGGGAAACGACCTGGACGACACCCAGGTCGCGGAGTTGTGTGCCGTCATCGATTCGGTGGGCGCGCTGGGCGCCGTCGAGAAGCGCATCGCGACCCTGACCGACCGGGCGCAGGCCGCGCTCGCCGGGGCGCCGATCAACCCTCCGGCCGCCCGGGGCCTGGCCGAGATGGCGCGGCTGGCCGGCAACCGGAGCGCCTGACACCGATGCCGACCCAGATTCCGGAGGCCCGCCGCCCGTCGCGGCCGCTGGCGCGACTGGCCGAATTCACCGTCTCCGACGCCGCCCGGCCGGCGCTGCTGGGGCTGCTCGGCGCGCTGCTCATCACGGCCGGCGGGCTCGGCGCGGGCAGCACCCGCATCCACGACCCGCTGCTGGAATCGCTGCACCTGTCGTGGCTGCGGTTCGGCCACGGCCTGGTGTTCTCGTCGGTGCTGCTGTGGGGCGGCGTCGCGGTCATGCTGTTCGCCTGGCTGTGGCTGGGCCGACGGGTCGCCGACCGGCAGGCCGACGAACAGACCATGCTGACGACCACCTGGTTCTGGCTGGCCCCGCTGTTGCTGTCGGTCCCGGTGTTCAGCCGCGACACCTATTCGTACCTCGCGCAGGGCGCGCTGCTGCGCGACGGGCTGGATCCGTATGTGGTCGGTCCGATCGAGAACCCGAACATCCTGTTGGACAACGTCAGTCCGATCTGGACCACCACCACCGCGCCCTACGGCCCGGCGTTCATCCTGGTGGCCAGGTTCGTGACCATGCTGGTCGGAGACAACGTCATCGCGGGGACCATGCTGTTGCGGCTGTGCATGCTGCCCGGCCTGGCACTGCTGCTGTGGGCCGCACCGCGGATCGCCCGCAAGGTGGGCGCCGACGGTGCCGTCGCGTTGTGGATCTGCGCGCTCAACCCGCTGGTGATCGTCCACCTGATGGGCGGTGTCCACAACGAGATGCTCATGGTGGGCCTCATGATGGCCGGGATCGCGCTGACGCTGGACCGGCATCCGGTGCCCGGTGTCGCGCTGGTGGCCACCGCGGTGGCGGTCAAAGCGACCGCGGGCCTCGCCTTGCCGTTCCTGGTCTGGGTGTGGCTGCGGCAGCTGCGCGATTCACCGCGCCGACCGATGCGGACCGTCCCGGCGTTCCTGACCGCCGGGCTGACGTCCGTTGCGATCTTCGTCGCGGTGTTCGCGGTGCTGTCCTGGCTGGCCGACGTCGGACTGGGCTGGCTGACCGCGTTGGCGGGGTCGGTGAAGATCATCAACTGGCTGACCATTCCGACGGCGGTGGCCAACGTCACGAATTCCGTTGGCGGATTGCTCTTTCCGGTGAATTTCTACGCGGTGCTCGACGTCACCCGGATGATCGGCGTGGCTGTGATCGCGGTCAGCCTGCCGCTGCTGTGGTGGCGCTTCCGCCACACCGACCGCGAGGCGCTGGTCGGAATCGCGTGGGCGATGGCCGTGGTGGTGCTGTTCGTGCCGGCCGCACTGCCCTGGTACTACACCTGGCCGCTGGCGGTGATGTCCTCGCTGACCCAGTCGCGCGCCTGGATCGCGGCCATCGCCGGGTTCTCGACCTGGATCATGGTGATCTTCAAGCCGGACGGCTCGCACGGGATGTACTCGTTGATCCATGTGCTGGCGGCGACGGCCTGCGCACTGGCGGCGTGGTACGCGCTGTTGCGGCCGGACCGCTTTCCCAAACGGTTCGCGCCGGAGCGCATCGACTCCTAGTAGGCCAGCGCCTGTGCGCGGCGCAGGATCTCGCGGGCCTGATGTGACTTCAGCGCGTCGACGGGCCGGGCGTTCGCGGCGGTTTCGCGGGACCCGTCGAACGTCAGCGTCAACGAGGGGTCCGGGGTGAACAGCCAGCGCAGGATCTCGGTGTCGTGATAGCCCCCGTCGCGCAGCACCGCCAGCAGCCCGGGCAACGGTTTGAGCACCGCGCCGGATTCGGTGAAGAACGCTTCGGGCACCACCACCGTGCCGCCGCGGCGCAGCGCGACCAGATGGCCGTCGCGCAGCTGTTGATGCACCTTGGTGATCGGAATTCGCAGCCTTGCGGCGACGTCTGGCAGGGGCAATACCGGTTCGGCGGGGTCGAGCACGTCGTCTCCGGCCGGGATGCTGCTCACCGCATCAGTTTAATTCCGATGCGGACATGGGACGACCCTCGGTGCCGGGCCAGGCCATACGATGACTTCGATGAGCGTCAGCCAGATCGACGGCCCCCTGGAGGGGATCCTGCTCGACGGGCGCTACCTGCTGCAGACGCCCATCGCCGTCGGCGGGATGTCCACCGTCTACCGCGGCCTGGACACCCGGCTGGACCGGCCGGTGGCGGTCAAGGTGATGGACGCCCGCTACGCCGGCGATCAGCAGTTCCTGACCCGGTTCAAGTTGGAGGCCCGCGCCGCGGCCCGGCTGTCGGATCCCGGCCTGGTCGCCGTCTTCGACCAGGGGCTGGACGCCCGGCACCCGTACCTGGTGATGGAGCTGGTCGAGGGCGGCACGCTGCGCGAGCTGCTGCGCGAACGCGGACCGATGCCGCCGCACGCCGTGGTCGCGGTGCTGCGGCCGGTGCTGCGCGGGTTGGCGGCCGCCCACCGCAGCGGCCTGGTGCACCGCGACCTGAAACCGGAGAATGTGCTGATCTCCACGCGCGGCGAGGTCAAGCTGGCCGACTTCGGTCTGGTGCGCGCAGTCGCCCAGGCCGGCATCACCTCGACCAGCGTGATCCTGGGCACCGCGGCGTATCTCTCCCCCGAGCAGGTCAGCACCGGTGACGCGACCCCGCGCAGCGACGTCTATTCGCTGGGCGTGTTGACCTACGAATTGCTCACCGGCACAACGCCTTTCACCGCCGATACGCCGCTCGCCGTGGCCTACATGCGACTCGATCAGGACGTGGCCGCGCCCAGTGCCGCCATCGACGGCGTGCCTCCGCAGTTCGACGGGTTGGTGCGCCGGGCGACCGCGCGCGATCCGGCCGCCCGGTTCGCCGACGCCGCCGAGATGGGGGCCGCCGTCGACGCCGTCAGCACCGAACTCGGCCTGCCGCCGTTCCGGGTGCCGGCACCGCGCCGGCCCGGTCCACCCCCCTCGGCGGCCCTGCCGTCGGCCCGGGTGGATGAGCGCCAGAGCGTCGGCCGCCGCCTGCCCGACACCCCGCCGGTGCAGGCCAGTCCCCCACGCCGCCCCACGCTGGCGCTGACTCGCGGACCGGACGAATGGCAGCCCGCTCCCGCCCACTCTGTTGTCGAGACCGACTCGCCGCCAAGGCGTTTCGCTGGAATCGAGCTGGACGAGTTCGCCTGGGCGCGGCAGCGGTCCCGGCGCATGACGATCGTGTGGTTGACGTTGGTGCTGCTGGTCACCGTCGGGGTGGCCGCCGCTGCGTGGAACCTCGGCAGCAACCTCGCCGGCTTGATCGGCTAGCACTCGCCCCGTAGCGTCGAGTGAGGAGCCACGCGGCGCTCCACTCGCACAATGTCTGCGTAGTTCCTCATTCGACGCCCGGAAAGCCCCGCGGCGCCGTGTATTTCAGTCGCGCAGCATCTCCGCGACGAGGAACGCCAGCTCGAGGCTCTGCTGGGTGTTCAGCCGCGGGTCGCACGCCGTCTCGTAGCGGCCGCCCAGGTCGTCGTCCGAAATGTCCTGTGCGCCACCGAGACACTCGGTGACGTTCTCGCCGGTGATCTCGACGTGGATACCGCCCGGATGGGTGCCCAGCGCGCGGTGCACCTCGAAGAAGCCCTGCACCTCGTCGACGATCCGGTCGAAGTGACGGGTCTTGTACCCGGTCGAGGACTCATGGGTGTTGCCGTGCATCGGGTCGCACTGCCAGATCACCTGATGGCCCGAGGCCTGCACCTTCTCGATGATGGGCGGCAACACGTCGCGGATCTTGTGGTTGCCCATCCGGCTGACCAGGGTCAGGCGTCCCGGCCGGTTGTGCGGATCGAGCCGTTCGACGTACTCCACCGCCAGTTCGGGCGAGGTGGTGGGACCGATCTTGACCCCGATCGGGTTGGCGATCACCTCGGCGAACGCGATGTGCGCACCGTCGAGCTGCCGGGTGCGCTCACCGATCCACAGGTAGTGAGCCGACAGGTCGTAGAGCTTCGCTTCTGCGCCGGGGCTTTCCAGCGAATCGGCCAGCCGCAGCATGGCGCGCTCGTAGTCGAGCACCAGCGCCTCGTGGCTGGCGAAGATCTCCGCGGTGTCCAGGTTGCGGTCGTTGACACCACACGCGCTCATGAAGCTCAGGCCGCGGTCGATCTCACCGGCCAGCGCCTCGTAGCGGGCCCCGGCGGGCGAGGTCCGGACGAACTCCCGGTTCCAGTCGTGCACCAGGTGCAGCGACGCCATGCCCGACGACGTCAGGGCACGGACCAGGTTCATCGCGGCGCTGGCGTTGGCGTACGCGCGCACCAGCCGCGACGGGTCGTGGTCGCGCACCGCGGCATCGGGGGCGAACCCGTTGACCATGTCGCCGCGGTAGGACTTCAGGCCCAGCGAATCGATGTCCGAGGAACGCGGCTTGGCGTACTGGCCGGCGACCCGGGCCAGCTTGACCACCGGCATGCTCGACCCGTAGGTCAGCACGACGGCCATCTGCAGCAGGGTGCGGATGTTGGCGCGGATGTGGGGCTCGGTGTTGTCGGCGAACGTCTCGGCGCAGTCACCGCCCTGCAGCAGGAACGCCTCGCCGCGGGCCACCTGGGCCAACTGGCCGTGCAGCTTCTCGATCTCCGACGGCACGGTGACCGGCGGGACGCTCTCCAGCACGGTCCGCATGGCCTTGGCCTGGTCGGCGTCCCAGCTGGGCTGTTGGGCCGCCGGCTTGGCCAGCGCGTCGTCCAGACGCTGGCGCAGGTCGTCAGGCAGCGGCGGCAGCGCCGGCAACTGCTCGATGGGTACGTCGACGGTCCAGTTCACCCGTCCATGGTAACCGGGCAAAACGCGTGGTTTTACCACCTGTCATCGGGCCGAACCCGGGTGCGGTGCTACTTCGTGACCTTCGTCATCGGCTGGTCACAGCACATTTCCGCGTGCTCGGTCGGCGAGGTGCACGGGCACGGGCTCTCGTAGACGAGCGCCGCCTTGCACACGGCGCACTCATAACGGTCTCCGGCGTTTCGGGGCATCGGGTCTCCTCCGGGGGGTGGTCAGATACCACCAACACTAGGCGTCGCGCGGTTCGGGGAGACCGGTCATGACCTGGAATCTGAGCAGATTGTGGCGCGCGTCGACGAGCGCGTCGTGGCTGTCCTTGGGTCGCGGCGGCATGCGCGGGGAGCCGCGGTCCTCCCAGAACTGCCGCAGTTCCCGGGTGAAGCGCGGAATCTGCGGCGGCAGTTGTGTCATCGGGCCCCACAGCTGGCACAGCGCCACATGGTCGTAGGCGGCCACCCAGGCCCACAGTTCGATCGGCTCGTCACCGTCGATCCCGAGGAACTCCTCGAGGTCCTCCCGGATGCGCCGGCGCGACCGCCACAGCTGCGACGACGGGGACGGCAGTTTGGGCAGGACGTGGGTGCGCACCCAGGTGCCGGCCTGCTCGATCGGGAATTCCGTTGACACCGCGTAATATTCGCGGCCGTCCTCGGCGACCACGCCGATCGAGATGAGCTCGATGGTACGGCCGTTGTCGATGAACTCGGTGTCGTAGAAGAACCGCACGCCGGCAACCCTATCCAGCCACGGTCTCGCGCTGTTTCGCCGTCGCCGCGCCGGGTGCGGCGGCCGCGTGGATCTCGCGGTCCAGTTCGGCCTCGACGGCGTCGTCGTCGGGGAACCGCGGCATTCCGGCCAGCACGCTCTGCAACCACAGGTTGGCCTTCACCAGCGGCCGCCGGATCCGGCGTTCGCGCTCGAGGGCGCGCTGCATCGTCTTCGGCCTGGTGGTGTAGCGCCAGCGCGCCCACGGGGCGTGCGGCCGGGCCAGCCGCAGCGCCCCCACCACCAGCAGCGGCGGGATCCCCATCCCGACGAACGCGGTCCACAACTTGCCCTTGAGCACCACCACCAGGGCGAAGCCCAGGCTGACCAGGATCGACCCGATCACCGCGGCGCGCACCGCCGGGGACGCGTCGTCGCTCCAGATGTCGATGTCGAGGAAGGTCAGCGGGTTGAAGCCGACGATCAGCAGCGCCGCGACGGCCACCGCGACGAACACCGCGTCGACCGAGGTCCGGCCGTCCTCGGACCAGTACACGTCCTCCAGATGCAGGATCAGGGCGAACTCGTCGAGCACGAGGGCCGCCCCGATTCCGAAGAACACCGCGGCCACGGTGAAGTCACCGACCCCGCCGTCGACGGCGAGGGTGACCATCGACAACCCGGAGACAAGCACCAGCACCACGCCGATCACCACGTGGTGCAGGTGGAATCCGCCGCCGGCGGTGCCGCCGAGCGACATGTTGCGGGGCTGCCACCACTTGCGCGGCGACGTGTTGTCGGCGTTGGCCCGGATGTACCGCACGATCAGGCGGGTCACCAGGAACGTCACGATGAAGGCGATCAGACACCACATCAGTGGCAGCCGACCGGGGGCGATGAAGTCGAACTTCAGGGTGAATTGCGCGTCCGGCACGGGGAGAACTTACGCGTCGCGGTGGCCGCTGACACGGCAGCGCACCGATAGTCTGTTCAGGTCATGAGTAGAGGGCAGGCAGGGCGCCGCATCGCCTGGCGGGTGTTTCAGCTGTGCGCGGCGGCGGCATTCGGTTACGCCGGCTGGCGGTTGCTGGGCCATACGCCGTATCGCATCGACATCGACGTGTACCGGATGGGCGGCCGGTGCTGGCTGGACGGGCGGCCGCTGTACTCCGGCGACACGTCGTTTCACACCCAGGCCGGCGCCGATCTGCCGTTCACCTACCCGCCGCTGTCGGCCATCCTGTTCGCCCCGTTCGCGCTGCTGTCGCTGCCCGCGGCGAGCGCCGCCATCACCGCGCTGACCCTGGTGCTGCTGGTGGTGTCGACGGTGATCGTGCTCACCCGGCTCGACGTCTGTGCCGGGCCGGGCTGGGCCGGTGTCACCCGTGAGCCGGCCTGGGTCCGGTGCTGCTGGGTCGCGATGGCCCTGATCGCCCCGGCGGTCGTTTACCTCGAGCCGATCCGGTCCAACTTCGACTTCGGCCAGGTCAACGTGGTGTTGATGACGCTCGTCCTGGCCGACACCGTGCCAAGGCGAATTCCGTGGCCACGTGGCGTGCTACTCGGGCTGGCCATCGCGCTCAAGCTGACCCCCGCGGTGTTCCTGGTCTATTTCGCGGTCCGGCGCGACGGCCGCGCCGTCGCGGTCGCGCTGGCCTCGTTCGCCGGCGCGACGTTGCTCGGGTTCCTGCTCGCCTGGCGCGACTCCTGGGAGTACTGGACGACGACGATCCGCGACACCGACCGCATCGGCAACGCCACGCTGAACACCAACCAGAACATCGCGGCCGCCCTGGCCCGCCTCGGCCTGAGCGACAATGTCCACTTCCTGCTGTGGGCGGCGGCCTGCCTGGCGGTGCTGGCCGTGACGGTGTGGGCGACCCGGCGGCTGCTGCGCAGCGGCGGCGACTCGGGCCCGGTCCTCGCCCTGATCTGCGTGGCGATGTTCGGCCTGGCGGTGTCGCCGGTGTCGTGGTCGCACCACTGGGTGTGGACGCTGCCGACGCTGGTCGTCACCGCGGTGGTCGCCTGGCGCAAGCGTGATGCGGCGCTGGCGGCGGTGACGCTGGTCGGCGCCGGGCTGATGGTGTGGACCCCCATCGACCTGATGCGCCAGCACCACGAGACCGAGGCCGGCCTCTGGCGGCAGTTGGCCGGCGCTTCCTACCTGTGGTGGGCGCTCGCGGTGATCGTCGTGGCCGGATTGACGGCCGCGCGTCCCGAGGTCAGCCGGCCGCTGTCTGCGGGAGACGGGCCGGCGGCTGGCCGGCAGCCGGCCGCTGCGCCGGCGTTGCACCCTCTTTGAGGCTGGCCGCGTAGATGTCGACGTACTCCTGACCGGACAGCTGCATCAACTCGTAGACCACCTCGTCGATGACCGCGCGCTCGATGAACCGGTTTCCGGCCAGGCCGTCGAACCGGGTGAAGTCCATCGGCTTGCCGATCCGGACCGTGACGCGGCCGAAGCGCCACATCTTCGACCCGGGCGGGTTGACCACGTCGGTGCCGACCATGGCGACCGGGATCACCGGGACACCGGTCTGCAACGCCAGCCGCGCCAATCCGGTCTTGCCCTTGTACAGCCGGCCGTCGGGTGAGCGGGTGCCCTCCGGGTACATGCCCAGCAGCTTGCCCTCGGCCAGGATGCGCTCGGCGGTGGTCAGCGCCGCCTGGGCCGAGTCGGCGTCGGTCCGGTCGATCGGCACCTGTCCGGCGACCGTGTAGAACCAGGCGATGGCCCGGCCTTTCAACCCGGTTCCGGTGAAGTACTCCTGTTTGGCCAGGAAGGTGATCCGTCGGGGCACCACCAGCGGCAGGTAGAAGCTGTCCGCGACGGCCAGGTGGTTGCTCGCCAGGATGGCCGGGCCGTCGGCCGGAATATGTTCCAGCCCTTCGACTTTCGGGCGCCCGAGCAGAGACAGCAGCGGACCCATGAAGACGTATTTGAACAACCAGTACCACATGGGTCCTCCAGTCGGGCCGCACTGTCGGTGCTTTGCGCCAACCTTACCGACCCGTCCTGAGTGCCACCACAGCGACGGGCCGCCGTGCTGCGGACGCTCACTCCTCGAACGTGATGGGGATGTGCTGATAACGCCCATTCGTCGGCGTCGGGTCCGGGGTCGGATCCGGTTCCGGTTCGGGACCACCGCCGGTGTCGGCCGCGGGAACGTCCGCGACGAGCCCACGCAGCACGGCCAGCAGACCGACGCTGTGCTCGGCGACGACCGTCAGCAGCGGATGCTCCTCGCCGGCCGCCACGGCCGCCAGGGCGCACACCGGGCACCAGACCTGTTGGCAGCGACCGGGTTCACCGCCGGAACGCGCGGCCGCCAGGGCGGCCATCGACCGCACCGCGGGATCGAGCCGGTCCAGGATGTCTTGGGCGAGCTTGCGCAACTCGGGACCCAGGTCGCCGTGCCCGGGGGTGGGTGTGCTCATTTCGGCCACACCGCCGGATTGGGCCGGAATCGCACGGTCAATTCGTCGTCCTTGAATTGGGCGCCGGTGACGTGGCACCTGCGCAGAACCGACGCCAGCCGGACGCGCCGGCGCAGTCCCCCGACGGCGACGATCAGATCGTCGTCGACCCGGCCCAGTGAGAGGGCCTCGCGGGAACCCGACGTTCCCGGGGCCAGCGGGGGCAGCTGCAGCCGCAGCCGGTAGACCGAGTCCAGCCCCGAGCCGGACTCCAGGTCGACGACGGCCCGCAGCGGTCCCGGCGGCGGGGCGCTGCCGCGCCGGCGGGCGCAGTCCAGCAGCTCGACGAGCGCCTTGGGGCCGATCGGTTCGCCGGCCAGATGCGGCACCAGCACCAGTGCCGCCTCGCCGGTGCCGGCGGCGAGCTCGTCGAGCACCGACTGCTGCTCGGCGATGCGCTCGGCGTACCAGTCGAACGCGGGATGCGCGGGCAGGTTGCGGTACTCGTACGAATCATCTTGGACCAGAACCTGATTCACGATGAGCTCGCGAACACCGACACTGATCAGGGCCAGCGAGGTGAGCGTCCGGGCCGCTTCGGCGGCCACCACCCGCTCGGCGGTGAGCACCAGATGCGCGCCGACGTCCCCGTCGGCGTCGGTGATCAGGGCGGACAACCGGTCCAGGCTGCCGGCGGTGCGCTCCAGCAACTCCACCACGGCCGCCGAATGCGCATCGCCCGGCGCGATGCTCAACCGACGGTGCCGGGGCCAGGCGCGTTCCAGGTAGAGCCCGAACGCCGACGGCAGGGTCAGCATCCGCAGCGCGTCGGCCGTCGAGGCGCAGTCGACGACGACGTGGTCCCAGTCGCCCGACTCCGCCAACTGTGCGACCGCGTGCAGGCCGAGCACCTCCTGGATGCCGGGAAAGGCCGAAAGTTCTTCGGGCGCAATATCTCCGAGATCGGATTCGGGGAACTTGCCGGCCAGCGGTCCGCAGGCCTGCTGCCACTGGTCCTCCAGCAGGGCCAGCGTGTCCAGCGCGAGCGCGTCCAGGAATCCCCCGCCGACCGCCCCGTCGTCGTCCATCGCCAGGTCGGCCGTCACCCGGACCGGATCGCAGGTTCCGGTCGGCGGCACCGGCACGCCGAGCACGTCGCCCAGGGAGTGCGCCTGGTCGGTGGAGACCAGCAGGACGCGCCGTCCCGACCGGGCGTCGCGCACCGCGGTGGCCGCTGCCAGCGTCGACTTCCCGACCCCGCCCTTACCAACGAAGAGGCTGATGCGGGCCCGGCCACCGGTGTCGACTTCGCCGGATTCGGTCAGCCCTCGACTCGTTTCTTCAGATCCTTCAGCGCCGTGTCGGTCAGGCGGCGCTCGGCCTTGCGTTTGAGCAGCCCGATCATCGGGATCATCAAGTCCACCGATAGCTCGTAGGTGACCTCGGTTCCGGAACCCTTGGGCGCCAACCGATATTCACCGTCGAGGGCTTTGAGCAACGAGCTCGAGACCAGCCACCAGCGGACCGACGTGCGGTCGGCGGGCCAGTCGTACTCCAGCACCATGGTGTCCTTGAGCACCGCGGCGTCGAGCACCAGCCGGGCGGTGTGCGGGTTTCCGCCGTCGTCAGTGTCGAGGACCTGCGCCTCCTTGTACTCCTTGACCCACTCCGGATAGGAGTCGATGTCGGCGATCACATCCATCACCGTGCCGGGATCGGCATCGATGAAGATCGTCTGCGCGGTCTTGTCCGCCACGTGAACGCTGCCTTGCCTCTCGGGGTTTCTTTCGCGGCCACGCTACCCTCCCGGGCAGAGCTTCGGCCTGATATCTACGCCGTGGGCGCCGAACCCACCGGACGTCCCGCCTCGAGTTCGTTCTTGATCTCGAAGGACATCCGCTTGCCCGCGACCCGGCGCCGGTGCGTCAGCTTGGCCGCGTCCATCCGGGCCACCTCCGCGGCGTTCGCACCCGTGGGTTCGGCGTGCAGGAAATAATGCAGGATCACGCCGTCGAGCATCGACTCCAGCCAGATCTCCATGGTTCCGGTGAGGGGCCCGCCGACGGTCCAGCGGATGCCCTTGTCGGCCCGGTCCTCGATGACGTCGAGACTCAGGTCCGGCCACCAGCGCCGCCACTTGGCCGGGTCGGCGATCGCCGTCCCGACTCTGGCGCCGTCGGCCGCCACGAACGTCTCGTCCGCGACCTGGATGCTGTGCATGCCCTCAGCTTCACATACCCGTCCGGCCCGCCGGCAGGCGGTCGTGTGCAAAAAGGTGAAGGACGTCACATCGCCGCGGCGGGTGCGGCTACTGTGGACGGCGTTGTTTTTCGCAACAGCGTCGTTTTCTCGTACGGCGCTGTTCACGTCCAGTCCACCGCTACCGGAAGGCCAGGGAATTGCGCGAGTTGAGCGCTCCGGCATCCTTCACCGTCGCCGAGACCGACAACGTCGTCTCGGTCGTCTACGAGCACGAGCGCACCGACCCGCAGTGCGCCATCTACCAGCGGCTGGTAGACGGTAAATGGGTCGATGTGACGTGCGCGCAGGCCGCGGCGCAGATCCGTTCGGCCGCACAGGGTCTGATCGCGCTCGGGGTTCAGCCCGGCGACCGGGTCGCGATATTCTCCGCCACCCGCTTCGAATGGGCCATCCTGGACTTGGCGATCCTGTCCGTCGGGGCGCTCACGGTGCCCATCTACGAAACGTCCTCGGCCGATCAGGTGCACTGGGTGCTGGAGGACTCCGGCGCGGTCGTGGTGTTCGCAGAAACCGACTCCCACACCGGCATCGTCGCCGAACTTGCCGCCGGACTGCCGAACCTGCGCCGCTACTACGCCATCGACGGATCGGGCCCCAAGGCGCTCGACGAGCTGACCGCGGCCGGCGCCGCGGTGGATCCCGACGAGGTGACCCGCCGCGTCGAGGGAATCCGCGCCAGCGACCCGGCCACCCTGATCTACACCTCCGGCACCACCGGACGGCCCAAGGGCTGCCAGCTCACCCACTCCAACCTGCTCTACGAGATCCGGGGCGCCAAGGCCGCCGTGCCCACTCTGCTGCAGAAGGGCCAGCGGTTGCTGGTGTTCCTGCCGCTGGCGCACGTGCTGGCCCGCGCGCTCGCCCTCTGCGCCTTCCACAACAAGGTGACCGTCGGATTCACCAGCGACATCAAGAATCTGGTCCCGATGTTCGGGGTGTTCAAACCGACCATCGTGGTGTCGGTGCCGCGGGTGTTCGAAAAGGTCTACAACACCGCCGCGCAGAACGCCGCCAACGACGGCAAGGGCCGGATCTTCGACGTCGCCGCGCGCACCGCGATCGCCTACAGCGAGGCGTTGGACCGCCCCGGTGGGCCCGGGCTGATTCTGCAACTCACGCACGCGCTCTTCGACAAACTGGTGTACGGCAAGCTGAAGGCGGCGCTGGGCGGCAACTGCGTGGCGTCCATCTCCGGCGGCGCCCCCCTGGGCGCGCGGCTGTGCCACTTCTACCGCGGTGTCGGGCTGACCATCTACGAGGGCTACGGCCTGACCGAGACCAGCGCGGCGATCACCGTCAACCAGATCGGCGCGGTCAAGCCCGGCACCGTCGGAAAGCTGTTGGACGGCAACAGCATGCGCATCGCCGACGACGGCGAACTGCTGGTGCAGGGCGGCGTCGTGTTCCACGGCTACTGGCACAACGACGAGGCCACCGCCGAGGCCATCCAGGACGGCTGGTTCCACACCGGTGATCTCGGCCAGGTCGACTCCGACGGCTTCCTGAAGATCGTCGGCCGCAAGAAGGAGATCATCGTCACCGCCGGCGGCAAGAACGTCGCCCCGGCGGTGCTCGAGGACCAGCTGCGGGCGCATCCGCTGATCAGCCAGGCGATGGCGGTCGGGGACGCGCAACCGTTCATCGGCGCGCTGATCACGATCGACCCCGAGGCCTTCGAGGGCTGGAAGGAACGCCACCACAAGAACCCGGCGGACACGGTCGCCGACTCGGTGGACGACCCGGACCTGGTGGCCGAGATCGAGCACGCGGTCAAGGAGGCCAACAGCCGCGTCTCGCACGCCGAGGCGATCCGCAAGTTCCGGATCCTGCCGGTGGACTTCACCGAGGAGACCGGCGAGATGACGCCCACGCTGAAGGTCAAGCGCAAGGTGGTCGCCGCGAAGTTCGCCGACGAGATCGAGGCGCTCTACCGCAAGGACTGACCGGCTACAGCAGCCGGCCCATCCGCGCCGCCAGCGTGTCCCACCGCCACTGCTCGTCGATCCACTGCCGGCCGCGGGCGCCCATGCGCGCGGCGGTGTCGGGGTCGGCCAGCAGGGCGCTGACGGTGTCGGTGAGCTGGCCGAGGTCGCGCCCGTCGATGACGAACCCGGTCTCACCGTCCAGGACCGCCTCCGGCGCCCCGCCCGAATCGCCGGCCACGACCGGGATCCCGGTCGCCGACGCCTCCAGGAAGACGATCCCCAGACCCTCGACGTCCAGGCCGGCGCCGCGGGTGCGGCAGGGCATCGCGAACACGTCGCCCAGGGTGTAGTGCGCGGGCAGCTCGGCGAACGGCACTCCCTCGGTGAAGGTGACGTGGTCGGCGATCCCGTTGTCGGCGGCCAGTTTTCGCAGGGTCGGCAGATAGGGTCCGCCGCCGACGATCACCAGCGCGGCGCCGTCGACCCGTTCCCGGATCGCGGGCAACGCCCGGATCAACATGTCCTGGCCCTTGCGGGGCACCAGCCGGGACACACAGACGACGGTGGGGCGTTGGCCGAGCCGGTATCGGGCGCGCAGTTCGGCGCGCGCGGCGGGGTCGGGCCGGAAGGTATCCGGGTCGACGCCGGGCGGCAGATGTTCGAATGCGGCGTGTGGCCCGAACGCCGCGGCGAATCGCGAGCGCGTGTAGCGGCTGATGTAGGTGAGGACGTCGGTGCCCTCACCGATCCGGCGCAACGCCGACCGCGCCCCCGGCAGCATCGACCACCCGACCTCGTGCCCGTGGGTGCTGGCGAGCACCCGGTGTGCGCCGGCCCGTCGCGCGGCGGGGGCCAGGAGCGCCAGCGGCGCCGCCGCACCGAACCAGACGACCTCCGCATCGTGTTCGCGGATGAGTCCGCGCATCCGGCGCTCGACGGTCGGCACCGGCAGCATCAGGGAGCCGGGATGGCGCACGATGTCGAGGCCGGCCGCCCGCGCGTCGTACTCCTCGGCGCCCTTCCACTGCGGCGCGTAGACGGCGATCCGGTGGCCGCCGGCCTCTGCCAGCCGCGTCACCAGGTTCTCCAGGTAGGACTGGATGCCGCCGCGGCGGGGCGGAAAGTCGTTGGTGACCAACAGGACCCGGGTGGGCATCAGTGCGCCCACTCGCGCCACTGGGCGAGCACATCGTCGGCGCCGGTGCCGAGCACGTCGCGCAGCGCGGTCGCCGTGTCGGCATGCCCGACTCCGGCGGCGCGCAGGTACAGCAGCCGCAATGCCGGGGCGCCGTAACGGTCGGCGACGAACCGGGCGAACAGCCACGCCCGGTCGTAGGCCGCGGAAAGCTCCGCCGCAGTGCCGGTGAACTCGGCGTCGGAGGGCAGTCGCGAGGTGTCCACCCGAATCGGTGCCGACGGCGCGGGCCGGGCCACGTAGTCGGCCACGCCCTCGGTGAGCCAGCGTGGCGCATCCAGTGCTGTGTCGGCCCGTGCGGCGTAGTGGAAAAGCTCATGCCGCAACACAATTCGCAGGTCTTGCGGATTCATCGCCGCCGCCCCGGGGGCCAGGACGATGCGCTGCCCCTCGACGGTGCGCGACGCCGGGTCCACCCGGTCGGCCACCGCGACGGCCGCGGTGTCGGCCCGTTCCGCACCGCCGGCGCCGGCCCGGGCGGCGAACTGGGCGGGCGTCCCGGTGGCCACGATGACGACGGGCCCGGGTCGCGCGCGGTCAGTCCGGCCCCAGTCGGTCCCCCAGAACCCCTCGACCGCCGCGACGGCGGGACCGGCTTCGGCCGACACCCGGTCCAGCAACGGCTGAGCATCCGGGCCACCGGCATTGATCAGCGAAACGCCTCGGGTCGAATCCTGTCCTCCGACAACGGTATTCGGGGTCGACGGAGCTACGGAGAGGCGCTGAACCGCGACGACCCCGACGACCGCGAGAGCGACCAGAACGACCGCCACTGCGGGCCACCAGGGCCGCGGCAGGCGGAAACGGTCAGTAACGGCGCGCGTTGTAGAACGGACCGGCGCCGTCAAGCGGCACCACCTTCACCGGTACGCCGTAGGTGGAGGCGTGGACCACCATGCCGTCGCCGACGTAGATACCGGTGTGGGAGGCGTCGGAATAGAAGTTGACGACGTCACCGGGCTGCAGCTGGTCGCGCGACACCGGGGTGCCGCCCGCGGCCAGCGCATAACTGGAGTGCGGCAACGAGATACCGGCCTGCTGGAACGCCCACATCACCAGGCCCGAGCAGTCGAAGGCGCCCGGCCCGGCGGCGCCCCACGAATACGGGGAGCCGACCCGGGTCAGCGCCGCCTGCACGGCGATCGCGCCTTCGCCGGTGCCGCCGCCGACCGACGGCACGGCCGCCTCCGGCGGGGCGATGTTCGCGGGCGGGGCCAGCGCATCCGGTGCGGCGGCGACCACGTCGGGTCCCGGCGCGGCGGCCGGCGGCAGCACGGCGGCGACGGGCACCGGGGCGGCCAGGGCCACCCGCTGGTTCGGCGAGAGCATGTTGTACTGCGACTTCACCACGGCGATCTGCACTTGCAGCTTGTTCTGCTTGGCCTGCAGGTCGGTGCGCACCGCGGCGGCCTGCTCGGCGGCGGTCTTGGCGTCGGCGGCCGACTTGGCGGCGGTGGCCTGCGCGGTGTTGGCGGCTGCCGCCAGTCGCCGGTAGTTGGTCATCTGCGCGGACATCTGGGTGGCCATCACCCGCTGCATGGCGAGTTTGTCGATGAGGCCCTGCGGGGATTCGGCGGTCAGGATGGCGGCCATGCCGTCGGTGCGGCCGCCCATGTAGGTGGCGGCGGCGACCTTGTCGACCGACGTCTGGAACGAGCTCAGCTGCGTCTGCGCGACGCTGACGTCGGCCTGGGCCTGGGTGAGCTGCTTGTCCGCGGCGGCCTGCACGTCCAGCTTCTTGTTCAGGTCCAGCTGGGCGGAGTGCATCGCCTCGGTGGCCTGTTCGGCCTGACGGGAGAGGTCGTTCAGCTTTGCCATGGCGTCGGCGGCCGGATCGGCCAGGGCGCTTGAGGCGACCAGTGCGCTGAGGACAGCGGCCCCGGTCACCACACCGAGGATGGGCAGAGCGGCAGCGCGCTTGTTCCGGTGTGAACCGTGGAGGGTCAAGATTACGTGTCCTTAAACTGCCTTCGGCGTGACTGCCACGCCGCGCCGAACCGCGTTAGGTCTCAGATAGGTTACGAAACGGCATCGGCGTTGTCCATCAGAGAGATCAAATTTACCAACGGGTGGAATTCGCTCCGCTGATCGACACGTGTTGCTCAGGCCACACCCGGTCGCGGGCTGCGGTGAATCGGCACCAGCCGCAGCCGGGGCGCCAGGCCGGCCTCCGCCAGCACCTCCAACGCCGCCCGCTCGTCGTCCAGCAATGTATCGGGAACGCCGAGCAGCACGCTGACCACACAGTCTTTGCAGCCCGGCCCCCGCACAGCGCAGTCATCGCAGTCGATGACGATCGGGCCGTCCGGCACTGGGTTGTGTCCCATGGTTCCTCACACCCTTCCTTTCCACTTGGTCCTGTCCGCGGACGCTAACGCCGACCCCCGACAACTTCCGGATGCCGTTGAGGCCACCGAGGCTGTCGGGATCCACGTTTAACGTGTGACGGCGTGGAACGCAGCCGGTCCGGGCAGTTGAGTTTCGCCGACATCGACCCCGCATCCGACGTGTCCCTGCGGGACACCACGTTCGTCGTCGTCGACCTCGAGACGACGGGCGGCCGGGCCCGGGCCGCCGTCCCGGGCGGGCCGTGCGACGCGATCACCGAGATCGGCGCGGTCAAGGTTCGGGGCGGAGTGGTCCTCGGCGAGTTCGCCACGCTGGTCGACCCGGGCCGAGACATTCCGCCGCAGATCGTCCGGCTCACCGGAATCACCACGGCGATGGTGCACGACGCGCCGACGATCGACGCAGTGCTGCCGATGTTCCTGGAGTTCAGCCGGGGCGCGGTGCTGGTGGCACACAACGCGGGCTTCGACATCGGCTTCCTGCGCGCCGCCGCCGCCCGCTGCGGTCTGACCTGGCCCGGCCCGCCGGTGCTGTGCACGGTCCGGCTGGCCCGGCGGGTGCTGACCCGGGAAGAAGCGCCCAGCGTCCGGTTGGCGGTGCTGGCCCGGCTGTTCCGGGCCGCCAGCGAGCCCACCCACCGTGCCCTCGACGACGCCCGCGCGACGGTGGACGTGCTGCACGGGCTGATCGAGCGGGTCGGCAACCTCGGCGTGCACACCTACCCCGAGCTGCGGTCCTACCTGCCCAACGTCGCCCCGGCCCAGCGCCGCAAGCGGGTGCTGGCCGACGGGCTGCCGCACCGGCCGGGCGTCTACCTGTTCCGCGGGCCCGGCGCCGAGGTGCTCTACGTCGGGACCGCCGTCGACCTGCGCCGCCGGGTCGGCCAGTACTTCACCGGCGCCGACCCGCGCGGACGGATGCGCGAAATGGTGACGCTGGCCGAAGCGGTCGACCACGTCGAATGCGCGCACGGGCTCGAAGCCGGGGTGCGTGAACTGCGGCTGCTGGCGGCCCACGCGCCGCCCTACAACCGGCGCTCGCGGTTCCCGCACCGCTGGTGGTGGATCACGCTCACCGACGAAGCCTTCCCGCGACTGTCGGTTGTCCGCGCCCCGCGGCACGATTCCGTCGCCGGGCCGTTCCGGTCCCGCGCCGACGCCGTGGCCACCGCCGACGTGCTGGCCCGTTTCGCCGGTCTGCGCACCTGCACCGCCCGGCTGGCCCGCTCCGCCCGGCACGGCCCCGCCTGCCCCGACCGGGAGGTGTCACCGTGTCCGGCCGCCCGGGACGTGTCGGCCGCGGAGTACGCGCCGGCGGCACGACGAATGACCGCGCTCATCGCCGGCGCCGACCGGTCGGCGCTGACCGCGGCGGTCGCCCACGTCGCCGAGTTGGCGGGCCGCGGCCGCTACGAGAGTGCCGCCCGGCTGCGCGACCAGCTGGCCACGGCGATCGACGCGCTGTGGCGCGGCCAGCGGCTGCATGCCCTGGCCGGGGTCGCCGAACTGGTGGCCGCCCAACCCGACGGTGCCGGCGGCTGGCAGCTCGCGGTGATCCGGCACGGTCAGCTGGCTGCGGCGGGCAACGCGACGCGGGGCGTGCCGCCGATGCCGGTGGTGGACGCGCTGACGGCCGGTGCGCAGACCGTGCTCTACCGGGCCGCGCCGGTGGGCGGCGCGCTCATCGAGGAAACGGCGCTGCTGGACCGCTGGCTCGCGGCGCCCGGCACCCGGATCGTGCGGGCCAGCACGGGCTGGGCCTCGCCGGCCGCCGGCGCCGGGCATTTCGGAGCGTGGGCCGCCACGGCGCGTTCGGCGCGGCTGGCCGCCGAGACGATACCGGAAACCGCCGCGGCACAAGACTTTTCAGAGCGACTGGCTGAACTTCGCCCAGGCGGCCAGCTTCTCCCCCGCCGCGCCGCTGTCGATGGCCGCCGCGGCGCGTGACAGCCCCGCCTCCCAGGCCGGCAGCCACTCCGCCGAACTCGACAAACCGGCATGGGCCACCATCGCGCCCGCGGCGTTGAGGATCACCGCGTCGCGCACCGGACCCGTCGCCCCGCCGAGCACCGAACGCGCCTCGGCGGCGTTGAACTGCGCGTCGCCGCCGACCAGTTCGGACAGTTCGGCCCGGGCGAACCCGAAACCGGCGGGGTCGAAGGTCAACCGGTCGACGGTGCCGGCCTGCACCCGCCAGATGGTCGAGGTGGTCGTCGTGGTCAGTTCGTCGAGGCCGTCGTCGCCGTGCACCACGAGCACGCTGCAGCGGCGCGCGGCGAACACGCCGGCCATCACCTCGGCCAGGTCCCCGAACGCGCAACCGATCAATCCCGCCCGAGGGCCGGCCGGATTCGTCAGCGGCCCAAGGAGATTGAAGACCGTCGGCACACCGATCTCGCGCCGCGCGGCGGCGGCGTGCCGCAGCGAGGGGTGGAACAGCGGCGCGAAGCAGAACCCGATGCCCACCTCTTCGACACACCGGGCGACCTGGTCGGGATCCAGGTCGATGCGCACCCCGAGCGCCTCGAGGGTGTCGGCGCCGCCGGACAGCGACGAGGCCGCCCGGTTGCCGTGCTTGACGACCGGGATCCCGGCGGCCGCGCACACCACGGAGGCCATCGTGGACAGGTTCACGGTGTTGGCGCCGTCGCCGCCGGTGCCGACGATGTCCACGGTGTCGGTCCCGATCACGTCGGTGGGCACCCGGCGGGCGTGCGCCAGCATCACCTCGGCCAACTCGGTCACCTCGGCGGACGTGGGCCGCTTCATCTTCATCGCGACCCCGAAGGCCGCGATCTGGGCCGGGGTCGCGGCCCCCGTCATGATCTGCTCCATCGCCCAGCCGGCCTGCCCCGCCGCCAGGTGTTGCAGATCGGTCAGGCGGCTCAGGATCCCGCCCCAGGTCGGAGCCGGTTGCGGGGAGGACGAAGTCGACGCGGTCACGTGCCGATTTTCCCATGTCGCGAGCCTCGACCCGGACCCGGGAGCGCGACACCGGAAACCAAATACCTCCCCGGGTGGAGTTGGACAACTACAAAGCGTCATACTTCTTCATGTGACGAGCGCTGTAGGAACTTCCGGGACTGCCATCACGTCGCGCGTACATTCGCTGAACAGGCCAAACATGGTCAGTGTCGGCACCATCGTGTGGCTTTCCAGCGAGCTGATGTTCTTCGCTGGACTGTTCGCGATGTATTTCACCGCGCGCGCCCAAGCCGCCGGGGACTGGCCACCCCATCCGACCGAGTTGAACCTGGCGCTCGCGGTGCCGGTGACGCTGGTGCTGATCGCGTCGTCGTTCACCTGCCAGATGGGCGTGTTCGCGGCCGAACGCGGTGACGTGTACGGGCTGCGCCGCTGGTACCTGCTCACCTTCCTGATGGGCCTGTTCTTCGTCTGCGGCCAGGGCTACGAGTACATCCACCTGGTACAGCACGGCACCACGATTCCGGGCAGCGCCTACGGCACGGTGTTCTACCTGGCGACCGGTTTCCACGGGCTGCACGTCATCGGCGGTCTGATCGCCTTCGTGCTGCTGCTCGCGCGCACCACGATGAGCAAGTTCACGCCCGCGCAGGCGACCGCCGCGATCGTGGTGTCGTACTACTGGCACTTCGTCGACATCGTGTGGATCGCGCTGTTCGCCGTCATCTACTTCGTGCGTTGAAATCGATGAAATCTCCGCAGCCCATGGACAGGAGTGCTCGGTTGAAGATCTCGCGGTTGCTCGGCTCAACCAACGATCGGTCGCGCAGGCGTCTGCGCCGCCGCTTGTCGGCCGGACTGCTACTGCTGATTGCCCTCGCCTTCGCGGGCGGTCTGGCGGCGATGCTCACCCCGCGGCCGCAGGTGGCGGTGGCCGACGAATCGGACTCGGCGATTCTGCGCACCGGCAAACAGCTGTACGAGACGTCGTGCGTCAGCTGCCACGGCGCGAACCTGCAAGGTGTGAGCGATCGTGGCCCCGGCCTGATCGGCGTCGGTGAGGCCGCCGTGTACTTCCAGGTCTCCACCGGCCGGATGCCGGCAATGAGCGCCAACTCGCAGGTGCCGAAGAAGGCGCTGGCCTTCGACGAGGCGCAGATCGACGCGCTCGGCGCGTACATCCAGGCCAACGGCGGCGGCCCGACGGTGGTCCGGGACGCAAACGGACACATCGCCCAGGAGTCGCTGACCCACGGCGACGTGGCCCGCGGCGGCGACCTGTTCCGGCTCAACTGCGCTTCCTGCCACAACTTCACCGGCAAGGGTGGCGCGCTGTCCTCCGGCAAGTACGCCCCCGACCTCGGTGAGGCCAATCCGCAGCAGATCTACACGGCGATGCTGACGGGCCCGCAGAACATGCCGAAGTTCTCCGACCGGCAGCTCTCGCCCGAGGAGAAGAAGGACATCGTCTCCTACGTGCGGCACGCCGCGGAGGCGCGCAGCCCCGGCGGCTACGGCCTCGGCGGCTTCGGCCCGACCTCCGAAGGAATGTTCATGTGGATCGGCGGCATGGTCCTCATGATCGGTATCGCGATGTGGATCGGAGCGCGCTCATGAGTCATCCCGGTACGGACAGCCCCGGACAGACCGGCGTGCCCGGTCAGCCCACCGACGCCGAACTGGTCCGGATGTCCAACGACGACCTGCTCGCCCTGGGCGGCCAGCTCGACGGCGTCGACATCGTCTTCAAGGAGGACCGCTGGCCCGTCGAGGGCACCCGCGCCGAGAAGCGCGCCGCCCGCACGGTGGCCTTCTGGCTGCTGCTGGGCGGTCTGATGGGGCTGGCGCTGCTGGTCGTCTTCCTGTTCTGGCCGTGGGAATACGACCCGGACAGCTGGTGGTACAGCCTCGCCACGCCGATGTACGGCCTCACCTTCGGGCTGTCGATCCTGGCCATCGGTATCGGCGCGGTGCTGTTCCAGAAGAAGTTCATCCCCCAGGAGATCACCATCCAGGACCGCCACGACGGCGCGTCGCCGGAGATCCACCGCAAGACCGTCGTCGCCAACCTCACCGACGCGATGGAGGGCTCGACCCTCAAGCGCCGCAAGGTGATCGGCGCGTCCCTGGGGCTGGCCTTCGGCGCGTTCGGCCTGGGCACCCTGGTCGCCTTCGCCGGCGGTCTGATCAAGAACCCGTGGAAGCCGGTGGTTCCCACCGCGGAGGGCAAGAAGGCGGTGCTGTGGACGTCGGGCTGGACCCCGCGATTCCACGGCGAGACGATCTACCTGGCCCGCGCGACCGGCCAGAGCCACAGCCCGTTCACCAAGTTGCGGCCCGAGGACATCGACGCCGGCGGCATGGAGACGGTGTTCCCGTGGCGGGAGAGCGACGGCGACGGCACCACGGTGGAGTCGCACACCGCACTGAGCCGGATCATGATGGGCGTCCGCAACCCGGTCATGCTCATCCGGATCAAGCCACAGGACATGTCCAAGGTGGTCAAGCGCAAGGGTCAGGAGAGCTTCAACTACGGCGAGTTCTTCGCCTACACCAAGGTGTGCTCGCACCTGGGCTGCCCGTCGTCGCTCTACGAGCAGCAGACCTACCGCATCCTGTGCCCGTGCCACCAGTCGCAGTTCGACGCGCTGAACTTCGCCAAGCCGATCTTCGGCCCGGCTGCTCGCGCGCTCGCGCAGCTGCCGATTACCATCGACAAAGACGGCTACCTGGTCGCAAACGGCGACTTCATAGAACCTGTCGGCCCGGCCTTCTGGGAGCGCAAATCATGAGTCTGACACTCGGCGAGCGACTGGCCAAACAGGGTGACGCCATCGACTCGCGGTATCACCCGTCCGCAGCGGTCCGGCGCGGCATCCTCAACAAGGTCTTCCCGACGCACTGGTCGTTCCTGCTAGGCGAGATCGCGCTGTACAGCTTCATCATCCTGCTGATCACCGGCGTCTACCTGACCCTCTTCTTCGACCCGTCGATGTCGGAGGTCACCTATCAGGGCGTCTATCAGCCGCTGCGGGGCATCGAGATGTCCCGGGCCTACGCCTCGGCGCTGGACATCAGCTTCGAGGTGCGCGGCGGGCTGTTCGTGCGCCAGGTACACCACTGGGCCGCCCTGCTGTTCGCCGCCGCGATCATGGTGCACCTCGCCCGCATCTTCTTCACCGGCGCGTTCCGCCGGCCCCGCGAGGCCAACTGGGTGATCGGCTCGCTGCTGCTCATCCTGGCCATGTTCGAGGGCTACTTCGGCTACTCGCTGCCCGACGACCTGCTCTCGGGCATCGGCCTGCGGGCGGCGATGAGTTCGATCACCCTGGGCATGCCGATCATCGGCACCTGGCTGCACTGGGCGCTGTTCGGCGGCGACTTCCCGTGCGGCGGGGTGGGTAACACGTGCGACATCTCCGGTGTGTTCATCCCCAGGATGTATGCCCTGCACATACTGCTGATCCCGGGCATCATCCTGGCCCTGATCGGCGCGCACATGGCGCTGGTGTGGTTCCAGAAGCACACCCAGTTCCCCGGCCCGGGCCGCACCGAGACCAACGTCGTGGGCGTCCGCGTGATGCCCGTCTTCGCGGTGAAATCGGGCGCGTTCTTCGCCATGACGGTCGGGGTGCTGGGCCTGATGGGCGGTCTGTTCCAGATCAACCCGATCTGGGAGTTGGGCCCCTACAAGCCGTCCCAGGTTTCCGCGGGCAGCCAGCCCGACTTCTACATGATGTGGACGGAGGGCCTGGCCCGTATCTTCCCGCCGTGGGAGCTCTACCCGTTCGGTCACACGATTCCCGCCGTGGTGTGGGTGGCGTTGACGATGGGCCTGATCTTCGTCCTGCTGATCGCCTACCCGTTCCTGGAGAAGCGGTTCACCGGCGACGACGCCCACCACAACCTGCTGCAGCGCCCGCGTGACGTACCGGTCCGCACCGCGATCGGCGCCATGGCGATCGCCTTCTACATGGTGCTGACGCTGTCGGCGATGAACGACGTCATCGCGCTGAAGTTCCACATCTCGCTGAACGCGACGACGTGGATCGGCCGCATCGGCATGGTGATCCTGCCGCCGCTGGTCTACTTCATCGCCTACCGCTGGGCCGTGGCCCTGCAGCGCAGCGACCGCGATGTGCTCGAGCACGGCGTCGAGACCGGCATCATCAAGCGGTTGCCGCACGGCGCCTACATCGAGCTGCACCAGCCGTTGGGACCGGTCGACGACCACGGCCACCCGATTCCGCTGGAGTACGAGGGTGCCGCGCTGCCGAAGAAGATGAACAAGCTCGGTTCGGCGGGCAAGCCGGGTTCGGGCAGCTTCCTGTTCGCCGATCCGGCGGGACAGGACCGGGCGCTCAACGAGGCGGCGCACGCCGCCGAGCACCGCGCCCTGGCCGCGTTGCGGAACTACCAGGACGGCGAGGTCGTTGGCGGGACCGGCGGAAACGGACACGGCCGCCACGAAGCCGAGCCGGTCGCAGTCAGCACCCTGGCGCACCGCGACGTCGAGTTGACCTACGAGAACAATGCTCTCGGCGAGGGCCAGCAGAGCGTCGCCGACAAGAGCGACGCGACGCCTGACTAGTTGAACCGCAACGTAATTGGGGCCCGGATTCACGTCCGGGCCCCGATTACGTTGCGCGCCGGACAAGCAATCAAAAGCCCCGGCCGGTACTGATGAGGGCCGCCCTGACGGGAATCCGGCCCGATTCGACACCACGGTCATGGAATCGGGCATGCCTCGCCCATCGACAGCCTAGGTGTCGATCTGGCTCTAGTCAGATGAAGACGACGCGCCGCCCGGAGCGTGGGTGCCGATGACGTTGCCGTGCCGAATGGAGTGCGAACCCGATGCCGGGCGGGTCATGCTCAATGCAGTTCGAGTGCGGACCGCAACTCGCGCAGCGACAGCGCCGGGATGACGCACATCGCGATGGTCGGCAGCGCCGCCACGCCCAGAGCCACCCATGCGCCGGTCTCGGATTCGACGGCAAGCAGGTAGGCGGCCAGCGCGATCGCCAGCATGGCCGCGCCCGTGGCGGCCAGGATTCCGACACCGCAGCGCATCCAGATCCGGTCCAGGACGTCGTCGGGCACCGGGCCCTCGACAGGTGCCCGCGGCGGCTCGACGTACCCGGGCGAGCCGTCGTCCGTCAGCGGGGCCGGCGTGCGCCGGGACGGCGCCGCCGGCACTCCCCCGGCCTCCGCGGCGACCGCCGCGGCACGCCGGGCCCGCAGCAGCAGTGGGATCGCCGCCGCGATCACCAGTGCCGACACCGCGATAACCACATAGAGCAACCACGGTGTGCCGGAACCACCCTCGCCCGACGGACGGCCATGAGCCAGGTCGGCCAGCGCCACCGCCGCCGCGACACCCATGCCCACCACCAGCAACCAGATCACGGCACAGCCGATGACCAAGGACCGGTCCAGCGTCTCCGCCGAACCCGCCCACCGACTCCTGAGGCCGCCCATCAGCAGCTCGTCTGGGCGGAGTTGCTGGTGTTGGACGACAGCACGGTCCCGTCGCTCGTGGTGATCGAACAGTTCAGCCGGCTCACCAGGAACAGGCTGGACGCCTGAACCGATCCCACCTCCGACTGCGAGATGGGTGTCACCGTCAACGACCACGGGATGTAGACGTTGCGCTGGGTGCGCTGGCGGCCCGACGCGTCGATATAGGTGACCGAGATGATGTCGCCGGGCGCCTTGGTCCCGGTGACCGAGTAGGTCACCTGCCGCGGTCCGGCCGGCGTGGTGGGCGGTGGCGGCGGCGGAGGCGTCGTGGTGGGCGGTGGCGGGGGCGGCGCCTCCGTCGTCGCCGGTGGCGGCGGGGGCGGCTCGGGCGTCTCGGTGACCGTTTCGGTGCTCGGCGGCGGCGGCGGTGGTGGTGGTGGCGGTTCGACGGTGGTCGGCGGCGGTGGCGGAGGAGGCGCGGCCGTGGTGGTGATCTCGTCCTGGACCGGCGGAGCGGACGTGGTCGTCGGCGCGGGGGCCGCGGTCGTCGTGGTGTCCCGCTTGGTCACCAGCAGCGCGACCGACACCACCAGTGCGATGGCGGCGATGATGGCGGTGACGCCCACGATCCATGGCCAGCGTGGCGGGCGGGGGTCGGCGACGCCGATTCCCGCCGGCTCGGCGCCGTGCCGGTAACTGTCGTAGTCGTAGAGGTCGGTCTCGGCCGGAACGTACGGGGCGATGGTGACGTGTTCGGACTCCGGCGCGGAGTACGCCTGCGAGGGAAAGTCCGATCCGGCGAGTTCGTCGGGCTCGTGTGAGGTTTCGCCGCCCGCGCCCGCCTCGGCGTCGTCCGGGGATGTCGGCCCGCTCATTGCCGCCTCATACCGTCTGTCTGTCCTTCACTGCTGCCGTCACTCGCCGGGAACACTACCCAAGGCTGTGGGCACAGCGAACGCGACAGAACCGTAGGACGGAAACCGCGCCTTGATTGTGACCTTTTGCAGGTCAGTGCTTCTCGGGTCCGAGGTAGTACTCGAACACCAGCCCCGAAACGGAAGCCAACACGAGAACCACGCCGGCGACGATCAGCCACAGCAGCCACAGCGCCATACCGACGGCGGTCACCGAGGCCGACAGCGCGACCATCAGCGGCCACCAGCTGTGCGGGCTGTAGAAGCCCAGCTCGCCGGCGCCGTCGCTGATCTCGGCGTCCTCGTAGTCCTCCGGCCGGGTGTCCAGGCGGCGGGCGACGAACCGGAAGAACGTTCCGGTGATCAGCGCCAGACCGCCGGAGAGCGCCAGCGCGGCGGTGCCGGCCCACTCCATGCCGCCGTGCGCGAACAGTGAGGTCAGCACGCCGTAGACAATGGCGGCGATGACGAAGAACGCCGTCAGGATCTCGAAAATTCTGGCTTCGATGTGCATCGCTGCCTCCCTAGTTCCGCACCGGTGGGGCCTGCTCGCCCCGCCGCGTGTCGAAGGGTTCGGTGGTGATCGCGAAAGGCGGCTGGTTGATCGCCTTGAGCGCGTCGGCGTTGCTCTTGCCGGCGATGCGCTGCTGCAGGTAGCTCTTGAAGTCGTCCGGCGACACGGCACGGATCTCGAAGTTCATCATCGAGTGGTACGTGCCGCACAGCTCCGCGCAGCGGCCGACGAACGCACCACTGGTCTTGCCGTCCGGCAAGGTGATCTCGCTGATCTGGAAGACGTTGTCGGAGTGGTTGGCCGTCGGGTGGGGCATCGCGTCGCGCTTGAACAGGAACTCGGGAACCCAGAACGAGTGCACGACGTCGGCCGCAGCGACCTGGAACTCGATGCGCTTGCCGGCGGGCACCACCAGCACCGGGATCTCGCTGCTGGTGCCGAGGGTCTCGACCTTGTCGAAGTTCAGGTAGGTGCGGTCCTCGGAGTTCAGCCCGCGGACGGGGCCGACGCGCTCTTCGCCGTGCGCGTCCACACCCTCGGGCTTGGAGACCATGGCGGCCTTGCGGGCCGGGTCGGCGCCGTCGTACTTCAGTGACCCGTCCGCGTAGTCCACCTTCTGGTAGCCGAACTTCCAGTTCCACTGGAACGCGGTGACGTCGACGACGACCTCGGGATTGGGGTCCTTGTGCACCATCTTCTCCTGCACCACCACGGTGAAGTAGAAGAGCCCGGAGATGATCAGGAACGGAATGACCGTCAGCACCAGTTCCAGCGGCATGTTGTAGCCGAACTGGCGGGGCAGTTCGGTTTCGCCGGCCTTCTTGCGGTGGAACGTCCAGGTCCAGAACATCAGGGCGTAGACGATGGCGCCGACGGCGAACGCCGCGATCACCGAGTAGATCCACAGGTCATAGTTGGCGTGGGCCTCGGGGGTGATGCCCTTGGGCCAGCCCAGGCCGAGGACGTCCTGCCAGCTGCAGCCGGTCAGCGTGACCGCCAGCACACCCAGCGTGCCCGCGACGCCCAACATCCGGAACCGACGAGAACGGCCCTGCAATAAGGCCTGCCCGCGGGTTTTCACGTCGGCGCCTCCTGTGTGAGATCCAGCTCGGTGTGATCGGTTACGCGCGCAGCGCGAATCGAATACTACGCAGCGTAGACCACCGCCACCAAGCAGGCTCGGCGCACCCGCCTTTCGGTTTCGCGCGGTGTCCCTTCGGCGCTCGAAAACGCCCCGTTTGGCATACTTACCGGCGATGTGCGGACTGCTTGCCCTGGTGTGTGACCCGGCCCGGTCCGTCACCCCGGAACTGATCGACGCGGTGGCCGGCGCGTCGCACCTGATGCGTCACCGCGGCCCGGACGAGCCCGGCACGTGGTCGGACGACCGCGTGGTGCTCGGGTTCAACCGGTTGTCGATCATCGACATCGCCCATTCGCACCAGCCGCTGCGCTGGGGCCCGCCGGAGTCGCCGGACCGCTACGTGCTGGTGTTCAACGGCGAGATCTACAACTACGTGGAGTTGAGGGAGGCGTTGCGGTCCGATTACGGCACGGCGTTCGCCACCGAGGGCGACGGCGAGGCGATCGTCGCCGGTTACCACCACTGGGGTCCGGAGGTGCTGACCCGGCTGCGCGGCATGTTCGCGTTCGCGCTGTGGGACTCCGTCGCCGGCGAATTGTTCTGCGCCCGCGACCCGTTCGGCATCAAACCGCTGTTCATGGCCACCGGCCCGGGCGGCACGGCCGTCGGCAGCGAGAAGAAGTGCCTGCTGGACCTGGCGGAGGTCCTGGGCCTGGACACCGAGATCGACGTTCGGGCGCTCCAGCACTACACCGTGCTGCAGTACGTGCCCGAGCCGGAGACGCTGCACCGCGGCATCCGCCGGCTGGAGTCGGGCTGCTCCGCGGTGATCCGGCCCGGCGAGGCGCCGAAGACGCACCGCTACTTCCACCCCCGGTTCGCCGCCAAACCGTTCACCAGCGGCGACGAGCAGGCCCGCTACGACGAGATCACCGCGGTCCTGGAGGACTCGGTGGCCAAGCACATGCGCGCCGACGTGACGGTGGGTGCGTTCCTGTCCGGCGGGATCGACTCCACCGCGATCGCGGCGCTGGCGATCCGGCACAACCCGCGGCTGATCACGTTCACCACCGGCTTCGAACGGGAGGGCTTCTCCGAGGTCGACGTCGCGGTGGCCTCGGCGGAGGCCATCGGTGCCCGGCACGTCACCAAGGTCGTCAGCCAGTCCGAGTTCGTCGCCGCGCTGCCCGAGATCGTCTGGTACCTCGACGAGCCGGTGGCCGACCCGGCGCTGGTGCCGCTGTTCTTCATCGCCCGGGAGGCCCGCAAGCACGTCAAGGTGGTGCTGTCCGGCGAGGGCGCCGACGAGCTGTTCGGCGGCTATACCATCTATCGGGAACCGTTGTCGCTCAAGCCTTTCGACTACGTGCCCGGCCCGCTGCGGCGCTCGCTGGGCAAGGCGTCGCGGCCGCTGCCGGAAGGGATGCGCGGCAAGAGCCTGCTGCATCGCGGGTCGCTTACCCTGGAAGACCGCTACTACGGCAACGCCCGCAGCTTCTCCGACGATCAGCTGCGCACCGTGCTGCCCGGCTTCCGCGCGGACTGGACGCACACCGACGTCACCGCCCCGATCTACGCGCAGTCCCGCGGCTGGGATCCGGTGGCCCGCATGCAGCACCTCGACCTGTTCACCTGGCTGCGCGGCGACATCCTGGTCAAGGCCGACAAGATGACGATGGCCAACTCGCTGGAACTGCGGGTGCCGTTCCTGGATCCCGAAGTGTTCGCGGTGGCGTCCCGGCTGCCGTTCGACCAGAAGATCACCCGCACCACCACCAAGTACGCGCTGCGCCGGGCGCTGGAGTCGATCGTGCCGGCCCATGTGTTGCATCGCGCCAAGCTGGGCTTCCCGGTGCCGATCCGGCACTGGCTGCGAGCCGGCGAGCTGCTCGAATGGGCCTACGAGATGGTGGCCACCTCGCAGGCCGACGGCCTGGTCGACCTCGCGGGAGTGCGCCGCATGCTCGACGAGCACCGGGAAGGTGTCAGCGATCACAGCCGGCGGTTGTGGACGGTGCTGATCTTCATGCTTTGGCACGCGATCTTCGTAGAGGGCACCGTCGTGCCCGACATCAAGGAGCCGAGCTACCCGGTCGAGCTCTGACCGGGCGGTCTACAGCAGCGCGGCGGAGATCTCGCTGGCGGCCTCGGCGCCGTAGGCGTCCTTGATGCGGGCCAGGCCGGCGTCGCGGTTCCACGTCCAGTTCTGCGTACCGGTGGATTCCAGCACCAGCACCGCGACCAGCGAACCCAGTTGCGCGGCCCGCTCCAGGCCCAGCCCGGCGCTGCGCGCGGTCAGGAACCCGGCCCGGAACGCGTCGCCGACGCCGGTCGGATCGGTCTGGCTGGTCTCGGGGACCACGCCGACGTGGATGGTGGTGCCGTCCGGCTCGACCACGTCGACGCCCTTGGCGCCCAGCGTGGTGACCCGCAGGCCGACCTGGCCCATCACCTCGGCCTCGCTCAGGTCGCTCTTGGACAGCAGCAGGTCCCACTCGTAGTCGTTGGTGAACAGGATCTCCGCGCCGCCGATCAGCGACCGGATCTCCGCGCCGGACAGCCTGGCCAGCTGCTGGGACGGGTCGGCGGCGAAGGGCAGGCCGAGCTCGCGGCACTCGTCGGTGTGGCGCAGCATCGCCGCCGGGTCGTTGGCTCCGACGATCACCAATTCCGGTGTGCCACAAGTCTTCACGACGTCGGCAAGAGAGATGTCGCGGGCCTCGGACATCGCCCCGGGGTAGAACGAGGCGATCTGGGCCATGTCCTCGTCGGTGGTGCACACGAACCGCGCCGTGTGCGACGTCTCGGACACCAGCACCGTGGTGCAGTCCACCCCGGCGGCCTCCAGCCAGGCGCGGTACTCGCCGAAGTCGATGCCGGCGGCACCGACCAGCGCGGCGTTGCCGCCGAGGACGCCGATGGCGTAGGCCATGTTGCCGGCGACCCCACCCCGATGGACCACCAGGTCGTCGACGAGGAAGCTCAACGACACCTTCTGGAGGTGCTCGGCGAGCAGCTGCTCGGAGAATCGGCCCGGGAAGCGCATCAGATGGTCGGTGGCGATCGACCCCGTTACCGCGATGGTCACCTAGCTGTACCCCTTCGTTGATCGGCCGGTCCTGCGAACCCTACCGAATACCGCGCGGCCGCTGACAGCTCACCGGGTGCGCTAACCTCCCTAGCATCGGTGACAACGTGCACAAGCGCCAACCCGGGAGACAACCTATGGCCGGCCCGCCGTACCGGTACGCCGGGCAACCATTGCCCTACCCCGAGCCCTTTCCGGTTCCCCCGCCCTATCAAGCGCCGACCCCGCAGCCGCCGCGGCGACGCGGGCGGGTGGCGGCCGTCGTGCTGGCCTGCCTGGCGGTGGTGGCCGGCATCGTCGTCGCAGCCGTGTTCGCGGCGCGTGACGCGACACCGACGGCGGCTGGGTCCGCGGGACTGACCTCCGACACCGCGAAGGTGGCCATCCAGAACTATCTCGACGCGCTGTCCGACGGTGACGTCCAGACGATTTCGCGCAACACGCTGTGTGGCCTCTACGACGGCGTCAAGGACCGGCGCACCGACGACGCGCTGGCGCGGATGTCCAGCGACGCGTTCCAGAAGCAGTTCGCCAAAGCCGACGTCACGTCGGTTGACGCCATGGTGTTCAGCTCATCGAACAGCGCGCAGGCGCTGTTCACGATGAACGTGGCGCCGGCCACCGGCAGCAGGGACAGCGGCGGGATCCAGCGGCAGGCCGTGGCGCAACTGCTCTCGCACAACGGCGAGATCCTGGTGTGTTCCTATGTGCAGCGCGCGGCGGGGACCTTCTGAGCCCGAGTCAGTTGAACGAGTCGCCGCAGGCGCAGGAGCCGGTCGCGTTCGGGTTGTCGATCGTGAAGCCCTGCTTCTCGATGGTGTCGACGAAGTCGATGGTGGCGCCCTGCACGTACGGCGCGCTCATCCGGTCGACGGTCAGGGTGACACCGGAGAAGTCGACGGTCAGATCGCCGTCGAGGGTGCGGTCGTCGAAGAACAGGTTGTACCGCAGGCCCGCGCAGCCACCGGGCTGAACGGCGATGCGCAGTGCCAGGTCGTCGCGGCCTTCCTGGTCCAGCAGCGACTTCGCCTTGGTCGCGGCGGCGTCGGTCAGGACCACACCGTGGGTGGTGGTGGCCGATTCGTCCTGAACGGTCATTGCGTCTCCTCGGATTGACTTAGGTCGCAGTTACCTTCAACGGTACCTTGTTCAGCCGCTATTCCCGTAGTCCCGGCCCAGCTCGGCGGCGGTGCGCCGGGCCAGGCCGGTGAGCTGGCCGGCGGCGTCGTCGATGGCCAGCCGGACCGATCCGGCGTAGTCGGCGACCGCGTGCGCCGCCCGGATGCCCGCCGCGGCCAATGCGGCTTGGTCGAGCGTTACCTGCCCGGCCAGGACCAGCACCGGCACACCGCGGGCGCGGGCCGCGCCGGCCAGCGCGCTGACCACCTTGCCGTGCAGCGACTGGTCGTCGAATCTGCCCTCGCCGGTGATGACCAGCTGCGCGGCGGCGATGTCGTCGGCCAGCCCGGTGAACTCGGCGATGATCGCGGCGCCCGACTCCCGGCGGCCGCCGAGGGCCAGCAGGGCCGCGCCGAGCCCGCCGGCGGCGCCCGC
>CAZTAA010000001.1:86651-192390 GCA_964611465.1 uncultured Mycobacterium sp. | reverse complement strand
CCCAGCGACGGAAAATGCACCGAAATCACATCGCCGGGGCTAGTGGCCGGCGGTCTTGAACCGCTCCAGCGACCGCTGCACCTCGGCCTCCGCCTCGGCGCGGCCCACCCAGTCGGCGGCCTCGACGAACTTGCCCGGCTCGAGGTCCTTGTAGTGCACGAAGAAATGCTTGATGACGTCCAGTTCGAACGTCGAGACGTCGCCGAGGTCCTGGATGTGGTCCCAGCGCGGGTCGCCGGCCGGCACGCACAGCACCTTGTCGTCACCGCCGGCGTCGTCGACCATATTGAACATCGCCACCGGCCGGGCCTCCACGATCGCCCCGGGGTGCACCGACTCCGGCAGCAGCACCATGGCGTCCAGCGGGTCGCCGTCCTCGCCCAGGGTGTCCTCGATGAAGCCGTAGTCGGCCGGGTAGCCCATCGGGGTGTAGAGGTAGCGGTCCAGCCGCAGCCGGCCGGTGTTGTGGTCCACCTCGTACTTGTTCCGCGACCCCTTCTGGATCTCGATGGTCACGTCAAATTCCACGGCAGGCTCCTTGGTGTCCGCTGATGTCCGTCGTCGGGCAAACCCTAGTGGAGCGATACCCTGCAGTACATGCATCCCACCCGGTGGCGCCGCTCCACGCACCTGGCGGTCGGGCTGGGTGTCGTCGCGCTGACCGCGGTGCTGGTCGCGGCCATGGTGTTGCTCACCGGCGCGGTCGGCGGTGACCGCAACCGGATTCCGGACCCGGTCCCGGCCCTGGCCGCGCCCGGCGTCACTCCGGTCGACGGGTCGGCGCCGGTGCCGACGTCCGCCGGCCTGGCCGCCGCGCTGGCCGCACCGCTGGCCGACCCGGACCTGGGCGTGATCACCGGTCGCGTCGCGGACGCCCAGACCGGAAAGCCGTTGTGGCAACAGGGTTCCGACGTGCCGATGCAGCCCGCGTCGACGAACAAGGTGTTGACCGCCGCCGCGGCGCTGCTGGCCCTGGACCGCGACGAGCGGGTCACCACCAAGGTGGTGGCCGCCGACACCTCGGCCCGCAGCGGCACGGTCGTGCTCGTCGCCGGCGGCGATCCGACGCTGTCCGCGGCACCGGCCGGTCAGGACACCTGGTACCCGGGGGCAGCCCGGATCAGCGACCTGGCCGCGCAGGTGCGCGGCAGCGGGGTCAAGCCGACCGCGGTGCTGGTGGACACCTCGCTGTTCTCCGGGCCGGAACTGGCGCCAGGTTGGGATCCCGCCGACATCGCGGGCGGCGACTTCGCCCCGATCGAACCGGTCATGCTCGACGGCGGCCGCACCCAGCCGGTCAGCGTCGAGTCCCAGCGATCCCTCACTCCCGCGCTCGACGCCGGCCGTGCCCTGGCCGTGGCACTGGGCGTCAATCCCGCCACGGTGACCACCGCACCCGGTCCCGCGACCGGGAAGGAACTGGCCTCGGTGCAGTCCGCGCCGCTGATGGAACGGCTCCGCCAGATGGTGTCGGCGTCGGACAACGTGATGGCCGAGAGCATCGCCCGGGAGGTGGCCGGGCAGACGCAGCGCCCGCGCAGCTTCGCCGGCGCGGTCGAGGCCGTCACCGACCGGCTGTCGCAGGCCGGCGTCAACATGACGGGCGCCAGGCTGGTCGACTCGAGCGGGTTGTCGGTGCTCGACCGGCTCACGGCGACCACCCTCGACGACGTCGTCGGCCAGGCCGCCGGCCCGGACCGGCCCGCGCTGCGGCCGCTGCTGGATCTGTTGCCCGTCGCCGGCGGCAGCGGCACCCTGTCCGACCGGTTCCTGGACCCGGCCACCGGCCGCGGTGCGGCGGGCTGGCTGCGCGCCAAGACCGGCTCGCTGACCGCCACCAACGCGCTGGCCGGCGTCGTCACCGACCGGGCCGGCCGGGTTCTGACCTTCGCGCTGATCTCCAACGGCGCGGGACAGACCGGCCGGACCGCGATCGACGCGCTGGCCGCGACGCTGCGCACGTGCGGATGCGGCGCATGACCACTACCCCCGACACCCACGCCGACCCGGCGCCGACCGTCGGCCGCTCGGTGGACTGGGGCGTCGCGGCGTCGGTCGGCGAACGGCTGGCGCGGCCGGCCCCTCCGGTCACCGACTACACCCGCACCCAGGTGATCGACGAACTCGCGGCGGCCTCGCGGGCCGCGGAACCACCGGTGCGCGAGGTCACCGGACTGCACACCGAGGGTGCGATCCCCGACGCCCGGATCGTCGACCGGCGGGAATGGATCCGGGCGGCCGCGGCGTCGATGCGGGTGATGACCGGGGGCGACGTGGAGCCCGCGGCAAGCCCACACCCGCTCGCCGCGGTGACGGGCAAGGTGGCCGGCGCCCAGACCGGTGCGGTGCTGTCGTTCGTGTCCTCGGGCATCCTGGGCCAGTACGACCCGTTCGGCAGCGCCGACGGGGTCCTGCTCCTGGTGTATCCGAACGTGATCGCCGTCGAACGGCAGCTGCGGCTGCGGCCCGCCGATTTCCGGCTCTGGGTCTGCCTGCACGAGGTGACCCACCGGGTCCAGTTCACCGCGAATCCCTGGCTGGCCGAACACATGTCGCGTCAGCTGGCCACGCTGACCCATGACATGGGTGAGGACGTCGGCGCGGTGGCCGGCCGGCTGGCGGCGTATGTGCGCAGCCGGCGGGACCGCGAGAGCGTCGGCCCCGAGGACCCGAGTTCGCGTGGCGTGCTGGGCCTGATGCGGGCGGTGCAGTCCGAACCGCAACGCGCGGCGCTGGACCGGCTGCTGGTGCTCGGCACCCTGCTGGAGGGCCACGCCGACCACGTGATGGATGCCGTCGGCCCCGCGGTGGTGCCCAGCGTCGCCACCATCCGCAACCGCTTCGACGCCCGCCGGCAGCGCAAACAGCCTCCGCTGCAACGCATTCTGCGCGCGCTGCTGGGCATCGACGCCAAACTGTCGCAGTACACCCGGGGCAAGGCGTTCGTCGACGACGTCGTCGGCCGGGTGGGAATGGACCGGTTCAACCGGATCTGGGACAGCCCGGCCACCCTGCCGCTGCCCGATGAGATCGACCAACCGCAACGATGGATCGACCGGGTGCTCTGAGTCGGGTGCGATCCGCCGTGGCCGATTTCGCCGCGGCGTATCTCCCCGATGCCGATCGCTGGTGCGTCGCCCTGTCCGGCGGTCCGGACTCGCTCGCGCTGATGGAGGCGGCCGCCCGCGTCCTGCCCACCACGGCGCTGGTCGTCGACCACGGCCTGCAGCCCGGCTCCCGTGCGGTGGCCGAATCGGCGGCCGAACAGGCGATCACGCTGGGATGTGTTGGCGCACAAGTTATTTCGGTTCACGTGGGGATGACCGGCGGGCCGGAGGCCGCCGCCCGCACGGCGCGTTACGCCGCGCTCGACGCCGCCCGCGCCGGTGCCCCGGTCCTGATCGGCCACACGCTCGACGATCAGGCCGAGACGGTACTGCTGGGTCTCGGCCGCGGTTCGGGGCCGCGGTCGATCGCCGGGATCCGGCCCTACGACCCGCCGTGGTGCCGGCCGCTGCTGGCGCTGCGGCGCTCCGAGACCGCGGCGGCGTGCGCGGAACTGGGACTCACCCCGTGGCGCGACCCGCACAACGACGACCCGCGGTTCACCCGGGTCCGGTTGCGCACCGAGGTGCTGCCGCTGCTGGAGGAGGTCCTCGGCGGCGGCGTGGCCGAGGCGCTGGCGCGCACCGCGACGGCCCTGCAGGCCGACGGAGACCTGCTCGACGGGATCGCCGAACGAACACTCGCCGACGCCGGGGCGGCGGAGACCGGGCTGCCGGTAACGGCGCTGGCGCCGCTGCCGGAGGCCGTCCGGCTTCGGGTCATCCGGGCCTGGCTGCGGGCCGGCGGCGCGGTCCGGCTGACCTCCAAACAGATCCTGGGCGTCGATGCGCTGGTCACCGCTTGGCGCGGCCAGGGCGGTGTCGCGGTCGGCAGTGAACTGTCCGGACAACGGCTGTTCGCCGGGCGGCGCCACGACGTCCTGACGTTGTACGCCGAACCGATCGGATAGCCGCCCTCGGAAAGTCCTGGGTGGTTCTCGAGGCCCGGGCATGGCAACCTAGTCCCGTGCCAGCCCACACACCCGAGTTGTACTCGGGGGACATCAAGTCGGTGTTGCTGTCCGAAGACCAGATCAGGACCCGCACGGCCGAGCTGGCCGAACTGGTGGCGCGGGACTACCGCGAGGCGGGCGGCGCGCAGGACCTGTTGCTCGTCACGGTGCTCAAGGGTGCGGTCATGTTCGTCACCGACCTGGCCCGCGCCATCCCGCTGCCCACCCAGCTGGAGTTCATGGCGGTCAGCTCCTACGGGTCGTCGACGTCCTCCTCCGGTGTAGTCCGGATCCTCAAGGACCTCGATCGCGACATCCACGACCGCGATGTGCTGATCGTCGAGGACATCATCGACTCCGGGCTGACCCTGTCCTGGCTGCTGCGCAACCTGGCCACCCGGCATCCCCGCTCGCTGCGGGTCTGCACGCTGTTGCGCAAGCCGGAGGCGATGAAGGCCAACGTCGATGTCGCCTACATCGGCTTCGACATCCCGAACGAGTTCGTCGTCGGATACGGCCTCGACTACGCCGAGCGGTACCGCGACCTGCCCTACATCGGCACCCTCGACCCGAGGGTCTACACGCACTGAAGAGGCTCACATGACCCGGACGGCGCTGCGCATCTGCCCGCTCTGCGAGGCCACCTGCGGGTTGACCCTGACCATCGATGAAGCCGACCCGGTTCCCCACATCACCGCGGCCCGCGGTGACGCCGACGACGTCTTCAGCGCCGGGTTCGTCTGCCCCAAGGGGGCCAGTTTCGGCGAACTCGACAACGACCCGGACCGGCTCACCCGGCCGCTGGTGCGCCGCGACGGCGTCCTCACCGAGGTCGGCTGGGACGAGGCCTTCGCGACGGTCGCGCAGCGGCTGGGCGCGGTGGTCGCCGAGCACGGCGGCCCGTCGGTGGGGGTGTACCTGGGCAACCCGAACGCCCACACCATGGCCGGCGCGCTGTACCCACCGCTGGTCATCAAGGCGCTGCGGACCCGCAACGTGTTCAGCGCCAGCACCCTGGACCAGATGCCCAAGCAGGTCGCGCTGGGCCTGATGTTCGGCAACCCGTTCGCGTTCACGGTGCCCGACGTCGACCGCACCGACCACCTGGTGGTCATCGGCGCCAACCCGATGGTCTCCAACGGCAGCCTGGCCACCGCGGCGGACTTCCCCGGCAAGCTGCGGGCGTTGCGCAAGCGTGGCGGCCGGCTGACCGTCATCGACCCGGCCCGCACCCGGACCGCCGCGCTGGCCGACCGGCACCTGGCGCCGCGGCCGGGCACCGACGGTCTGCTCCTGCTGGCGGTCGTGCACGTGCTGTTCGACGAGGACCTGGTCGCCGACGACCTCGGCGGCATCGCCGAACACGTCACCGGCGTCGAAACCGTCCGCGCGCTGGCCGCCGACTTCGCACCCGAGGCGGTCGCCGACAGTTGTGGCGTTGCGGCACAAGACATCCGGCAGCTGGCGCGGGACATCGCGGCGGCGCCGTCGGCCGCCGTGTACGGCCGGATCGGGACGTCGACCGTCGAGTTCGGCACCCTGGGCAGCTGGGTGGTCGACGTCGTCAACGTGCTGACCGGCAACCTGGACCGGCCCGGCGGGGTGATGTTCCCGCTCGGTCCGACCGCGCCGGCGCCCCGGCCGCCGCGCCCGGGCCGCGGGTTCGTCACCGGCCGCTGGCACAGCCGGGTGTCCGGGTATCCGGAGGCGGCCTCGGAGTTCCCGGCCGCCGCACTCGCCGAGGAGATCGACACGCCCGGCGACGGTCGGATCCGCGCGCTGATCACCATCGCGGGCAACCCGGTGCTCTCGGCGCCCGACGGCGACCGGCTGTCGAAGGCGCTCGACGGGGTGGACTTCATGCTGAGCATCGACCCTTACCTGAACGAGACCACCCGCCACGCCGACGTCATCCTGCCGCCGCCCCCGCCGAGCCAGTGCGGGCATTTCGACTTCGCCCTGAACAACCTCGCGGTCCGGGCCAACGCCCGGTATTCACCGCCGCTGTTTCCGCTCTCCGACGGCCGTCCCGACGAGGCCGAGATCCTGTCCCGGATCGCGCTCATCCTCTACGGAATGGGGCCGGACGCCGACCCGGCGCTGGTCGACGCCCAGGTGATCGCGGCGACGCTGGGCAAGGAGACCGCGGACCCGCACTCGCCGGTGGCCGGGCGCGACGCCGACGAGTTGACGGCGATGCTGACCGGCGAGCGCGGGTACGAGCGGCGCCTGGACATGATGCTGCGTCTGGGCCCGTACGGCGACGCGTTCGGCGGGCGGCCCGGCGGGCTGACCCTGGAGCGGCTGCTGGCCGAGCCGCACGGCGTCGACCTCGGCCCGCTGCAGCCCCGGCTGCCCGGCGTGCTGCGCACCCCCTCGGGCAAGGTCGAGCTGGCGCCCGATGCACTGGTCGCCGAGACGGCCCGGCTGCGGGACGGAATGCGTTGCGGCGCATCAGAATTCGTGTTGATCGGCCGTCGGCATCTGCGCTCGAACAACAGCTGGATGCACAACGTGCCGGCACTGGCCGGCGGCAGCAACCGGTGCACCCTGCACATCCACCCCGACGACGCGCGCCGCCTCGGCATCGGGGACGACGTCGAGACCGCGGTGGTCAAGGGCGCCGGCGGGGAGGTCGTCGTGCCCGTCGAGGTCACCGACACCATCCGCCCGGGCGTGGTGTCGCTACCGCACGGCTGGGGTCACGGTCTGGACGGCACCCGGCAGCGGGTGGCCGCCGGTCAGCCCGGGGTCAACGTCAACCAACTCAACGACGGCACCCTGCTGGATCCGCTGTCGGGGACCGCGGTGCTCAACGGGCTGCCGGTGACGGTCTCGGCGTCGGCCTAGCCCAGTTCCCAGACGGCGGTGACCTCGAAACTGACGGTCTGCTGACCCGGCTCGATGGGCACCGGCGACATGGCGGCATCGGCCATGGGGCCGCGCGGCATGGGCACCGGCACCGGCCGTGCCTCTCCCGGCACCTCGGAGATCGACAGCACGTTGCCGAGCTTGAGCCCGGACAGGTCGGCGAACTGCTGGGCCCGGTCCTTGGCGTCGTTGAAGGCCCGCGCCCGGGCGTCCTTGAGCAGTTGCGAGTCGTCGTTGATCGACAGGTTCACCGAGTTCAGCCGCGTCGCGTTGCCGCCGGTGCTGGTGATCACGGCCAGCACCCGGGATGCGGTGCTCAGGTCGCGGACCGTCACGGTGAACCCGTTGCCGGCCTGGTAGCCGGTCACCGTGGTGCCGTCGGACCCGTATTGCGACTGCAGGGTGACGTTGCTGGTGGCGATGTCCTTGCGGTCGACGCCGGCGGTCACCAGCGCCTCGACGACGGCCTGCTGGCGCTCGTTGGTCTGGTTCATCACGGTGGTGACGTCGGGCCCGGTGAAGGTGACCGTCGCGTTGACGGTCAGGGTGTCCGGGGCGCCCTGGACCTTCCCGGTGCCGACCACGGTGACCTGGCGCGGCGACCCGCCGGCAACCGGCGGCGCCGATTTCGAGTCGCACGCCGACAGGCCCGCAACCATCAACAGCGCGCCGATCGACAGGACGAAAAGGCGCATCGCCGCGCCCGCATTCTTGGCAACTCGCATGGGCAAGACATTAGCGCGCCGCTCAGCATTGACCGCCCCAGTCGGTGGTGCGGGCGCAGAAGTCCAGGAATCCCAACAGGATTCGATTCACCTCGGCGGCGTGGTCCTGCGGGATCCAGTGGCCGGCGGCGTCGAGCCACTCCTCGCGGTAGTAGCCCGTGACCACCTCGCGGGCCCGGTCGGTTCGGGTGAACCCGAGCACCGGGTCCGCCCGTCCGCCGATGAACAACGCCGGAACGGCGACGGTCGGGGCCGGCACTTTGGCGGTGCTCGCCCAGTTGCTGTCCATGTTGCGGTACCAGTTCAGCCCTCCGGTGAAACCCGTCCGGCCGAACTCCGACGCGTAGAACTCGAGATCGTCGGCCGTCAGCCAGTCCGGCAGCGGGGCGTCGGCCGCGCCGGCCATCAACGCACGGATGGTGGCCCGCGGGTCGGCGCCCAGTTCGGCGTCGGCGACGCCCGGTTCCTGGAACCGCAGGATGTAGAAGTCGTCGCCGAACTTGCGGAACGCCGCCGTCGGCGTGGTCCGGGGCCGCGGAACCGGCGGCACGCTGAGTCCCGCGACGCCGGCCACCCGGTCCGGGCGCAGCTGTGCGAGGTTCCAGACCACCGTCGCACCCCAATCGTGGCCGACGAACACCGCGCGCTCGGCGTCGGCGGCATCCAGCAGTGCGACGAGGTCGCCGGTCAGGGCGTGGATGTCGTAGGCGGCGACCGCCTCCGGGCACGACGAGCCGCCGTACCCCCGCTGGTCGGGCGCCAGAACGCGATAGCCGGACGCGGCCAGCGCCGGGACCTGGTGCCGCCAGGTGTAGGCCAGCTCGGGAAAGCCGTGCGCCAGCACGACCAGGGGAGCGCCGGGCCGGCCCGCCCGGATGACGTTGAGCCGCACTCCGGCGGCCCCGTCGACTGTGATCAAGGCGCTGTCCGTCACCGCTTCACCGAAGCACACGATTTCTCCAGGTGGGAACTTCCGTTCGTTGAGCTAGCGGTAGCCTGAATATTTCACCGCGCGCATCTTGGAAGGACCGGGCCCGGGCGAGGCAACTGTGACGCCGGGCCGAAGATATCGATGAATCGACACCGACGATGAACCGCAAGAATGTGATCCGCACGCTCACGGCGATCGCCGTCGTGTTGCTGCTGGGCTGGTCCTTCTTCTACTTCGGCGACGACACCCGCACGTACAAGCAGGTCGACACCTCCGTCGCGATGGCCCAGATTCGCGACGGCAACGTCAAGAGCGCCCAGATCGACGACCGCGAGCAGCAGGTCCGGCTGGAGCTCAAGAACGCCAACTCCGACACGGCCGACTCCACCAAGATCATCAGCAAGTTCCCGACGGGCTACGCGGTCAATCTGTTCGACGCCCTGCAGGCCAAGAACACCCAGGTGAACACCGTGGTGAACCAGGGCAGCATGCTGGGTTCGCTGCTGATCTACATGTTGCCGCTGCTGCTGCTGGTCGGTCTGTTCATGATGTTCTCCCGGATGCAGACCGGCGGCCGGATGGGCTTCGGCTTCGGCAAGTCCCGCGCCAAACAGCTGTCCAAGGACATGCCCAAGACCACGTTCGCCGACGTCGCCGGCGCCGACGAGGCGGTCGAAGAGCTCTACGAGATCAAGGACTTCCTGCAGAACCCGGCCCGCTATCAGGCGCTGGGCGCCAAGATCCCCAGGGGCGTGCTGCTCTACGGCCCGCCCGGCACCGGCAAGACACTGCTCGCCCGCGCCGTGGCCGGCGAGGCCGGCGTCCCGTTCTTCACCATTTCCGGCTCCGACTTCGTCGAGATGTTCGTCGGCGTCGGCGCCTCCCGGGTTCGGGACCTGTTCGAGCAGGCCAAGCAGAACAGCCCCTGCATCATCTTCGTCGACGAGATCGACGCCGTCGGCCGCCAGCGCGGCGCCGGCCTCGGCGGTGGTCACGACGAACGCGAACAGACACTGAACCAGTTGCTCGTCGAGATGGACGGCTTCGGTGACCGGCAGGGCGTCATCCTGATCGCGGCCACCAACCGGCCCGACATCCTCGACCCGGCGTTGCTGCGGCCCGGCCGGTTCGACCGGCAGATCCCGGTTTCCAACCCGGACCTGGCCGGCCGCAAGGCCGTGCTCCGGGTGCATTCGCAGGGCAAGCCGATCGCCCCGGACGCGGATATGGACGGGCTTGCCAAACGCACGGTCGGGATGTCCGGCGCGGACCTGGCCAACGTGATCAACGAGGCCGCGCTGCTGACCGCGCGCGAGAACGGCACCGTCATCACCGGCGCGGCCCTGGAGGAGGCCGTCGACCGCGTCGTCGGCGGTCCGCGCCGCAAGAGCCGCATCATCAGCGAGCAGGAGAAGAAGATCACCGCCTACCACGAGGCCGGCCACACGCTGGCCGGGTGGGCGATGCCGGACATCGAGCCGATCTACAAGGTGACCATCCTGGCCCGCGGCCGCACCGGCGGGCACGCGATGTCCGTCCCCGAGGACGACAAGGGCCTGATGACCCGCTCGGAGATGATCTCCCGGCTGGTGTTCGCGATGGGCGGTCGCGCCGCCGAGGAACTGGTGTTCCGCGAGCCCACCACCGGTGCCTCGTCGGACATCGACCAGGCCACCAAGATCGCCCGGGCGATGGTCACCGAGTACGGCATGAGCGCCAAGCTGGGCGCGGTGCGCTACGGCACCGAGCACGGCGACCCGTTCCTGGGCCGCACCATGGGAACCCAGGCCGACTACAGCCACGAGGTGGCCCGGGACATCGACGACGAGGTCCGCAAGCTGATCGAGGCCGCGCACACCGAGGCCTGGGAGATTCTCTCCGAGTACCGCGACGTGCTGGACACGCTGGCCGGCGAACTGCTGGAGAAGGAGACCCTGCACCGCCCGGAACTGGAGAAGGTCTTCGGCGACGTGCGCAAGCGGCCGCGGATCACCGCCTTCGACGATTTCGGCGGGCGGATCCCGTCCGACAAGCCGCCGATCAAGACTCCCGGCGAACTCGCCATCGAACGCGGCGAGGAGTGGCCGAAACCGGTTCCCGAGCCGGCTTTCAAGGCGGCCATCGCAGCCGCCGAGGCGGAGCGGCGCTCCGGCCCGAACGGATCCAACGGTGTCAACGGCGGCCCGAACGGAGGGCACCACGGCGGGCCGACGCAGCCCGACTACGGCGCTCCCGCCGGCTGGCACGCGCCCGGCTGGCCGCCGCGTGATCAGCCGCAGGGCTACTGGTACCCGCCGCCGCCGGCCTGGCAGCCGCCGCCGGCCCAACACGAACAGCACCCCCGCTCGTACCAGCCCTATCCGAATTACGGTCATCCCCCGGAGGCCGGTCGCACCGGCGGGCGCCACCAGGCACAGGGGCCGGACGGCGGCAACACTCCGCCGCAACCGCCCGCCCACGGCTGATCACGAAAACGGAAGGCGACATGACTGCAGACGTGACCGAAGTGTCCGGGAAGTCGGCCACCGTCGGGGTGTTCGATCAGGCGCGCGCCGAGGCCGCCGTTCGCGAACTGCTCTACGCGATCGGCGAGGATCCGGACCGGCACGGCCTGGTGGACACGCCGGCCCGGGTCGCCCGCGCGTACCGCGAGCTGTTCGCCGGGCTGTACGAGAATCCCGACGACGTTCTGAACACCACGTTCGACGAGCAGCATGACGAGTTGGTGCTGGTCAAGGAGATCCCGATGTACTCCACCTGCGAGCATCACCTGGTCTCCTTCCACGGCGTCGCGCACGTCGGCTACATCCCCGGCGTCGACGGCCGGGTCACCGGATTGTCGAAGCTCGCCCGGGTGGTCGACCTCTATGCCAAACGGCCCCAGGTCCAGGAGCGGCTGACCGGCCAGATCGCCGACGCCGTGATGCGCAAGCTCGACCCGCGGGGGGTCATCGTCGTCGTCGAAGCCGAGCACCTCTGCATGGCGATGCGCGGTGTGCGCAAGCCCGGAGCGGTGACCACCACGTCGGCTGTCCGGGGACAGTTCAAGACGGACAAGGCATCCCGAGCCGAGGCGCTGGAACTGATTCTGCGCAAGTGAGTCCGATGCGCACGCGGGTCATGGGGGTCGTCAACGTCACCGACGACTCGTTCTCCGACGGAGGCCGCTACCTGGACTGTGCCGCAGCCGTCGGCCACGGGCTGAAGCTGGCGGCCGACGGCGCCGCCATCATCGACGTCGGCGGTGAGTCCACCAGACCCGGGGCGGTGCGGGTCGATTCGTCAGTCGAGGCGGCCCGCGTGATTCCCGTCGTGAAAGAGCTTGCCGCACAAGGTGTCACGGTCAGCATCGACACCATGCACGCGGAGGTGGCGCGGGCGGCGGTGGAGAACGGCGCCGCGATCGTGAACGACGTGTCGGGCGGCCGCGCCGACCCGGCGATGGCCGGGGTGGTGGCCGAGGCCGGGGTGCCCTGGATCCTGATGCACTGGCGGTCGGTGTCGGCCGACGACCCGCACCGGGTGCCGGGCTACGGCGATGTCGTCACGGAGGTGCGCGCCGAACTGCTGGGCGCGGTCGATGCCGCGGTGGCGGCGGGGGTGCACCCCGACAAGCTGATCATCGATCCCGGACTCGGTTTCGCCAAGACGGCGCAACACAATTGGGCGTTGCTGCGGGCCCTGCCCAAACTGGTGGCCACCGGTATACCGGTACTCATCGGCGCCTCCCGCAAGAGGTTCCTCGGTGCCCTGCTGGCCGCCGGCGACGGCCAACCGCGCCCGCCGGACGGCCGGGAAGTCGCCACCGCGGTCATCTCCGCACTGGCCGCCGGCCAGGGCGTGTGGGGTGTCCGGGTGCACGACGTGCGCGCCTCGGTCGACGCGATCAAGGTGGTAGACGCGTGGAGGTCGGGTGGCTGACCGAATCGAGTTGCGCGGCTTGACCGTTCGCGGCAACCACGGGGTGTTCGACCACGAGCGGCGCGACGGCCAGGACTTCGTCGTCGACGTCACCGTCTGGATAGACCTGGCCGCCGCGGCGGCCAGCGACCAGCTGGCGGACACCTACGACTACGGCGCGCTCGCGCAGCGTGCCGCCGAGATCGTCGCCGGCCCGGCCCGCAACCTCATCGAGACGGTGGCCGCCGAGATCGCCGAGGACGTGATGACCGATCAGCGGGTCCACGCCGTCGAAGTGGTGGTGCACAAACCGTCCGCGCCGATTCCGTTGCAGTTCGACGATGTCGCCGTCATCGCCCGGCGCTCCCGCCGCGGTGGCCGAGGTCCCGCGCGGGATGGCGGGAGCGAACCCGCGCGGGATGGCGGGAGCACCTTGGCATGACGCGGGTCGTACTGTCCATCGGGTCCAACCTGGGTGACCGGATGGGCCGGCTGCAGTCGGTGGTCGATGGGCTCGGCGAGCGGGTCCGCGCCGTCTCGCCGGTCTATGAGACCGATCCGTGGGGCGGCGTCGACCAGGGTCCGTTTCTCAACGCGGTAGTGGTGGCCGAGGATCCGCGGCGCGACGCCCACGACTGGTTGCGGTTCGGCCAGGATCTGGAACGCGCCGCCGACCGGGTCCGCGACCGGAAATGGGGTCCCCGGACACTCGACGTCGACCTGGTCCGGGTGCAGCAGCGGCAGCCGGACGGCGCGCTGACCGAGGTGGTCTCCAGCGACTCCGACCTGACACTGCCCCATCCACTGGCGCATCTGCGCGCATTCGTGCTGATCCCCTGGCTGGCTGTCGAGCCCGACGCGCAACTGCCCGTCGCCGGCACCGAGCGGCCCGTCGCCGGGTTGGTCGACGAGCTCGACGCGACCGAACGGGACGGCGTGCGCCCGACCGGCCTGGTGCTGCACTCATGACCCCGACCCGCGCCCGCGACCTCGCCGTCACCGTGGTCGTAACGGCAGTGCTGGGCTACCTGCTGGTGCTCGGGCTGTACCGGTGGTTTCCGCCGCTGACGGTGTGGACCGGACTGTCACTGGCCGCGATCGCCGCCGTCGAAGCGGGGTGGGGCGGCTACGTGCGGGCCAAGGTCAACGCCGGTGAGATCGGGTCCGGCGGCGATCGGCTGCATCCCATCGCGGTCGCCCGCAGCGTCGTCATCGCGCAGGCGTCGGCCTGGGTTGGTGCACTGGTGCTCGGCTGGTGGATCGGTGTGCTGGCCTATCTGCTGCCGCGCCGCGGTGAGTTGCAGGTGGCGGCGGCGGACACCGCGGGGGCCGTGGTGGCCGCGGTGTGCGCGCTGGCGCTCGTGGTCGCCGCGCTGTGGTTGCAGCATTCCTGCAAGTCGCCTCCGCAAGACCCCTCCGAGAGCACCGACACCGCACCCGAGTAACCCCGGCCACCCCGCAACGGCGCCAACAACTCGGGGAAATGCCGATTGGCACAACGGGTTCGACGAGGTCTCGGCGGTACAGTCAGGCCCATGAGCGAACAGTTCCGCGGCGATCGGGTGCGCCGCGGCGGCCGACGGCCGGGCTGGGCGCTTCTGACGGTGTTGCTGGTGCTCGCCATCGCGGCGAGCTGCGCGCTGGTGTTCACCAGCCGGATCGAACTGTTGCGGCTGGCGGTCATCCTGTCGTTGTGGGCCGCGGTGGTCGGCGCGTTCGTCTCGGTGACCTACCGCAGGCAGGCCGACCTGGACCAGGCCAAGGCGCGGGATCTGAAGACGGTCTACAACCTGCAACTGGACCGGGAGATCGCCGCCCGTCGCGAATACGAACTCAACGTCGAGGCCCATCTGCGGCGTGAACTCGCGCACGAGGCGCGCGCCCAGGTGAACGACGAAGTCGTCGCATTGCGAGCCGAACTGGCGGCGCTGCGGACCAACCTGGAGATCCTGTTCGACGCCGACCTGTCCCACCGGCCGGCGATCGAGCGCGACCGCGCCTACCCGGAATGGACCACCTCGTCCGCCATCGGCTCGTCCGGCCTGGACGATGTCCCGGCCCGTCCGGATCGGGTGGCCAGCATCCGGATCACCGAGACGGACGACCACCCGGACCACCTCGCCGCGGCGGAAGCCGCCGGTGGCCACGAAACGGCGGACACGACCGAGAACCCCATCATCGACGTGCCCGAGGAGCCGCTGTTCACCGGCGCGCAACCGGTCCCGCCGCGCCACACCGTCGATGCCGTGCCCGACGTCGAGCAGACCCGCCGGATCCCGCCGGTTCCGGCCGCGCCCGCGCCGCAGTGGACGCCGGCACCGGACGCGCCGTCCTCCGCGCATAGCCGGCAGAACGGTCTCGAGCCGAGCGCCGAGACCGGCACGGAACCGGAGGCCGAGCATCGCGGCCGGCACTGGTCTGCCCCCGAGGCGGAACCCGTCCCGCGGCACGGCGGCGCCGACGACGACGCCGGCACCGCCGGGCAGTCGGTGGCCGAACTGTTGGCGCGCCTGCAGCACAGCGGACCCACCGAGGGCGGTCGGCGCAGGCGCCGCGAGGACTAAGCTAGTCTTTTCTGCAATCGTTCAGGACAGCGACCGGTACCCGCCCCAGCGGGACTGGATCGGATCACCGAAGAACTTGCGAGGTCGTCTCACGTGCAGTCGGGTCATGTCGAGGGTCTGCGCCCGGCACGACTGAAGGTGGGACTCATCTCCGCCGGACGGGTGGGCACCGCACTGGGCGTGGCACTCGAACGCGCCGACCACGTGGTCGTCGCGGCCAGCGCGGTCTCGGCGGCCTCCCGGCGCCGCGCGGAAGACCGGCTGCCCGACACCCCCATCCGGCCGCCCGACGAGGTGGCCGCCAATGCCGAGTTGCTGATCCTCGCGGTGCCCGACGCCGAGTTGGCGGGCCTGGTCTCCGGGCTCGCGGTGACCGGCGCGGTCAAGCCGGGCACCATCGTCGCGCACACCTCCGGGGCCAACGGGATCGCGATCCTGGCGCCACTGACCGAACGGGGCTGCGTCCCGCTGGCCATCCATCCGGCGATGACGTTCACCGGGGGCGACGAGGACATCGCCCGGCTGGCCGACACCTGCTTCGGGATCACCGCGGCCGACGAGATCGGTTACGCGATCGCGCAGTCGCTCGTCCTGGAGATCGGCGGCGAACCGTTCCGGGTTCGGGAGGACGCCCGCGCGCTGTACCACGCGGCCCTGGCGCACGGCTCGAATCATCTGGTGACCGTGATCGCCGATGCGCTCGAGGCGTTGCGCGCGGCGTTGTGGGGTGCCGAGCTGCTGGGCCAGGAGGTGGTCGGGGACGCGCCGGCCGGCATCGCCGAACGCGTGATCGCCCCGCTGGCGCGCGCCGCCCTGGAGAACACCCTGCAGCGTGGTCAGGCGGCCCTGACCGGACCGGTCGCCCGCGGTGACGCGCAGGCGGTGGCCCGCCACCTGGCCGCGCTGGCGGAGGTCGATCCCGTGCTGGCCGAGGCCTACCGCACCGCCGCGTTGCGCACCGCGCAGCGCGCCCACGCTCCCGAGGAGGTTTTTGAGGTGCTGGAACGATGACCACCGGATCACCGAAATTCGTTGCCGGACAACTGAACACATACACCTCGCCGGCCGACGCGAGCGCCGTCAGCCGGGCGCTGCGGATGTCCGGCCGACGCCTGCTGCTAGTCCCGACGATGGGCGCGCTGCACGAGGGCCACCTCACGCTGGTGCGGATGGCCAAGCGGGTCCCGGGATCGGTGGTGGCGGTGTCGATCTTCGTCAACCCGCTGCAGTTCGGGCCCGGTGAGGACCTCGAGGCATACCCGCGCACCCTGGACGCCGACGTCGAACTGCTGCGCGGCGAGGGGGTCGAGATGGTCTTCGCCCCAACGGCTGCCGCGATGTATCCGGACGGCCCGCGGACGTCGGTGCATCCCGGGCCGCTGGGCGCCGAGCTCGAGGGCGCCGCGCGGCCGACCCACTTCGCCGGCATGCTCACCGTGGTGCTCAAGCTGCTCGACATCATCCGCCCGGATCAGGCGTACTTCGGCGAAAAGGATTATCAGCAACTGGTTCTCGTCCGTCAGATGGTCGCGGACCTCAACGTCGGCGTGCGCATCGTGGGCGTGCCGATCGTGCGCGAAGCCGACGGGCTGGCCATGTCCTCCCGCAACCGCTATCTCGACACCGCACAGCGTGAGCGGGCCGGCGCGCTGTCCGCGGCGCTGGTGGCGGCACGGCACGCCGCCGGTTCGGGGGCCGGTTCGGCGCTGGCGGCCGGACGCGCGGTGATCGACGCCGCGCCGGGCGTCGAACTGGATTACCTGGAGGTGCGCGGGCCGGGCCTGGAACCCGCGCCCGGGCAGGGACCGGCCCGCGTGTTGATCGCCGCGCGGGTCGGCGCCACCCGACTGCTGGACAACATCGCCGTCGAGCTGGGCGGCCCGGCCGCGGGTGGCGACGACCGCGACGAAGCCGCCCGGAGGAACTGATGCTGCTGGCGATCGACGTACGCAACACCCACACCGTGGTCGGCCTCGTCTCGGGTGCCGGTGAGCAGGCAAAGGTGGTGCAGCACTGGCGAATCCGCACCGAACCCGAGGTGACCGGGGACGAGCTGGCGCTGACGATCGACGGACTCATCGGTGATGATTCCGAACGGCTGACGGGTTCGGTGGCCCTGTCCACCGTGCCTTCGGTGCTGCACGAGATCCGGTCGATGTTGGATCAGTACTGGCCGTCGATTCCGCACGTTCTGATCGAACCGGGGGTCCGCACCGGCATCCCGCTGCTGGTCGACAACCCCAAGGAGGTCGGGGCCGACCGGATCGTCAACTGTCTGTCCGCTTTTCACAAACTGGGCACGGCGGCCATCGTGGTCGACTTCGGATCGTCGATCGTCGTGGACGTGGTGTCGGCCAAGGGCGAGTTCCTCGGTGGCGCCATCGCGCCCGGCGTCCAGGTGGCCTCCGATGCGGCGGCCGCGCGATCGGCCGCGCTGCGCCGGGTGGAGCTGACCCGTCCGCGGTCGGTGATCGGAAAGAACACCGTGGAGTGCATGCAGTCCGGCGCGGTGTTCGGCTTCGCGGGTCTGGTCGACGGGGTGGTCCGGCGGATCCGCGAAGAACTGGAAGACCGGTCGGGCGCCGAGGATGTGGCGGTGATCGTCACGGGCCACACCGCGCCGATGCTGCTGCCCGAACTGCAGACCCCCGCCCGGTTCGAGAAGTATCTGACGCTGGACGGACTGCGCCTGGTGTTCGAACGCAACCGCGACCAGCGCGCCAAGCGCTGAGGCGGCCCCGGCGCGGATTCAATTCCTTGGCCCGCTCTCAATTAGGCTGGCCCGACGTGAGCGAGGCAGATCTTCCCGAGCAGTTCCGGATCCGGCAGGACAAGCGTGACCGCCTACTGGCCGAGGGTCACGATCCCTATCCGGTGTCGGTGCCCCGCACACACACGCTGGCCGAGATCCGTGCCGCGCACCCCGACCTCACCCCGGACACCCAGACCGGGGACGTCGTCGGCGTCGCCGGCCGCGTCGTGTTCTCCCGCAACTCGGGGAAGCTGTGTTTCGCCACGCTGCAGGACGGCGACGGCACCCAGCTCCAGGTGATGATCAGCCTGGCCGGGGTGGGCGAGCAGGCGCTGGAGGCCTGGAAGGCCGACGTCGACCTCGGCGACATCGTGTTCGTGCACGGCGAGGTGATCAGCTCGCGGCGCGGCGAACTGTCGGTGCTGGGCGACTCCTGGCGGATGGCGGCCAAGGCACTGCGGCCGCTTCCGGTGGCGCACCGGGAGATGAACGAGGAGACCCGGGTCCGGCAGCGCTACGTCGACCTGATCGTGCGGCCCGCCGCACGCGACATCGCGCGGACCCGCATCGCCGTCGTGCGGGCGATCCGTTCGGCGCTGGAGCGCCGCGGCTTCCTCGAAGTGGAGACGCCTATGCTGCAGACGCTGGCCGGCGGGGCGGCCGCGCGGCCGTTCGTCACCCACTCCAATGCCCTGGACACCGACCTCTACCTGCGCATCGCGCCCGAGCTGTTCCTGAAGCGCTGCGTGGTCGGTGGTTTTGACAAAGTATTCGAGCTGAATCGCAACTTCCGGAACGAGGGTGCCGATTCGACGCATTCGCCGGAATTCTCGATGCTCGAGACTTATCAGGCGTACGGCGACTACGAGGATTCCGCGCGGGTTACCCGCGAGGTTATTCAGGAAGTGGCCGACGAGGCGATCGGGACTCGGCAAGTTCCGCTGCCCGACGGTTCGGTGTACGACCTCGACGGTGAATGGCCGACGTTACAAATGTACCCGTCTTTGTCAGAAGCTCTGGATGAAGAGATCACTCCGCAGACGCCCACCGAGCAGTTGTGGCAGATTGCCGGGCGGCTGGGTTTGGAATTGCCGCGCGACCGCGGCTACGGGCACGGAAAGCTCGTCGAGGAACTGTGGGAGCACACCGTCGGCGACACTCTGTGGGCACCCGTATTCGTCAAGGATTTTCCGGTCGAGACAACACCTTTGACGCGACAGCACCGCAGCATTGCGGGTGTCACCGAGAAATGGGATCTCTACGTACGCGGCTTCGAACTGGCAACGGGCTATTCCGAACTCGTCGACCCGGTGGTGCAGCGCGAGCGCTTCGTCGCACAGGCCGCCGCGGCGGCGGCCGGCGACGACGAGGCGATGCAACTGGACGAGGATTTCCTCGCGGCGATGGAGTACGGGATGCCGCCGACCACCGGAACCGGAATGGGTATTGACCGTCTGTTGATGGCTCTTACGGGCCTGTCAATTCGGGAAACAGTTCTTTTTCCGATAGTTAAGCGTTCTCGATAACTGCCGCGGCACGGCAGCCGAACTGCCGGCACGACGTCAATCCTTGAAATTGCGGCACGTGATATGGCAGATTGGTGAGCACGATAGGGTTTCCATTCGGGCGATTCCCGCGAGTTCAGCACATATCCCGCACTGTGAGGCAGAAGGGCCGGCACACCAATGGCGAAAAAAGTCACTGTCACTTTGGTCGATGATTTCGACGGTGAAGGCGCTGCCGACGAAACCGTGGAATTCGGTCTCGACGGTGTGGCGTACGAGATCGACCTTTCCGGCAAGAACGCCAAGGCGCTTCGCAACGACCTGAAGAAATGGGTCGAGGCCGGCCGCCGGGTCGGCGGGCGTCGGCGTGGCCGTTCGGGCGGCGGGGGTCGCGGCCGGGCAGCCATCGACCGTGAGCAGAGTGCCGCCATCCGGGACTGGGCCCGCCGCAACGGCCACAACGTGTCGACCCGGGGCCGGATCCCGGCCGAGGTCATCGACGCGTTCCACGCCGCGACATAACCGTCGTTCGCCAGCGGCGAACTAGCCTCGTATCCGGGAAACGTTCAGCCGATTCCCGTCGTTGCTCACTTGAATCCACGGGTGGCGGGCCACCAACGTAAAGCACCCCGCGGCCGCGCCCACTAGAGTGGTTGTCAAGGCGCTGTGCACTCCGTTCTATGTGCGGATCGTGCACGAAGTGCCCGATCAAGGAGAGCAGGTAACCACGGATGTTCGAACGTTTCACCGACCGTGCCCGTCGTGTTGTCGTCCTGGCCCAGGAAGAGGCCCGGATGCTCAACCACAACTACATCGGCACCGAGCACATCCTGCTGGGACTCATTCACGAGGGCGAAGGCGTCGCCGCCAAGTCGCTCGAGTCGTTGGGCATCTCCCTGGAAGGCGTGCGCAGCCAGGTCGAGGAGATCATCGGCCAGGGCCAGCAGGCGCCGTCCGGGCACATCCCGTTCACCCCGCGCGCCAAGAAGGTCCTGGAGCTGAGCCTGCGCGAGGCGCTGCAGCTCGGCCACAACTACATCGGCACCGAGCACATCCTGCTCGGCCTCATCCGCGAGGGTGAGGGCGTGGCCGCCCAGGTGCTGGTCAAGCTGGGCGCCGAACTGACCCGGGTGCGTCAGCAAGTCATCCAGCTGCTGTCGGGCTACCAGGGAAAAGAGACGGCTGAGGCCGGCACCGGGGGGAGGGGTGGCGAGTCCGGCAACCCGTCCACCTCGCTGGTTCTCGATCAGTTCGGCCGCAACCTGACCGCGGCCGCGATGGAGGGCAAGCTCGACCCGGTCATCGGCCGCGAGAAGGAGATCGAGCGGGTCATGCAGGTGCTGTCCCGCCGCACCAAGAACAACCCGGTGCTGATCGGCGAGCCCGGCGTCGGCAAGACCGCCGTCGTGGAGGGCCTGGCCCAGGCCATCGTCCACGGCGAGGTTCCCGAGACGCTGAAGGACAAGCAGCTCTACACCCTCGACCTCGGGTCGCTGGTGGCCGGCAGCCGGTACCGCGGTGACTTCGAGGAGCGCCTGAAGAAGGTGCTCAAGGAGATCAACACCCGCGGCGACATCATCCTGTTCATCGACGAGCTGCACACCCTGGTGGGTGCCGGTGCCGCCGAGGGCGCGATCGACGCCGCCAGCATCCTCAAGCCGAAGCTGGCCCGCGGGGAACTGCAGACCATCGGCGCCACGACCCTCGACGAGTACCGCAAGTACATCGAGAAGGATGCCGCCCTGGAGCGCCGGTTCCAGCCGGTGCAGGTCGGCGAGCCGACCGTCGAGCACACCATCGAGATCCTCAAGGGCCTGCGCGACCGCTACGAGGCGCATCACCGCGTCTCCATCACCGACCCGGCGCTGGTCGCGGCGGCGACCCTGGCCGACCGCTACATCAACGACCGGTTCCTGCCGGACAAGGCGATCGACCTGATCGACGAGGCCGGTGCCCGGATGCGGATCCGCCGGATGACCGCGCCGCCGGACCTGCGCGAGTTCGACGAGAAGATCGCCGACGCCCGCCGGGAGAAGGAAAGCGCCATCGACGCGCAGGACTTCGAGAAGGCGGCGAATCTGCGCGACAAGGAGAAGCAACTCGTCGCCCAGCGTGCCGAGCGCGAAAAGCAGTGGCGCTCAGGCGATTTGGACGTGGTGGCGGAAGTTGATGACGAGCAGATCGCCGAGGTGCTGGGCAACTGGACCGGCATCCCGGTGTTCAAGCTGACCGAGGCCGAGACCACCCGCCTGCTGCGCATGGAGGACGAGCTGCACAAGCGGATCATCGGGCAGGAAGACGCCGTCAAGGCCGTCTCCAAGGCCATCCGGCGCACGCGCGCCGGGCTGAAGGACCCCAAGCGTCCGTCCGGTTCGTTCATCTTCGCCGGCCCGTCCGGTGTCGGTAAGACCGAGCTGTCCAAGGCGCTGGCGGAGTTCCTGTTCGGCGACGACGACGCGCTCATCCAGATCGACATGGGCGAGTTCCACGACCGCTTCACCGCCTCGCGGCTGTTCGGCGCCCCCCCCGGGTACGTCGGCTACGAGGAGGGCGGCCAGCTCACCGAGAAGGTGCGCCGCAAGCCGTTCTCGGTGGTGCTGTTCGACGAGATCGAGAAGGCGCACCAGGAGATCTACAACACCCTGTTGCAGGTCCTCGAGGACGGCCGCCTGACCGACGGTCAGGGCCGCACCGTCGACTTCAAGAACACCGTGCTGATCTTCACCTCGAACCTGGGCACGTCCGACATCTCCAAGGCGGTCGGACTGGGCTTCACCCAGGGCGGCGGTGAGAACAACTACGAGCGGATGAAGCTCAAGGTTAACGACGAGCTCAAGAAGCACTTCCGGCCGGAGTTCCTCAACCGGATCGACGACATCATCGTCTTCCACCAGCTGACCAAGGACGAGATCATCCAGATGGTCGACCTGATGGTGACCCGGGTCGCCAACCAGTTGAAGAACAAGGACATGGAGCTGCAGCTGACCGAGTCGGCCAAGGCGCTGCTGGCCAAGCGGGGCTTCGACCCGGTGCTGGGTGCGCGGCCGCTGCGCCGCACCATCCAGCGCGAGATCGAGGACGCGCTGAGCGAGAAGATCCTGTTCGACGAGATCAAGCCGGGTCAGATCGTCACCGTCGGCGTGGAGAACTGGGACGGCGAGGGTTCCGGCGAGGACGCGAAGTTCATCTTCAGCGGCTCGCCCAAGCCGCGGGTCGTCGAGGACGCCGACCTGGCCGGTGCGGGCGCCTCCGGTTCGGCCGGGGTCTCGCCGAGCAGTTCGGCCGAGTAGCACCGACATCGAACGGGCGGTCACTCCCCATTGGGGGTGGCCGCCCGTTTGTCGTACGATCGCCCGGTAAACGACGAGTTGAGGAATCTGGTGAGAATCCAGAACGGTCGCGCCACTGTCACAGTCAGACCCCAGCCCGTCACCGCCCTGACCCGGGACGCGTGATCCCCGAAAGGAAACCGACATGAGTTCACCGCAAGCCCACAGCTCGCGCCGCGCCGTCGACCTGTCCGCCGCCAAAGCCGTGGCCTGGCTGAGCGTCACCGCGTTCCTGGCCCTGCTGGTGCTCTACTTCGTCGGCGTGGAGCAGGGCGCGTCGTCGGTATTCGGGGACAACATGTACGTGCACGAGTTCCTGCACGACGCTCGCCACCTGCTCGGCTTCCCCTGCCACTGACGCATGGAAAAGCACGTCATCTGGCGCGGCATTCTGGCCGGCGCCCTGGCCGGCGTATTCGCATTCGTCTGGTCGAAGATCTTCATCGAGCCCATCGTCGGCCGGGCGGTCGACTTCGAGAACGGCGCCACGGCGGCACACGAGGCTTTGGAGAGTCACGGGGCCGGGTCCGGCCACGGTCACAGCCACGGGGACGTTGAGCTGTTCACCCGCGCGGTGCAGTCGACCGTCGGCATGGGTCTGGGGGTGTTGGCGTTCAGCGTCGCCATGGGCGCGCTGTTCGCCGTCGTGTTCTGCGTCGTGTACAGCCGCACCAGCAACGTGACCGCGCGGACGCTGTCCGTTCTGGTCGCCGCGGCCATGCTGATCTCACTGTGGGTGGTGCCGGCGCTGAAGTACCCGCCGACCCCGCCGGGCACCAGCCTGGACGACACGATCAAGGAACGCACGCTGCTCTACCTGCTGATGGTGGGGCTGTCCGCGCTGCTGATGGTGGCCGCCGTCTATCTCGGGAGCCAACTCGCACCCAAACTGGGGGCCTGGAACGCCACCCTGGCCGCCGCGGGCGGCTACATCGTTGCGGTGGCCGTCGTCATGCTCGTCCTGCCGACCGTCGACGACACGCCGGGGCCGGTCAAAGACGATGCCGGGACGATCGTCTTTCCGGGCTTCCCGGCGGTCGACCTGTACGAGTTCCGGCTGTACGCGCTGGGCACCCAAGTGATCATCTGGACCACCATCGGCATCGTCGGCGCGGCGCTGCTGTCCCGGTTGCTGGACGTCCAGCGCGAGGAACAATTGACTTCATGACCGGTACCGTCCGGCTGACCCTGGTATCGCACGCGATGACCAGCGCCATGTCGGCCGGGCGGTTTCCGATCGACGAAGCACTCAACGGCGTGGGCCACCGCCAGGTGATCGGGGCGGCCGACCTCGGTCCGGTTGCCCGCACCTACTGCGGGCCGGAGAAGCGCACCCGCCAGACGGCCGAGCTGTTGGGCCTCGACCCGGAGATCGACCAGCGGCTCAGCGAACTCGACTACGGGGCCTGGCGCGGAAAGGCGATCGAGGCGCTGGATCCGGCCGAGTTGGCCATCTGGCTGACGGACCCGCGCAGCGCACCGCACGGCGGCGAGTCAGTGGTCGAACTGATCTGCCGGGTGCGCGACTGGCTCGGCTCGATCGTCGACGCGCCGGCTCGCGTCGCCGCGGTGGTTCACCCGGCGGTGGTGCGCGCGGCGATCCTGCAGACGCTCGACGCCACGGCGAACTCGTTCTGGCGCATCGACGTCGAACCGATGAGCCGCACGGTGCTGCACTACCGCGGGGGCGCCTGGACGCTGCGGGTGCGTTAGGCCCGCCCGATCTGTTCAGGCCCGGCCGATCTGTTCAGCCGTGGCCGCGACGTTGTGCGAGTGGATCTGGCAGTGGCCGCTGAACAGATTCATCCGGTGGGAATCATGGCGAACATCTGCTTGATGATCATCATCAAATAGCCGCCGGTGGTGGTGCCGTGGAAGCGGTCCCAGTTGGTCTGCAGGCTGACCACCCACGGCTGCCCCGTCCGGTCGACGGCATACCAACTGAAGGTCAGTTCGCCCGGCAGGTTCCCCGCCTTCGCGCCAATGTAGGGCCACTGGGCGCGGTCCAGATCGATGCCGGGGATGTTCGACATGATCTCCTTGACCGGCGCCGCGGGCCCGGTCGCGATCGCCTGCAGCGCGGCATGCACGCGGCAGATGTCCTCCGCGTTGCCGTACCACTCGGCGCCGTAGGCCGAGGCCGGCGAATGCGTGCGCAGCGGATCGGGTTCGTAGTGGCGGGCACTGACGTCGGCGAGCAGTTTGGCCCGGCCGCGCTGATCGGCGGTCTTCCACTGCTCCCTGAGATCCGGTTCGCCCCAACCGATTTGGAACAGCGCGTGCATCGTCGGAAACGGCGTCATGCTGGCCGGGTCGTGGTGCCCGGCATCGGCCAGCGCCCGTTCGACCGCCCTGGTGCCGACCCGATTGATCAGCAGATCGGTGGCCATGTTGTCGCTGTTGCCGATCATCTTCGCGGCGGCGGTGCGGACCGAGACGCGGCTGCCGGCTGGCATCTTGTCGAACGCCGACGAGCCGACCGTCTTGCCCTCGTCGGTGATGGTCAGTTGGTCGTCCCAGGACACCGCGCCGGACTTGACGGCCTGGGCGACGGCGTAGAGCACGTACAGCTTGAAGATCGATGCCAGTGGCAGCGATTCGGTGGTGTTGGATCCGGCGAGCTGTTCGCAACGCCCGTCGACGACGCGAGCGACGCGGTAGGAGTAGCGCCCGCCCGAGTTCGCCAGCGCGGCGTCGACGTCGGCCCACGAATGGATCGCCGGGGGCACGGTGCTGACGACGAATTCGTCGACCATCGTCGCATCGTCGGTGTGCAGTTCGATCTCTTGCCGCGCGCCGTAGGACGTCAACAGATGCAGCGTCGCCGAACCCGCTCCGATGTCGACTCCGGCGACCCGGTAGGGGCGTTCCCACCACAGGTTGTCCATCACCGTGCCGACGTAGTCGACCTGGTCGGGCGCCGCGAGCGTCTTGATGCCGACGGGGCCGATCGGCCAGTCGGAGTTGAGCATGTCAACGACCTGTTTGGCGCGCACACCCTGCGGGGTGTTGATGCTGATTCGCGCGCCCGCGTCGACCGCGTTGGCCGAGGGCGTCGAGGACGACGTGCACCCGGCGGCGGGTCCGGTGACCAGGACAGCGCCGCAGAGCGCGGCCAGTGTCCGGTTAAGCCTTCGCGTCGGGCCCGGCAACGTCGAGCACAACCTCGAACTCCAGCAGGGACGCCCCGGTGGCCACCGGGTTGGTGTGCTCACCCCGGTGTGCCTCGATCGCCGGGCCCTTCGCCCAGGCCTGGAATGCCTCGTCGGACTCCCACTGGGTGACCACGAAGTAGCGGTCGTCGCCCTTCACCGGCCGCAGCAGCTGAAAGCCCAGGAAACCGGGCTGAGTGTCGACGGCGTGCGCGCGATGCGCGAAACGCTTCTCCAGTTCGGGACCGGCGCCGGCGGGCACCTCGATTGCGTTGATCTTCACGACGGCCATGTGGCAAGGCTACCGTGCCGGTTCGGGCCGGCGGCCGGCCGTGCAAGATGCCTGTATGCCGGTCGACCCGCTGCGTCATGTCACCTACCGGGGCGGTGACGGCGCCACGGTGGTCCTGGTGCACGGGTTGATGGGCCGGGGGTCGACGTGGTCACGCCAGATTCCGTGGCTGGCCGCCTTCGGTGCCGTCTACACCTACGATGCCCCCTGGCACCGCGGCCGCGACGTCCCGGACTCCGAGCCGATCAGCACGGAGCGTTTCGTCGCCGATCTCGGCGACGTGTTGGGCGCGTTACCGGCGCCCGCGGTCCTGGTTGGTCATTCGATGGGCAGTCTGCACGCCTGGTGTCTGGCGGCCGAGCGGCCCGAGGCGGTCTCGGCGGTCGTGGTCGAGGACATGGCGCCGGATTTCCGCGGCCGCACTACCGGGCCGTGGGAGCCGTGGGTGCATGCGCTGCCCGTCGAGTTCCCCACCGAGCAGGCCGTCGTCGACGAGTTCGGGCCGGTGGCCGGCCGGTACTTCGCCGAGGCGTTCGACCGCACCGAGACCGGTTGGCGGCTGCACGGCCGCCCGGAATGGTGGGTGCAGATCGCAGCCGAGTGGGGCACCCGGGACTACTGGGAGCAGTGGCGCCGGGTGCGGGCGCCCACCCTGCTGATCGAGGCGGGCAATTCCGTGACGCCGCCCGGCCAGATGAAGACGATGAGCGAAACCGGCTGTCGCACAACGTATCTGCGGGTTCCGGGGGCCGGGCACCTGGTGCACGACGACGCTCCCGAGGTGTACCGGCATGCGGTGGAATCGTTCCTGCGGAACGTGATCCGCTAGCGACCGCTCTCGAAGCGGGTCCGGATCGCGTCGGTGTCGTGTTCCATCCGGCGCAGGTCCGCATCGTCCTCGCAGAGTCGGCCGGCCGCCGGCGCGGCGAACCAACTGAGGCGGCCGGCCCTCTTCGCGTGATTCTCCAGGGCCGCCACCACGGCGAACGGGGCGAGCAGGACGACGAGCATCAGAAGTAGTTGGATTGCAGCACTCATGGCAGTAATTCTGCTAACGGCAATATCCCGCCACCAGTGGCAGCACTGACGGTATCCGATAATATACTGCCATGCTGAAAACGGTGTCCGCTCTGGTGCTCGACGGCCTCTCACCCTTCGAGTTCGGCGTCATCTGCGAGGTGTTCGGCATCGATCGAACGGCCGACGGCGTCCCGAACTTCGATTTCAAGGTCTGCGGCCCGCGGGCCGGGAAGCCGGTGCGGACGTCGGTCGGGGCCTCGGTCACTCCCGACCACGACCTGTCGGCGCTGCACGGCGCCGATCTGGTCGCCGTCCCCGCCATGCACGACCCAGGCGAGGAGGGTTACTCACGCGAGGCGCTCGACGCGCTGCGGGCGGCGGCCGACGCCGGCTCGATCATCCTGACGGTGTGTTCGGGGGCCTTCGTGGCGGGCGCGGCCGGACTGCTCGACGGCCGATCCTGCACCACGCACTGGATGCACGCCGACGAACTGGCCCGCCTGCACCCCACCGCGCGGGTGGACCGCAACGTCTTGTTCGTCGACGACGGCAACCTGATCACCAGTGCGGGCACGGCCGCCGGGATCGACGCCTGCCTGCACCTGGTGCGTCGTGAACTAGGCAGCGCGGTGACCAACGTGATCGCCCGCCGCATGGTGGTGCCACCGCAGCGGGACGGCGGGCAACGGCAGTACATCGACCAGCCGATCCCCGCGCGGTGCTCGGAAGGTTTTGCACCACAACTGGATTGGATCATGCAACACCTCGACCAGCCGCACACCGTTGCCGCCCTGGCGCGGCAGGCGAACATGTCGGCACGCACCTTCGCCCGCCGCTTCGTCGACGAGACCGGCACCACGCCCATGCAGTGGATCACCGACCAACGGGTGCTCTACGCGCGGCGACTGCTCGAGGAGACCGACCTGGATGTCGACCGGGTCGCCGAGCGTTGCGGCTTCGGTACCGCGACGCTGCTGCGGCACCACTTCCGGCGCATCGTCGGTGTCACCCCGTCGGACTACCGACGCCGCTTCGCGGCCTGACTGATCCCGATCTGTTCAGTCTCCTCTGCGACTTCTACTCGAACAATGTCGCAGCCAGGACTGAACAGATTGAAGAAAGGGTCAGTCGCCCTCGCCCGCCAGCGCGAAGCGGCCGTCGCTCGTCTGCTCCACCAACCCGTCGACCAGCAACGAGTCCAGGGCGCGGTCCCGTTGCGCGGTGTCGGTGAGCCACGCCACGTCCAACTGCGCGCGGGTCACCGGAAAATCATTGCCGCGCAACACATCCAACAGCCGGCCGCGCACCTGCCGATCGGTGCCGGCGTACTTCTGCACCCGCTTCACCGTGCCGCTGCCCGGCGGATGACCCGCCGACCGCCAGGCGCACGCCGTCAGTGGACACACGCCGCACTTCGGGTTGCGCGCGGTGCACACCAGCGCGCCGAGTTCCATCAGGGCCGCCGAGAACCGTGGTGCCGCCGCGTCGTCGGGCAGCAGCGCGGCGACGTCCGCTTCGTCGCGAACCGGCGCCGGAGCGCTCGCGTCGGCGCGGCCGTGCACCGCCCGGGCGATCACCCGCCGCACATTGGTGTCGACCACCGGCACCGGCTGCCGGTAGGCGAAGCAGGCCACCGCGCGGGCGGTGTAACTGCCGATGCCGGGAAGCGCCAGCAGCGCATCCACATCCGACGGCACCACATCGTCATGGTCCCGCGCGATCGCGACGGCGCACTCGTGCAGCCACTTGGCCCGCCGGGGATAGCCGAGCTTGCCCCAGGCCCGCAGCACGTCGGCCGGACCGGCCGCGGCGGTGGCCGACGGGGTGGGCCAGCGGGCCACCCAGTCGACCCAGATGGGCAGCACCCGGGCCACCGGCGTCTGCTGCAGCATGAACTCGCTGACCAGGATCTGCCAGGCGCTGACCCCGGCGGCCCGCCACGGCAGGTCCCGGCCTTCGCGGTCGAACCAGGCGATCAATTCGCCGGCGGGCAGCCTCATCGCAGCCGTCCCGGCGCCGCAGGGCACAATGGCAGCCATGCCGAATACCAGTCCTCTGACCGCATGGAAGGCACTCAAGGAGGGTAACGAGCGCTTCGTCGCGGGTCGGCCCGAGCACCCGAGCCAGAGCATCGAGCACCGCGCCAGCCTGGCGGCCGAGCAGCGGCCCATCGCCGTGGTGTTCGGGTGCGCCGACAGCCGGGTGGCCGCCGAGATCATCTTCGACCAGGGCCTGGGCGACATGTTCGTGGTCCGCACCGCCGGCCACGTGATCGATTCGGCCGTGCTCGGCTCCATCGAGTACGCCGTGGTCGTCCTGAACGTGCCGCTGATCGTGGTGCTCGGCCACGACAGCTGCGGCGCGGTCAAGGCCGGCCTGGCGGCGCTCGACGACGGCGCGGTGCCCGCCGGTTACGTCCGCGACGTGGTCGAGCGGGTGACGCCGTCGATCCTGCTCGGCCGCCGCGACGGGCTGTCCCGCGTCGACGAGTTCGAGGCCCGCCACGTCATCGAGACGGGCGCTCAGTTGATGGCCCGTTCCACCGCGATCGCCGAGCGGGTGAACGCCGGAACGCTGGCGATCGCCGGCGTGACCTACCACCTGGCCGACGGAAAGGCCGCCCTGCGCGCGCACCTGGGCGACATCGGCGAGGGCGACTGAAAGCGAGCCCTACCGGGGCACCACGATCCCGTGGTTGTAGGCGTAGACGATCGCCGCCGCGCGGTCGCGCAGATCGAGCTTGCCGAAGATGTGCCCGATGTGGCTCTTGACGGTCACCTCGGAGATGAAGAGTTCGGCGGCGATCTCGGCGTTCGTGCGGCCCTTGGCGATCAGGGTCAGCACGTCGAGTTCACGCCCGGTCAGTTCGCCGATGGCGACATCCGCCGGCGTCTGCTCCGCATGGCGATAGGTGTGCAGCACCCGTGAGGTGACGGCCGGGTCGAGGTAACTGTCGCCGGCGGCGACGGCCCGCACCGCGCGGATCAACTCCTCGGCCGACGAGTCCTTGAGGACGAAGCCGGCCGCCCCGGCGCGCAGCACGCCGGAGAGCAACTCGTCCTCGTTGAACGTCGTCAAGGCGAGCACCGGCGGCGCGTCCGGTCCGGCGAGGCGGCGGGTGGCCTCGATGCCGTCCACCCGCTTCATCCGCAGATCCATCACCACGACGTCGGGCCGGTGCTCGGCCACCGCGGCGGGGACCTCGTCGCCGTCGGAACACTCGGCCACGATCACGAAACCGTCCTTGCGGCGCAGGATCCGGCGCAGACCCGAGCGCACCAACTCCTGATCGTCAACCAGCAGCACGGTGATATCGATGCCGTCGCCGTTCATGTCAGGAATTGCACCACGGCACCCGCGGAGGGCTGGCCGGGCCCCCGGAACCTTTGTCGGTCAACGGAATCGAGGCGTGCACCCGCCAATTGCCTTGTCGGGGACCGACGTCGATGGCGCCGCCGAGAAGCTCCACCCGCTGCCGCATGCCGGGCAGTCCGCGGCCCTCCGGGTTGCCGACGGCGCCCACCCGCACCGGCAGCCGGTTGGTCACCGACAGCTCGGCATCCGATCGTGTGATTCGGAGCGTCACAACGGATTCGGACTCCGGTGCATGTTTGGCGATGTTGGCCAGCGACTCCTGGGCGATCCGGTACAGCGCCAGCCCTTCGGTCGCCGAAACCCGTTCGGTGGGACCGTCGATTCGCAGCCGGACATGAAGGCCGGCCTTCGTGAAATCGTCGACCAATGCCGCGATGTCGTCGACGTCGGGCTCGGGGGCGGTGCGGGCGTGGCCGTCGTCGAGCAGGCCGACGGTGCGGCGGATGTCGGCCATCGCCTGCCGGCCCAGCCGCTCGGCATCCTGCAGGGCGTCCTCGGCGTCGTCGACGTCGCGGTCCTGCTGCAGGGCGCGGCGCGCGGCCGTGACGTGCAGCAGGGTGACGCTCAGCGAATGCGCGATGACGTCGTGCACCTCGCGTGCGATCCGTCGGCGCTCGTCGGCCGCGGCATGCTCGGCGAATTGTTCGTGTGCCCGCCGCTGTTCGAGCAACAAGCGCTGCTGGGTGAGCATGAGATAGCCGACCAGCGCGCCGATCGCGACGAACGTCACGTAGAGCGCCACCGAGTCCAACCGGTGCAAGGCCGCGGCCAGACACAGCAGCGCGGCCGCGGAGACCGCAGCCAGGACACCGCCCCGGAACGACGTCAGCGAGCTGACCGCACCGACCATCAACGCCAGCAGCAGCGGCGCGAAATCCGTGTGGACCGGCGTGGACGTCCCGAACAGCAGCATCGCCGTCGCCACCATCCATGCGGACCACAGCGCCACGCCGATGAATCTGGAGATGTCGAAGAAGATGAACACGACCCACGGCGAGATCGCCGCGACCATTGCTGCGATCGCCACCGGCCAGTCCGACGTGGGTCGTTGGAAGACGGCGACCGCACCGATGAACGCCATCGTCATATCGACGCTGACGACGAAGATCCAGGTGAACCCGTTGGGGATGGCTTTCTTCTTGCGGCGCATCAGGTAATCCCCGATCCGACCGGCTTCCCGCGGCATCGTTTCATGGTAATCCGGTGCGGCGGCCCATGGCCTCGTCCGCGGGTAGGGGATGACCTCCTACCACGGTAGGAGACCGATTTCCGGACCCGGGGATGACGACAGGGCAGGCTCGGCTTCGTAGCGTCTGAAGCATGACTTGGACAGAGCACCACGAACGAATGACCTTCATGGCCAACGTGATTGACCGCGCTTCGGTCTCGGCCGAGGAAGCCCTCCGGTTCGACAGCGACGAGATGGCCGAGCTGGAGCGGCTTTTCGGCGACGAGGAAAGGCTGATGCTGGCCCTTCGCCAACGCTGGATGACGACGCTGACCGTCAAGCTGGATCAGGCGGCGCACGAGGGCGTGCCGGCCGCGCAGGTTCGGGCCCGGCTCGCCTCGGCCCAACCGGGGCTGCGCGCCCTGCTCGACGCCGCCGCCAGGGGATCGGTCCGGCTTCGCGCACTCGACCGCGGCGAGCAACGCACCCTCGACTACTTCGACGGGCCCAACCCGCTGCTGCGCGACGACCGGGACGACGCGGCCTGATCGATTCGGCGAGTTCGCCCGCTATTACCGCGATTGCGAGCCAATCCACGGGCGACACGCCGAGCGCGCTCGGACGCCTCGCGCTGAGCTGGCCTTACCGTGAGAACGTGCTGGATTTGGAACCGCGCGGGCCGCTATCGCCCGAGATCTACCGCCGCCGCCGGGCGTTGGCCATCGGCGTCGCCGGCCTCGTGGTGGCGATCGTCATCGCGATTCTGTTCATGGTGTTCAGCGGCGGGGACTCGCAGGGGCCGAAGAAGACGAGCGAACCCAACACCTCGCAGGGGCCGCTCGGTCAACCGCAGGATCCCGGCGTGAAGACCCCCGTCGTACCGCCGGCCGAGCAGAGCGCGGCGGCGACACCGACACCGACGGCGGCCGTGGAACCGCCGCCGGTGCTCAAACCGGGCGACGACTGCCCCGACTCCACGCTGGCGGTCAAGGGGCTGACCAACGAGCCGCGCTACGTCATCGGAGACCAGCCGAAGTTCACCATGGTGGTCACCAACATCGGGCTGACCGCCTGCCAGCGCGACGTCGGCGCGGCGGTGCTGGCGGCCTACGTCTACACGCTGGACAACAAGCGGCTGTGGTCCAACCTGGACTGCGCCCCCTCCAACGAGACGCTGGTGAAGTCGTTCAATCCCGGTGAGCAGGTGACCACCGAGGTGACCTGGACGGGCATGGGTTCGGAGCCGCAGTGCCCGTTGCCGCGGCAGCCGATCGGGGCCGGCACCTACAACCTGGTGGTGCAACTGGGCAACCTGCGGTCGGCCACCGTGCCGTTCGTCCTGGCCGAGCCGTCGGCTCAGGACGCTCCGGCGCCCGCGCCGCCGCCGGCCCCGGAAGCCCCCGCCCCGGCACCGGCACCGGCCGGCTGAATTCAGCCCAGCCGGTCGGCGATCGTCGACTCCGCCAGCTGGGACAGTCCCTCCCGGACGTGGCGAGCCCACATCGCGCCGATCCCGTCGACCGATTGCAGGTCGGTGGCGCTGGCCGCGAGCAGTCCCTGTAGCGAACCGAACGTGCGCACCAGCAGGTCGACGTGGGCGAACTGCAACCGGGGGATGCCCGCCATCGCCCGGTAGCCGCGTGAGTTGAGCGCCGAGTCCTGCGCCTCGACGGTGGACGGATAGCCGAACACCTGGGCCAGCGCGGTGAAATCCAGCAGGTCGACGTCCGAGAGCGCGTCGAGGTTCTCCAGTGTCTCGGCGACCTCCTCCTGCGACGGCGCGTCGGGGTTGGCGTGATAGTCGCGCACGATCAGTTCGCGGGCCGTGTCGTTGCCGCCCAGCAGTTCCTCCAGCTGCAACCGCAGCTGACGGCCGTCGGTGCCCAATTCGACTGCGTCGTAGTCGATTTCGAGTCCGATGCGGCGGACCATTTCCAGCCGCTGCACCACGGTCATGACGTCGCGCAGCGTCACGAAGTCCTCGATCTCGGCGGTGGACAGCTGCCGGCTGACCTCGTCGAGGCGGGCCTTGTAGCGCTCCAGCGTCGCGATCGCCTGGTTGGCGCGCGACAAGATGGTGGCCGAATCGGCGACGACGTGGCGCTCGCCGGCCACGTACACCGTGACGATGTTCATCGAGTGGCTGACCGAGATCACCGGATAGCCGGTCTGGATGGCGGTGCGTTCGGCCGACCGGTGCCGGGTGCCGGACTCGTCGGTGGGGATGGAGGGGTCCGGCACGAGTTGGACGTTGGCGCGGAGAATGCGGTCGCCGCTGGTGGACAGCACCACCGCGCCGTCCATCTTCGACAGCTCGCGCAGCCGGGTGGGGGCATAGCGGACGTCCAGTGCGAAGCCGCCGTCGCAGATCGCTTCGACGGCGTCGTCGTAGCCGAGCACGATCAGCGCGCCCGTGCGGCCGCGCAGGATGCGCTCCAGGCCGTCGCGCAGTGCCGTGCCGGGGGCCAGGCGGCCGATGGTGTCCCGGAGGGTTGGACCGGTGGTGCTGGGTGTCACGACCAACCATTGTGGCCGGTGTCGGCGTCCGGCGGATACTTGTCCACCACTTTGAGGTCCGGGCGGGCCGGCGGCTTGACCGCGGGCGGCGCGGTTTGCGGCCGCACGGCGATCTTCAGCAGGGTGGCGATGGCTTCGCGGATGGTGGCGACTTCGAGCGTGCGGATGCCCTGCGGGGCCGTCTTCATGCCGGGCGGGACGATGGCCGTGGTGAATCCCAGCCGGGCGGCCTCGGCCAGCCGGCGCTCCAGCCCGGTCACCCGGCGCAGGTCGCCGGCCAGAGCGACTTCGCCGATGGCGACGGTCGAGGTGGGCAGGCACAGGTCGGCGTAGGCCGAGGTGATCGCCAGCGCGACCGCCAGATCCGACGACGGGTCGGTCAGGCGCATCCCGCCGACCGTCGACAGGTACACGTCGTGCTTGCCGATCCTGATCCCGGCACGCGAGTCCAGCACTGCGGCCGTCATCGCGGCCCGCGACTGGTCCACCCCGCTGACCGCGCGCCGCGGCGACGGCACCTCCTGGGTGCCGATGAGTGCCTGGATCTCGCCGATGAGCGGACGCTTGCCGTCCAGGGTCACCGTGACCGCGGTGCCGGGCACCGGCTCGGGACGTTGGTCGAGGAACAACCCGGACGGGTCGGCGACACCCTCGATTCCGTTGTCGTGCAACAGGAAACAACCGACCTCGTCGGCGGATCCGAACCGGTTCTTGACCCCGCGGACCATCCGCAGCGTGCTGTTGCGGTCGCCCTCGAAGTGCAGCACCACGTCGACGAGGTGTTCCAGCGATCGTGGCCCCGCGATCGCGCCGTCCTTGGTCACATGGCCGACGAGGACCATCGCCACCCCCGGGCCGGCCTTGGCGTATCCGGTCAGTGCGGTGGTGACGGCGCGCACCTGCGTGACGCCGCCGGTGACGCCGTCGGTCTCGGTGGTCGACAGGGTCTGCACCGAGTCGATGACGACCAGCGACGGACGTACCGCGTCGAGATGACCCAGGACGGTCTGTACGTCGGACTCGGCCGCCAGGTAGACCTCGTCGTGCGTGCATCCGGTGCGTTCGGCGCGCATCCGGATCTGGCCCGCGGACTCCTCCCCGGAGACATAGAGCGCGCGGCGGCCAGCGGCGGCCCACCGGTGCACGACTTCGAGCAGCAGCGTCGACTTCCCGACGCCCGGCTCGCCCGCGAGCAGGGTGACCGAGCCGGGCACGATTCCGCCGCCGAGCACCCGGTCGAGTTCGTCGACGGTGGTCGGAACGTGGCGGGTGTGGTCAGGGTCGATCGTGCTGATCGGGACCGCGGCCGAGGCCGGCACCTTCGAGCGGCCGGTGCCACCCAGCGACGTCAGTACCGCGACCTCGTCGACGGTGCCCCAGGTGCCGCATTCGGGACAGCGGCCCACCCATTTCGGGGTGACGTGCCGACACTCCGAGCACTGGAACTGCGGGCGGGAGCGGGCACCGGCTTTCGTCACGTCGCGACGGTATCCGGCGGGTACGACAGAATCGCCGCAGCCACACCGCGAGTCGGCCGGGCTATCCCCCTTGGCGGGCGGCGTCGCCGGCCGAGATGGGCACTGCGAGGGTCTTCTCGCCGGCCTTCTCGAACTTGAAGGTGAAGTTGTAGGTCAGACCGTTGCGGATGGGCTTGGTCAGTGCGACGGAGGCGTCGGTTCCGCCGGTCCCGTCGGCGGGCGCGGTGGCGCCGTCGGGCATCCCGACCATCAGCAGGCCGTTGGCGGGCACGGCGGTGTCCCCGGTGAGCGTCACGGTGCCGACGTCGCTGGTGATCCCCAGCAGGCGGTCGTTGACGTCCGCCGAGTTGTTGGCGGCCGCGAGGACCAAATCGACGTCGCTACCCGGTTCCAGCGCGTCTCCGGTCGAACTGGCCTGGATGTGCACATTGCGCAGCGCGATCTGACCGATGTTGCCGGTGGTGCCGTTGACCGCGGGCTCCTGGGTGGCGACCTGGGAGACCTGACCGGCGCTGCAGCCGGCGATCGCGGTCGCGACGACGAGACCGGCGGTCGCGAGGCCGACCCGGGCGGCCGTCTTCCGGGGATCAATACTCAACACGTCAGTGCCTCCTGCTCGCGAACGGATCACACGGGCCTACAAGGGAAGAAGACTAGTACGCCGTGTAGTAGTCGGCGTCAACCGCCACCCGTCGACGGGTGCCCAGTTCGGTGTCCCCTGCACGTAAACGACACCGTGTCAACCCCCAGTCTTAACCCGTTGTGCCCCTGACCTGCACCGTTGGATCACACGTGTTCGTGGCCCGTGCTATCCTTGAGATGCGAAAGGGGCTCTAATCTGATGATTTTCAAGGTCGGAGACACCGTTGTCTATCCACATCACGGTGCTGCGTTGATCGAGGCGATCGAAACCCGGACCATCAAAGGCGAACAAAAAGAATATCTCGTCTTGAAGGTCGCCCAGGGCGACCTGACCGTTCGGGTGCCCGCCGACAACGCCGAGTACGTCGGTGTGCGCGACGTGGTTGGACAGGAGGGTCTCGACAAAGTCTTCCAGGTGCTGCGCGCCCCTCATACCGAAGAGCCGACCAACTGGTCGCGCCGGTACAAGGCCAATCTCGAGAAGCTGGCATCCGGTGACGTGAACAAGGTCGCCGAGGTCGTTCGCGACCTGTGGCGCCGGGACCAGGAACGTGGACTGTCCGCCGGCGAGAAGCGCATGCTGGCCAAGGCCCGGCAGATTCTGGTCGGCGAGCTCGCGCTGGCCGAGAACACCGACGACGCCAAGGCCGAGACCATCCTCGACGAGGTTCTGGCGGCCGCCTCCTAGGCGGTGGTGGGCACCGAGGTGCGCACCGTGGCAGTGGTCCCCGCGGCCGGAGCGGGTCAGCGGCTGGGGGCCGGAATTCCGAAGGCCTTCATCGACCTGGATGGGCAATCGCTCATCGAACGTGCGCTGGCCGGGCTGCGAGCCTCCGGCGCCGTCGACGAAATCGTCGTCGCCGTCCCGCCGGACCGTACCGACGAAGCGTCGCTCGTCCTGGCGTCCCCGGATCATCCCGTGACCGTCGTGGCCGGCGGTGCCGAGCGCGGCGAGTCCGTCCGCCTCGCCCTGGCGGCCGCATCATCGCCCGACTTCGTGCTGGTGCATGACGCCGCCCGGCCGCTGACCCCACCGGCGCTGATCGCCCGCATCGTCGAGGCGCTCAAGGGCGGCCATCAGGCCGTGGTGCCGGGCCTGCCGTTGAGCGACACCGTCAAGGCCGTCGACGCCAACGGCGATGTCCTGGGCACGCCGGAACGAGCCGGTCTGCGCGCGGTGCAGACCCCGCAGGGATTCAGCACCGAGTTGCTGCTGCGAGCGTATGAACGTGCCGGGACGGACGCGGGATTCACCGACGACGCATCGCTGGTCGAGAACATCGGCGGGCGGGTCCATGTGGTCGACGGCGACCCGCTGGCCTTCAAGATCACCACGCCGCTGGATCTGACGCTGGCCCGGGCGGTGCTGCGTGGTCTCTGAAGCGGGTGCGGCACTGCCCCGGATCGGTCTGGGCACCGACGTGCATCCCCTCGAACCGGGCCGGCCCTGCCGACTGCTCGGGCTGCTGTTCGAGGACGCCGACGGTTGCGCCGGCCATTCCGACGGCGACGTCGCCGCGCACGCGCTGTGCGACGCGCTGCTGTCGGCCGCCGGGCTCGGCGACATCGGGTCGGTGTTCGGCGTCGACGATCCGCGGTGGGCCGGCGTGACCGGGCCGGCGATGCTGACGCATGTCCGGAACCTGGTCGGCGAGGCCGGCTACCGGATTGGCAATGCGGCCGTACAGGTGATCGGCAACCGGCCGAAGGTCGGACCGCGCCGTGCCGAGGCGCAGCGGCTGCTCTCCGATCTGCTCGGTGCGCCGGTGTCGGTGTCGGCGACGACCACCGACGGTCTGGGGCTGACCGGCCGTGGGGAAGGCCTGGCGGCCATTGCCACGGCCCTCGTCGTCGCCGATGCCGGTTCTGCCCCCAGCGGCCGGTAAACTGCCACGTCGTGACCGAAACGGGCCTGAAGCTGCACGACACCATGACCGGTGCCGTGCGCGAGTTCACTCCCGTTCGGCCCGGCCATGTCTCGATCTACCTGTGCGGCGCGACCGTGCAGGGACTGCCCCACATCGGTCACGTGCGCAGCGGCGTCGCGTTCGACGTGCTGCGCCGCTGGCTGCTCGCCAAGGGCTTCGACGTGGCGTTCATCCGCAACGTCACCGACATCGACGACAAGATCCTCACGAAGGCCGCGGCGGCGGGCCGGCCATGGTGGGAGTGGGCGGCCACCCACGAACGCGAATTCGTCGCCGCCTACGACGCCCTCGGTGTGCTGCCGCCGTCGGCCGAGCCGCGGGCCACCGGGCACATCACCCAGATCGTCGAACTGATCGAGCGGCTGATCGACGGCGGCCACGCCTACACCGGTGCCGGCGACGTGTACTTCGACGTGCTGAGCTACCCGGAATACGGTGCGCTGTCGGGCCATCGGATCGACGACGTACACCAGGGCGAAGGCGTGGCGACCGGTAAACGGGACCAGCGTGACTTCACGCTCTGGAAGGGGGCCAAGCCCGGTGAGCCGTCGTGGCCGACGCCGTGGGGCCGCGGCCGGCCGGGTTGGCATTCCGAATGCGTGGCGATGGCCCATGAGTATCTCGGCGCGCAGTTCGACATCCATTGCGGTGGAATGGATCTCGTCTTTCCGCATCACGAGAACGAAATCGCCCAGGCCCGCGCGGCCGGTGACGACTTCGCCCGGTTCTGGCTGCACAACGGCTGGGTCACCATGGGCGGCGAGAAGATGAGCAAGTCGCTGGGCAACGTGCTCTCGATTCCCGCTGTGCTGCAACGGGTTCGACCCGCCGAGCTGCGCTACTACCTGGGCAGCGCGCACTATCGGTCGATGCTGGAGTTCTCCGAGGGGGCGTTGCAGGACGCGGTGAAGGCCTACCTGGGCCTCGAGGATTTCCTGCACCGGGTACGCACCCGGGTCGGCGCGGTCGAGACCGGTCGGTGGACCGACCGGTTCGCCGCCGCACTCGACGACGACCTGGCGGTGCCGGCCGCGCTGGCCGAGGTGCACAGCGCCCGCGCCGACGGCAACCGTGCGCTGGACTCCGGCGACCACGAGGGCGCCATGGCCAGCGCCGCGTCGATCCGGGCGATGATGGGCATCCTCGGCTGCGATCCCCTCGACGAGCGCTGGGTGTCCCGCGACGAGACGTCGTCGGCCCTGGCCGCCATCGACGTGCTGACCAAATGGGCCCTGGAGGGCCGCATCGAGGCTCGCGCACAACAGGATTGGGCCCGGGCCGACGAAATCCGGGATCGCCTCAAAGAGGCCGGGATCGAGGTAACCGACACCCCCGACGGCCCCCAGTGGTCGCTGGCCGACGGGACGGCCCGGTAGTGGCCGGCAACTCGCAGCGGCGCGGCGCCGTGCGGAAGCCGGGAACCAAGAAGGGGCCGACCGTCGGCTCCGGTGGCGTCCGCCGCCGCGGCCTCGAGGGCAAGGGCGCCACCCCGCCCGCGCACCAGCGGCCCCACCATCCGGCGGGCAAACGCGCCGCGAAGGCCGCACGACAACAGCAGGGCCGGCCGAAGAAGACCGACGACACCGAGATCGTGCTCGGCCGCAATCCCGTGGTGGAGTGCCTGCGCGCCGGCGTCCCGGCGACCGCGCTCTACGTCGCGCAGGGCACCGACACCGATGAGCGTCTGACCGAATCCGTCACGCGCGCAGCCGATTCCGGCATCCCCATCCTCGAGGTGTCCCGCACCGACCTGGACCGGATGAGCACCAACGGACTGCACCAGGGCATCGCCCTGCAGGTGCCGCCGTATCAGTACGCCCACCCGGGCGACCTGCTGCGCGACGCCACCTCCGACGTCATGCCAGCCCTGCTGGTGGCACTGGACAACATCTCCGACCCGCGCAACCTCGGCGCGATCGTGCGCTCGACCGCGGCCTTCGGCGGACACGGTGTGCTGATCCCGCAACGGCGGTCGGCGTCGGTGACCGCGGTCGCGTGGCGTACCAGCGCCGGCGCGGCGGCCCGGCTTCCGGTGGCCCGTGCGACCAACCTGAACCGGACGCTCAAGGACTGGGGCGACGCCGGATTGCAGATCGTCGGCCTCGACGCGGGCGGTGACACCACCCTCGACGAACTCGACGCGTCGGGTCCGACGGTCGTGGTGGTCGGTTCGGAGGGCAAAGGGCTGTCCCGGCTGGTCCGGGAGAACTGCGATGCCGTGGTGTCGATCCCGATGGCGGGTCCCACCGAATCGCTGAACGCCTCGGTGGCGGCCGGGGTGGTGCTCGCCGAGATCGCCCGCCAGCGCCGCGGCTGATGCGAATGCGGCTGGACGACATCGATTCCGAAGCGGCCGCACCATGGTGCTGACCGTTCCGGAGAGTCCCCGACTGGCCAACTCCGCCGAGGAGCACGTCTGGCAACGTCTCACCGAGCAACTACTGCCCCACGACCTCCTCGTCGCCGGACAGCGGGTCACCGACCACCTCAAGGATCACGAGATCGACTTCGTCGTGGCCATCGAAGGCGCCGGTATTGTCTGCGTCGAGGTCAAAGGCGGCGAAGTCTGGCACGACGGGACAAAATGGCGGCAGAAGCGCGGCGACCGTGAGTTCACCATCGAGCCCGTCCGCCAGGCCCGCGAGGCTTGTTACGCACTTCGCGACTTCATCGAGAACGACCCCCGCTGGACGCAGGGCCGGCTGCGTTGGGACCACGTCGTCGTCCTGCCCAATACCGAACTGCCGCAAGACTTCGCGCTGCCGGACTGTCCCCGCTGGAAGGTCGTCGACCGCACCGAGCTGCCCCAGCTCGCGGTCCGGCTGCGAAGTGTGCTCGACGAACAACAGCTCGAGCGGCCGCTGCTGAACGACGATGGCATCGAGCAACTCCAGACCGCCCTCGGCGGCCGCGGCCTCCCGCAGCGCGACGTCGTGGCAAGAGCACTGGAGAACGAGGACGCCGCCGACATCCTCACCGAGCACCAGGCCGTCATCCTCGATGCCATCCGGCTGCTCAACCGGGTCGAGGTGCGCGGCGGAGCGGGCAGCGGCAAGACGTTCCTGGCCGTCGAACAGGCACGCCGGCTGGCTGCCCGGGGCCAGCGCGTCGCGTTGGTCTGCTACTCCCACGGGCTGGCCTCCTACCTCAAGCGCATCACCGCGCATTGGCCGCGACGACAGCGACCCGGCTACGTCGGCGAGTTCCACACCCTCGGCATCCAGTGGGGTGCCCCCAAAGGACCCGACGAGTCCGAGCGCAACGAGCAGGCCAGCCACTTCTGGGAATACGAGCTGCCCCAGCAGATGGCCGAGCTGGCCGCCAGCCTCGAGCCCGGGCACAAGTTCGACGCCGTCGTCGTCGACGAGGCGCAGGACTTCGCCGACGCCTGGTGGGATCCGATCCTCGGCGCGCTGCGCGACCAGGAGGCCGGCGGCATCTACGTGTTCAGCGACGAGGGCCAGCGGGTGTTCGACCGCAAGGGCACCCCGCCGGTGCCGCTGGTTCCGCTGATCCTGGACCACAACATCCGCAACACCCGCCAGATCGCCGACACCTTCCAGCCGCTGGTCGATCACCCGATGCGCTGCCGCGGCGGTGACGGCCCCGATGTCACGTTCGTGGCCTGCACCGCCGAGGACGCCATGAGCACCGGCGACGACCAGATCGAGAATCTGCTCGAGCAGGGTTGGCGGCCAGAGGATCTCGCCCTGCTGACCACCGGCAGCCGCCACCCCGAACAGGTCGCACGCCAGCAAGAGGGCAACCAGAAGTACTGGGACAGCTTCTGGGATGCCGAGCAGGTCTTCTACGGTCACGTCCTCGGCTTCAAGGGACTGGAACGGCGTGCCGTCGTCCTGGTCGTGAACGAGCAGGGCGCCTTCGAACGATCCCGCGAGCGCCTCTACGTCGGATTGTCAAGGGCGCGAGACCAACTAGTCGTCTGCGCCGACCCGAGCTTCATCGCCGAGATCGGCGGACCCGCCTTGGCCCGTCGGCTCGGCATCCCCGAAAGCCGGTGACGCCGTCAGCCAAGACGATTCCGTGCCTGCTCGTCGCACACCAACCGCACCGCCCGATCAAGGGCACCGCGATCACGCAACTCCCGCGCCGAACACCGCTGAACGCGATCCCGGTAGTCGGCCAGTGCATGAACGCGGGCGGCGAGCGCCGCGATGGCTTTGCGTCGAATCTGCTTGTCCTCGTTGATCATCGACCGGATGTCATGGTCGTCCCGCAGCCGGCCACGCTCGAGTTCCTCGGTGGCTTCCCGGTCCAGCGCGATCCGTCGCGCGCTGGCGCCGATCTCGGCAAGCTCGTCCCACAGGTCGATCTCGACGAAACCGATCGCGTCGGGGCCCCAGGCCGGGCTGCGTTCGATCTCGGATGCGATCTTGGCGGCGCAATACGTCAGCGTCCCCTCGTCGCAGCAGATCATGTTGTTCAGGGTCTCGGCGTCCTCGTCGTCCAACCACTTTGAGCCCAACCGGGATTGCGCCACCACCGCCCGCGTATGGAGGTCGCGGTACCGGCGGATCTCCGGTCCCGCGATCGCCTCGACCGCGCAGAGCGCCAACAGGGCACCCGCCAGGAGCATCGCACCCGCGATCGCAATCCCACCGCCGGTGAACACACCGATGACCACGAAGGCGACACCCGCCGACGCCAACATCGTGGCGATGGTCCTGATCAGCAGCGAGACCGGCGCGACGATGTCGGTAGGGCTGGGCAGCCGGGGCTCTCCGCGGTAGCGGGCGGCGACGAATGCCAGGAATTTGCGATCGGCGTCGATCTTGGGAGCCACGCCGGTGAGCCGCTCCCACCAGGACGGCATGTTGGATCGCGCGAAGACGTCCTTCGGGGTGACCGCCCGCTTCATCCCCGGCTTCGACTGCCCGCTCATCGTCCCACCCTTCCCCGTTTCCGAACGATAGCCTCCGATGCCGACAACTCTGCGGCGGCGGACCGGAGCAGGGCTGAGGGCCGACTTCCGGGACGGATCAGGAGCGCCACGGGTCCTCGCGCCGCCACACGGTCGGCAGCAGCAGCCGCACCCCGTCGGCGCGGGCGAGTTCGGCGAGAACGCGAAGCGAGGTGTCCAGGTCGTCGACGGCATAGGGCAACGCGCGCAGGGGTTTCGACAGCGGCCGGAAGAAGTCGTCCCAGTGGATGCCGACCACCGTGTGGGCGCCGACGGCGCGGACCGTCTCGGTCCAGTACTCGACGAGATACCGCTGCGGCTGGATGCCCAACTGGCCCAGCCCGAGATAGGCCACCTCGGCGCGCTGCCCGTGGAGCACCCCGGGCAGATATCCCGCGCTGCCCTGGATCAGCACCCGCCGGTCGCTGGGCCGGTGGTGCAGCAGCGCCGACCAGGCCTCCCCGCAGCGGAACGCCGACGTGCGCACCGGGGGCCGCAGCGGAGCCGTGATGACGCCCGGGAAGCGATCGGGTGGGCAGTGGTGCGATTCGATGAGCGTGACGTCGAAGGCGCCGAGGCGAATCGGCGCGACAGGTTCGGCGGGATCGACGACGATGATCCGGTCCGGTGAAAGCCCTTGGCCGCGACCGATGTTCGCCGCCGAGGCGCCGCCGATCAGGCTGGCGCCGGTGCGTTCGGCGACCACGGCCGAATCCAGCGCGTGGTCGTAGTGGGTGTGCACCGGAAGCACCGCGTCCAGTCGCCGTACCCCGAGCCGGCCCAGGCAGCCGTCGATGCGCGGTTCGCTGGGGCCGATCCGGCCCAGTCCGACCCGCGGCAGCGACGGGCGGGTAAAGAATCCGTCGGTCAACAGCGCCGACTCTCCGTCGGCGACCAGCAGGGTCGACACGCCGGCCCAGGTGACGGTCAGCGCGCTGGTGTGGTCGGCGGCCGGTACGGCGAACAGGTCGGCGTGGTCGGCGATGTCCGGCCGGCCGGGACGCAGACGCATCAGCAGAACGCTTCCAGTCGCACCCCGCGCCTTTCCAGGCGGCTGCGCACCGCCCGGGCGATCTGCGTGGCATCGGGTGAATCACCATGGACGCAAACGGATTCCACGGCCAAGGCAACCGGGGCACCGTCGACCGAGTCGACCGTTCCGGTGCTCACCATCTGCTCGACCCGGTCGGCGATCTCGCCGGCGTCGTGCAGCACAGCGCCCGGCTGGCTGCGGGGCACCAGGGTGGCATCGGCCCGGTAGGCGCGGTCGGCGAATGCTTCGGCGACGGTGCGCAACCCGACGCGCTGGGCCGCGGTGAAGAAGGCCGAGCCGGCGATGCCGAGCACCGGCAGGCCCGGATCGACGGCCGCCACCGCGCGCGCGACGGCCGCCGCCTGCCGGGTGTCCGCGACGATCGTGTTGTACAGCGCGCCATGCGGTTTGACGTAGCTGACCGTGGTGCCGACCGACCGGGCCAGCGCCTGCAGCGCGCCGATCTGGTAGATGACGTCGGCGACGAGGTCGTCGTCGGCCACATCGATGTATCGCCGGCCGAACCCGGCCAGGTCGCGATAGCCGACCTGCGCGCCGACCCGGACCCCGGCCGCGCCGGCCTGTTCGCACACTCTGCGCAGACCGGCCGGATCGCCCGCGTGGAACCCGCAGGCCAGGTTCGCGCTCGTGACGATGTCGAGCATGGCCTCGTCGTCACCGAGCCGCCACACCCCGAAGCCCTCGCCGAGGTCGGCGTTGAGATCGACGCGCACCTTCATGAGGCTCCAGCCTATGCGCTGAGTTCGTCACCTCCCGTGGCCGCGGGTTATTGAAAACGGTTACCATTAGCGGCATGAGGATGCCCGCCGCGATCGCGCTGCTCGCGCTGTCCGCCGGTCTGGTGTCCTGCTCGGCCGGAACCAGGTCTGCGGCGCCCGGCGGAGAATGCCCGGTCAGCCCGGTGGACGTCGTCGTCAGCGTCGACCAGTGGGGCGACATCGTCTCCGAACTGGGCGGCGACTGCGGCCGGGTGACGACGGTCGTGGCCGGCTCCGTGGCGGACCCGCACGACTACGAACCCACCCCGGCCGACGCGGTCGCCTTCCGCGACGCCCGACTGGTGGTGGTCAACGGCGGCCACTACGACGACTGGGCCGGCCGGCTGGCCGCCGGTTCGGCGCCGACCGCACCCGTCGTCACCGCCGTCCGCCCGGACGCCGCGAACCCGCACGCGTGGTACGACCCGGCCGCCGTCGTCGCGCTCGCCGACGCGGTCACCGCCGAGTTGAGCAAGCTCGCGCCGGAGGCGGCCGGCTATTTCAAGGACCGGCGCACCGAGTTCGGGGACGCGCTCAAGCCGTACGACGCCGCGATCGCGGCCATAAGGTCGGCCAAGCCGCAGCGTTCCTATGCCGCGACCGAGAGCGTCTTCGACGACATGGCCGCCGCCGTCGGGCTGCAGGACCGCACCCCGCCGGGATACCGGGCCGCCGCCGGAAACAAGGCCGAACCCTCGCCCGGCGACCTCAGTTCCTTCCTGAAACTGTTGTCCGACAAGGGAATCGACGTCCTCATCTACAACACTCAGACCGAAGGCGCGTTGCCGCAGCAGATCCGCGCGGCCGCCGTGGCGGCCGGGGTCCCGGTGGTCGAGGTCACCGAAACGGTGGCGCCGGGGGCCAAAACGTTCGAGGCTTGGCAGATGGACCAACTCACCGCGCTGGCAAAGGCTCTCGGTGTCTGAGTCGTCGCAGCCGCCCGCGCTGGTGTTCGACGACGTCAGCGTCGTCCGGGACGGCCGGCTGATCTGGTCGGAGGGCACCTTCGACGTGCCGGCCGGCGGCATCACCGCCGTCATCGGTTCGAACGGGTCCGGGAAGACGACGTTGTTGCAGGTGGTCCTCGGGCTCGTCCCGGTGGCGTCGGGCACCGTCGAGGTGCTGGGCCGGCCGGCGGGCGATGCCGGTGCCGTCGCCGAGATCGGGTACGTCCCGCAGAACTATGCCGCCACACCCGGCAACGCCATCCGCGCCGGCGACGCGGTGATGCTCGGACTGATCGGCAACCGGTGGGGTTTCGGGTCCCCCAGTGCCGACGAGCGGCACCGGGTCGCGGCGGCCCTCGACGCCGTCGGAGCCGCTTCCTTCTCGCACCGGCGGCTCTCGCAGCTGTCCGGCGGCCAACGGCAGCGCGTCGCCATCGCCGAGGCCCTCGTCGGCCGGCCGAAGCTGCTGATCCTCGACGAGCCGCTGTCCGCACTGGATCTGCGCAACCAGCGGGAGCTGGTCACCCTGCTGGCCCGCGTCCGCGCCCAGTTCGGCGTCACCATCCTGGTCGTCGCCCACGACCTCAACCCGCTGCTGGGTGTGCTGGACAGCGCCATCTACCTGCTCGACGGGCACGCGCATTTCGACACCATGGACGAGGTGGTCAACGAAGACCTGCTCAGCCACCTGTACGGCACCTCCATCCAGGTGGTGCACACCCCGCAGGGCGACCTCTACATGCGGAGCGTCTGATGCATCTGATGGCCATCGGCTACCAGCCGGACTGGTGGGCGATCCTCACCTCGCCGTTCATGCGCAATGCGTTGCTCGGAGGCACGCTGGTGGCGCTGGCCGCCGGCCTGATCGGTTACTTCATCGTCGTCCGGAACAATGCGTTCGCCGCACATGCGTTGGCGCACATCGGTTTTCCCGGCGCCACCGGAGCGGTCCTGGTCGGCCTGCCGGTGACCGCCGGGCTGGCGGTGTTCTGTATCGGCGGTGCGCTGGTGATCGGCGCGCTGGGCAAGCGCGCCGACGAACGCGAGGTCGCCACCGGCACCGTGCTGGCCGCCGCCACCGGGCTGGGGCTGTTCTTCAGCTCGCTGGCCACCCGCAGCAGCAGCACCGTCACCAACGTCCTGTTCGGCAATCTGCTCGCGGTCACCGGGCGGCAGCTGGTGTTGTTCGCCGCGGCGGTCGTCGTTCTGGCCGTGGTGATCACGTTCGTCTTCCGGCCGTTGCTGTTCGCCTCCGTCAACCCGGCGGTCGCCGAGGCCAAAGGCGTCCCGGTGCGGATGCTGTCGGTCATCTTCATGGCGCTGCTCGGCCTGTCGGTCACCATGGCGGTGCAGGCCGTCGGGACGCTGCTGCTGTTCGCGCTCGTGGTCACCCCGGCCGCCACCGCGATCATGCTGACCGCACGGCCCACGGCGGCGATGGCCGTCTCCACCCTGCTGGCGGTCACCGCGGTGTGGGCCGGCCTGGCGCTGTCGGCGATGTTCAACATGCCGCCGAGCTTCCTGATCGTCACGATCGGCAGTGTCATCTGGTTCGTCGTGTGGCTGGCGGCGCAGCGTATCGGGCCGGACCACCGGCCGCCGCGGCCCGGCTACGGCGGCGCGGGACCCGAACCGGGACACCCGGTCCGCTAGCCTGCTACACCATGTCGCGGAGTCCCACGCCCCGGCGACGGGCCACGCTGGCTTCGTTGGCGGCCGAGCTCGAGGTCTCCCGGACCACCATCTCCAACGCCTACAACCGGCCCGATCAGTTGTCGGCCGATCTGCGCGAAAGAATCTTCGCCACCGCCAAGCGGCTGGGATACCCGGGCCCCGATCCGGTCGCACGGTCACTGCGCACGCGTCGGGCGGGCGCCGTCGGCCTGGTCGTCGCCCAGCCGCTGACCTACTCGTTCAGCGACCCCGCCGCGCTGAACTTCGTCGCCGGCCTCGCCGAATCGTGTGAGGAGGTCGGTCAGGGCCTGCTGCTGGTGGCCGCCGGTCCCCGTCGCAGCGTCGCCGAGGCCTCCAGCGCCGTGCTGTCCGCGGCAGTGGACGGCTTCGTGGTCTACGCGGCCGCCGAGGAAGACCCCTATCTGCAACTCGTGCTGCAGCGGCATCTGCCGGTGGTGGTCGTCGATCAGCCCACCGACGTCCCGGGTGCGTCCCGGGTGGGAATCGACGACCGGAGGGCGATGCGGGCTTTGGCGGACTTTGTCGTCTCGCTGGGTCATCGTGAGATCGGTCTGCTGGCGATGAAACTCGGAGACGGCCACGGCGACGACGGCGAATGGTCGGTTCGCGTCGCGGATGCCGCCCGCGTCCGGGACACCCCGTTCTCGGTGCAGGGTGAACGGATCGGCGGGGTGTGCGACGCGCTCGCCGCGGCGGGTCTGCCCGCCGATGCGCTCACCGTCGTCGAGTGTTCCGAACACGGACCCGAATCCGGCGGCGCCGCAGCCGAATTGGCGTTGTCCACCACCCCGCGCATCACGGCGCTGATGTGCACCACGGACGTACTGGCGATATCGGCGATGGACTTCCTGCGGGCCCGCGGCATCTACGTGCCCGGCCGGATGACGGTCACCGGATTCGACGGAATACCCGAGGCGATCAAGCGTGGCCTGACGACGGTGGCGCAGCCCAGCATGGAGAAGGGCCGCATCGCCGGGCGGATGTTGCACAGCCCGCCGCGCTCGGGCCTGCCGATCGTCGAGATCCTGCCCACCGAGTTGATCCGTGGCCGCACCGCGGGGCCACCCGGCTGAGCCCGGTCCGTGGCCCGGCGGCCGGCACGGTCACACCTTGGGGTGCTCGCCGTCCCCGATGAGCAGCCGAACCGCGAGGTCCAGTCGTTTGCTGACGTCGGTGGCCGAGGCGCGCCGGGTCAGCCAGGCCAGCAGGTTGGACAGCCACACGTCGGAGATCACCCGGGCGATGTGGTACTGGTCCTCAGTGGGTTCGCCGTCGGCCATCGCGCGGGCGAACATCGAATCGATGATCTTCTCCACATGGTCGACCTCGCCGGCCGCCGCGGCGTCGGCGAACACGTACGCCCGCGTCATCGCCTCGGTGAGCAGCGGATTGCGCTGCATCGCCCGGTTGAGTTTGTTCACCATGAAACTCAGGCGCTGGTATGACGTGCCGCCGGACAGCGCGGTGCGGTCGGTCCTGGCGTCGATCCGCTCGAACTCCCGGCCCAGCGCGGAGACCAGCAGGTGCACCTTGGACGGGAAGTACCGGTACAGGGTTCCCACGGCGACGTCCGCCCGATCGGCCACGGCGCGCATCTGAACCGCTTCGTAGCCGCCCTTGGACGCGATCGCCATGGTGGCGTCGAGAATCCGCTTGCGGCGTTCCCGCTGCGCCTCGGAGCCGAGTTCCGATTCGGCCAGCACCGCCACGTTCAACACCTCCCGCGGCTGCGCTTCGGCGGCCGGGCCGGCGGCAGGTGCCGACCCGGAGTCAGCCGGTTCCCGGTCTGCGGGGGACGACATGCTGCGGACAACTCCTTCATATTGGGCGTTCGCCGGCCGTGCACCGCGGTTTCGGGAACGGCGTGGTGTGCATGATCGCTCACCTCCGGCATACCCCTGGACACGGTGTGTCCTGCTGCGATGGCAGTCGACTTGACTGACGATTGCTGGCACTATTAGAACACGTTCTAGTAGGCCGTACCGGCCTTCGTCCGCCGAAAACGAGGAGTCCGGTTTGTCTGGGGTCTCTGGTGCCGTCACGTCCGAGCAGTCCGCCGCGCGTGATCTGGTTCGCGACTGGGCGGCCGGGTCGGGTGGCATCGCCGCCGGCCGCGACGTCGAGCACGGCCATCCCGACGCGTGGCGGCCGGTCTATGCGGGGCTGGCGGACCTGGGTCTGTTCGGTGTCGCGGTGGCCGAGGATGCCGGTGGCGCCGGGGCGGCGGTGACCGATCTGTGCGCGATGGTCGACGAGGCCGCCGCCGCGCTGGTGCCGGGGCCGGTGGCGTCCACCGCGCTGGCCACCCTGGTGCTCGACGACCCCGAGGTGCTCGCGGCGCTGATGACCGGCGAACGCACGGCCGGGTTCGCGCTGTCGGCGGACCTCACGGTGACGGACGGCCGTGCCACCGGGTCGGCCGACTATGTCGTGGGCGCGGTGCCCGGCGGGTACGTGCTGCTGCCGGCGGCCGACACCTGGGTGCTCATCGACACCGCGGCCGACGGCGTCACGGTCGATGCTTTGACGGCAACCGATTTCACCCGCCCGCTGGGCCGGGTCGCGCTCGACGGTGCGCCCGTGGTCGCCGTGCCGATGTCGCCGCGACGCATCGAGGACCTCGCCGTCGCGGTGCTGTCCGCCGAGGCCGCCGGCGTGACGCGGTGGGCCCTGCAGACCGCCGTCGAGTACGCCAAGGTGCGCGAACAGTTCGGCAAGCCGATCGGCAGTTTCCAGGCCATCAAGCACATGTGCGCGGAGATGTTGCTGCGTTCCGAGCAGGTTTCGGTAGCCGCGGCCGACGTCGCCCAGGCCGCCACGGGTCAGGACCAGGACCAGCTGTCGGTAGCCGCGGCCGTCGCGGCGGCCACCTGCATCGAGGCCGCCCGGGCGAACACCAAGGACTGCATCCAGGTCCTCGGCGGCATCGGCATCACCTGGGAGCACGACGCGCATCTGTATCTGCGTCGCGCATACGGGATTTCGCAGATCCTCGGCGGTCGTAGCCGGTGGCTGCGGCGCGTCGTCGCGCTGACCCGCGCCGGTGTCCGCCGCGACATCGAGATCGACCTGAGCTCGGTGGAACAGCTGCGCCCGGAGATCGAAAGCGCGGTCGCCGCCGTCGCGGCGCTGCCGACGGATGCCCGTCAGCCGGCGCTGGCCGAAGCCGGTCTGCAGGCGCCGCATTGGCCAAAGCCTTACGGCCGCAACGCTTCTCCGGCCGAACAGTTGCTGATCGACCGGGAGATGGCCGCCGCCGGCGTCGACCGTCCCGATCTGGTGATCGGCTGGTGGGCGGTTCCGACGATCCTCGAACACGGCACGGCCGAGCAGGTGCAGCGCTTCGTTCCGCCGACGCTGTCCGGTGAGTTGATCTGGTGTCAGCTGTTCTCCGAGCCCGGCGCCGGGTCCGACCTGGCGGCGTTGCGGATGAAGGCCGTCCGCGCCGACGGCGGCTGGAAACTGACCGGACAGAAGGTGTGGACCTCGGCGGCCCAGAAGGCGCACTGGGGTGTGTGCCTGGCCCGGACCAACCCGGACGCGCCGAAACACAAAGGCATCACCTATTTCCTGATCGACATGACCTCGCCGGGCATCCTGGTCCGCCCGCTGCGGGAGATCACCGGCGACGAGTTGTTCAACGAGGTGTTCTTCGACGACGTGTTCGTGCCCGACGACATGGTGGTCGGCACCGTCGACGACGGCTGGCGGCTGGCCCGCACGACGCTGGCCAACGAGCGCGTCGCGATGGCGCAGGGAACCGCTCTGGGCAACCCGATGGAGGAACTGCTGAGCGCGGCGGGCGACCTCGACCCGGCCGACCAGGACCGCCTGGGGGCGCTCATCGTGTCCGCGCAGGTCGGTTCGCTGCTCGATCAGCGCATCGCGCAGCTGGCGGTCAGCGGCGTCGATCCCGGTCCGCAGGCCAGCGCCCGCAAGCTGATCGGGGTGCGCTACCGGCAGAACCTGGCCGAGTTCCGGATGGAACTGTCCGCGAGCGGCGGACTGGTGGTCGACGACCGGGTCTTCGACTTCCTCAACACCCGCTGCCTGACCATCGCCGGCGGTTCCGAGCAGATCCTGCTGACGCTGGCCGGTGAACGGCTGCTCGGCCTGCCGCGCTGACGGAATTTCCCCGATCTGTTCAGCGGTGGCTGCGACGTTTTGCGAGTGAGGATCGCAGGGACTGCTGAACAGATGGGGGTGGGCGTCAGAACCGGGTCTGGCTGCAGGTGGTCGGCGTCGCCAGGTTGTGGCCGGCCCACACGGCCTGGATGTGGGTGCACACGATGAAGTCCGAGCCGATCGCGGGCTGTCCGTCGGTCCATTTCCTGGGCGCGGAGGTCCCGTCGACGACGAACCGCTCCGGCGGGCCGCCGCCGAAATAGGTCACCGATATCTCGACGTTGTTGAGCGCCCGGAACATCTTCGACAGGACGTTGTCGTGGTTGGCGCCCTTGGTTTCCCGCGGCATCCCGATCGGGGCGCTGTACTCCGCCTCCTGCCAGACGTCGCGGTCCGAGGACCGCACCGTGACGGTCTGCCGGCCCCAGAAGTCGCCGGGGAATCCGGTCGGGCCCTCGGGGGTCATCAGGTTGGCGGTCGCGGTGAAATAGCAGCGCCCTTCCGCGGCCACGCAATTGGCCGTGGTGTGCGACTGCAGCTGGGTGGCGGCGTCGACCGGGATCGACGCCTCGGAGCTGTCCGTCGCGGCCGTGGCGCCGGCCGGCTGAACGAACGCCGCGACGACCAGCGCCCCGGTGAGGGCTGAGATCAGACGCTTCATCTGCACGACGGTATCGGTTCGCTACTCGTCGTAGGTCACTTCGACGGTATCGGCGGTGGGGTGTGCCTGGCAGGCCAGGATCAGACCCTCGTCGAGGTCGGACTGCTCGAGCACGTCGTTGATCTCCATGTCCACCGAGCCGCTCTTGAGGACGACCGCGCATGCGCCGCAATGGCCTTCGCGGCAGGAGAACGGCGCCTCGAGGCCCTTGTCGAGCAGCACGTCGAGAAGTTTGGCCTTCCGGGGCCAAGTCAGCTCGTGGGTGGTGCCGTCGAGGGTGACCACCGCGGTGGCCGGCCCCTCGTCGCCGTCCCCCTCGTCGGAGTAGTCGACGGCGACCGCCTTGAACGGATCGGACTCCAGCGACTTGAACACCTCGATGTGCACCTGCTCGGCCGGTACGCCGAGCGAGTCGAGGGCCGCCGACGCGGCCGTCATGAACGGACCGGGCCCGCAGATGAACACCTGCCGGCCGGTGTGCGGCGCCGCCAGGCGGGCCAGTGCGGGCGCGCTCGGCAGACCCTGCACGGACTCGAGCCAGTGCACGACGGAGAACCGATCCGGATACCGGGCGGCCAGATCCCGCAGCGCGGCGGCGAAAATGACGGACTTCTCGTCGCGGTTGGCGTAGATCAGCGTCACCTGGCCACTGCCCTGCGCCAGTGCGGACTTGCAGATCGCCATCATCGGGGTGATCCCGCTGCCGCCGGCGACCAACAGGAAGTCGGTGTCGAGGTCCGCGGGGACGAAGGTGCCCGACGGGGCCAGAACGTGGATCTTCATTCCCGGATGGGCGTGGTCGCACAGCCAGTTCGACGCGTACCCGCCGGCGGTGCGCTTGACGGTGACGGCCAGCGCCTCGTCGGTGTGCGGCGAGCTGTACAGCGAGTAGCACCGCGCGACGGACCCGGTGCGCTCACTGGGAACACGCACGGTGAGGAACTGACCGGGGGCATAGCTCAGCCGGTCGGCGGGCACGGTGGATCCGTCCGGACCCGCGGGCACCGCGAACACCAGCGAGCATGCGTCGTCGGTCTCCGCGATGACCTCGGCCACCTCGAGTTCCAGCACGTGGCTGCCCAGGGGTTCGTCGGTCACGGCACCACCCTTTCAGAAGTCAGAACTAGAACAGGTTATAGAAACCGAACAATGCAGGTCCAGGGGGTGTATTAACCCCATGCTCGACACAAATCGTAACGTGTTCTAGTCTTAGTCCAGTCAGTCCCAGTAGCCATCTTGTCAGGCCACGCAGTCCATGGAGGCATTGCAGTGACGTCCATCCAACAGCGCGACGCGCAGTCGGTCCTCGCCGGCATCGATGATCTGTTGCCCCGGCTGCGTGAAACGGCGCAGGCCACCGAAGACCGCCGCAAGCTCCTCGACGAGAACGTCGCGGCGCTGGACGAGGTGGGCTTCTTCAAGTTGGTCCAGCCCGAACAGTGGGGCGGGTTGCAGTGCGATCCGACGATCTTCTACGAGGCGGTCCGGCGACTGGCCAGCGCGTGCGGTTCCACCGGTTGGGTCGCGGGCATCCTCGGCATCCACAACTGGCACCTGGCCCAGTTCGACCAGGCCGCCCAGGACGAGGTGTGGGGCGAGGACACCAGCGTGCGCGTCTCGTCGTCCTACGCCCCGATGGGTGCGGGCGTGGTGACCGAGTCGGGAGACGGCTACATCGTCAACGGCACGTGGTGCTGGTCCTCCGGCTGTGACCACGCCACCTGGGCCTTCCTCGGCGGGCCCGTCATCAAGGACGGCAAGCCGGTCGACTTCGGCAGCTTCCTGCTCCCGATCTCCGACTACCGCATCGACGACGTGTGGCGGGTGGTCGGCCTGAAAGGCACCGGCAGCAACAACATCGTCGTCAAGGACGTGTTCGTGCCGCGGCACCGGTTCCTGTCCTACAAGGCGATGAACGACCACACCGCCGGCGGCCTGCAGAACAACACCGCGCCGGTGTACCGGATGCCTTGGGGCACAATCCATCCCACCACCATTTCGACACCGATCGTGGGAATGGCCTACGGAGCCTACGAGGCCCACGTCGAGCACCAGGGTCAGCGGGTGCGCGCGGCGTACGCCGGGGAGAAGGCCAAGGACGATCCGTTCGCCAAGATCCGCATCGCCGAAGCGGCCAGCGACATCGACGCCGCCTGGCGTCAGCTGATGGGCAACGTCGCTGACGAATACGCGTATCTCGTTGACGGCAAGGAGATCCCGTTCGAGCTGCGGACGCGGGCCCGTCGCGACCAGGTCCGGGCCACCGCCCGCGCGATCGCGTCGATCGACCGCCTGTTCGAGGCGTCGGGCGCCACCGCGCTGGGCGACGACACCCCGCTGCAGCGGTTCTGGCGTGACGCGCACGCCGGCCGGGTGCACGCGGCCAACGACGCCGAGCGGGCCTACCTCATCTTCGGTAACGAGGCCTTCGGGCTGCCGCCGCAGGACACGATGGTTTAACGGGGGTTTCAGGTGACTTCCTTCGCCGCCGAAGCCGCCCACCAGCAGCCGATCACGTTCGAGTCGACGTCCCGTTTCGCCGATGTCGACGGCGGCGGCCGGGCCATGCGGCTGCACTACCATGAGGCCGGTGATCCCGAGGCCCAGACCGTGGTGCTGCTGCACGGCGGCGGCCCCGGCGCCTCGAGCTGGTCGAACTTCTCGAAGAACATCGCCGTGCTGGCCAAGCACTTTCACGTGCTGGCCGTCGACCAGCCCGGCTACGGGCATTCGGACAAGCACACCGAACATGAGCAGTACAACCGCTACAGCTCCAACGCGCTGCTCGGGCTGTTCGACCACCTGGGCATCAAACGTGCTGCGCTGGTGGGCAATTCGCTCGGTGGCGGAACCGCCGTGCGCTTCGCGCTGGACAATCCCGACCGGGCCGGCCGGCTGGTGCTGATGGGCCCCGGCGGGCTGAGCGTGAACCTGTTCGCACCCGACCCGACCGAGGGCGTCAAGCTGCTCGGCCGGTTCACCGCGGAACCGACCCGGGAGAACATCGAGAAGTTCCTGCGCATCATGGTCTACGACCAGAAGCTGATCACCCCCGAACTGATCGACGAACGGTTCGCGATCGCCAGTCAGCCCGAGTCGCTGGCCGCCGCCAAGGCGATGGGCCGCTCGTTCGCCGGAGCGGACTTCGAGCTCGGGATGATGTGGCGTGACGCCTACAAGCTGCGCCAGCGGGTGCTGCTGATCTGGGGCCGTGAGGACCGGGTCAACCCGATCGACGGCGCGTTGGTGGCGCTCAAGCAGATTCCGCGGGTGCAACTGCACGTGTTCGGGCAGTGCGGGCACTGGGCGCAGCTGGAGAAGTTCGACGAATTCAACAAGCTCACGATCGATTTCCTGAAGGGTGAGTGAGATGGGCATCCGGTCACTTGGCTATCTGCGCATCGAGGCCACCGACGTCGCCGCCTGGCGCGAGTTCGGCCTGAAGGTCCTCGGCATGGTCGAAGGCAAAGGGACGACCGAGGGTGCCCTCTACCTTCGAATGGACGACTTCCCCGCCCGGCTGGTGATCGTCCCCGGCGACCGGGACCGGCTGCTGATCTGCGGCTGGGAGACGGCCAACGCCGAAGAGCTGCAGGAGGTCCGAAACGCGCTGGATGTCGTCGGCACGCCCTACAAGGAAGCGTCGGCCGCCGAGCTGGCCGAGCGCCGCGTCGACGAGATGATCGTCTTCGACGACCCGTCCGGCAACACGCTGGAGGTGTTCTGTGGCGCCGCCCTCGAACACCGCCGGGTGGTGAGCCCGTACGGACACAAGTTCGTCACCGAGGAACAGGGTCTGGGGCACGTCGTGATCACTACCCGCGACGACGCCGAGTCAACCCACTTCTACCGTGACGTGCTGGGGTTTAAGCTGCGCGATTCGATGCGGCTGCCCCCACAACTGGTCGGCCGGTCCGCCGACGACCCGCCGGCCTGGCTGCGGTTCTTCGGCGTGAATCCCCGCCACCACAGTCTGGCGATCATGCCCGGGGAGACCCCGAGCGGCATCGTCCACCTAATGATGGAGGTGGAGAACAGCGACGACGTCGGTCTGTGCCTGGATCGCGCCTACCGGCGCAAGGTCCCCATGTCGGCCACGCTGGGCCGGCATGTCAACGACAAGATGCTGTCCTTCTACATCAAGACGCCGGGCGGGTTCGATGTCGAATTCGGCTGTGAGGGACTAGCGGTCGACGACACCGACTGGATCGCCCGGGAGAGCACCGCGGTCAGCCTGTGGGGCCACGACTTCTCGATCGGGTTCAAGTAGCCGATGGCCGCGGCAGAGATCGACCCGCGCGCATTCCGCAATGTGTTGGGTCAGTTCTGCACCGGCATCACCATCATCACGACGGTCCACGAGGACAACCCGGTCGGCTTCGCCTGCCAGTCCTTCGCCGCACTGTCGCTGGAACCGCCGCTCGTCCTGTTCTGCCCCACCAAGGCGTCGCGGTCCTGGGCCGCGATCGAGGCCAGTGGCCGCTTCTGCGTCAACATCCTGCACGAGAGCCAGAAGGACGTCTCGGCGCGTTTCGGTTCCCGAGAGCCCGACAAGTTCGCCGGGATCGACTGGGACCCCTCGGAACTGGGGTCGCCGGTGATCAAGGGCGCGCTCGCCCACATCGACTGCACGGTGCACTCCGTGCACCACGGCGGCGACCACTTCGTGGTTTTCGGTGCGGTGCACTCACTTTCGGAACTCCCCGAACGTAAGCCGCGTCCGTTGCTCTTCTACCGCGGCGAGTACACCGGCATCGAACCGGACAAGAACACCCCGGCGCAATGGCGCAACGATCTCGAGGCGTTTCTGACCGCCACCACACCCGACACCTGGCTCTAGCCGATGTCGAAATCCTCGCGGTAGTCGCCTGCGTATTTCCTGCCGGTGTGCGACCATGCAGGTCGTCGCTCGGGGCTAGGCAGGTGGACATGGATTTCATCGAGCAGAAGCTGATCGATCCGGTCAGCACGGTGCTCTGGACCTATGTCCTGGTGTATGTGTTGGTCGCCGCCGGTGTCTATTTCACCATCCGGACCCGGTTCGTACAGCTTCGCTACTTCGGCCGGATGCTCAGCCAGCTCCGCAATTCCCGCTCAGGAGAAGGCATTTCGTCGTTCCAGGCGTTCTGCGTCGGACTGGCGTCCCGTGTCGGGACGGGCAACATCGCCGGCGTGGCGATCGCCCTGACCCTCGGCGGGCCGGGCGCGGTGTTCTGGATGTGGGTGGTCGCGGCCGTGGGAATGGCGACCGCGCTGATCGAGGCGACACTGGGTCAGTTGTTCAAGGTTCGCGCCGACGACGGGTCGTTCCGCGGCGGTCCGGCGTTCTATATCGAGCGTGGTCTGGGCTCGCGCGCCGGCGGGGTCGTCTTCGCCGTGCTGTTGGTGTTCACCTTCGGTATCGCATTCAACATGGTGCAGGCCAACGCGATCAGCGACGTGCTCCAGGGTGCGCACGAGGTTTCACCGACCTGGACGTCCCTGGGCTTGCTGGTGTTGAGCGCCCCCGTGCTGTTCGGTGGTCTGCGACGGGTGGCGCGGGTGGCCGAGGTGGTGCTGCCGCTGATGGCGTTGCTCTACGTGTTGCTCGCGTTGACGATCGTCGTGCTGAACATCGGCGAACTGCCCGGCGTGCTCGGCCAGATCGTGGGCGGTGCCTTCGGGGTGCGGGAGATGGCCGGTGGCTTCACCGGTGGTGTCGCCGCCGCCCTCCTCAACGGCGTCAAGCGGGGCCTGTTCTCCAACGAGGCGGGGATGGGCAGCGCCCCGAACGTCGCCGCCACGGCGACCGTGTCACATCCGGTCAAACAGGGGCTCATCCAGTCGCTGGGAGTCTTCGTGGACACCATGATCGTATGTAGCGCAACGGCTTTCATCATCCTGGTGTCGGGGGTCTACCGGCCGGCCGACTCCGGAATGCAGGGTGCGACGCTCACTCAGTCGGCGGTGGCCGCGAACCTGGGTTCGTGGACCATGGTGCTGATGACGGTGCTGGTGTCATGTTCGCGTTCTCCTCGGTGCTCGGCAACTACGCCTACGCCGAGGTGAACCTGTTCTTCCTGGGCGCCCGACAGTCCGCGATCACCGCGTTCCGGGTTGCCGTCCTGGTCGCGGTCGCGCTGGGTGCCCTGTCCAAACTGGACCTGGTCTGGGCGGTGGCCGACGTGGCGATGGGTCTGATGGCGTTGGTCAACCTGGTGGCGATCGTCCTGCTCGGCAAGTGGGCTTTCGCTGCGTTGCGCGACTACCAGCGTCAGGCCGCGGCGGGGGAGGATCCGGTGTTCATCGCGTCGGACGCCGGGCTACCCGGTGCGTTACCGGGCGACGTCTGGCAGCGGCAGCACGACCGGGCTTAGATGCAGGCGACCGCGCACACGTCGGTCGGCGGCATGTTCTCAGCCGGCGGCATGGCCGGTTGCCCCTTGGTCATGTCCACGTCGTGGTCGAGCTCCGGCATCGTCGGGATCATGTTGCACACGAAGGACAGTTGACCGCAGTTCGGCATCCCTGGATCGGCGGCCGCGGGTGCGGCGGCGCACAACGCCGCGGTCACCACGCCGACGGCACCGAGAACGAGTGTGCGCATTGCCCGACTGTACTCCGCGGGTTGTCGAGGCACGCGCGGGTTGGCTGCTACCGCAGCCACGACCCCAACCGGGACAGCGCCTCGGTGATGTCGGATGCCGGCCCGGCGAACGACAGCCGGACGAACGCCCCGCCCCGCGCCGGGTCGAAGTCGATGCCCGGCGCGATCGCCAGCCCGGTGTCGGCCAGCAACTTCTCGCAGAACGACAGTGAGTCACCGGTGACATCGGAGACGTCGGCGTAGACGTAGAACGCGCCGTCCGTGGGTGCGAGACGGTCGATCCCGATATCGCGCAAACCGTTCAGCAACAGCTCGCGGTTGGCTCCGTAGTGCCGTAGATGGCCGTCGGCTTCCGCGATGGACTCGGGGGTGAACGCGGCGACGGCGGCGACCTGCGACAGCACCGGGGGACAGATGGTGAAGTTGCCCGTCAGGCAGTCGACGGTCCGCCGCAGCGACTCGGGCACCAGCAGCCAACCCAGCCGCCAGCCCGTCATCGCGAAATACTTCGAGAAACTGTTCACCACCACGGCGTCGCGCGACGTGCTCCACGCGCAACTCGTCTGTGGCGCACCGGGATACACCAGGCCGTGGTACACCTCGTCGCTGATCAGCCGCACCCCGGTCGCGTCGCACGATGTTGCGATTGCGGCCAGTTCGTCCGGCGGGATGACGGTGCCGGTCGGGTTGGCGGGGCTGGCCACGATCACCCCGTCCAGCGGGCCGGCCTCGGCCAGCATCGCGGCCGTGGGCTGGTAGCGGGTGTCCGGGCCGCACGGCAGCTCGACGACCTCGCAGCCGAGCGCGGTCAGGATGTTGCGGTAGCACGGGTAGCCCGGACTGGCGATCGCCACCCGGTCACCCACGTCGAAGCAGGCCAGGAACGCGAGCAGGAATCCGCCCGACGAGCCCGTCGTGAGGACGACGTCGTCGACGTCGACGGTCAGCGCGTGCCGGTCGGAATAGGCCCGCGCGATGGCGGCGCGCAGTTCCGGGATGCCCAGCGCGACGCTGTAACCCAACTGGTTCGCGGCCAGGGCCTCGGCGGCCGCTGCTCGCACCGGTTCGGGTGCCCCGACGCTGGGCTGACCCGCGGACAGGTTGACCAGGTCGCCGTGCGTGCGCTGGCGTTCGGCGGCGGCCAGCCACACGTCCATGACGTAGAACGGCGGGATCCCGGCGCGCAGGGCGGTCTTCACGTCACCAGGCTAGTTCGCCGACGCGGCGGCGCGAGGCAACCTGCGATCTGTTCAGCGCCCACCGACACGTCGTGCGAGTAGACCTCGCAGTAGGCGCTCAACAGAACCTCTTACGGCGCGGCGAGCGCGACCGATTCCAGCCGGCGCAGGTACTCGATCGGCTGGCCCAACAATTGGCCGCTGCCGTGCGCGCGTTTGAAGTAGAGCTGGATGTCGTGCTCGGCGGTGATCGCGATGCCGCCGTGCATCTGGACGGCCTCGCCGGCGACGTCGCGGAGGGCCTCGATCGCGCTGACGTGCGCCAGCGCCGCCGACGTCGGCGACGGATCGGCCAGCGCCTCGTCGACGACCGCCGAAGCGGTCTGGACCTGGACGTACATGTCGGCCATCCGGTGCTTGAGCGCCTGGAAGCTGCCGATCGGACGGCCGAACTGGACGCGTTCCTTGGTGTACTCGACGGTCAGCTCCAGGCAGCGGCCGGCCGCGCCGACCGCCTCGGCGGCCAGCAGCAGGGCCGCGATGTCGGCCAGGCCGGGGTCGGCGCCGAGCGGTGCGGTCTCCGTCGGTGTGATCGCGGCCAGTCTGCGGGTCGGGTCCATCGTGACCGCCGGTGCAGCGGTGAACTCGGTCCAGCGGGTCAGCCGGCCGTCGGATGCGCCGAGCACCACGTCGGCGATGTCGCCGTTGACGACGAAGCCGGCGTCGAACACCACGGCCCCGATCGACTCCCCGGCGGCCAGCGCCTCCAGCGTGTCGGTGTCCGGTTCGTCGGCCGCCAGCAGTGCGAGTTCGGCGAGCGTCGTGCCGAGCAGCGGGGTGGGCACGAGGGCCCGGCCCAGTTCGGTGAGCACGGCCGCCGCGTCGGCCAGTTCCCCGCCCGCGCCGCCGAGGTCCTCGGGGACGACCAGCGCCGCCGCGCCCACCTGCTCGCACAGCAGTCGCCACAGCGATTCGTCGTAGCCGCGTTCGGAGTCCATCGCCACGCGCACGGCCGCGGAATCGGCGTGCCGGGCAACCAGATCGCGGACCGTCCGGACGAGCAGCGCACGTTCTTCGGAGCTCATTCGCTCACTCCTCCTCGCCGCTCGTGCCTCGCGGCGCATCGTCGGTTCGCGGACATGATCACAACGCCCCCAATACGCGTCGCCGGTGTGCCGTCGGGTCGCCCCACGCCGAGCGCAACGCCTGCGCACGCAGAAGCAGCAGCCCGAGGTCGTGTTCCTGCGTGAAGCCGATCGCGCCGTGGGTCTGCAATGCGGAACGCGCGGCCAGCAGACCGGCCTCGGCGGCGGCCACCTTGGCGGCGCTCACGTCACGCGCGGTGTCGGGGGAGTCTGCGCCGAGGCTCAGCGCCGCGCCGTACACCAGCGGCCGGGCCAACTCCAGGGCGATGTGGACGTCGGCGAGCTTGTGCTTGATCGCCTGATACGAGCCGATCACCCGGCCGAACTGGGAGCGCTGCTTGGCGTACTGCACCGACATGTCGAGCATGGCCTGTCCCGCACCGATGAGTTGCGCGGCCGTCGCGAGCGCCCCGAAGTGGTCGGCCCGCCGGACATCAGCGGCCCAGCCATCGCCGGAAGCGTTGACGTCGAACAGTTTTCGGCTCGGGTCCAGTGACCGGTGCGCATCACCGGCGACGCCGGTACGGACCTGACCGTTCTCGGCCAGCAGAATCAGCCCGGCGAAGTCGGCGTCGACCGCGCGGGGCGAATCGGGCGCGATCGCGACGGTGACGATCAGTTCGCCGGCGGCCAGGGCGGCGCTGCGGTCAGCGTCGGACGCCAGCAGAATGGGCGCCACGGCGATGGATTCGGTCACCGGGCCGGGCACGCAGTGCGCGCCGATGCGTTCGAGCGCCACCACCAGATCCACCGGATGCGCGCCGATGCCGTCATGGTCCTCGGGCACGATCAGGGCGGTGACGCCGAGGTCGGTGAGCGTTCCCCACACCTTGCGGCCGGGCGCGGTGTCGCCGTCCGCCCAGGCACGGACCGCGGCAGGCAGGTCGGCCGAACCGAGCGCCGCGTCGATACTGGCGGCGAAATCGCGCTGCTGTTCGTCGATTTCGAAGTTCACTTGCTCTCCCTGGGCAGGCCCAACAGTCGCTCCGCGATGATGTTGCGCTGAATCTCGTTGGTGCCCGCGTAGATCGGGCCGCCGAGTGCGAACAGGTAGGACTCGGTCCACGCGTCGGCCAACTCGGCATCGGCGCCCTGCAGATCCAGGGCGGTCTGGTTGATCGCGACGTCGAGATCCGACCAGAACACCTTGGTGACCGACGATTCGGCGCCCAGCTCACCGCCGGCGGCCAGCCGCGTCACGGTGCCGAACGTCTGCAGCCGGTAGGCCTGGGCCCGGATCCATGCGTCGGACACCCGGTCGGCGAACATGTCGCGAACCGTCTTGTCCGGGTGGGCCTTCCACAGATCGACGAGGCGTTGCGCGGCGGAGGTGAACCGCGCCGGGCTGCGCAGCGACATGCCGCGCTCGTTGCTCGACGTGCTCATCGCCGCCCGCCAGCCGTCGCCCGCCGTGCCGATAACGTCCTCGTCGGGGACGAAGACGTCGTCGAGGAAGATCTCACCGAATCCGGTGTCGCCGCCGAGTTGGGCGATCGGACGGACGGTGACGCCGTCGGCCTTGAGGTCGAACATGAAGTACGTCAGGCCCTTGTGCCGCTGGGCTTCGGGGTCGGAGCGGAACAGCCCGAAACCCCGGTCCCCGAACGGCGCCCGCGAACTCCAGATCTTCTGGCCGTTCAGTTTCCACCCGCCCTCGACCTTGGTGGCGGTGGAGCGCAACGACGCCAGATCGCTACCGGACTCCGGCTCCGACCAGGCCTGCGCCCAGATCTCCTCGCCGCTGGCCATTTTCGGCAGGATCCGGTCCAGCTGTTCCTGGGTGCCGTGCGCGAACAGCGTCGGCGCCAGCATCGAGGTTCCGTTGGCGCTGGCCCGCCCCGGGGCGCCGGCGTTGAAGTACTCCTCCTCGTAGACCACCCACTCCAGCAGGCTCGCGTCGCGGCCGCCGTAGCGCTCCGGCCAGCTGATCACCGACAGCCGGGCGTCGAAGAGGATCTTGTCCCACCGCCGGTGCTGGTCGAAACCCGCTGCGGTGTCATAGGACTCGGTGGGGAAGTGCGCGCGGTTGGCGGCGAGGAAGTCACGCACCTCCGATCGGAAGTCGTCGACGTCACTATCGAAATCCAGATCCATCAGGCTCTTTCCCTTAGCTGTGGCTTGACGACCTTGCCGCCGGGATTGCGCGGCAGCACGTGGAGGAACTCCACCGAGCGTGGTGTCTTGAAGTTGGCCAGGTGTTTCTTGGTGTGGGCGATGACGGTCTGCTCGTCGAGGCCGGCCCCGGGAAGCAGCACCACGAACGCCTTGCCCACCTCGCCGAGTCGCTCGTCCGGCACGCCGATCACGGCGGCCTCGGCCACGCCGGGCAGCCGGGCCAGCACCTGTTCGATCTCGGCGGGGTAGACGTTGAACCCGCCGCAGATGTACATGTCCTTCAGCCGGTCGGTGATGCGCAGATTGCCTGCGGCGTCCACGGTTCCGACGTCACCGGTGTGCAGCCAGCCCTGCGCGTCGATGGCGGCCGCGGTCGCCTCGGGGTCGTCGAGATAGCCGAGCATCACGTTGGGTCCGCGCAGCAGCACCTCGCCGGGTTCGCCCGCGCCGGCCGCGTCGATCCGCAGTTCGAAGTCGGCGATCGGCCGTCCGCAGGTGGTGGCGACCGTGACGGCGTCGTCGTCGGGCCGGCACATGGTGCCGAAACCGCTTGCCTCCGTGAGGCCGTAGGCGGTCAACACGATGTCGATGTCGAGTTCGGACTGCATCCGCTCGATCAGCACCATCGGCACCACGGCGGCGCCGGTGACGGCGAACCGCAGCGAACTGAGGTCGTAGTCGGCGCGATTGGGGTGGTCGAGCAGCATCTGGTAGATCGTCGGCGGGCCGGGCAGCACCGACGCCCGGTGTTCCTGCACGGCACGCATGGCCTGCTCGGCCTCGAACGTCACCATCGGGATCAGCGTCGCTCCGGTCTGCAGGCAGGCCAGGATGCCGGCCTTGTAGCCGAAGTTGTGGAAGAACGGGTTGATGCACAGGTAGCGGTCGGCGCTGGTGATCTCGCCGCACGCCGCCCACGCGGCCGACCCGGCCAGCGACTGACGGTGCGCGCACAGGACGCCCTTGCTTCGGCCGGTGGTGCCGGAGGTGAACAGGATGTCGGAGACGTCGTCGGGCCGTACCGCGGCGGCGCGCGCATCGGCTTCGGCCAGGCGTTCCGGGTTGTCGCCGCGCGCGACGAAGTCGTCCCAGGTTCCGTCGGCGGCATCCAGTGGCACCCGCACGACGTGGCGCAGCGCGGGCAGCGCGTCCCGGTCGAGTTCGGCGCTGCGGTCCGCGCCGAGGAACTCGCCCGCGGTGATCAGCAGCGGCGCCTGGGTGCGGGCCAGGATGTCGGTGGCCTCGCTGGCGGTGTAGCGGGTGTTCAGCGGCACGAGCACCGCGCCCGCGTAGTGGGTCGCCAGGCAGGCCACCACCCAATGCCAGGTGTTCGGCGACCAGACGGCGACGCGGTCGCCCGGGGCCAGGCCGAGGTCGATCATGGCCGCCGCGGCCCGGCGGACCTCGTCGCGCAACTGCGCGAAGGTGAGCGTCCTGTCGTCCGTGACCAGCGCGTCGTGGTCGGGAAGGGTACGAGCGGTCCGATCCAGCACCGCAGGTGTGGTCTGCGGGACGCTCGTCATCGACGCTCCTCCGGTGGTGCTGCCCGTACTCGTGCCGCCGTCCGGGGCGAGGGCGGCGGCACGCCGGGACGCGATGTGCCGCCCGGGGCTAACAAAGCAAGTGCTTGGTAGGTTAGCCTACAGGGATGGAGGAGGTCCAGAAGTTCCGGACGGAGGTCCGCGAGTGGCTGGCCGACAATCTGGTCGGTGAGTTCGCGGAGCTGAAAGGCCTCGGCGGCCCGGGACGTGAGCACGAGGCGTTCGAGGAACGCCGGGCGTGGAACCAGCATCTGGCCGCGGCCGGGCTGACCTGTCTGGGCTGGCCGGTCGAACACGGCGGACGCGGTCTGTCCGTCGCGCACCGGGTCGCCTTCTACGAGGAGTACGCCCGCGCCGACGCGCCCGACAAGGTCAACCATTTCGGCGAGGAACTGCTCGGCCCGACGCTCATCGCGTTCGGCACGCCCGAGCAGCAGCAGCGCTTCCTGCCGCGCATCCTCGACGTCACCGAACTGTGGTGCCAGGGCTATTCCGAGCCCAACGCCGGCAGCGACCTGGCCAACGTCTCCACCACCGCCGTCCTCGACGGCGACCAATGGGTGATCAATGGCCAGAAGGTGTGGACGTCGCTGGCGCACTGGGCGCAGTGGTGCTTCGTGGTGGCGCGCACCGAGAAAGGCTCCAAACGCCACGCCGGGTTGTCGTATCTCCTTGTCCCGCTTGATCAGCCGGGTGTCGAGGTGCGGCCCATCGTCCAGCTCACCGGTGACTCCGAATTCAACGAGGTGTTCTTCGACGACGCCCGCACCGACGCCGGCCTCGTCGTCGGCGAGCCGGGTGACGGCTGGCGGGTCGCGATGGGCACGCTGACCTTCGAGCGCGGGGTGTCCACGCTGGGTCAGCAGATCCGCTACGCGCGTGAGCTTTCCGGCATCGTCGAACTGGCCCGGCGCAACGGCAGCATCGACGACCCGGCCATCCGGGACCGACTGACCCGGGCCTGGGTAGGGCTGCGGGCGATGCGTTCGTACGCCCTGGCGACCATGGACGTCGAGAAGCCGGGTCAGGACAATATCTCGAAGTTGTTGTGGGCCAACTGGCATCGCGATCTCGGCGAGCTCGCCATGGACGTGATGGGTAAGGACTCCCTGGTGCTGCGCGACGGGGAGTTCGACGAGTGGCAGCGGCTGTTCCTGTTCTCCCGCGCCGACACCATCTACGGCGGATCGAACGAGATCCAGCGCAATGTCCTCGCCGAGCGCGTGCTCGGCCTGCCCAGGGAGGTGAAGGGTTGAGTCTTTCCGACGTGCCGAAAGAGATTGACGGACACGGACTCCTGACCGGCAAGGTGGTGGTCGTCACCGCCGCCGCCGGCACCGGCATCGGTGCGTCGACCGCGCGCCGGGCCCTGCTCGAGGGGGCCGACGTCGTCGTCTCCGACCATCACGAGCGCCGCCTCGGCGAGACCCGCGAACAACTCGAGAGCCTCGGGCTCGGCCGGGTCGAGAGCGTGGTCTGCGATGTCACCTCCACCGCCCAGGTCGATGCGCTGATCTCGTCGACCACCGCCCGGATGGGCCGGCTGGATGTGCTGGTCAACAACGCCGGCCTCGGCGGGCAGACGCCGGTGATCGACATGACCGACGAGGAATGGGACCGCGTCCTCAACGTCAGCCTGACCTCGGTGATGCGCGCGACGCGGGCGGCCCTGACGTACTTCCGCGACGCTGACCACGGCGGGGTGATCGTCAACAACGCCAGCGTATTGGGTTGGCGCGCACAGCATTCCCAGTCGCACTACGCCGCCGCCAAGGCCGGGGTGATGGCGCTCACCCGGTGCAGCGCCATCGAGGCGGTCGAGTACGGCGTGCGGATCAACGCGGTGTCACCCAGTATCGCGCGGCACAAGTTCCTGGAGAAGACGTCGTCCTCGGATCTGCTGGACCGGTTGTCCTCCGACGAGGCCTTCGGCCGTGCCGCCGAACCGTGGGAGGTCGCTGCCACCATCGCGTTCCTGGCCAGTGACTACTCCAGTTACCTGACCGGCGAAGTGATCTCGGTGTCGAGCCAGCGCGCCTGATGACGTGACGCGACGCGACGAACTGCTGGAGCTGGCCGCGGCGATGATGGCCGAGCGGGGCCTGCGCGCCACCACGGTGCGCGATATCGCCGACGCCGCGGGAATCCTGTCGGGCAGCCTCTATCACCACTTCTCCTCCAAGGAGGAGATGGTCGACGAGGTGATGCGCGGGTTCCTCGACTGGCTGTTCGCGCGCTACCAGGAGATCATCGACAGCGAGCCGAATCCGTTGGACCGGTTGAAGGGCCTGTTCATGGCCTCCTTCGAGGCGATCGAGTCGCGCCATGCGCAGGTCGTCATCTACCAGGACGAAGCCAAGAGGCTGTCGACGCAACCGCGGTTCGCCTACGTCGAGGAGCGCAACCGCGAGCAGCGCAAGATGTGGCTGGACGTGCTGGGCCAGGGCATCGAACAGGGCTGCTTCCGGCCCGATCTCGATGTCGACCTGGTCTACCGCTTCATCCGCGACACCACCTGGGTGTCGGTACGGTGGTACCAACCCGGCGGACCGCTGACGGCCCAGCAGGTCGGCCGTCAGTATCTGGCGATCGTTCTTGGCGGAATCACGAAATCTGCTGATACAGAAGGAGAATCCAATGGCTGAAGCGTATGTGATCGAGGCGGCGCGGACCGCGGTCGGCAAGCGGGGCGGCGGACTCGCCGGTGTTCATCCCGTCGACCTGGGCGCCCTGGCGTGGCGGGCGATCTTCGATCGCGTCGACGTCGACCCGGCTGCGGTCGACGACGTGGTCGCCGGCTGTGTGGACGCGATCGGCGGCCAGGCCGGCAACATCGCCCGGCTGTCCTGGCTGGCGGCGGGATACGACGAAGCCGTGCCGGGTGTCACCGTCGACCGTCAGTGCGGGTCCAGCCAGCAGGCCATTTCCTTTGGGGCCCAGGCGATCATGTCCGGTACCGCCGACTTGATCCTGGCCGGCGGCATGCAGAACATGAGTCAGATCCCGATCAGCTCGGCGATGACCGTCGGCGAGCAGTTCGGCTTCACCTCTCCCACCAACGAATCCAAGTTGTGGCTGGAACGCTATGGGGACCAGGAGATCTCGCAGTTCCGCGGTTCGGAGCTGATCGCCGAGAAGTGGGATCTGTCCCGCGAGGACATGGAGAAGTTCTCGCTGCACAGCCACGAGAAGGCGTTCGAGGCGATCAAGGCGGGACACTTCGACAACGAGATCTTCGCCGTCGAGACCGAGCACGGGGCGTTCCGGGTCGACGAGGGCCCGCGTGAGTCGTCACTGGAGAAGATGGCCGGGCTCAAAGCCCTGGTCGATGGCGGCCGGCTGACCGCGGCGATGGCCAGCCAGATCTCCGACGGAGCGAGCGCCGTGCTGCTGGCCTCGGAAAAAGCAGTGCAGGCCCACAATTTGAAGCCGAGGGCGCGAATCCATCACATCAGCACCCGCGGCGCCGATCCGGTGTTCATGCTGACCGGCCCGATCCCCGCGACCCAGTACGCGCTGGCGAAGACTGGCCTGTCCATCGACGACATCGACACCGTCGAGATCAACGAGGCGTTCGCCCCGGTGGTGATGGCCTGGCTCAAGGAGACCAAGGCCGACCCCGCCAAGGTCAATCCCAGCGGCGGCGCGATCGCGCTCGGGCACCCGCTCGGCGCGACCGGTGCCAAGCTGTTCACCACCATGCTGCACACGCTGGAGCGCACCGGCGGTCGCTACGGTCTGCAGACGATGTGCGAGGGCGGCGGCACCGCTAACGTCACCATCATCGAAAGGCTCTAGAAAGGCTCTAGCGCGCCGCTGATCAGTGGTCGTGCAGGACGACGCCCCGGATGTTCTTGCCGGCCCGCATGTCCTCGTAGCCCTCGTTGACCTCGGCCAGCTTGTATTCGTGGGTGACGGTCTCGTCCAGCAGCAGCTTGCCCTCGCGGTACAGGCTGAGCAGTCGCGGAATGTCGGCGCGCGGGTTCGCCTCGCCGTAGAGGCTGCCGAGCAGGCGCTTCTGGAACAGCGTGAACATCATCATGTTGAGTGTCGGGGTGGAGTCGGCCATCCGGCCCAGGGCCGTCATGACCACCGCGCCGCCCTTGCGGATGATGTTGGCGGCCTCCTCGAGCATCGAGCCTTCGAGCAGGCCGACGGTCAGGATCGCCGAATCGGCCATCACGCCCTTGGTCAGGTCCGCGACCAACGCCATGGCCTCGGGCATGGACGTCACGAAGTGGGTGGCGCCGAATTCCATCGCCTTGGCCCGTTTTTCTGCGATCGGGTCGATGACGATGATCTTCTCGGCTCCGGCCAGCCGTGCCCCCTGGACCGCGCCGCTGCCGATGCCGCCCAGACCGATCACCACGACGGTGTCGCCGGGTGACACGTCGGCGGTGTTCACGGCCGAGCCCCAGCCGGTGGTGACCCCGCAGCCCAGCAGGCAGGCCCGCGACAGCGGAAGATCGTCGTCGATCTTCACGATCGACGCCTCCGGCACGGTGCCGTACTGCGAGAAGGTGCCGACGAACGCCATCACGCCGACGTTCTGCCCGCGCGCGCGGCGCCGGTGGGTCCCGTCGGCCTGGGTGCCGGCCATGATCAGAGCACCCAGATCACACAGGTTCTGATGACCGGTCGAGCAGAACCGGCAGCGCCCGCACGCCGGCAGGAAGGAGGCCACCACGTGGTCGCCGGGTTTGAGCCCCTGCACACCGGGCCCGACTTCCTGAACGATGCCGGCGCCCTCATGGCCGCCGATGAGCGGCAGCGGCGCCGGGAGGTCGCCGGTGCGGATGTGCTCGTCGGAGTGGCAGAGCCCGGTGGCTTCCCACGACACCAGCACCTCGCCGTCCTGCGGCGGGTCGAGGTCGATCTCCTCGACCTCCCAGTTGCCACCGAATTCCCACAGGATTGCGGCGTTTGTCTTCATTGCGGAGTCTCCCGTCGATCGCGTCAATCCGAGTCTATGAACGCTCGGCGGCGCCAAGCCGGGTTTCGCCGAGATCACTACACGGCGAGTGCCAAGCCGCCCATCGCGAGCAGCCAGCTGGCGAAGCTGCCAACGAGGAAGTACTCGGTCAGTGCGTCGATGCTGGCGCCCTCGCTGTCCTTGCGCTGGGCGCTCAACTCGGGAAATCGGATGATGCCCTTGGCGGCGACGACCGCCGACGCAGCGGCAAACTGACCGCCCAGTCCCAGACCGACGATCAGCAGTCGTTCCATGGGCCCGAGCAGCCGGCCTCCCTTGAGCCGGTCCGACGGCTGTGGTTCGCCTGCGGGCCGGATGGCACCGACCGCGCCGAGGATTAGGCGGACCAACTGGTTGGCGGTGACCAACTGGACGAGCACGACACCGGCGATCATGAGTGCGCGGCCGGGTGCCACGACGTGCGCGAGACCCACCCACTCCAGCCAGCGGGCAACGGGTCCGCCAACGGGTGATGCCCAGCCGGCCAGCCCGGCGAGCACGGCGAAGCCGGCTCCGAAGGAGATGAGCGCCGAAACCTGATGTCTGCCAAACTCTTCTGCACGCGTCCCCAGATGGATCCACAGAGCCGAGCAGACGCCGGCGGTGATGAGCAGCGCGATGTCACCGGGATGCCATAGACCGGCCAGCACAGCTGCCGCGATCACTGCCGCCGGTCCCATCGCCGTAGGCAACCAGTGGTACGCGGTGACCTTGCGGCTGATGTCGGCCAGTCCGACCGCTACCAGGAACACCGCCAGCGCACTCATCAGATCTGCCGAAGCTGGTGTCCGATGAACACGATCAGGTCGAGACCGTCGCGAGCGGCGCGCTGGGACACCGCTGAGGCGCTGATTCCCTCCGCCATCGCCAGCTCCTTCTTGGTGCGGCCGTCGCGCAGCCCGGCGAGGATTCGTACGGACCGGTCGTCGAGTGATCCAAGCAGATGGTCCCGACACATCAGGGCGGCGTTCACCGGATTCGGGTCGGCTCCCGAAGCAGCGGCGTTACGGAAGGCGGTGCGCACGTGCGCTAGGCCGGATTGCAACTGGGTGGCCGCCGTCCATTGGATTGCGTCCCGTGCCGCCCACCACGCCGGCCCATCCTGAATCCCCCTGGCCGGGTCCAGCGTGGTGATGCTTCCCCAACCGATGCCGAAGCGGACGTCCACCTCGGGGGCCAGCATGAGACGCAATGTCAGCGCGGCGTCGATCGCGCCGCCCACCGTGGGATAGATGCCCTGGAACTCGTCTCCGACCGTCAGGGCTGGGGCGTCGGTCGCGTCGCCGCCGATCGAATGCAGGGCCTTCGTCAGTTTTTGGTGCAGTCGCCGCCGGTCCGGGAACGCGCGCGAGCCGACGACGTCACCCAGAAGCGTTGCGACGGGTGCCGCCATCCGATGTGAAGCGGAATGCTTCATTGCACACATATGAAGATAATAGCTTCATTTGACGCAATTGAAGTTTATAGGTTCACGAGCAACTTAGATTCGGCCTGTGAGCGCCATCGGTAGGCCGCCCGAACACCGCGCGTGGGACGTGGCTGCTGCACGACGCCGCATCCTTCAAGCGACTGCGGCCGCGGCGGTCACTGTCGTGCTGGCCGCATGCGGCACTCCGCCGAGGACACCGGTGGCCGACTCGATCACACCGGCTGCCACCACGTCGACCGCGCCGCCCGAATCCGTGCATCCGGTAACCGCCGCCGAACTGGGCGCCAGCTGGCACCCGGGGTGTCCCGTCGGGCCCGAGGAGTTACGCCGCGTCGAGGTCGACTACGAGGGGGTCGACGGACAGCCGCACCGGGGCGAGTTGATCGTGCACCGGGACCTGGCTCAACAGGTGATCGCGATCTTCGACCAGCTGCGTCAGCTGCACTTTCCGATCGCGAAAATGCTTCCACCGCAACACTATCCGGGCGCCGAGGACGAACTGTCGATGGAGGACGACAACACCTCGGCGTTCAACTGCCGCGGCATCCCCGGATCGCAGCGCTGGTCGCAGCACGCCTACGGCCGGGCGATCGACGTCAACCCGTTGCTGAATCCGTCGGTGCACCTGGACGGCCGGATCGAACCGACGACGAGCGGGCCCTACCTGGACCGGCGCCGCGACGACCCGGGCCTACTGCACGACGGCGACGCCGCCGTCCGGGTCTTCACCGACCGCGGCTGGACGTGGGGCGGCCACTGGCACGACCCAAAGGACTACCAGCACTTCGAACTGCCCCAGTCCTGACCGCCAACACGATCTGTTCAGCGGTGCCGGCGGCATCGTGCGAGTGGATATCGCCGAGGTGACTGAACAGATGGCGAGGTGGGGCTAGAGCACCAGTGCGGACGCCGCGCGCAGACGCTCGACGGCCTCGTCGACGATCGCGGGCACCAGTTCCGCGCACGACGGCAGGTCGTCCAGGATCCCGGCGACCTGACCCGAGGCGAGCACGCCCGCGTCGGTGTTGCCCTCCACCAGGCCGGCTTTCAGCAGCATCGGGGTGTTTGCCGCCATCACCACCTGCGACCACGTCAGGTCCTTGCCGTGGCGCATCGCCATGCCGTCGCGCAGCATCGACCGCCACGTCATGCCGGTCATCTTCCGGAACTTCTGCGCGTTGCCGATCGCCGCGGTGAAACCGCGCACCCGAGAACCGCTTTCGAGCTTCTCCACCAGGCCGGTGCGCAACACGCGATGTGGCATCCCGTCGACGCGGGTCGAGACGACCGTGCCGTCCAGGCCGGCGGACAGATACCGCTGCTTGACGTCGTCGGGCACCGTTGAGTCGGAGGTCAACAGGAACCGGGTGCCCATCGCGACACCGGCGGCGCCGTACGACAGCGCGGCGGCCAAACCGCGGCCGTCGAAGAACCCACCCGCGGCCACCACCGGCATCCCGGTGTCGGCGACGGCGTCGAGCACCGACGGCAACAGCAGCGTCGTGGCGACCGGGCCGGTGTGGCCCCCGCCCTCGCCGCCCTGCACGATGACCGCGTCGGCACCCCAACCGGCGACCTTCTTGGCGTGCTTGGCCGCGCCCACCGACGGAATCACCACCACGCCAGCGTCTTTCAGTCGGGCGATGAGGTCCGGCTTGGGCGCCAGCGCGAAGGAGGCGACCTTGACGCCCTCGCGGATCAGGAGTTCGACGCGGTCGTTCGCGTCGCCGGCGTCGGCCCGGATGTTGATGCCGAACGGTTTGTCGGTGGCCGCCTTGACCTTGGTGACGGCGGTCTGCAACTCGCCCAGCGTCATGGTCGCCGACGCGAGGATGCCCAGGCCGCCGGCGTTGGAGGTGGCCGCCACCAGGCGGGCGCCGGCCACCCAGCCCATGCCGGTCTGCACGACCGGGTGTTCGATGCCGACGAGTTCGGTCAGCGGGGTACGCAGTCTTGCCATGGCTATACCTTGACTTCTTTGTCCCGCAACGATTTCGGGTCGATCACCTCGCGCAGCAGGCGCTGCTCCTCGGCGGATGGCAGGCGGGTCTGCTCGGCGGTGTCCAGCCCGGCCACCTCGAATGAGGTGTTCTCGGCGACCTGGTCGGCCTCGACACCGGGATGCAGCGAGACCGCCCGCATGGTGTGATCCGGTCCGTTGAAGTCGAACACACCCAGGTTAGACACCACCCGGTGGACGTTGACGAAGCGGTAGGCCGGATTGTCGGGATCTACCTTGTCCCAACCGATTCCGGACACGATGTCCACCGCATCGCAGAACACCCGGCTGGTGTGGTTGCCGACGAAGTAGCTGGTGGCGTGGTTGATGGTGTTGCCGGGGGCGCCGCGCACCCCGAACATCTGCCGGGTCGGGTGCTGGATCGGGCCGAACGCGGACAGGTTCTGGTTGCCGAACCGGTCGATCTGGTTGGCGCCCATCACCACATGGCGCCGGCCCCAGGCCAGCGTCTCGAATACGCGGCCGAACGGCATCCAGCCCTCGATCGCCGCGGCCGCGCCGATGGCTGGGGTGTCGGCGATCAGCCGTGCCTCGCCGTCGGTCAGCACGATGTCGGGGGAGAAGGTCAGCCGGGCCAGCCGGGCACCGATCGAGACGATCGTCGTCATGGGGGAGACCATGATCTCCCCCGCGTCACGGAACAACTCGGCGCACGCGACGGCGCAGACCTCGGCGCGACTCACGGACATCACTTGGCGGCCTCCTCGGCGAATGTGCGGACCGCGGCCTGGTAGTCGGCCTCGCTACCGGACAGATAGGTCTTGACGAACCCGGCCCAGGCCTCGTCGGAGCCCGCGGCTTCGGCGTAGTGGCGCTGGAACTTCTCGTCGCGCCGGTAGTCCGGCTCGTTGGTGGTGAAATGCGCCCCGCCGGGCGCCTCGACGACGGTGTCGACCATCATCCGGTTGATCAGCAATTGCTGCGGCACAACCGATTTCACCAGTTCCTCGGTGGACACCACCTGCTCCACCGACAACAGCCGGTGTTGCGCGGACATCAGGAAGAGATCGTCGAAATACGGGTCGATACCCGTGTAGGCGGCGTTGCCGGACTCGTCACCCAGATTCATGTGCACCAGTGCGACATCGAGATTCAGCGCGGGCATCGCGATCAGTTCTTCGTAGCCGTCGCCGGTCGGATACGGCGAGCGCACAGTCTTGAGTTCGTCGCCCCAGAACGCACGGACATCGCTGCCCAGCCCGGCGCGGATCGGCAGGAACGGCAGGCGCTGCGCGGCCGCCTGCAACCCGCAGCGCAGCATGCCCTCGTCCATCTCGCGGGCCTCGATCGCGCCGGTGGTGCGGGCCTTGGCGAACCACGGGTCGTAGAACGGCGGCGAGTCCAGCGACACGAAGCCGTAGTACACCCGCTTGACCTTGCCCGCCGAGCACAGCAGTCCCAGGTCGGGTCCGCCGTAGGTGACGACGGTCAGATCGGTGACGTCGGTGCGCAGCAAGGCGCGCACGAAGGCCATCGGTTTGCGCCGTGACCCCCAGCCGCCGATGCCGATGGTCATGCCGCTCTCGACGACGGAGACGGCCTCGTCCAGAGTCGTTCTCTTGTCTGTCATTTGGAGCCTTTGTCAGTTCCGGCGAACGCATCCCGGTGCTCGTCGGACACGCCGGCGAGGTTGAGTTCGAAGGTGAATCCCTGCTCCATCCGGTAGCGCGCGTTGACCGGCTGGACGTCGATGAAGTTCAGTGCCTCCTTGGCGGCCCGGATCACCCGGGTGTCCTTGGACGCGATGTCGCGGGCCACCCGGAGCGCGGCCTCGTCGAGGTCGGAGCGCGGCACCACCTCGTGCACCGAGCCGAAGTGGTGCAGCGTCTCGGCGTCGACGGTGGCGGCGGTGAAGAACAGCCGCCGCATCATGTGCTGGGGTACCAGCCGGGACAGGTGAGTGGCCGCGCCGAGGGCGCCGCGCTCGACCTCGGGCAGGCCGAACTTGGCGTCGTGGGAGGCGACGATGACGTCGGCGTTGCCGACCAGGCCGATGCCGCCGCCGACGCAGAAGCCGTTGACCGCGGCGACCACCGGCACGGCGCACTCGTAGACCGCGCGGAACGCTTCGTAGCAGCCGCGGTTGGCGTCGATGAGCGCGGTGAAACCCTCGGTGTTCTGCATCTCCTTGATGTCGACGCCGGCGTTGAATCCGCGGCCCTCGGCGCGCAGGATCACCACGTGCGTCGACATGTCCCGTCCGGCTGCGGTGATGGCGTCGGCCAGTTCGAACCAGCCCCTCGAGGGGATGGCGTTGACCGGTGGATAGTCGACCGTGACCGAGACGATGCCCGGTTCGACGGTCTTCGTGGTGATCGGCATGGGATTTCCTCGTCGCTTCCGGGTGGTTACCTAAGCAAGCACTTGCTTGGTACGCTAGCACAGTGATCGCCGCCCCTGACAGTGCTCAGATGAACCTGCAACTGGCCGGCCGGGTCGTCCTGGTGACCGGCGGCGTACGCGGCGTCGGCGCCGGCATCAGCGCCGTGTTCGCCGCGCAGGGCGCCACGGTCATCACCTGCGCGCGGCGGCCGGTCGAAGGCTCGCCGTACGAGTTCCGTGCCTGCGATATCCGCGACGACGAGGCCGTCAAGGCGCTCATCGACGGGATCGTCGCCGACCATGGTCGCCTCGACGTCGTGGTGAACAACGCGGGTGGCTCACCCTATGTGCCGGCGGCCGACGCGTCGGCGAAGTTCAGCACCAAGATCGTTGAGCTCAATTTGCTTGGTGCGCTGTCGGTTTCGCAACATGCCAACGCGGTGATGCAGACACAGGACTCCGGCGGGTCGATCATCAACATCACCAGCGTCAGCGGCAGGCGGCCGACCCCGGGCACCGTCGCCTACGGCGCCGCCAAGGCCGGGATGGAGAACATGACCACCACGCTCGCCGTGGAATGGGCTCCCAAGGTCCGGGTCAACTCCGTCGTCGTCGGCATGGTCGAGACCGAGCAGTCCGAACTCTTCTACGGCGACGCCGACTCGATTGCGGCGATATCCAAGAACGTGCCACTGGGCCGGCTGGCCAAGCCCGAGGACATCGGTTGGGCCACAGCATTTCTCGCCTCTCCCGCGGCGTCCTACATCAGTGGTGCGTCGCTGGAGGTTCACGGCGGTGGGGAACCGCCGCACTACCTGTCGACCACCACTGCCGACATCAAATAAGGAGACAGACAAATGGGATTGCTTGACGGCCGCGTGGTCATCGTCACCGGAGCCGGCGGCGGTATCGGCCGCGCGCACGCCCTGGCCTTCGCCGCGGAGGGCGCGCGCGTCGTGGTGAACGACATCGGGGTCGGCCTGGATGGGTCTCCCGCCGGCGGCGGTAGCGCCGCGCAGTCCGTGGTCGACGAGATCGTCGCCGCCGGCGGCGAAGCCGTCGCCAACGGGTCCAATGTCGCCGACTGGGCGCAGGCCGAGGCGCTGATCCAGACCGCCGTCGATAACTTCGGCACCCTGGACGTTCTGGTCAACAATGCCGGCATCGTGCGGGACCGGATGTTCGTCAACACTTCGGAGGAGGAGTTCGACGCCGTCACCGCCGTGCATCTCAAGGGGCATTTCGCCACCATGCGGCACGCCGGCGCCTACTGGCGCGCCAAGGTCAAGGGTGGCGCGGCCCCAGAAACCCTAGATGCGCGGATCATCAACACCAGCTCCGGCGCCGGGTTGCAGGGCAGTGTCGGGCAGGCCAACTACAGCGCCGCCAAGGCCGGCATCGCGGCCCTGACCCTGGTCGCCGCCGCCGAGATGGGCCGGATCGGTGTCACCGTCAACGCGATCGCTCCGTCGGCGCGGACCCGGATGACCGAGACCGTCTTCGCCGACATGATGTCCACCCAGGGGCAGGACTTCGATGCGATGGCGCCGGAGAACGTCTCGCCGCTGGTGGTGTGGCTGGGCTCGGTGCAGTCACGTGAGGTAACCGGCAAGGTGTTCGAGGTGGAGGGCGGCAAGATTCGCGTCGCCGAGGGCTGGGCGCACGGTCCGCAGATCGACAAGGGCGCCCGCTGGGATCCGGCAGAGCTGGGCCCGGTGGTCAGCGAGCTGCTGGCGAAGGCACGCCCGGCCGTCCCGGTCTACGGCGCCTGAGTTTGCTCAGGCGGCCGCGTCCTGGACGTGGTCGGTAGCGTCGGAAGTCGCGGCGGTGGAATGGGTTTCAGTGGTCGATGACGCCGTGGTGTCCTCGACCGACGTGCTGGCCGGCGCGGCGTCGGATTCGGACTGGTCGTCCTTGGCCGCGGTGTCGTCGTCCGCTGCGGCGTCGATTGCTTCCGGGTCGGTGGCCTCGGTGCCCGCGTCGTCCTTGGTGGCTTCGGCGTCCTCAGAGTCGGTTGCCGGCGTGGCGGTCTCCTCGTCCTTGTCCTCCGCCTGGTCCTGGTCCGTGACCTCTTCCGCGGTGGCCTCGGTGGTCGCCGGGGCGGCCGATTCGGTCTGCTCAACGGCCGCCGGGGCCGGCTCAACGGCCGTCGGGCTCGACTCGGCGGTGGCCGTCGCCAACTCGGACTCGGCCACTGCGGTGCCCGACGTCACGGCGAGTTGGGTGCCGACGGATGGCGTGACCTCGCGGGTGGCCGGATCGGGCACAGCCGCGAGTCGTGCGGCCGGCTCGGGGGCCGCCGCCTCGGAGACAGCGGTCGACACCCCGGATGTGTTGGCGGGCTTGAATATCTCGTTGATCAGGTCGGTGGCCACCGAGACGACGAAGTCGATCGGCGACACGCCGAGCTGGATCGCCGCCTTGATCAGGCCGGCCGCAGCCTCGAACAGATCGCCGCTCGCAAGTGCGTGACTGACCGTGTAGGCGGCCTCCTGCGGGGCGACGATGAGGTTGCGAAGATCGACGAACATCTTCATCAGCAGGGACGGCTCGGCGTCGACACTGACGCCGTCCCAGTTCACCAGTTTCCAGCCGTCTTCCGGATTGCCGTCGATGACCACGACCGACGTGTTGTTCAACGGGTGGGTGAACAACAGGAAGAGGTCGGGATTGTCGACGTTCATCAGGGTCCAGAACATGATTGTGGCGCCGTGCGAGAACACCACGGGGTTCTGCTGGCCGCTGTCGTAGATGTCCTGGACCGCGTCGGCGACGCGGTGCTGGAAGACGTTTCCGTCGGCGTCCGTCGAGCCCGGCATGGTGGCGAATCTGAGTCCCAGCGTCCACAGCAGCGGCGTCGCCGCATACCCGAGACGGCCCCACCCGTCATCCTCAGAGGATCCCTCGTAGACGCCCGCGTCGATCTCGTGCAGACCCGACCGGACCGAGATCGACTTGTCCAGCAGGTCGGCCAGCGGTTGGGCGGTCTCCTGGGTCCGGATCATGTCCGAAGCCCAGATGCCGTCATAGCCATTGCCGACGAGCACGTTGGCGATCGCCTGGGCCTGCGCGACGCCGACCGGGTCGGACAGGTGGGGACCCGGAACCTTGGTGTCGATCACCCCGTCGGCGTTCGCCTGTGATTCCGCGTGCCGGACGAATGTCATCGTGATGCTGGTGGCGGCCAGGGCCGTGGCCGCAAACACCAACGCCGCCGTGAGGACGGCCAGGAACGTAGTTGCTATAGCTAACGCTGAACGATGCATACCCCGCATCTAGGAAACCGTAAGCAAATTCACGGGAAGCGGTGCGCTTTCGGTGAATCTTCCCGGTCCAGCTACCGAAATCGGTGCCCGTCAGGCCGGATCGCAGATGATGATCGGGATCTTGCGCTCGGTGTAGGACCGGTAGTTGACGAAGTCCGGGTACATGGCGTCCAGCTTGGGCCAGTACTCGTCGCGTTCGGCATCGGTGGCTTCGCGGGCCGTCAGCGCCAGCGTGCCCTGCTTCGTCTGGAACGTGACCTTCGGGTTGGCCTTGAGGTTGAGGTACCACATCGGATTCGTGGACCGGCCGCCCTGCGAGGCGACCAGCACGATGCGCCTGCCCTCCTGCAGGAACAGCAGCGGGCTGTCCCTCGGCTCGCCGGACTTGCGGCCGGTGGTGGTGAGGATGCCGACCTCGGCGCCGCGCAGGAACTTGTTGCCGAGCTTGCCGCCGGTCGTCTTGAACAGCCAGGTCTGCGCTTTCGACATCCACTTGATCATGGTGCCGGTGGCCGGGGCGTTGAGGCGCTCGACCTGCTTGGGGCTCAGGGGTCGTGGAGTTTCGGCCATGGCTTTGGAACCTATCGCACGATGCGGGGACGGATGCTTGCCCGGATGTGGTGGATGAGCCCATCGGCGGCCGGAATCGTGAAGGTCTCGTCGACGTGGGCGCCGACCCCGACGCCGGCCACGGCCGGCTTGGTCGCGAGGTCGAAACGCACTCGGACCTCATCGCCGGTGACGGTGGCCTCCCGGACGTCCACCGACTTGATCAGCCGGAACTGCGGGCCGCGATTCAGGCTGCGGCGCAGGTGATCTCCGGAGAACCCGGTCTTCAGACCGTTCTCGACCCTGGTGCAGTCGGGGGCGAACGCCACGTCGTCCCCGCGATGCGACACCAGGGCATCGATGTAGGCGCGGGCAACGGCGATGCGCTCGGCGTCGGTGAGCTCGGCGGGACGGCTCATCAGATGCGTTCGATGATCGTGCCGGTGGACAACGCTCCACCCGCGCACATGGTGATCAGCGCGGTCGACTTGTCGGTGCGTTCGAGTTCGTGCAGCGCGGTGGTGATCAGCCGCGCACCGGTCGAGCCGACGGGATGACCCAACGCGATCGCGCCGCCGTTGACGTTGACCTTGTCCATGTCGGGGTTGTGCACCCGGGACCAGGACAGCACGACCGACGCGAACGCCTCGTTGATCTCCGTCAGGTCGATGTCACCCATCTTCATGCCGGCCTTCTCCAGCACGCGGGCGGTGGACTGCACCGGGCCGTCGAGGTGGTAGTAGGTCTCGGCGCCGACGTTGGCCTGCGCGACGATCCGGGCGCGGGGCTTGAGGCCCAATGCCTTGGCCTTGGCCTCATCCATCCACAGCACCGCGGCCGCGCCGTCGGAGATCTGCGACGAGGTGCCCGCGGTGTGCAGGCCGCCCTCCATCACCGGCTTGAGGTTCTGCAAACCCTCCAGCGTGGTGTCGCGCAGGCCCTGGTCGCGACTCACCATGTGTCGCTCGGCCGTGGGCTGCTTGTTCTCGTCGATGACGGGCGCCTCGATCGGGGAGATCTCGCGGTCGAACCGGCCCTCGGCCCAGGCCCGCTGCGCCTTCTGCTGGGACGCCAGGCCGAACTCGTCGAGATCGGCGCGGGTGATGCCGCGACGCTGGGCGATCCGCTCGGCGGCACTGAACTGATCGGGCATGTCGATGTCCCAGGAGGCGGCTCGGATCAGCGAGCGGTCCGGCCCCGCGTTGGCGCCCAGGCCGACGCGGCTCATCGCCTCGATTCCGCAGGCGATGCCGATGTCGATGGCGCCCACCGAGATCAGGCCGGCGACCAGGTGGTTGGCCTGCTGGGCGCTGCCGCACTGGCAGTCCACGGTGGTCGCGCCGACGTGCTCGGGCAGACCGGCCGTCAGCCAGCCGACCCGGGTGACGTTGTTGGACTGCTCGCCGTACTGGGTGACGCAGCCGCCGATGAGCTGCTCGACCGAGCCGGGGTCGATGCCGGCCTTCTCCACGACGGCTTTCTGGACGGCCCCCATGAGCTCGGTGGCGTGCAGTCCGGACAGCCAGCCGCCCCGCTTGCCGATCGGACTGCGGGTGGCTTCGACGATGACAGGGTTACCCATCCCGCCAGGCTAGAACACGTTTCAGTACCATGACAAGCGCCGATGGTGTCGATGCTCTGCTCGCACCTTTGATCTGCGGTGGAGGCATGTTTCAATGGTCTCAATCGGGGTCAGAATCGAACTAGACCACGTTGTAACATCGCGCAGTAACCGGCGCAGCAACCACGCTGCGGCCGCATCCGCTGGGAGGACTGAACCATGGGCCGAACCAATATCCCGGATACCTTCGACTTCCTCGATCCGGACTTGATCGTCGAGAAGGGCCTCCCGGTCGAGGAGCTCGCCGAACTGCGGCGGGCCGAGCCGATCCACTGGGTGAGTGTGCCGGGCGGGACGGGCGGTTTCGGTGACCACGGCTACTGGTTGGTGACTAAGCACGCCGACGTCAAAGAAGTCTCGCGGCGCAATGACGTGTTCTCCAGCTGGCTGAACGGGGCCATCCCGGTGTGGCCGCACGGGATGAGCCGGGAGCTCGCGGTCGATCTGCAGCGCAACGTCCTGCTCAACATGGACGCCCCGCACCACGACCGGTTGCGCAAGATCATCTCGCGGGGGTTCACCCCGCGGGCGATCGGCGCGCTCAAGGACGAACTGAACGCGCGCGCCCAGAACATCGCCAAGAACGCGGCGGCGGCGGGGTCGGGCGACTTCGTCGAACAGGTCGCCTGCGAGCTGCCGCTGCAGGCCATCGCGGAACTGCTGGGTGTGCCGCAGGAGGACCGGGACAAGCTGTTCCGCTGGTCCAACGAGATGACCGCGGGCGAGGACCCCGAGTTCGCCGGCGTCGACCCGCAGTTGTCGTCCTTCGAGGTGATCGCCTACGCGCACAAGATGGCCGAGGAGCGTGGCAAGAACCCGACCGGCGACATCGTCACCCAGCTGATCCAGGCCGACATCGAGGGCGAGAAGCTGACCGACGACGAGTTCTGCTTCTTCGTCATCATGCTCGCGGTCGCCGGCAACGAGACCAGCCGCAACTCCACGACCCACGGCATGGTCGCGTTCACCCAGTTCCCCGACCAGTGGGAGCTCTTCAAGCGGGAGCGGCCGGCGACGGCCGTCGACGAGATCGTCCGCTGGGCCACCCCGGTGTCGGCGTTCCAGCGCACCGCCAACCGCGACACCGAACTGGCGGGCGTGCAGATCAAGGAGGGCCAGCGGGTGGTCATGTCCTACCGGTCGGCCAACTTCGACGAAGAGGTGTTCGACGACCCGTACAACTTCAACATCCTGCGCGACCCGAATCCGCACGTCGGCTTCGGCGGAACCGGGGTGCACTACTGCATCGGCGCCAACCTCGCCCGCATGACGGTCGATCTGATCTTCAACGCCGTCGCCGACCACATGCCGGACCTGCGTCCGCTCGGCGAGCCCGACCGCCTAAAGTCGGGGTGGCTCAACGGCATCAAGCACTGGCAGGTGGATTACACCGGCGCCGAAGCCTGAGCCCCGCGGTTCGAATCTGATCGATCAAGGAGGATCGGGTGGATTTCACCCTCGACGAGGGCCAGCAGGCCGTCGCCGACGTCATCGGGTCGGTACTCGGGCAAGACGGCGTGCTCGAACCGGAGAACACCTGGAAGGCACTCGTTGACGGCGGCGTGACCGCACTCGGCGTGCCGGAACGGCTCGGCGGCGACGGGGTCGGCCTGGCCGAGATCACCACCGCGCTGACCGAGATCGGCCGCCGCGGCGCCATCAGCCCCGCCCTGGCGACCCTCGGGCTCGGGCTGTTGCCGCTGCTCGATCTGGCGACCGACGCCCAGCAGGACCGCTACCTGGCCGGGGTGGCCGGGGGCGCGGTGCTGACCGCCGCGCTCGACGAACCGGGCGCCGCCCTTCCCGAACATCCGAAGACGTCGCTGTCGGGCGGAAAGCTGAACGGCACCAAGATCGCCGTTCCGTACGCCGAACAGGCGGCGTGGATGCTGGTGACCACCGACGCCGGCGTCGTCGTGGTGTCCCCACAGGCCGCCGGTGTCACGCTGACCAGGACGCCGGCGTCCAACCACTCCGACGAGTACGTGGTGTCCTTCGCCGATGTCGCGGTCGAGGCCGGCGACACGCTCGACGGTGCGACGGTGCACCGGGTCAACCAGTTGGCGCTGGCGTCCATCGGCGCCTACGGCGCCGGGCTGGTGGCCGGCGCGCTGCGGCTCACCGCCGACTACGTGGCCACCCGCGAACAGTTCGGCCGGCCGCTGTCGACCTTCCAGACGGTGGCCGCCCAGCTCGCCGAGGTCTACATCGCCTCTCGCACAATATCTTTGGTGTCGACGTCGGTGGCGTGGCAGCTCGCCGAAGGGCCGGAGGCCTGCCCGAACGTGGACGACGATCTGGGGATCCTGGGCTACTGGCTGAGCTCACAGGCGCCGCCGGCGATGCGCATCTGTCATCACCTGCACGGCGGCATGGGTATGGACATCACCTACCCGATGGACCGGTATTACTCGTCGATCAAGGATCTCACCCGGCTGCTCGGTGGTCCGTCGCATCGGCTGGATCTGGTGGGAGTCTGAGTGTTCATCGATTTGACGCCCGAGCAGCGGGCGCTGCAAGCCGAACTGCGGCAATACTTTTCGACTCTCATCACGCCGGACGAGGCCAAGGCGATGGAGTCCGACCGGCACAACGAGGCCTATCGCGCGGTGATCAAGCGGATGGGCTCGGACGGCAAGCTCGGGGTCGGCTGGCCCAAGGAGTACGGCGGCCTGGGCTTCGGTCCGGTCGAGCAGCAGATCTTCATCAACGAGGCCAACCGGGCCGACATCCCGCTGCCGCTGGTGACCCTGCAGACCGTCGGGCCGACCCTGCAGGTGTACGGCACCGAGGAGCAGAAGAAGAAGTTCCTGCCCGGAATCCTTTCCGGCGACATCCATTTCGCGATCGGCTACTCCGAGCCGGACGCCGGCACCGACCTGGCGTCGCTGCGGACCACCGCCGTGAAGCACGGCGACGAATGGGTGGTCAACGGCCAGAAGATGTGGACCACCGGCGCGCACGATGCCGACTACATCTGGCTGGCCTGCCGCACCGATCCGAATGCCGCCAAGCACAAGGGCATTTCGATCCTGATCGTCGACACCAAGGATCCCGGCTATTCGTGGACCCCGATCATCCTGTCGGACGGCGCACACCACACCAACGCCTCGTACTACAACGACGTGCGGGTCCCCGCCGACATGTTGGTCGGTGCGGAGAACGGCGGCTGGAAGCTCATCACCACCCAGCTCAACCACGAGCGCGTCGGGCTCGGCCCGGCCGGGCGGATGGCCGGCATCTACGAGAAGGTGCACGCCTGGGCCTCCACGCCCGGCGGCGACGGGGTCATCCCGATCGAGCACGACGCGGTCAAACGCCTTCTGGCGCAGATCAAGTCGATCTGGCGGATCAACGAACTGCTGAACTGGCAGGTCGCCGCCTCCGGTGAGACCATCGCCGTCGCCGACGCCGCGGCGACGAAAGTCTTCTCCACCGACCGCATCCAGGAAGTGGGCCGGCTGGCCGAGGAGGTCGTCGCGCTCTACGGCAATCCGGCAGACCCGGACACCGGCGAGCTGTTGGACTGGCTGGACAAGATGACCAAGCGAAACCTGGTCATCACCTTCGGTGGCGGGGTCAACGAGGTGATGCGGGAGATGATCGCGGCCTTCGGGCTGGGCGTTCCGCGGGTCACGCGATGACCGACCTCGAGGCCGGGATCGAGGCGCTCAAGGCGTCCGGGAGCAGCCAACCCCGCAAGGGCCGGCATCCGGTCAACGAGCCGATGATCCACCACTGGCTCGACGCGATCGGCGACCGCAACCCCATCTATGTCGATGAGGCGGCCGCCGTGGCCGCCGGGCATCCGGGTGTCGTCGCGCCGCCGGCCATGATCCAGGTGTGGACGATGGTGGGTCTGGGCGGTGTCCGCCCGGACGACGACCCGCTCGGCAAGATCATCGAATTGTTCGACGCCGCAGGCTATGTCGGTGTCGTCGCCACCAACTGTGAGCAGACCTACCACCGGTACCTCGTTCCCGGTGAGGAGGTCAGCATCGCAGCGGAGATCACCGATGTCGTCGGGCCGAAGCAGACCGCGCTCGGCGAGGGCTACTTCATCACCCAGAAGATGACGTGGAGCGTTCCGGGGGACGGTGGTCCCGAAGTCGTGGCCGAGATGATGTGGCGCATGATGAAGTTCAAGCCGGCCGACAAGGCCGGCGACGACGCCACGGGCGGCGCCGCCGCCGCTCCGGTGCCGGACGACCTCGACCCGGACAAGCTGATGCGGCCCGCCGCGTCGCGGGACTCGAAGTTCTTCTGGGACGGCGTGGACGCGCACGAACTGCGCATCCAGAAGCGGCCGGACGGCACGCTGCAGCACCCGCCGGTGCCGGCGATCTGGCAGGACAAGGCCCTGCCGACGGAGTACGTGGTGTCCTCGGGCCGAGGCACGGTGTACAGCTTCGTCGTCCACCACGCGCCGAAGGTGCCGGGCCGCACCCTGCCGTTCGTCATCGCGCTGGTCGAACTGGAAGAGGGAGTTCGGATGCTCGGCGAGCTGCGCGGCGTCGACCCGGCGGCCGTCGACATCGGAATGCCGGTCCGCGCAACGTATATCGACATGCCGGAGTCGGCCACCGGTCCGGCCTGGACGCTGTACGCATGGGAGCCCGTCTCGTGAGCGGAGTCGCAGTGGGCACCAAGCTGCCCGAGTTGTCGCTGTACGGCGACCCCACCTTCATCGTGTCGACCGCGATCGCCACCCGCGACTACCAGGACGTGCACCACGACCGGGACAAGGCGCAGGCCAAGGGCTCCAAGGACATCTTCGTCAACATCCTCACCGACACCGGTCTGGTGCAGCGCTACCTGACCGACTGGGCCGGCCCCGCAGCGGTCATCAAGTCGATCGGGCTGCGGCTCGGGGTGCCCTGGTACGCCTACGACACGGTCACGTTCCGCGGCGAGGTGACGGCGGTCGAGGGTTATCTGGTGACCTGCAAGGTGACCGGGTCCAACAGCCTGGGCGACCATGTGATCGCCACGGCCACACTGACTTTGGGAGATCAGAAATGAGCGGCCTCTCGGGCCGGGCCGCGATCGCCGGCATCGGCGCCACCGACTTCTCCAAGGACTCCGGCCGCAGCGAACTGCGACTGGCCGCCGAGGCGGTGCTCGACGCCCTCGGCGACGCGGGCCTGAAGCCGGCTGACGTCGACGGCCTGGTGACGTTCACGATGGACTCGAACACCGAGCAGGCGGTGGCCCGGGCCGCCGGTATCGGCGAGCTGAAGTTCTTCTCGCAGATCCACTACGGCGGCGGCGCGGCGTGCGCGACCGTCCAGCAGGCGGCCATGGCCGTCGCCACCGGGGTGGCCGAATGCGTGGTCGCCTACCGCGCCTTCAACGAACGCTCCGGACTGCGGTTCGGGCAGGTCCAGACCGCGCTGGCGGGATCCGTTGGGGCGACGGCAAATTCGACGCAGGCCGACAACGCGTTCTCCTACCCGCACGGATTGTCGACGCCGGCCGCGCAGGTCGCGATGATCGCCCGCCGCTACATGCACATGTCCGGGGCGACCAGCCGGGACTTCGGTGCGATCTCGGTGGCCGACCGCAGGCACGCCGCCAAGAACCCGAAGGCCTACTTCTACGAGAAGCCGATCACGATCGAGGAGCACCAGAACTCGCGGTGGATCGCCGAGCCGCTGCGGCTGCTGGACTGCTGCCAGGAGACCGACGGTGCGGTGGCGATCGTCGTCACCACTCCAGAGCGGGCGCGCGACCTCGCGCACCGCCCCGTGGTCATCGAGGCCGCGGCGCAGGGCTCCGGGGTCGACCAGTACACGATGGTCAGCTACTACCGCCCCGAGTTGGGTCTGCCGGAGATGGGTCTGGTCGGTGACCAGCTCTGGTCGCAATCCGGGCTGACGCCCGCCGACATCCAGACCGCGATCCTCTACGACCACTTCACGCCCTTCACCCTCATCCAACTCGAGGAGTTGGGGTTCTGCGCCAAGGGCGACGCCAAGGACTTCATCGCCGACGGCGCGATCGAGATCGGCGGGCGGCTGCCGATCAACACCCACGGCGGTCAGCTCGGTGAGGCCTACATTCACGGCATGAACGGCATCGCCGAGGGCGTGCGTCAGTTGCGGGGAACATCGGTTAACCAGGTCGACGATGTGGAGCACGTCCTCGTGACGGCGGGCACCGGCGTCCCGACGTCGGGCCTGATCCTCGGCTGAGGCCCTCCGACGCGCCCTCGGGCCATTCGAAGTTCTTCCTAAATTTTCATTTCTAGCAAACAATCGCGACCCCGTTCTGAGGGTCGGCGACAGAATCGATCAAGTGAGCGGAGGGTTCGCTCCATGACCCGCCGGGTCGACAGAAACCGCAGCTAGACCGGGTTAACGGCGTGACATATCCGGACCGAAATGTTGCGGTCGGAAGCTACTCTCAGGTCAGCTGCGAAAAATTGTGCCGCTACCAAGCGGTACGGCAAATGTTCGGCGGCCCCGAAAATTTCTTTGCGAACCTCTAGCAAAACAGCCGCCCGCTCGCTCACAATGATGTTCTCGGGGGCGAGGGCAGAGCGCGTAGGGGCAGGTGTTGGGGATGAAAAGCGCAAACCAGTCTGGGTCCGCACCGGACGACTTCGTGGATGATTCGGGACCGCCGTGGGCACCGACTCCGGTGCCGCGTCCGCATCCCGACGGCGCATGGGCAAAACCGGTCGAGTGGGCGTTCCGGCGCGGGGGTGGCGATCCCTGCCGCGGGAATCCGGCGCCGTCATCGCCCGGCTCCGCGCTGCACAGCGGACCCCGTTGGAACAACCAACACGCCGTGCCGGGCGCAGCCACGGCCGCTGAATCCCCCGACGGCCGGTATCCGCTCGCCGATCTGAAGCTGCTGATCGTCGACGATTCCACTCTTCAGCGGGAGAGCCTGGCCGCGGCGATCGCCGCCAACGGTTCCGCGACACCCAAAGTGGCGTGGGATCTGTCGTCGTTGGTCACGGCTCTCAACGTGGAACCGCCGAGTCTGGTCCTCATCAATCTGGACACCCGTGACAGTGCGATATTGGTGCAGGCCACCTTTGAGGTATGTCCGGACGTCAGGGTGATCGTTCTCGGGATATCCGAAGATGACGAAGCGCGCATCGTTGCATGCGCCGAGGCGGGCGTCGCCGGATACCACCTGCGCAACGAATCGATCGACGAGCTCGTCACGTTGATCGGCAGAGTCGCCAGCGGCGAGTCATCGTGCTCGCCCCGGGTGTCGGCAATGCTGCTCCGCCGACTGTCCGCACTGGCGGCCGATCGGCAGCCGGCCGCCAAGGAGTTGGTTCTGACCTCGAGAGAGGCGCAGATCCTGCGGATGCTGGAGATGGGTCTGTCGAACAGGGACATCGCCGAACGTCTCTGCATCGCCGTGCACACCGTCAAGAATCACGTCCACAGTGTTCTCACCAAGCTGGGCGTGAATACCCGCGCGGAAGCGGCGGCGCAGTACCGCACCATGAGATTCACCGCATTACGGCCGGTGGCTTACGATTCCGAGATCGACGGGACTCGGAACTAGCGGAGTCCGGACCGCGGATCCGGTTCAGCCGGCGTCGCCCGTACGCGGGGAACTAGTCCTCCCCGCAGCCGAGGTCCCGATCGTCACGGTACGAAATCCGGCCTCTGCAAGGCGATCTCGCGGAGCGTCCAAGCACGTCCGGCACCGGTGAATGCCCACGTAGCGCGGCGGTCCGGGAGTTGCGGCCTCGGTTGCGCAAGCGGGGCGGCGAAGGCATCCTCGGAATCGGTCGGCGGTCGACATGCCATCGCGGTCCTAGGTAGAGAACCGGTACAAAGATGGCTCCAACGGTCCATGTACGACGGTGCGGACCGGGATGATAGTGAAGCGATGGCGTTGGTGTCGGGCAATGCGAGCGCATCCACCGGAGCACGAGCACGTGCACGTGTCCGGAGATCTCGGTTCCGAAGGCCGCCCGTTCGCGCCGGGATCACCATGTCCGTGACGGAGATGCCCTCGCCCGGCGGCGGCTCTGTGGTCAGGCCACGCCGTTGACTCCCTGCGGGTTTCGAGAGCCGACGGTGGCGAACCCCGGGCTCCAGGACGTCTTGTACGGTTCGCATCGAAACGGCAACGGTCGCGTGCACCACGCCGTCCGCGGATTGCGGCTGGCGGATACGCCGAGTGCGTCGAGTTCCGACCGGGAGAACGCGTCGGATGGCGGGCCGGCGGGCAAGAGGATCCTGATCCTGGACGATAACCGGATCTTCCGTGAATGCCTCGTGCGGACCTTGGCGCTCAACGGAATTCCGAATCCCGCTGTCGCGTGGGACCTGGCTTCGCTGGCGAGTGCGCTCGGCGACATCGAGGTGAGCGTTCTGCTGCTGAGCATGTCCACCCACGACAGCCATCTCCTGCTCCGCGCCACGATGGATATCGATCCGTCCGTGCGGGTGATCGCGCTGGGCGTGTCCCCGGACGACGAGCCGGGCATCATCGCGTGCGCCGAGGCGGGTGTGGCGGGCTTCCACATGCGGAGCGACTCTCTTGACGACCTGGTCGTGCTGACCCGCAAAGTCGAGGCCGGAGAGATGTTCTGCCCGCCGGCGGTGGCGGCGATCCTGTTGCAGCGATTGCTGTCACTCAGTTCGCAACCGCCGGTGGTGGTGCAGGATCTGGCTCTAACGGCTCGGGAGGTCCAGATCCTCGAGATGCTGGAACTAGGCCGGTCGAACCGCGACATCGCGGCACACCTCGACATCGCCGTGCACACCGTGAAAAACCACGTGCACAGCCTGCTGAGCAAGCTCGGGGTGACAACCCGTGCCCAGGCGGCGGCACTGTCGCGAAGCCACCGAATCGACCGCGGTCCCCGGTGGAGCTAGTCCCCGGTCTAACCAAAATTGGCTCTGATGGCCCATGTACGCCGACGTTGCCGACACCGATAGTGAAGTGGTGATCCACGGGTTGGGTCCACGCAGCAGTCGGTCGACATTGGCGAATCCGACTGCGGCGCCGAACAAGTCGCAGAGGGGAACCGGGGGAACTCGATGAAGGTAGCGGTGATCGGAGCCGGGTACTTGGGGACGACCCACGCCGCGGGAATGGCCCAGATCGGCCACGACGTGATGGCGGTCGATATCGACGCCGACAAGGTGGCCAAACTCCAGTCGGGTGTGGTGCCGTTCTTCGAGCCGGAACTCGAGAGCATCGTCAAGGACGGCCTGGCCGCCGGACGGCTCCGGTTCACCGGGTCCTACACCGAGGCGGCCGACTTCGCCGATGTGCACTTTCTCGTGGTCGGAACACCGCAGAACAAGCACGATTCGAGCGCCGACCTGTCCTACCTCGACGCGGCGATCGACGCGTTGTGCCCGCATCTGAGCCGGCCGGCGCTCATCGTCGGCAAGTCGACGGTTCCGGTGGGCACGGCCGAACGGCTGGCCGAGCGGGCCCGCAGGATCGCTCCTGTCGGCGACGGCCTGGAGTTGGCCTGGAACCCCGAGTTCCTGCGGGAGGGCTTCGCGGTCAAGGACACGTTGCATCCGGACCGGATCGTCGTCGGAGTCGAAAGCCGGCCGGACTCGCGGGCCGAAGCCGTCCTACGGGCGTTGTACGCCCCGTTGCTGGACTGCGACACCCCATTCCTGGTGACCGGCCTCACGACCGCGGAACTGGTGAAAGTCGCCGCGAACGCCTTCCTGGCGACGAAGATCTCGTTCATCAACGCGATCGCCGAAGTCTGTGAAGTGACATCGGCGAACATCGGCACCCTGGCCGACGCGATCGGGTACGACGACCGGATCGGCCGGCGATTCCTCAACGCGGGCTTGGGATTCGGCGGCGGATGTCTGTCGAAGGACATCCGCGGGTTCATCAGCCGCGCCAACGAGCTGGGCGTCGGCGACTCGCTGAGGTTCCTGCGGGAAGTGGACGACCTGAACTGCCGGCGGCGTCGCCGCATCGTCGACATCACCCGGCAGGAGTGCGGTTCACTGGCCGGGGTCAGGGTGGCCGTTCTCGGCGCGGCGTTCAAGCCGGACACCGATGACATTCGGGACTCGCCCGCCCTGGATGTGGCGAACCAGATCCACTCGGAGGGCGCCGAAGTGACCGTGTACGACCCGAAGGCCATGGACAATGCGCGAAAGGCCTTCCCGTCTCTCAACTATGCGTTCTCGGCCGTCGACGCCTGTAGTGGCGCCGACTCGGTGCTGGTTCTCACGGAGTGGGACGAGTTCCGGAACATGCGGCCGCACCATCTCTCGGATGTGACCCGATCCAAGAGCGTCATCGACGCGCGCAACTGCCTCGACCCGTACGAATGGCGAGCAGCGGGCTGGACCTATCGCGGCTTCGGCCGTCCGTGACACCGCCACCGGGCACATCACCGAACACGTAGCAGGAGAGACTGATGAGAGTTCTTGTCACCGGGGGAGCCGGCTTTCTCGGGTCCCACCTTTGCGATCTGTTGCTCGACCGTGGCGACAGCGTGGTCTGCCTCGACGACCTGTCGAGCGGCCGCGTGTCGAACATCGAACATCTCGGTTCGTCACCGCGATTCAGCTTCGTCGAGGCCTGCGTGCTCGACCCGATCGACGTCCCCGGTCCCTTCGACGGCGTCGTCCACCTGGCCAGCCCGGCCTCGCCGCCGGACTATCTGAGCAAGCCGATCTTCACGCTGCGCACCGGCTCGGAGGGCACCCGGAATGCGCTCGAGTTCGCGCAGCGCGAGTCGGCACGTTTCATCCTGGCGTCCACCAGTGAGGTCTACGGTGATCCGCTGATTCACCCGCAGCCGGAACACTATTGGGGCAACGTCAACCCGGCCGGTCCGCGCAGCGTGTACGACGAGGCGAAGCGCTATGCCGAGGCGCTGACGACCGGCTACCGGACGTCGTGCGGGGTGGACACGGGAATCGTGCGCATCTTCAACACCTTCGGGCCGCGGATGCGGCCGGACGACGGGCGCGTCGTGTCCAGCTTCATCGACCAGGCGCTGCGGTGCGCGCCGTTGACCGTATTCGGAGACGGCAGCCAGACCAGGAGCCTCTGTTATGTGGACGACCTGGTTCGCGGTATCGCCGCAATGCTCGACTCCTCCGAGCCCGGGCCGATAAACCTCGGCAATCCGGTAGAGCTCACCGTGCATGAGATCGCGGAACTGGTCCGGGATCTGGTCGGCTCGGCGTCGAGGATCGAGTTTCATCCGTTGCCGCAGGACGATCCGACCCGGCGGAGGCCCGACATCACGATGGCCGGCGGACTGCTGGGCTGGGCTCCGCGGGTGTCCATCCGCGAAGGCATCGCTCGAACGATCGCGTGGCAGCAGCACGCGCTACGGGAAGCGCTGGCGTCGTGACCACCACCGAGGGCCAGGTTCGAACCGGCACAACGAAGTCGGGCCTGACACACCGCGTGCGGTCCGGGCCGGGCTCGGTTCGGACCCGGGCGGATCACGCCGTCGGGGTGACCGGACCGTCGGACCATGTGCTCGACCGGATGCGCTGGCAACGGCGATACACCGCCAACCTGCTCATCGCCGACACCGCGGTGGTGTGCGGAGCCGTGCTCCTCGCGCAGTTCATCCGATTCGGCCAGGCCTCTCTCGCGCCGGGAACCGAAGACCATTCTGCGACAGTCTATTCGGTGTTGATCGCCATGCTGTGGCTGTCGGCACTCGCGGGGTTCCATGCCCGGTCCACGAAGATCGTCGGCAGGGGAATCGAGGAGTATCGACGGGTGGTGGAGGGGTCGCTGTGGACCTTCGTCACGATCGCCCTGGCGGAGTTGCTCTTCAAGCTCGAGCTGGCGCGCGGTTATCTCGCGGTGGCACTGCCGGCCGGCATCATCGGACTGTTGCTGGTCAGGTCGCTGGTCCGTAAGCATGTCGCACGCGCACGGGTCAACGGGCGCTATCGGACAGCGGTGCTGGCCGTCGGCAGGACCGGGGCGATAGCAAGGCTCGCCGACGAGTTCGAGCGGAATCCGAGCGACGGCATGGAGATCGTCGGAGCTTGTGTGCCGGGAAGCGGCTCGGCAGGCGAATCCCTCCCGTCCGGCTGTCACAAGGGAATCCCGATCCTGGGTGACGAAACCGCCATCCTGGAGGCCATCGACGCCTGCAGCGCGGACACGGTGGCGATCGTCGGAACCGATCACCTCGACGTCCACGAGATCCGCAAGCTGACATGGAAACTCGAGCCGACGGGCGTCAACCTCGTGGTGTCACCCGGGGTATTGGACATCGCCATCTCCCGGCTGGCGGTGTTGCCGGTCGCCGGACTACCGCTCCTGCAGATCGGCAGGCCGCAGTATCGTGACGCGCGCAGGTTCCAGAAGCGGGCCTTCGACTTCTGCTTCGCGCTGGCCGCCCTGATGGCGGCCCTGCCGATCCTGCTGCTGGCCGCCGTCGCGATCAAGCTGAGCAGTAAGGGCCCGATCTTCTACTCTTCGCAGCGAATCGGGCTGGGCGGCAAGCCGTTCGGCATGTTGAAGCTGCGCACCATGGTGCCGGACGCGGACAAGATGCTGGCCAGCCTGCTGGACAGCAACGAGTGCGGCGGGCAGATGTTCAAGATCCGCGACGACCCGCGGATCACGCCGGTGGGCCGATTCTTGCGGCGCTTCAGCATCGACGAACTGCCGCAGTTCATCAACGTGCTGCGCCAGGAGATGAGCGTGGTCGGTCCCCGTCCGCTGTTCACGCTGCCGGGCGAACAATTCGACGGCGATTCCGAGCACCGGCTCCTCGTCAAGCCGGGGATCACCGGGCTCTGGCAGGTGAGCGGCAGGTCCGACCTCGCCTGGGCCGACGCGATGCGGCTGGACCTCTCCTACGTCGACAACTGCTCGATGACCTCGGACCTGGTGATCATCGCGAAGACCGTCCGGTCGGTGTTCGAACGCAGGGGAGCCTACTGACGACATGGCACTTCCCGAATCATCAACCAGCAGAGTGGAATAGGAGTTCCAAGTCGTGCGGACACTGATCACCGGCGCAGCCGGGTTCATCGGATCCACCTTGGTGGATCGTCTCCTGGCCGAAGGACATGACGTGGTTGGGATCGACAACCTCAGCAGCGGCCTGGCCGCCAACCTGGAGCGGGCGCTCGCCCGCAACGCACCGGGTCCCAGGCGCTTCACCTTCGTGAAGGCAGATCTTCAGGCGCCCGAACTCATCGACATCGTCGCGGGCACGAATCCCGACGTCGTCTTCCATCTCGCCGCGCAGGTCGATCTGCGGGCCTCGGTGGCGGATCCGCAATTCGACGCCCGGTGCAATGTGCTCGGAACGATCAACGTGCTCGAAGCCTGCCGCCGGGCGGGCGTCCGGCGGGTTGTCTACGCGGCCTCGGGCGGTTCGCGGTACGGGGCGCCCACTCGCCTGCCGGTGGACGAGACCGCCGAAGTGGATCCGCTCTCGCCCTACGCGGCCGCCAAGGCCGCCGGCGAGATGTACATCCGGGCCTACGCAGGAATGTATGGGATCGCACCGATCTGCCTCGGGTTGGCCAACGTCTACGGCCCGCGTCAGAACCCGCACGGGGAGGCCGGCGTGATCGCGATCTTCGGCAGCAGGATGATCAGCGGCCGCCCCGTCACCGTGTTCGGGGACGGCACCGCGGCCCGCGACTACGTCTACGTCGACGACGTCGTCGACGCGTTCGTGCGGGCCGGCCGGGCGCCGCTGACGACCGTCGGGATGTACAACATCGGAACGGGGCGACAGACCACGGTCACGGAAGTGCACCGGTTGATGGCGGCGGTCCTCGACGAAGCGTCGGTGCCCTGCCATGCCGCGGCCCGCACCGGGGAGTTGCAGGCGATCGCCCTGGACGCGACGAAGGCGCACCGGGACCTCGGGTGGGCGCCCGCCGTCGATCTTGTCGAGGGGATCCGCCGCACGGCGGAATGGCTGCGCGCCACCCTCGATCCCGAGCCCGGTCTGTTGATCGGCGCATGACCCGGTCGGAGGAGGGACTCATGACACAGCACTCGAGCGTGTGCGCCGACGCCCAGCCCGCGGTTTTCGGCGGCGGCGCCGACCAGCCCTACACCTATGTGCGCAAGGAGCTGTCCGAGCCGGATTGGCGCCGCTTCCCCGGCTGGAGCGCGGTCACCGAGTCGGACTGGCGAGATCCGCAGTGGCAGCGGGCGCACTCCGTCAAGAACATCGGGCAGCTGAGGGCGGTGATGGGGGATCTGCTCGACGACCGGTTCTACGCCGACCTGGCCGCCGACCAACAGCAGCGGGCCACCATGTCGATGTTGCTGCCGCCGCAGATGCTCAACACCATGGCTCCGCGGTGCATCCCGGAGCGCCGCGGGCTCACCGAGGCCTTCTATGCCGATCCGATCAGGCGCTACATGCTTCCGGTGCTCAGCGACCGGGAACCGGAATGGGGTTCGCATCCCTACGCGGAGCGGGACTCGTTGCACGAGAGCGATATGTGGGTGGTGGAGGGGCTGACCCATCGATACCCGACCAAGGTTCTCGCCGAACTCTTGTCGACCTGCCCGCAGTACTGCGGGCACTGCACCCGGATGGACCTGATCGGCAATTCCACCCCGACGGTCCAGAAGGCGAGGCTGGATCTCCGGCCGGCCGACCGGCAGAGCCGGATGCTGGAATACCTGCGGGCCACGCCGACGGTGCGTGACGTCGTGGTCTCCGGCGGGGATGTGGCCAACGTCCCGTGGCCGCGGTTGGAGTCGTTCGTCATGCAGCTGCTCGAGATCGACACCATTCGCGACATCCGGCTGGCGACAAAGGCTTTGGCGGCGCTGCCGCAGCACTGGCTGCAACCGGCGGTCGTCGAGGGAGTCGGCCGGGTGGCGCGCGTGGCGGCTGCCCGCGGGGTGAACCTGGCGTTGCACACCCACATCAACCATGTGCAGTCGGTGACGCCGATGGTAGCGGCGGCGGCCCGGGCACTGCTCGACGCGGGGTTGCGCGACGTCCGCAACCAGGGGGTGCTGATGCGTGGCGTCAACGCCACCACCGACGACCTGCTCGACCTGTGCTTCGCGCTCCAGGGCGAGGCGAACATCCTGCCGTACTACTTCTACATGTGCGACATGATCCCGAACGCCGAACACTGGCGGACCTCGCTGGCCGAGGCGCAACAGCTGCAGTTGGGAATCCTTGGCTATCTGCCCGGGTTCGCGACGCCGCGAATCGTGTGCGATGTGCCCTATGTCGGCAAGCGATGGGTCCACCAGGTGGTGCGCTACGACCGTGAGTTGGGCGTCTCCTACTGGAGCAAGAACTACCGCACCGTGCTGGACGGCGGGGATGCCGACGCGTTGACCCGTGTCTACCCGTTCTACGACCCGATCGACGGTTTGCCGGCATCGGGCCAGGCGTGGTGGCGCAAGCATTCCGGGACCAGTTGGGAGACAATGCGTCCGGGCGAACCGGTGGACTTGCCGGCGTGACCGCCAGCCAGGCCGCGAGCGGCGAATTGCACCCGACGCCAGCCGTGGCGCCGGCGGCCATCCTGCGGGCCAAGAAGCAGCGCGACAGCACCGTGGTGTTGACACCGATCACGGACGGAGACGTCGCCGCCGTGGCGGAGTTCCTGCGCGCCAACCTCAATGACCGCGTTCCGTGGGAGTCGTCATGCTCGACGGTGCCGTGGCACGTGCAGGCGCCCAACTACGGGTTCATGCTCCGGGACGGGAAACGCGTAGTCGGGGTCCTGTTGGCCCTCTACTCCGAGCGACTCGTGGCGGGACGGGTCGAGCGGTTCTGCAACATGGGTTCGTGGTGCGTGCTGCCCGACTACCGGTCCCGGAGTCTTTCCCTTCTCAAAGCTCTGGTGGCGCAGGAGGATTACCACTTCACCGTTCTGACGGCCGATGTGGGTCCGCAGGAGATCCTCGCCTGGGTCGGCTTCCGTTACCTCGACACCACCGGGGTGCTGATTCCCAACCTGCCGTGGCGGCCCGCCCTGCCGAGCCGAATCAAGGTCAGTGCCGATCCGGATGTCATCGAAAGCACGCTCACGGGAACGGTTCTCGAGCTCTACCGCGACCATGAACGAGCACTCGCGGCGCACCACCTGGTGCTCACCCGCGGCCCGGAGTCGTGTTACGTCATGTACCGGGAGTCCGAGTACCGGAACAAACCGGTGGCGATGATTCTGCACGTCAGCAATCCCGAATTGTTCCACCGGGCCCTGGCCCCGCTGACCCGCCATCTGTTGGTCCGTCGCCGGCTGGTGGCGACCATGGCCGAGCTACGGATCATCGGGCGCAAGCCGTATCTGTCGTTCAAGCTGAACAGCTGGCCCAGGATGTACCGCAGCGCCACCCTGGCGCCCGAACAGATCGACTACCTCTACAGTGAGCTCACGTGTGTGCCCTGGTAGCCGGCCCGCTGTTTCCGCGGGACGACCGGGTCGCGCGGACGATCACCCGGGCCACCCTGACGCGTGCCGACGCCGGAAGCGCGAGAATGCCGGCCCGACAGGACATCACGTTCAGCATCGAGCCCATCGGCGCACTCGACGAAGTCGAGCGGGATTGGCGGCGTCTGGAGGCGGATGCGTCGCCCTCCTTCTTCTTGTCGTGGAACTGGATCGGCACGCTGCTGGAGACGGTCCCGCCGGCGGCCGCTCCGCGGCTGTTGCGTGGCACGGCCGCGGGGCGGACCGTCGCGTTGGCCGTGCTGGGTGATGCCGCGATTCGTCGGCACCGGATCGTCCGGGCCCGCAGGTGGGTGCTCAACGCCACCGGCGATCCGGCGCTCGACTGTGTCCACTTGGAGCACAACGGTTTACTGGCCGCTCCGGACATCGGGTGGGACGGGCTGCTCGACGCCTTCGCCGCATCGACCGGCATCGACGAGATAGGTCTTCCGGGTGTCGCTACTCCGCCGCCGATCGCGCTGGTCGAGCAGCGCGGGTTGCTGCGCGAGGAGACGTCGGAACGGTCGTTCGCCGTCGAACTGGGCGCACTGTCCGAGCGGAGCGGCGATGTCGCGGCGATCCTGAGCCGCAACTCGCGTTCCCAGCTCCGGCGCGCTCTGCACAGACTCGACCCGGTGCGGCTCGAGGCGGCGGCCAGCGAGGCGGAGGCGCTGGACTATTTCCGAACCCTCAAGGCGCTCCACATTCCTTGGTGGGAACGCCGGGGCCTGCCGCACGCGTTCGTCCATGAATTCTTCCAACGCTTCCACGAACGCCTCATCGTCCGCGGGTTCGCCGAGGGAGCCATCCAACTCCTTCGGCTGCGCAGTGGGGACCGAACGCTCGGCATCCTCTACAACTTCCGCCGCGGAAATCGGGTGTACGCCTACCAGAGTGGCTTCGTCCAGCCGGCGGAGCACGAACGGCCCGGCGTCGTCGCCCATGCCCTGGCCATCAAGCGCGCCTGGCAGGAGGGCGCCGAGATCTACGACTTCATGGCCGGCGAGAATCAGCTGAAGCGCAGCTTCGGGAACCGCACCGAGACGCTGTCCTGGACCGTGGTTCAGAAGCCGCGGCTGCGCTTCCGTGCCGAGCGCCTGGCCCTGGGCGGCGTGCGGCGAACCGTGCCGCCACCTCAGGTCGTGCCGGGCACCGGCCGTCCGCGCGCCGCGGTGGTGACCGAGTAGTGGAGCACATCGGTCGCCGAAAGTTTGCGCGTCTGTCACTGACGGCGGCGGCGGCGATAGCCGGCGGTTGTGCCGCCAAGCCGGACGCCGGCACCAAGCCGGTGGTGCGCACCGAACTGCCCACCATCACGAATACGCGCATCGTCAATGCGAGCGTGGCAATCTTCAACGGGGACTACAGCACCGGGAACTTCAGTCAGTGGTGGGTCCAGTGCAAGGACTACAACGACAAGGGCAGCGACTTCCCGGGTTCGTACTCCGCGAGCATCGTCGGTGACCCGGTCTACGGGAGAGCCGCCCGGTTCGAGGTCCGCGCCGGCGATGTCCCGCCGTTCGGCGGCGGTGAACGCTCCGAGGTGAGTGGCGGCGACGCGTCGGGTGGGCGCGAGGGCGACGTCCGATGGTATCGGTTCGCCACGAGGTTCGACGAAACGTTTCCGGGCGATCATGCGGACCTCGGCTGGGGCCTGACCAATCAATGGCACGGCGAAACCTTCAGCGGCTCTCCGCCGATCAGCTGGAGCGTCAGTGAACAGAATGGGCAGTGGACGTTGGTGGCCGAGAGACAATCCCGCCCGGCGGGCTATCTCGGCCGGGTTGTCCTGTTCAGTACCCCGCTCGATGTGGGCCGTTGGCACGATGTCACGATGCAGATCGGCTGGTCGGTCTCGGACTCGGACGGGTTTGTCGAACTGTGGCACAACGGAGTTCGTCAGACGTTCACCGACGGCTCCCAGACCTACCGGGTGCGCACCATGGTGCCCGGTACCGATGCGCCCTCGGTCTATTACAAGGAAGGCTACTACCGGGAGAACGGTATCGAGCCGACCGGCGTGGTGTACCACTCCGGGTTCCGGTGCGCAGCCACCCAGGCCGGGCTGTAGGCCCGACCCGCGCTCACTGAGGCGGTGCGCCCGGGCAGCGCGGGCCGCGGAACGCCAGGCACTCAGGCGACGTGGCCATGGGCGTCCCGACGGTCGGGGACCTCCGTTTCGTTCCGTGCCGCCGGCCGGTTCCGGCTCGCGGGGAACGGATTTCGCCGCACCTCCAGGCCGGCGAGTTTGAGCCGGAAGACGGCGAAGGAGTGCTGACTGGCAACTCCGATGCGGGGTAGCGCGAGCGGGTCGGAATCCCGGTCCGCGAAACCGTTCGTCGTCGAGAGTGCCCAGCGGACGCCGCGGCGGCGCACCGCCGCCCGCGCGCGCTCGTCGAAGTCCGTCACGCCACCGTTCGGGTATGCGAAAACCGCGGGCGCCGAACCCGTCTCACGCTGCACGGTCAGACAGGACTCGGCGATCTCGTAGTCGACCTTCTCGTCGGAGCAGCGGGACAGGATCGGATGAGTGACCGTGTGCGGATAGAGAGCGACCCGCCCGTCACCCGCGAGCTCGCGCGCCTCATCCCAGGAGAGCATCCGGAACGGCCCCCGGTCGGCCTCGTCCTCGGGACCCAATGCGGCGACGAGCCATTCGACCCGCTCGATGCGCTCCGCGTCGGGAAGCTCCTTGAAGTGTTGGATCACGATATCGCGGGTTTCGTTGCGCTCGGCGGGAGTTCGAAGGGAACGCGTACCCAGGCCGATCGACCGGAGGTCCACGTCGGCAGCGGTCGTTCGCGCGAACGCGAGCCACAGCCGGTCCGGCCAGAGCACATCGCTCGTTCCCATCGGGCCCGTCGCGAGAAACACCGCGGCGGGCAGGCCGAGTTCGCGCAGGATCGGAGCGGCGTGGGTCGCGAGATTGCGCGTGCCGTCGTCGAACGTCAACGCCGCCGCGTTGGGCGGCAGGGTGCCGTCACGGAGCCGCTCGAGTCCCTCCTCGAGCGGCAGGACATGAAAGTGCCGTCGCACGTATTCCAGTTCCCGCCGCAGCGTGCCGGCATCGAGAACGTAACTGCAGGGCGGCGACAGCGGCTCTGCCTCCACCCCGTGGAACATCAGGATCGCAAGCCGCCGCGATCTCCGTAACCGGGCGAAGGCGGGCACCCCGGCGGCGCACAGCGCCCGTGCCACCAGTTCCCGTGCGCCCACGGGTCCTTGCACACTCGGCGTTCCGCCGTTGCTTGCCACGTCAGTCATGACGGATGCCTCCTAACTCAGAGCTGTCTGATATGCCCGAACCGTCAACTCGGCGATCGCGCTGGGCGCAAAGCGGCTCCGCGCCACCTCATGCGCGCGGCCGCCCATCCGCAGGCACAGGTGCTGGTCATCCAGCACCCGGACGAGGCGCTCGGCCAGCATGTCCTCGTCCTCGGATGCCACCAGGAAGCCGGTCTCGCCGTCGTCCACCATCTCGGCGACACCCCCGACGCGGCTGGCCACCACCGGCTTTCCCGCCGCCATGGCCTGCGCGATGATCGTGGGTGCGTTCTCCTGTCTGGAGAACAACACGACGGCGCGCGCGGCCGCGATCTCGCGCAGCATCCGCTCGTTGTCAACCAGATCGACGATGTCGACACAGTCGGTCAGGTCCAGCGCTGTTACACGTTCGCGAATCACGTTCGCGTAGTAGGCATCCGGTTGAGGGCCGATCAGTGACAGGCGCGCATCGGGAACCGCCGCGCGCACCTTGGCGAATGCATTGACCAGGCCGAGCGGATTCTTGAGCGGGATGAGCCCGCCGGCGAACAGCAGCCGTGGCCCGGTCGGCTCCGGCGGAGCCAAGGCGAAGAACTCCGGCGCGGTCGCATTGGCGATACTGACGCGGGTACGCCGGGTCAGCCCGGAGAGTACCTCGGCATCGTACTTCGAGATCGAGATGACCACCTTCGCGCGACGCAACACCCGGCGGGCCACGTTGCGAATCAGCTTGGCCCGCAACGTGGTACCGAGACCCGGCCGATGATACAAGTGCGTCTCGACGAACGTGATGCCGTGCACCGTCACCACGCAGTTCGGGCTGCAGCGCGCCGCGATGTCGCTGTTCAGCCCGATCTCCTGGCCGTGCACCACGTCCGGCTTCAACTCCGCGATGAGTTTGCGTGCCTTGCGCCGATCCAGGAACGCCCCGGTGAGCATCCGCCACCGGTACTGGCCGCGCACGTAGTGGACATCGATCTTCGGTGTCTCGCGCCGGTACGCGGCCGGCGCCTCACCGTGATGGAAGCGCAGCACGGTGACACTGTCGATGTCGTCCCGCTCGGCCAGTGCCGGCACCAGGGTGCTGGTCGCCGACTCGACACCACCACGCACCACACCCGGTTCGAGTGGGTACGTGCCGATCATGAGTACCTTCAGGCCCATTTCGATTCCTCATTCCCGCTCGCGGCGGGCCAGACCCACCAGCCTCGTCACCGCCCGCTGCGCGAAGCCACGGACCGATCGGTACCGGTTGGGCGATACCACCCGCAGGACGCCGAGATAGATCACGGTGAAGAGCAGGCACTCGGCGACGACCGACGCCAGACCGATCGGCTCGAACCAGCGGTCGGAGCGAACCACGAAATGCTCGACCGGGAAGACCACGGCGAAGGCCACGAACGCCGACAAGGTCGACGGCGCAACGCATCTGACGATGTCGCGGAACGGGGCATCCACCACCGAGCGGGCGAGCAGCACGCTGACGACGCCGCCGACCACATAGGTGATCGAAAGCCCCACACCGACCCCGACGAGGCCGAACCGCAACAGCACCACGATCAGGGGCAGGTGCAGTCCGAGACCGACCACGCTCAACCAGTTCACCAGCGACGACCGGCCCGCACCCTTCATCACCGTCGCACCGAGCGCGTGCAGCGCCGCACCCACGGTCATTCCCGACATCGCCATGGCGGCGGTTCCGGCCGGACGCCACTCGTCACCGAGAAGCAGCACCGCGACCGGTTGGCTGGCCACCACCAGGATGGCGCCGAGCGGAAGGACGGCGAACCAGGTCCAGCCGAGGGCGCGCAGGAAGGCGTCCCGGAACCGTGCGCTGTCGGCGGAAAGCCTTGCGAAAGCGGGGAACAGCAGATAACCGAAGATCTCGACGATGGCCATGGCCGGCATCCCCGCCATCTGGTAGCCGTACCGGTACTGGCCCAGATCCGCCGTTCCCAGCCGACGCCCGAGCAGCACCTGCTGGAACGTGTCGCGGATGCTGTCGGCCATGTGCTCCAGGACCAGCGGGAAGGAGAAGGCCGCCATCTGGCGCCACAACCGGACCGAGAAGTGTCCGCGGAACGGGCGCCATCTCGCCATCCACCAACTCAGCACCAGCAGGACGACGATCGACGCGTAGGAACCGACGACCATCGACCACGCGCCGTAGCCCAGCACGGCGAACAGGATCGAGACGCCGGCGAACGCGATCTTCGCCGCGGGCTGGATGACCATTCGCTGTTTGAACTGAAATGCCCGCTGCATCAGCGCCTCTGGCACGCTCAGGCACAGATAGAGCAGCATCAGCCCGGACGTGGCCGCCGAGATCTGCCCGGCCCGGGCGTTGTGGAAGAGCATGCCGATCACCGGTGCGGTGGCCAGCACCCCGAGTGCCAGCAGCAGCCCCGTTGCGAAGGTCACCACCAGCACGGTGTTGGCGGCGTCCTCGATGTCGTCCTCGCGGTGGATGAGCGCCTGCGCCAGCGTTCCTTGTGAGAACACCAGCAGGAACCCGGTCAACACGGACCCGGCCGTGTAGACGCCCACCTCCGCGGGCCCGAGGAGCCGGCCCAGCACGATCGTCTGCACGACGACGACGATCTGGCAGATGGCAACGCCGACAGCCGAATAGCCGACGCCGCGCTTGAGCACACCGCTCAGCCCGCCCTCCGGCGCGTCGAGGTCCGCCGACGTCATGGGATCCGGCCGACGTTGATGCCGAACACGGGTTACCAGCCGATGCCCTGGTAGTTCGGGGTGTCCCGCAACTGCCCGGCGTTGGGGAGCCGCACCAGGTCGACGATCAACCGGTCGTCGCCGGCCTGCGCGAGCGCATCGACGATCTCGGGCGCGCGGGACGCGACGATCAGCACCTCACCGTGCTCGACCACGGCGTCGACGCTGTCGATCAGCAGCTCACCGATATGAGGCAGCCGCTCGTCGATGTAGCTGCGGTTCGCCCCGATCAGCCGGGACAGTATGACGTTCGCGTCATAGATCCTGACGTCGAAGCCCTTGCCGATGAGGCGTTCCGCGAGTTCCAGCATCGGGCTCTCCCGAAGGTCGTCGGTGCCCGGCTTGAACGACAGACCGAAGATTCCGACTTTGCGCCTCCCGTCGGCGATCACGAGATCGACGGCGTGGCGCAGTTGCACCTCGTTGGAGACCAGCACGTTGGCCAGCAGCGGGGTGTCGACGTCATTGCTGCGCGCGGTATGGGTCAGTGCGCGGAGGTCCTTCGGAAGGCATGAGCCGCCGAAGGCGAACCCCGGCCGCAGATAGGCCGGGCTGATGTTCAGCTTGGTGTCGGAAAGGAAGATGTCCATGACGGCGTACGAGTCCAGACCCAGAGCGGCGCAGATCGATCCGACTTCGTTGGCGAATCCGATCTTGACCGCATGGAAACTGTTGTCCACGTACTTCGTCATCTCGGCGACCTTGATGGGCACGGCGAAGCTCGGTCCCGGAAGACCGTCGTAGAGCGCCAGAACCGCCGCGCAACTGGCCGAGTCGGTGCCGCCCACAACGGTTTTGGGCGGGTCCAGGAAGTCGCGGACGCTGGTGCCCTCGCGCAGGAACTCCGGATTGACACAGACACCGAAGTCGACGCCCGCCCGTTTGCCGGACTGCTTCTCCAACAGCGGTATCAACAGTTTCTCGCAGGTCCCCGGCACCATGGTGCTGCGATAAACCACCACGTGCCAACCGTCCTTCTCGCGCAGCGCCGCGCCGATCTGGGCGGTGACCTCCTCGAGGTACCTCGTCGACAGTGCCCCGCCCGCCCCCGACGGTGTGCCGACGCAGACCAGCGAGACGTCGCTGTCCAGGACGGCCGCCCGCGCATCCCCGGTGACCACCAGATTCCCGGCGGCGACGACTTCGGCGGTCAGTTCGCCGATGTCGTCCTCGACGACCGGGCACCTGCCCTGCCGCAGGGACTCCATCTTGGCGGGGTTCACGTCCACGCCGACGACCCGGTATCCGCGCGAAGCCAGGCAGGCCGCACTCACACAGCCGACATAGCCTAGCCCGAAAACACTTACGGAAGAAGACATTCTACGGTTCACGATTCACTCACCAACCTCACCGGAGACAAGAAGGGAATATTCACCACGGCACCAGAGTCCGCCATGTCGATCGTCAATCCACGGCGGAAGCCACATTCCGACCAACTGGCCCTGAGCATTTCACCGTCACGGACGATTTCCGGCAGGGCGATGGTGTCCGCGTCGGCGGTGCGCAACACCGACAGCATCGCCAACGGCAGTTCAGCCCTGGCCCGCGCGGTGAGAAGCCATGCCGGCTCCCGTGCCTCCAGGCGATCCGAGAACCAGCCGAGCTGTGCGTCGGTATCGCCTCGGTGCTGCTCGACCTGAACGGGAGCGGTTGCCGCATAGCACAATTGGATGACAGGTAGGCCGGCGCGGGTGACCAGATGCCCGTCGTCGGTAGCCGTGACGTCCAACTGCGGATGGAGCGGCCACGACACCGCGACGTCGTGAGCCGACCGGCCGTCGAGCAGATCCACGACCACCACCGTCGGATCGTCCGGTGCGGCGATCAGCCAGCGACGGTGCACGACGGGGTCGTCGAGCCTGCGGTAGCCGTCGTGCTGGGCATCGACGATCCCGCGGTCCAGGTCCACCGAGCGCACGGTGCTGACCGCGTGCCGGCTCCAGTAGAAGCGCCCGCCGATCTCGGACTGGTCCAAACCGTCGACGCAGACCGTGGCGTGCGCGCGGGTTCCCCGAAAAGCGGTTCGCCATAACGGATTGCCGTAATAGCTGCCGGTGCCCGGGTCGACGATCAGCTCCTGCGAATCGTGGCTGAGCGTCACCGCGAGCGCATCGGCGTGCCCGTGCGCCGCGATCGACAGATAGCCGAGCGGCCCGACGTCCATCGTCAGCCGGCGTGGTTCGGAGCGCAGCACCACCAGCCCGCCGACCGGGGCGTACCCGCTCGGTGCCGACGCGGGCCGG
>CAZTAA010000001.1:0-86551 GCA_964611465.1 uncultured Mycobacterium sp. | reverse complement strand
CAGCACCACCAGCCCGCCGACCGGGGCGTACCCGCTCGGTGCCGACGCGGGCCGGGCGGTGCCGGTGTCCGTCGTGGCCGGGTCGGTGCCCAGCGCCGCCGCGAGCCAGGCCGCCATCAGCGTCGGACTGCCGTGTCCGGCGGCGGCGGCGTCGCCGGTGACGGCAGCCAGGATCGCGAGATGCTCGCGCACCGTGCGTTTCGGTTCGGTGCCGAGCCGCAGCGCGAAGCCGTCGTCGTCGTCACCGTAGCGCGGGTCGGGGTCGTCGGACCCCACCACGGTGCACAGGTACCGGGCGCTGCGATCCAGCGCGGCATCGATCCGGAGCGGCACCTCGTCGCCGCGGAGACGCAATTGCGCCGCGACGATCGCGAGCAGCTCCCCGGTGAAGAGCTGGTACGAGACGGACTGCTCGGCGCCCGCGCCGTCCGCCAGGATCTGCCGGTCCGCTTCGGCGGCCAGCGCGTCGAGCGCCCGTCCGAAAAGGTCTGCGGCGCTGGCCAGTTCCGGAAACAGCAGGTGTACCGTCGCCAGGCCGGCCAGCTCACCGACCAGGTGGTTGTTGGCGGAGCTGAAGCGGGAACGGGCATGCCAGCAGTAGCGGGCGCTCGCGTCGAGCATTCGGACCGCCCGGCGGTACCGCTGCGTGGTCAGGGCGGGGGAGTTCCGCAGTCCCTGCAGCGCGACGGCCACCGAGATCGCCCTGATGCCCGCCTCGAACGCACCCCGCCACGCGATCCCGGTGCCGACCGGGTTCTGGTCCAACCAGGAGTCGAGGTGGTCGAACGCAGTGTCGGCGTATCGCGCCTCGCCGGTGAACAGCCAGGCCTGTGCCAGCACGGGCAGGTGCTGCAGGCGGTTGAGTTCCCAGATCCACTTCGGGTCGCTGCTTGCCACCCGCTGGTCGATCCTGCTGGAAGGTATTGCGGGCCAGTGGTAGTCGGTGATCGGGTCGTAGTTCCAGTCGATGGGTCCGACGTTCACGCAGGGGTAGCCGAAGTAGGCGCGGTCACCGGCCAGGACCCGGTCGGCCTCGGCGATCAGCCGGCCGACCGCGGCCGGGTCTTCCCGGGCCACCTGGCGGGCGCGGTCCGGATCGAGCAGCAGCGGCCGGGTACGGGACTCGCGGAACCCCTGCAACAGTGCATCCCAATCGGGTGCCGCGACGTCGAGCATCTTCGCGTCGGCCTGCTCGCGCAATCCCTCGTTCCGCACCAGTGCGTCGGCCAAAGACATAGCCCGCCAGAGCATCTCGCGCGGCGACATCGCCGCCACGCGACCGGCGAACCAGGCCAGTCGCGGCGCTTTCGTGCTGTGCCGGTCGTCCCGACGCTGTGCGGGTGAGCCACCGTGGGCGGCGAGCCGTCGGTACGCGCAGAGCAGGAACCGCAGATTGCGTTCGCCTTCGTCGGGATCGGCCGCCGCGTCCGCCCGGCGCCCGGCGAGGGTTGCGCGCAACCGGTCGGCGAGGTCCGCGGCGTCGGCCGGGCGGTACCGGACCACACCACTCGGCCGGAAGCCGACGTCACTGGCGACCACGGGAGTGCCGACGGCAAGGGCCTCGCGCACCGAGATCGCGTCGCCCTCGTGGTGCGGGGTGCGGACGAACACGTCCGCCCGGCGCAGGATGGGGAACACCGCACGCTCGTCCTCACGGACCAGGACCGCGTCGTGCAGGCCGTCGCCGGCGACCAGGTCCGACAACCCGGCACGGAAGGCGGCGTCGCCGCCGCTCTTGACCATCAGGACGAGGCCGAGTCGGGGATGCGTGCGGCGCAGCTCGCGTACCGCCTCGACCAGGTCCTGGCTGCCGTAGAAGTCGTACCATCCGCTGGTCGACGCGATCAGCGGGGCGTGCGCGTCGGCGAAGGCCTCGACCTCGGCCGGCAGCTGCTGCGCGCCGCGGGGGTCGAGCCGGTGCGGCAGCGCGTTGGAGACGGTGGCGATGCGGCGGTCGGACACACCGATCCCCCCCAGCGCCGAGGCGATTTCCTCGGTGCACGCCACGACCAGCTGCGGCCGGGTCAAGATGAATCGGACGATCCACCGACGGACGCCTCGGTATCCGGTTACGGCAGCGGGGAATTCGCCCCCGGCGATCGAGAGGATGCTCGGCCGGCGCGCCAGCCCGGCGGCGACCAGCGGCAGGATGTTGCCGATCAGGTTCGGTTGGCTGCCACTGACGCAGTGCACGACGTCAGGTCTCGTGCGCAGGATGGTGAGCGCGGCGCGCGCGAAGACCAGCACCCGGCCGAGCTGGCGGCGCCATCCGCCCACCGCCGCGTACGGGACGGGAATCCGCCGCGGCTCCATCGCCTCCTGCCGCAGACCGGCCTCGATGGCGGAGAAGTAGACGCCCATCCCGCCATAGGGTGGCGGGAAGGGGCCGACGAGGGCGACCCTGGTCGCTCGAGGGGTGGTCACCTCGGCCAGTCCCCGGCGCTGGTCATCCCGGCTTCGGCGCCCCGGCCGCCGAGCGACTGGGGCAGGTCGACGGCCACCGACTGGCCTTGTGCGAGTGCCAGCGGAACCTGCAGGGTCAGGGCGCTCGACCAGAACGCGGCCTCGGCCGTCGGCCGTGCGTCACGCACGCCGGTGGCGAGTTCGACGAAGGCGCGCATCTCCTCGCGATGGCCCTTCTCCTGGCGGTGTCCGCGGCTGCGGTTCCGCTTTCCGCCCTGCCCGATCTCGAGGGCGACGAAATCGTCGATGATCCCGACGACGCCACCGCCGTAGACCTCGATCCGCTCCTTCGGGATGCTCGGGTCGCCGTTGCCCAGGTATTGCAGGCTTGCCACCGAGCCGCAGGAGAAGCTGACCTGTACGACGAGCGTGTCGGCCAGTTCGGCGGGTTCCGGCGACGCGATCGCCTCGGCGGAGATGCGCCGCGGTTCGCCTTCGGCCAGCGCACAGGCCAGGTCGAGGAAGTGGCATAGTTCGCCGACGATCCGCCCGCCGCCGGAGATCGGGTCGCGCATCCAATGGTCGTGCGGCATCGGTCCGGCGTTGCAGCGGGCGATGACGACGCGCGGCACACCGCGCGGCAGCGCGGCCCGCAGGTTCTCGGTCAGGGGTGAGAAGCGCCGGTTGAAGCCGACGAGCAGCGGCGCGCCGGTCTCGGACCACGCCGCGGAGACCTCCTCGAGGTCGTCCCACGTGGTGGCCAGGGGCTTCTCGCAGAACACGGCTTTGCCGGCCCGCAGCGCCTTCGCGGTCAGCTTGGCGTGCGAGTCGTGCCGCGTCGCGACGACCACGGCGTCGACGGCCGGGTCATTGATCAACGCATCGGAATCGCTTGTGGCGTAATCGAAGCCGTATGTCTCGGCAACCCGCCGCGCGGTGGCGCCGCTGGATGTCGTGACACCTACCGGTTGCGCCTTGCGGGTGGCGGTCAGGGCGGGCAGCAGGACGCGGGTGGCGAAGTTACCGGCGCCCACCATGCCGACTCCCACCCGGTCGGTCGGTGTGCGGGGCCGCGGATTAACCTCGACGAGGCTGCGCCGGGCGGCCGCCTGCCCGTCGGGGTATTGCAGCAGCACACCGATCGGGCGAGTGGTGTCGGTGCCCTTCCCCGAGATCAGCGCGTAGGCGTCGGCCGCGGCCGTCACCGGGAAGCGGTGCGTGGTCAGGGTTCCGACGTCCACCCGGCCGTCGCGGATCAGACGGAGGAACTCCCCGAGGTTGCGCTGTTCGGTCCAGCGGACGTAGCCGATCGGGTAGTCGTGGCCGTGTTCCTCGTACCCCGGGTCGTAGCGTCCCGGACCATACGACCGCGAGTACCGCAGGTCGATCTCCTTGTTGTAGAACGGGTCTCGGGGCAACGTGAGACCGACGTGGCCCACCAGCACCACCCTGGCCCGGTCGCGGGCGAGCCGGGCCGCGAGTTCGATCGGGTCGTTGGAGGCGGCCGCCGCGCAGATCAGGACGGCGTCCACGCCGACGCCGTCGGTGACGGCATCGATGACGGCTTCGACGGACGCATTCCGCGGCACGGCGCGTTCGACGCCCAACCGCTCCGCCAGCGCACAGGCGGCGGGGTCGAGGTCGGTGCCGAACACCCTGGCCCCGGCCACCGCGGCGAGTTGAGCGGCGACCAGGCCGACCAGGCCCAGCCCCACCACCAGCACCCGGTCGCCCAGCCCGAGCCGGGCTTGCCGGACCCCGTGCATCGCGATGCAACCCAGGGTGCCGTAGGCGGCCTGATCGGCGTCCACGCCGTCGGGCACCCGGGCCAGCAGGTGCTTGGGGATGAAGTTGACCTCGGCGTGGTTGGCGTAGCCGGCGCCGGAGCAGGCGACAAGGTCCCCGACCTCGATTCCCGGCACGTCGGCTCCCACCGCCACCACGCGGCCGGCGGCGCTGTAGCCCAACGGGTTCGGCGCTTCCAGTCGTTGCATGACGGTGCGATAGGTGTCCTTCAAGCCGTCCTGACGGGCCTTCTCGAGCACCTGCTGAACCAGCTCCGGGCGGGCGCGAGCCTTGCCGAGCATGCTCTTCTCGCCCAGTTCGATCTTGCTGCGTTCGGTGCCGGCGCTGATGAGCGACGACAGGGTGGCCACCAGGGCGCCGCCGCGGTGCAGGCGCGGCGGGGGAACCTCCTGGACCGAGACCTCGCCGGACTTCAAGTTCTGTACTGCCTGTTTCACATCGCCTCCGAGTGGTGCACGCGATCGACCGAAGTCACTGAACCGGAACATGTTTCAAGCGGGACGTCGGGCTCGTCGGCGGTTTGCGGGACCTGCCTGCCGAGCAGTTGTTCGTAGAACCGGACCAGCGCCCGGCGCGACACGTCCCAGGAGAGTTCCGCCGCGACCCTGCGGTAGCCCGACTCGCCCATCCGCCGGCGTCGTTCCGGGTCCCGCAGCAGCGCGTCGATCGCCTCGGCGAACGCCAGGTCGTCATTGGGTCGCACGTACACCGCCGCGTCGCCGGCCGACACCCGCGCCTCGGTGAGCTCGAAGGACACCATCGGGCGTCCCATCGCCATGTACTCGACCACTTTGTTCATCGTCGACACGTCGTTCACCGGGTTCAGCGGATCCGGCGACAGGCACAGGTCGGCGGTGGACAGACACCGCTGGACGAACTCGTCGCTCACCCGGCCGGGGAACTCCACGACGTCCGAAATGCCGAGTTCCTCGCTGAGCGAGACCAATTCGGCGAGCTGATCGCCGGCGCCCATGAAGGTGCAGTGGAAGTCGTCGCGTCCGATGTCGTTTCGGAGCAGCGCCAGCGCGCGTACCGCGTGGTCGACACCGTCACACGCTCCCATCACGCCCAGGTACGCCAGTAGATACGTCTTGCCGCGGCGCAACTCGTCGTCCGGCGCGCGCCGGACGAAGCGGCTCAGGTCGGGCGCGCTGCGCACCACGACCACACGGTCGGCGGCCATCTTGCCGCGCTCTATCGCGACGCGCCGATAACTCTCGTTCGTCGAGATCACCGCGTCGGCGGCGGCGAAGGTGAGTCGCTCTGCGAACCTGGTCAGCCAGTGGAGGATTCGGCCGCCGCCGGGAAACCGCGACAGGAACATCTCGGGGAACATGTCGTGGTGGTCGAAGACGAACCGAGTGCCGCCCGGGCGCAACACCAGAGCGATCAGGAAGAGCAGATCGGGCGGGTTGCATGCCTGCACGATGTCGATCCGCTCCGAACGGCGAACCCTGATCGCCAGGCGCAGCGTGTGGAACAACGCCATCGTGTACTCGCGGAGATAGCCGATCGGCCCGCCGCCGGCCGGGCGCAACGGATAGCGCAGGATCCGGACACCCTCGATGACCGCCTCCCGCTCACGGTCCTGGTTGACGCCGGTCGGGCAGATGACCGTGACCTTGAACCCGGCCGCGGTCAGGGCCCGGGACTCCTGCCACACCCGGCGGTCGAACGGCACCGAGAGGTTCTCGACGAGGATCAGTATGTGCCGACTCATCGGACGCTCCGGGCACCCGAAACATGTTGACCCATGACCACGTTCTCCATTTCCCGTTGGGCCCTCTCGACGCTGCGAGCCAGACTGAACTCGGACTCCACCCGAGCGCGTGCCGCCAGTCCCATGCGGCGTGCGGTATGCGGGTCCGACAACAACTCCGTCAGCCGGATCGCCAGCCGCTGCGGATCCCCCGGCGGCACAAGGTATCCGGTCTTCCCGTTCTCGATCATCTCCGGGATTCCGCCGACGGCCGTGCAGACCGCGGGCCGCGCGCACGCCATGGCTTCCAGGAGTGCGATGGAGAAGCACTCCACCGTCACCGAACTCAGTGCGAAGACATCGATGGCCCGAAGCAGTCGTCCGACGTCGTGACGGACGCCGGTGAAGTGGACGTTCGAGGTGATCCGCAGGGCTGCGCACAGTCCCTGCAGCTGACGGCGGCACGCACCGTCCCCGATGATGAGGAATCTCGCCCGGGGCATCTCGTCGACCACGATGCGGGCGGCGCGCAGAAACGTCGCATGGTCCTTTATCGGGCTGAGTTCGGCGAGGATGCCGACCACGGGATCGCTTTGAGCCCAGCCGAAGTCGGCGAGCACCCGACGGTCGCTCTCGACGTCGAACAGGGCGGGATCCACTCCGTTGTGGATGATGCGGATCTTGTCGCCGGGGTATCCGAGTTCGTCCGCCAGATACCGCCGTTGCGCTTCGGCGACTCCGAAGTAGGCACTCGTCCAGCGGGTCAGGGCACGGTCGACCGTGGTGCGAACGATGCTGCGCGGTTCGGGATCACCGATGTTGTGCATCCACATGACGGTGTGCCGGACCCCGGCGATGCGGGCCGCGATGCGGCCGAGCATCTCCGCGTTGTAGCCCCGCACCACCACGATGTCCGGTCGCCCGCGCCGGATGACGGAGACGAGTTTGCCCAGCGCGCGTACACCCGCGAGCTTGCCGCCCAGATGCAGTGCCGTCGCGTCGATCCCGGCGGCCGACAGGTCGGGGAAGAGCTCGCCTTCCTTTCCGATGCAGACGACCGATGGGGTGAACCGCCGCGGGTCCAGCCGCGGCAGCAGGGTGGTGACGTGGCGCTCGGCGCCTCCGACGCGCAGATCCGGAACGACGAAGAGCACCCGAATCGGCCGTCCCAGCACGGGATTGCCCTGTGGTGCGGCAAGATCGATCCCGTGCGCCCCGGGTTCGGCGGCGGTGGAAGACACGAGCACCCGCTTCTCAGGCATGCTGCCCGACCCCTTCGCGGAGAACAGCGGGGTCGGTCGCCGGCGCGAGCTTGTGGCGATCGGACCAGCCGACGGCGATTCCGACGAGCAGGAATATGACGCTGACCGAGAACTCGAAGAACCGGTAGTCGACGGTCAGCCCCGCGCAGATGAGGATGCTCATCGCCATCATCGCGACGACGGCGAGGGGCTTGCCGCACAGGTCGTTATCCGGGAGGGTCCGGTATGCGTGCCAGAGCCGGTAGGCGGCCAGCGCCAGGACGCAGATCCACATCGACAGTCCGATCGCGCCGAGTTCGGCCGTGATCGCCAATTCGTTCTGGTGTGAAACCTCGCCGAAGCCCTCGCTGAACGGGATCTCCGGAGACCATTGCTGATGGTGATAGGTGTTGACGGACTGAAACCGGCCGATTCCCCAGCCTTCGAAGGGTTTTCGTGAGATTGCCCAGAACGCGGTCTGGATATCGTTGAGCCGGGACTGGACTTCGTTCTCGGATCCGACGCCACCTGCCTCCCGGTCGGAACTCGTGAACGTCGACCAGTTGAGGGCCACCATCGCGATGAGCAGAACAAGGATCGTGATGTATCCCTTGCGGTTTCCGCGGGCCAAGAGTGCGCCGATCACGAGCACGGCCAGACCGCCGAGCCATGCGGCCCGGGTATGGGTCTCGTAGATGCCGACGCCGCAGGCGACGGCGATCACAATGGCAGCCCGGCGCTGCCATACCGGTTCGGAGCGCCTGCCGGCCATGAGCATCGCGATCGCGAAGCCCAGGGCGAGAGCCATTCCGTTGATGACCGGATGGTTGAAGATGCCGACGGCCCGGCCGACCCAACTCGGATTCTCCACCTCGAGCACGTAGCGGGGCCAGACAAAGCGAGTCAGCGGGGTGAACGGCAGGATGCTCACCACCGCCGAATAGGCTGCCACCGCGAGGATCACCCACATCAGAGCGCGCACCGCGGACACACGATCAAACGTGTAACGTCCGACGACGTACAACGCGAACGGGATCACTATCCCGACGACGATGAACCGGGCTACCGAAAAAGGTTCGGCGGCGATCGGGTCATACGCGGGGTACCGGTGCGGGGCGAACATGGAGTAGAAGTTCCATGTGATGTAGACGGCCATCGCCCATTCGACCGCCCCAATGCCACGCAGTCGATCAGGCGTACGGTCCATCCACAGCACCGTCGAGGCCGCCACTGCGGCGAAGGCGATCAGGAACAGCTCGATCGGAAGCTCGGCAATCGACCGGATCGGCAACCGGAGGAACATCGCCACCAGAAGCAGGATCGTGGCGAAGACGGGGCTGATCACGGCGCACACCCCGAGCGCCAGCGCAACCACACCTACGAGCAGGATCAGGCCGGACTTCGAACCCAGCAGCGGCGACACCGAAAGGATCGCGGCGATGCCGGTCGCGATGGCGGCGACGAACAACAACGATCCCGACCGCCGGTCGCGAACGGCGGCGTGCTCGGCTGCCGTCACCGACGGCTCCTGCGCTTTGCCCCGTCGATCAGCACCGCACCCAGGAGCACCGCGTGTGTGTCGGCGAGCGCATCAACGGCCGCGGTGACGTCACGGGCGCGCGTCGCATCCTTGCCGATGACAATCACACTCAGATCAGATGCGGCGCAAATGGTTTGCGCATCGATAGTGTCGGCGATCGAGGGCGCGGCGACGACGATGACATCAGCGTTCATGCGGAGCTCGTCGAAGACTGCGGCGATGTTCTCCCGGCTCATCAGCGGATAGCGGTCGGCGAGCACCGAGCCCGAATGCATGACGTTCAACGAGTCGACGGTGCCGTTCGTCAGTACGGTGCCCACCAGTTCGTGGTCGGCGAGCACATCGTTGAACCCGGCCTCGGCGGTGCCACGCGAGGCGGCATTGTCGGCATACACCAGGACGGTCTGATTCCCTTGCTCCGAGGACAATCGGGCCAGTGCCTCGGCGAGGTCGCGCGCTCCGTGGGCGCCGTGGCAGTCGGTCAGTGCGACGACCGTCGACTTCGGCAACTCCTGGAGGCTGACGATGTTGGCCAGCGCGCGCAGCCGCTCTTCACGCAGCTGGTCCTTTGCCGTCGAACCGCCCGCCGGAACTTCCACCAACGGTTTGATGCCGGTCTTGTCTTGGAGGTCGGCCGAGTTCGTGACCCGATTCGACAATGCCGACAGGCCGAGCGCAGCGAGAACGCCGAGCACCAATCCACCCAGAACTCGCGCCGCGAACTGGAACGGGATCTGGGTGTCGACCTTGTCCACGCCGGCCTGCAGTTGCAGCTCCTGTAGTTGATCGGTCGTGTCTGCCCTCAGAGTGCTGAGTTCCTCTTGCACGATGGGCGCCATCGGATTCACCAGTCCTTCGGGTCCGGGCCTGGCCAGCAGCGCGTCCAACTCGGCTTGCCTGTCCTGGATCGCCTTGACTTTCCTGGCATGCCGGACCGAGTTGACGTCGTCGCGGAACGCTTCGGCCATGTCCTGAGCCGAATCCTGCGCGACGGTCGGGTCTTTGGCTGTCGCCTCGACGGTCAGGATCGGGCTGGCCCCGACCGTCCGAGCTTCGAATTTGACGTCCGCGGGGATGTGGCGAGCGGCCTTCAAGCGGTCGATCGTCGCCGGCTGGTTCAAGAGGGTGGCGTACCCGACGGCCATCGCCGCGTCTTCGACGGGATTTCGGCCGGGCGATGACAGCACGAGTGTCGACGTGGCCGCATAAGTGGGCTTGCTCAGCAGCAGCGGCTGCAACGCCGTCAGCGTGGCGAGCACGGCGATCACCAGCACCAGCCACCACCGTTGCCGGATCTGATCGATTCGGCGTCGCACAGTCGGATTCATCGTCCCCCCAAATCAGGTCGAGTCCGCACACCGTCGATGCGCGGGTGCCATGTCCTGGTCATCCCGCCACGCCCGCGGGTGCGGCGGCGGCCGGTTCGCCTTCGTGGATCAGTTCGGCCGCAACGCGGTGCCCCGACTTGATCGCCCCCTCCATCAGCCCGAAGAACTCCAGACTGGTTTCCGTTCCGGCCCAGTGCACGCGTCCGTGCGGAGTGGTCAGCGTCGGGCCGAGGCGCAGCCAGTCGCCGGGGCCGAACAGGGCGGCGTAGCAGCCCTGGCTGTACTCCTCGGCCAGCCAGTCGGTCACCGAGAACCGGGTCGGCGGCGGCAACTCCGGAAAGAGCCGGCGGGTGTGGGCCAGCGCGGAGTCGCGCTGTTGAGCCGCCGTCAACGTCGAGAACTCGGAAGCCGCTGCCCCGGTGACGAATCCGGTGAGGATGCCGGCAGACTCGTCGGGCGGCGAGTCGTCGACCGTGGAGAGCAGCGGGCCCGCCGTGCTCACCGACCACCCGGACAGGCCGCGCTCACGCCACACGGGCGCCGGATAGCCCATCTGCACCTTGACCGCGCAGCCGCGCCCGGTGGCGTCCGTCGCCCGCGGTGTGCGCAGCCCGGGCCGGAACTCGATTCGCTGCGCCAGTAGCGGCGGGACCGCGACGACCGCCCGGTCGGCCCGAAAGTCGGACACTCTGTCGTCGGCATCCGAAACACAGTGCACCACAACCCCGTCGGCGTCCTGGTCGATCGCATGGACCGGATGGCCCAACCTAATCCGGTCACCGAGCCGTCCGGCGAGGGCCTCGCAGAGCTGGTGCGCGCCGCCGTCGATGCGCCATTGCTGGGCCCCGCCCTCGAAGGAGTTGAGGTATCGGATCCCGCCGCCGGATCGCAGATAGAACGCCATGTGCAGGACGGAGATGTCCGCCGGATCGGCCGCCATCATCTCGCCGATGAAGAGCGGAAAGAAGGTGCGGGCGTCCGGGTGCGTCAGTTCGTCGGCAAGCCAGCGTTCGGCGGTCAGCCGGTCGAGCCGTCCCGCGTCCGGGGTCTGCCACGGTGCGTCGGTCCGAACCTGCGCGACGAGGTCCTCCAGTCGGTCGAACAGGTCGCCGAGTGCCACCGCGTCCAGCGGGGGCACCCGGCTCGCCGTCGTCGTCCGGGTTCCCTCCACCAGGAAGGTGCTGTCTCCGGCCATCCCCGTGGAGGCCAGACCCAGTCCGTGCTCCTCGATCAGCGCAAGCAACTCGGTGTGCCGGACACCGAGGTAGGCGGCACCCCCGTCGGCGAAGACGCCGGGGGACATCGGGACACCGTGCATCCGGCCGCCCACCCGGTCCCGCGCCTCCAGCACGGTGACCTCCGCACCGGCATCCGACAGGTCGATGGCGGCGATCAGTCCGGCCAGGCCGGCGCCGACGACGACAACGCGCATTTCTCCCCCTTCTAGGTCGCCGCGCAGGCGACTTTCTCGAACAGTCCCTCGGGCGAGGGATCATCGACGAAGTCCTCGTACAGCAACTCCGTGCTGAAATCCCGTGCAATCGCACTGAGCACACGGGTGGCCAGTAGCGAATCGCCGCCGAGTTCGAAGAAGTCCGAAGTCGCATCGACCTCGGAGACGCCGAGTACCCGGCGGAAGATCTCGACGATATGACCAGTGCTCACAGGCCCGCTCCTTGCTCACAATCCAATGCGGCACGTCGCGTTGCCGCCCGATCGACTTTCCCGCTGGACGTGTAGGCCAGCGCTGCGACGAATTTCACTGTGGCCGGCACGAATTGGCTGGGCAGGCGCTCGCGGAGGTAAGCCTTCAGCGCCGCCGCGGAGGTGTCCCCGAGTAGCGCTACGTACGCCGTCAGCGCCGTACGTCCGAGTAGCTGCTCGCCGACGACGACCGCACCCGCGACCGCCGGGTGCGAGTTCAGCTGCGCCTCCACCTCGGCCGGATGTACCCGCACCCCAAGGACTTTCACCTGTTCGTCGGCGCGGCCGCGGGAGAACAGCAGGCCGGCTTCGCCACGGATCACCAGATCACCGGTGCGGAACCACCGGGTCGGCCCGCATCCGCGATCGACAACCGGGAATCCGGTCGCGGTGGATTCCGGCAGTCCGAGGTATCCGGTGGCCAGGGAGGGGCCCGAGACGAACAGTTCGCCGTCATCGGTGATGTGATCCCGCACATGGGGCAGCGCACGCCCGAGCGGCGCCTCGGCTTGGCAGGAAACGACTTCCGGTTCGGTTCCGGGGCCGGCCAGTTGCACCGCGTGGGTGATCATCGTGGTCTCGGTGCACCCGTAGGTGTTGAGCAGCCGGATGTGGCCCAGGTCCAGTTCCCGCCACTGCCGCAGCCGAGTGGGATCGACCCGTTCGCCACCGATCACCACCAGCCGGACGCCGTCCGGCAGTGCCGCGCGCTCCTCGCTCAGGTACAGGACGAGTTCGTGCCAGAATGCCGTCGGCAGGTCGAGAACGGTGATCTCCTGCTCGGCCAGCGTGCGAACGAAGCGTGGCATCGATCCCGAATGGGCGCCGTCGTCGAAAACCAGTGTGGCGCCCGCGGTCAGTGCGGGCAGGATCTCCTCCAGGCAGGTGTCCCAGCCGAGCGAGGCGAACTGGAGCACGCGGTCCCCGGGGGTGAGGCCGAACAGGTGACGCAGTGCGCGCACCGTGGCGGTCAGCGCCCGCCGCGAAACGACCACCGGCTTCGGCGCTCCGGTGGAACCCGACGTGCACAGCACATAGGCCGGATGGTCGCCCCCGGCCGACGGCGGGTCGATGTCCGCCGCCGGCGCGTCAGCGTCGTGTTCTTGGCTCGGGCCACCCGGACCCGCTGTCGCCGGATGGAAACCATCCAGGCCGAGCACGGTGGCGAGCGTCTGCCGGCGAGCGGGCGGGAGAGCGGCGTCGATCGGGCAGTAGACGCCGCCCGCGCGCAGTATCCCGAGCAGATGCTCGGCGGCGGCGGGTGTGTGCGAGACCAGTGCACCGACCAGACCCGGTGACTCGTCTCCGCCGAACCCCGTTGCCCGGTAACGCAATGCGGTACGCCAGACCTGGCTCGCGAGCTCCCAATAGGTACTGGACGTCCCGTTGTGCACGACGGCGGGGCGGTGCGGCCAGTGCGCGGCCGCGGCGTCGAAGTCCGCCACGACGTCACCGACGACCTCGACGTCAACGACGGCCTGATGGACCCGCGGCGCGCGCGTGGCGCCGCAGGCGGAGATGGAATCCGCGAACTGCGTTGCAGCAGAACCTGTTCCGTCTCGATTCGGACGGCCATACACGGCCATGCTCAGACCTCTCATAGCTGGTCCACCCCCCGGTGTTCCATCCCCCGGTTTCATCGCGTCAGTCCACCGTCACGGACTTCGCCAGGTTTCTGGGTTTGTCGACGTCGCAGCCCAGGACCAGCCCGATGGTGCGGGCCAGGATCTGCAACGGCAGCACACTCTCCAGCGGCCCCCACGGCGCGTTCAGGTCGGTGGGCAACGGGATCGTGCTGCCTTCGGTGTTGCCGACGCTGATGATCCGGCCACCGCGGGCGGTGACCTCGGCCACGCTCGACGTCAGCTTCGGGTCACCGTTGTCGACCACCACGACGGGAGTTCCGTCGCCGATCAGGGCGAGCGGGCCGTGTTTGAGTTCGCCCGCCGGGCAGCACTCGGTCCATCGGTAGGTCAGTTCCTTCAGTTTCAGCGCACCCTCGGCCGCGTACGGCAGCCCGTTGCCCTTGGAGATGAAGACGAACCCACTGTGGGCGCTGACCTCCTCCGCGATGGGCGGGATGAGGCACTTGGCGACGGTCGCGGCCGCGGCCAGCCGATCCGGCAAGCGCCGAAGCTCGTCGACGAGCCGGCCCGCGGTCGACTGCGAAATCCGGCCGGTGTCAACGAGTGCCGACAGGGCCACCGCGGCGCCGCCGATCACCTGGCATACGAATGTCTTGGTGGCGGCCACGCCGATCTCGGGGCCGGCCGAACAGTCGACGAATCCGGCCGCATGCCTGGCCAAGGTGGAATGCGAATTGTTCGTGATGGCGAGGACGGGCACGCCCGGCTCCAGAGAAGTCAAGGCGCGCAACACATCGGCCGTCTCGCCGGACTGGCTGATCGCCAGGCACGCGGTGCCGGCCTCCGCCGCCTCCCCGGCGGCTTCGCTCGCCACGGTGACCCGCACCGGGACGCCGCCGACCTGGCGCATCAGATTGGCGATCACCTGACCGGCATTCAGGGACGTGCCGCAGCCGATCACCTGCAACCGGTCGAAGCGCGCCGATCCCAGCTCGCGCCACAAGCTGCCGTCCGCGACCCCGTGCCCGAGTTCGTCGAGCACCCGCGCTGCCGCAGCCGGTTGTTCGTCGATCTCCTTGGCCATGTGGTCGACATAGCCGTTCAGTTCCACGTCATGGCTGCGCCACACACACCGGGCGACCCCTTCGGCGGACCGGCGCCCGGTGCGGGCCGGCTGCCCGGAAGTGGTGAGTTCGAGGACCTCGCCATCCTCGACCACGTCGAAGGTGTCGACCCAATCCGTCACGGCGGCAATGTCACTCGTCGCGAAGGCGCCATGCGGGGAATGCGCGATCAGCAGCGGCGACCGGCGCGCGGCGACCACCACCCGGCCGGTTCGTTTCTCCAGTACCGCCAGCGCCCACGATCCGTCGAGCGGGGTGAGGGCGGCTTGCACGGCGTCCAACAGATCTCCGGAGATGTCCAACTGATCCTCGATCAGGTGACACAGGACCTCGCTGTCGACGGACGATGTGAAGCGATGGCCCGACAACGTCAGCGCATGCCGCAGTTGATCGGCGTTCTCGATTATTCCGTTGTGGACCAGGGTGATTCGGCCCATGCAGTCGGCATGCGGATGGGCGTTGCCCTCGGTGGCCGGGCCGTGGGTCGCCCAGCGGGTGTGCCCGATCCCGACACCGTCGAGTTGCGCGCCCGTCCAGCCGGCCACCGATCGGTTCAGCGCATCAACCTGACCCACCGTCCGGAATCGCGCGACGTCCCCGGTGGTCGTCCGCACCGCGACCCCGGCCGAGTCGTACCCGCGGTACTCGAGTCTGCGCAGCCCGCTGAGCAGGTAGTCGATCGCCGGAGCATGCGTTCTGCACGCGATGATGCCGCACATCAGCCGATCTCCTGCTTCCGTCCCCGCAACCGACCTACCGTCATGGATTCCCCCGTGCTCGACGACTCCGGCAAACTCATCTGAGTCCGCCGACTGTGGCCCCGGACCGTGCCCCGAGGACTTTGCCAGCAAACGCTGACCGGGGCGACGAGCTAACCTTCCGGATCACCACTTCACTATCGGCGGTCGGCAACGTCGGCGTACATGGGCCATCGGAGCCAATTTTGGTTAGACCGAGGACTAGCTCCCCAGGACCCGGCGGCCGGTCCGGTCGGTCCGGGACAGTGCCGCCGCCCGGGCGCGGGCGGCAAACCGCGAGCGTGGCCGGCAGCCTGTGCACATGGTTTTTCACGGTGTGCACGGGGATGTTCAGACATTCCGCGGGGACGGGCCTAGTTCCGGGATCCGCAGGATCTAGGTCTCCGGAACCGTAGGAGCTAGATCCGGCGCCTCGGCCGCCTGGAAAGGTGAGGCTCAGCAATCCGCCGACGGCGTCGTCAGCAGCCGGGCTGCAGTATCGCGCGCGTGTACCCGGCGGTCTGGTAGAGGTATTCGAACCCCCATCTGGCTGGGGATATGTCAGTGGGGCTGGCCACCATCACGAGGTCGCCGTCGAAGCACTGCTGCAGGATGAACCGGGCCCGGGAGATGTGCGGCTGAAACGTCACGACGATCACCGTGTGCCATCCGTACCGCTCGGCCAGGCGACGCAGCTGGCGTCCTTCGCCTTTGGTCGTCGGCGGATCCGGGACGAAACAGTGCACCGTGATCCGCGGCCTCGGCCTGGCGCAGAACTCGGTCAAACCCGTGTTGTCGGCCCCGCCGGGGTTCGAAATCACCAGGTTAGGGGCCCAGCCTTGGCTCGCCAGGTCAACGCCGAACGGATATCGGCCATGATGGGGCCCGCTCAGGATCAGCACGGCGTCGGCACGCCGAAGGGGGTCGACTTGTGGGCGCACATAGGCCGGCACGCCGGCCGCGACGGCGGCCGCCAGCACGCAGAGGAGGATCGCGAGACGCCGGATCAGCCGCCGGCGCGGGCGTGAGCTGGGCCGTTGCGGTGTACCGGGCGAGGTGCGTTCGTCGCCGGACGTCAACACGGGGCCCCGCGGGCGTGCCGTTTCTGCGCCTCGCCGACGAACGTGGCGAATGTCGCGGCATGCCCGGGCAGCAGCATGACGTCGCCGCTGCAGTCGTCGGGACCGACGAAAACCGCCGTGCTCGCGGCGACGCGGCTCCAATGCAACGGACGGGCCCACGACCGCGTCCAGGACTGCGACGGGATCATGAAGTCGATGTGGTTGCCCGACGGCTTCGGCGAATAGGCACGCACCGCGGCCATCGTCGCCTCCTCGACGGCGCCGCGCCGGATCAACACGGGGTCGGAGACTTCCTCCGCCTTGTGCGGCATCACCGTGCGCAGACGTTCGCCGAGATACCGCGTGCGCTCGGCCGCCGGCATCGCGCGCAGGGCGCGGGCGTGTGTCACCGACCGGCCGGTGTAGTAGCGGGCCTTGGCGATCCCGACCCGCAGCGGACGGTAGGACGTGCAGTGTGGCGCGCCGAACAGGATGAGGTTGGTGACGGCGGCGCCGGCATCGGCCAACTGGCGGGCCAGTTCGAATGCCACCGTTCCGCCCGCGCAGTAGCCGGCGATCGACAGCGGGCCGGCCGGCCGCAGCGTGCGGATCTGTTCGGCGAAGTAGCCGGCGATGTCCTCGACGCGGGTCAGCGGGTCGCTGCCCTCCTCGAGGCCCGGTGGTTGCAGGCCGAAGAACGGCTGGTCCGGCCCGAGTTGCCGGACGATCTCCCGATAGGCGAACACGTCGCCGTTGTGCCCGGCGACGGCGAAGATCGGCGTCCGCGCTCCGGCGGGTTGCAGGGGCACGACCGCGCGCTGCTGAGCGGCGAGCTGCTGGGCGTCGCGCAGGAACGCGATGACCTCGGGCTTGCGCCGGGTGAGATCTTGCTTGTGCGCCTCGGTCAGAACCCCGGCCGGCGCGTCGAGGCGCAGCCGGTCGCCGTCGAGCGCGACGTGCACGTCGAGCTTGCGCAGTTCGGCCAGGAGTTCGGCGGCCGTCACAGCTCGATCTCCTCGCGGTCGCCCGAGCGGGCCGCCGTGACCGCGGCGCCGTCCGCCGCCGTCCAGGACAGCGCGTCGATCGCGACGGCGAGTTGCTCGGCCGTCGGCCGCTCGAACAGATTGCGCAGTGGCAGGTCGACCTGCGCCATCTCGCACAGTTTCGCCATCACCCGCGCGGCCATCAGCGAGTGGCCGCCGAGGTCGAAGAAGTTGTCGAAGACGCTGACGTCGCGGCGCTCGAGCACTTCGCTGAACACCCCGACCACCAGGGTCTCGCTGGACGACCGCGGAGCGACGACGTCGCGCCGTTCGGTGTCGGCCGCCTGTGGGGTGGGGAGGTTGTTGCGGTCGAGTTTGCCGTTGGGGGTCAGTGGGAGGGTGGGCAGGTAGTGGAAGTGGGCGGGGATCATGTATTCGGGTAGGTGGGTGCGTAGGTGGTGGCGTAGTTCGGTGGTCAGGGTGGGGGTGGGGGTGTCGGTGACCAGGTAGGCGATGAGGTGTTTTTGGCCGGTGGGGTCGGGGCGGTCGATGACGGCGACGTGGTGGATGGCGGGGTGGGCGGCCAGGGCGGTTTCGATTTCGCCGAGTTCGATGCGGAAGCCGCGGATTTTGACTTGGTGGTCGATGCGGCCGAGGTATTCGATGTCGCCGTTGTCCAGCCGGCGGGCCAGGTCGCCGCTGCGGTACATGGGGCCGCCGTGGAACGGGTCGGTCAGGAAGCGCTGGGCGGTCAGGTCGGGCCGGTTGAGGTAGCCGTTGCTGACGCCGGGTCCGGCGAGGTGGATTTCGCCGGGGACGCCGATCGGGACGGGCTGGCCGTGCCGGTCGAGCAGGTACAGGCGCAGGTCGGGGATGGGTTGGCCGATCAGGCTGCCGGTGTGGGCGGCCACGTCGGTGGCGGTGATGCGCCGGTAGGTGGCGTGCACGGTGGTTTCGGTGATGCCGTACATGTTGATCAGTTGGGGCGCGGTGTCGCCGTAGCGGTCGATCCAGGGTGCCAGGCTGTGCAGCGGCAGGGCTTCGCCGGCGAAGATGATGTAGCGCAGCGCGAAGTCGGCCGGTGCGCTGGTGCGGTCGGTGTCGGACAGGCCGGTGAACGCGCTGGGGGTTTGGCACAGCACGCTGACCTGCTGGCGTTGCAGCAGGGCGCGCAGGGCGGCGGGGTCGCGGCTGGTGTCGTGGTCGACGATGACCAGCCGGCCGCCGTGCAGCAGGGCGCCCCACATTTCCCAGACCGAGACGTCGAAGGCGTAGGAGTGAAACAGCGTCCACACGTCGGTGGGTCCGAACCCGAACCAGTGATCGGTGGCGGCGAACAGGCGCAGCACGTTGTGGTGGGTGACCTGGACGCCTTTGGGCTGGCCGGTAGACCCTGAGGTGTACATGACATACGCCAGATCGGTTCCGGCGCCCGGGCCCGGTTCCGGGGCGGTGTCGGGGGCGGTGGGCAGGGGGTGGTCCAGGCACACGCAGTGCACCGGCAGCCCGGTCAGGTCGTCGGCCAGGTCGGACTGGGTGAGCACCACGGTCGCGGCGGTGTCGGTGAGCATGAAGCCGACCCGTTCGGGCGGGTAGACCGGGTCCAGCGGCAGATACGCCGCGCCGGCTTTGAGGACCGCCAGGATCGCGATGACGACCTCGGGGCTGCGGTGCAGCCGGATCCCGACCACCATCCCGCGGCCCACCCCGGCCCCGCGCAGCGCCCCGGCCAGCGCCTCGGCGCGGGCATCCAGTTCGGCATAGGTCAGCGACCGGTATCCCGCGGCGGTGTCCATGCACACCGCGACCGCCTCCGGACACGCCGCCACCTGCCGGGCGAACCCCGCATGCAACGTCACATCCCCCGGCTCGAACACCCCCCCCGACCCACCCACCAACACCGCACGCTCGGCCGGGGTCAGCAGTGACAGCTCAGCCAGCGGCACCGTCGGGTCCGCCGTGACGTCTTCGAGCAGCCGCCGGTACTGCCCCAGCCAGCGCGCGACCGTCGCGGCGTCGAAGAGATCCGCGTTGAAGTCGCATTCGAGCACGAAGCTTTCGCCGTCGTCGATCGCGGTCAGCCCCAGGTCGAAGTTGTAGAACGCCTTCTGCGTACCGGTCTCGGCGACGTCGAGCGCGCCGAAGTCGAGCGCAGACCCGAGTTTGTCGACGTTGAAGATCACCGGCACCAACGGCGTGCGGCTGGGATCGCGCGGCAGCTTGAGCTTCTGCACGAGCGTGCCGAACGTGAGCCGCGGATGCGCCTGGGCATCGAGGAAGGTGCCCCGTACCGCGCGCAGGTGCTCGGCGAACGTGTGCCGCGCATCGACATGGGCCCGCAGCGGCAGCGTGTTGACGGCGTGCGCGACGAGGTCGCTGTTCTCCTGCAGCGCCTGGCCGGCTATCGGCACTCCGACGACGAGGTCGTCGACCGCACTCAGCCGTGCGATGAGCACTTCGAACACCGCGAGCAACGTGACGAACGGTGTCGTGCCCTGCTGGGCGGCGCATGCCCGGACGGCCTGGTAGAGCCCCTGGTCGAGCGCGAGCCGCTGCCTGCCGGCGGTGTGCGTCTTGAACGCGGGCCGAGCCCGGTCGAGGGGGAGTTCGAACGCGGGCACGCCGTCCGCGTACTGCCCGGCCCAGTACTCGAGCGCCGCGGCCATCTCCGCGGCGATGGCCGGACTGTGCTGATCGGCGACGAATTCGCGGAAGGAGGCGGCGGGCGGCAGCGTCGCCGGCACGCCCGACCGGTCGGCGAGGTAGGCCTTAGCGAGATCACCGAAGATCACCGCCGACGACCAGCCGTCGACGATGACGTGGTGTGCGGTGAACACGAACCGATGGTGGTCGGGCGCCTCGCGGATCAGCTGTGCCCGCCACAGCGGCGCATCGCCGAGATCGAACGGCGTGCGCACCTCCCGGTCGAGCAGGAGCGCGATCGCGGACCGGCGTTCCGGTTCGTCCATTGCGCTGAGGTCGGTGAGCGGCAGTGCGACCGCGACGGCGGGCAGCACGCGTTGCGATTCGTCGGCCAGATCGATCGAGAGGCGCAGCGCCTCGTGGCGTTGGACGACTTCGGTGAGCGCCGCGTGCAACGACTCCACCGACAGCGGGCCGTGCAATTCGAACACGAAGCACTGGTTGTACGAGCAGTTCGCCTCGTCGCCCATCAGCGTCTCGGCGCAGATCTCGCGCTGCGGTTCGGTCAGCGCGAAGGACGTCGCGACGTCATCGGGCGCGCTGCGCGGCGAGGCGGCAGCCGCGGGCAGGAAGCCGGCGGCCTGCATCTCTGTCAGCGTCGCCCGGAACGCCGTGACGATGTGGTCGAGATCGGCATCGCTGTGCGCGAGGGTCAGGAAGCATGCCCGGCCCTCCGAGGCGTACACGCCCTTCTCCCGCATCAGCGGGTAGTACACCGGCGCGAGCGGCAGGTCCTGCGGGAAGGACACCGCGAACCACGACGAGAAGTGGTTGACCTGCACCGGCACGCCGAGTTCGGTGACGACGTCCGTCAGCCGCCGGACGAACGCGGTGGTGCGCAGGTTGAGGCCGCGCTGCAGTTCGGGCCCGTCCTGTTCGAGGCGCTGCAGCACCGCGCGGGCGGCGGCGAGTGCGAGCGGATGCCGGACGAACGTGCCGGCGAAGAACGTGACACCCGCCTCCGGGCAGGAGTCGTCGCCGAAGCGCCAGCCGCCGCCGTCGAGCGCATCGAGGTACTTGGCGCTGCCGGCCACGACGCCGATCGGCAGGCCACCGCCGACGACCTTGCCGTAAGTCGCGATGTCGGCGCGCACACCGAACAGCGCCTGCGCGCCGCCGGGGTGCACGCGGAAGCCGGTGACGACTTCGTCGAAGATCAGCGCGGTGTCGCTCTGCGCGGTCACGTCGCGGAGTTCGTGCAGGAATTCGCGGGGCTGGAGTTCGGGCCGGCGGCTCTGCACCGGTTCCACCAGCACCGCCGCGAGTTGTCCGCTCAGCGACCGGATCGTCGCGAGGGTTTCCGGTGTGCCGTATTCGAGGACCAGGATGTTCTCGCTCATCGCGGCCGGGATGCCGGGTGCGACGGGCACCGCGCGGCCGTCGGCGCCCATCGTCGGGCGGACCAGCACCTCGTCGAAGATGCCGTGGTACGAGCCGGTGAACATGACCACCTTGTCGCGCCCCGAGACGGTTCGGGCGACGCGGATCGCGGCCATGACGGCTTCGGAGCCGGTGCTGCAGAACGCGGCGCGCTCCATGCCGACCATGTCGCAGAGGAGTTTCGACACCTCGCCGGCCAGGGGTGTCTGTGGGCCGATCTCGATGCCGGCGTCGAACTGCCGGTCGACGGCCGCGCGGATGAACTCCGGGTTGTGGCCGAACAGGATCATGCCGAAGCCGTTGGTGATGTCGACGTAGTCGTTGCCGTCGACGTCCCACAGATGCGCGCCGTGGGAGCGGACCGAGACGATCGGGTAGACCATCTCCTTCCAGCTCTGCCGGAATCCCGCCACGGTGCGGGGATCGGCAAGGTGCGGGCGGTCGGCGTCGGTGGCCGCCTTCGATTTCGCGGTCTTGCGGTTGTAGCGCTCGATGATCGCGTCTAGGTGCTGCTGCTGCTCGGCGGTCGGGCGGCCGGTCTGGTTCCGTTTCGGCGGCCGGTACGGCCCGAAGGCCGGCGCCGGCGCCGGCGTCACCGGGTGGGCGGCCGGCGGCGGCGCAGCCGGCAGCGCGTCGTCGGGCAGCGTCGGCAGGATGCGTTCGACCAGCAGGTTCAGCGTCGGCGCCTCCTCCAGGAGGGTGCGGACCGAGACCCTGGTGGCGAACTCCTTCTGCAGTGCGTTGACGGCCTGGGTGATGAACAGTGAGTCGAAGCCGATCTCGAGGAAGTTCGCGTCCGGCGTCAGAACGGCCGGGTCGATGCCGGACAGCCCGACGAACACCGTCCGCAGCCGGCTCAGCAGGGCGGCGGCCCGGTCGCCGGTCGATGCGGTGGCCGCCGGGGCCGGAACCGGCGCCGGGGCGGTATCGGCGGGTTGCGCCGCGACTGCCTCGGCTCGGCCGACGGAAACCGGGGTGCCGTCCGGATCCGGGTCGACCCAGTGCCGCCGCCGCCGGAACGGATACGTCGGCAGCGGCACGCGGCGTCGCTCAGCGCCGTGAAACCGGTGCCAGTCGATGTCGACGTTGTGCGCCCACAGTCGCCCGGCCGCGCCGAGGAGGTGATCGATGTCCGCGCTCCAGTCCTGGCCAGGGTTCAGCGACGTCGCGACCAGCTGTGTCGCGGGGCATCGGTCGTGCTGGCGTGCCAACGTCGCCAGGGCCCGGCCGGGACCGACTTCGACGAGCGCGAAACGCCCGTCCAGGAGTTCCCCGACACCACGCGCGAACTGCACCGGCTCGCGCAGCTGACGGGCCCAGTAGCGCGGATCGGTCGACTCGTCGTCGGCGACCGGCTGTCCGGTCAGGCTGGACGTCCAGCGCAGGTCCGGTGCGCGGCGCGGCGTCGCGGCGACGATCGCCGCGAACGGGTCGACGACCTGGTCCATCATCGGCGAGTGGTAGGCGTGTGAGGTGTGCAGCCGCCGGTGCGGGATGCCTGTGGTGTCGAGTCTCGTCGTGAACGCCCTGATCGCGGCGTCGGTGCCGGACACGACGGTGAGATTCGGCGCGTTGAGCGCCGCGATCGATACGTCGGCTGGCAGTTCGGTGGCCACCACGTCCGCCGGGGCACGCACCGCGAGCATCGCGCCGGGCGGTGCGGCCTGCATCAGGCGCCCGCGGTGCGCGACGAGCCTCAGCGCGTCGTCGCGCTCGAACGTGCCACCGATGCAGGCGGCGACGTATTCGCCGATGCTGTGCCCGATCATCGCGTCCGGCCGCACGCTCCACGACATCCAGAGCTGCGCCAGCGCGAACTCGACGGTGAACAGCGCGGGTTGCGTGATGGCGGTCTGAGTCAGCGTGGCGCGCGCGGTCTCGCGGTCCGATTCGTCCGGGTACAGCACGGCGCGCAGGTCGATGCCGATCTCCGGTTGCAGCACCCGCGCGCAGTCGTCGACTGTGTCCCGGAACACCGGCTCGGACTCGTAGAGCCGGCGGCCCATGTCGACGGTTTGCGAACCCTGGCCGGGAAACATGAAGGCGATGCGCGGCCGGTCGCCGTCTCCGGTGAAGTCGTGTACGCGGTGGGGATCCGAGCTGGTCAACAGCGCGATGGCGTCGTCGCGGTCATGGCAGACGATCGAGCGCCGGTGACTGAACCGGCGCCGGCCGACCTGAAGGGTGTAGGCGACGTCGGCGAGGTCCGCGGACGTGTCCCGGGCGAGATGGTCCTTGATGTTCTGCGCAACGCGATCCAGGCCGTCGGCGTCGCGCGCCGACAACAGCAGCAGCTGTTCGGGGCGTGACGCGGCCGCCGCCGGTTCGGTATGCGGCGCCTCCTCCAGGACGACGTGGGCGTTCGTCCCGCCGAGGCCGAATGCGCTGACGCCGGCCCGGCGCGGGGTCGGACCCTCCGGCCAGTCGCGTTGGGCCGCGTTGACCACGAAGGGCGTCCGCTCGATGCCGAGCTTCGGGTTGGGCGAGTCGAAATTGATGCTCGCCGGCAGGACCCGGTGATGCAGCGCGAGCGTCGTCTTGATCAACCCGGCGACCCCGGCCGCGACGTCGAGGTGGCCGATGTTCGACTTGATCGAGCCGATCGCGCAGAAGCCGTCCTCGTTCGCGCCGCCGGCGCGGAACGCCTGGGTCAGCCCCGCGATCTCGATCGGGTCACCCAGCGCGGTGCCGGTGCCGTGCGCCTCGATGTAGCTGATCGTCGCGGGGTCGATGCCCGCCAGCATCTGCGCCATCGAGATGGCCTGGGCCTGGCCGTCGACGCTGGGCGCGGTGAAGCCCACCTTCGTGCTGCCGTCGTTGTTGAGCGCCGTCCCCTTGATGACCGCGTAGATCGTGTCCCCGTCGGCGAGGGCGTCACGGAGCCGGCGAAGGACGACGACGCCGAGCCCGTTGCCGGACACCGTGCCGGCCGCCGCGCGGTCGAACGCCCGGCAGTGGCCGTCCGGGGCCAGGATGGAGCCGTCCTCGTACAGGTAGCCATGCCGTTGCGGCAGCATGATCGACACGCCGCCGGCCAGCGCCATGTCGCACTGGTAGGTCTGCAGGCTCTGCACCGCCGTGCAGACCGCGACCAGCGAGGTCGAGCACGCCGTCTGCAGGTTGAGGGCGGGACCGGTGAGATCGAACTTGTATGCCACCCGGGTCGCGACGAAGTCGTTCGCGTTGCCCATCATGACCATCATCCGGCCCAGCGGATCGGTGACGTCGCGGCGCGAGAGCAGATTCTGCAGGTGATAGCTGTTGGACGTGGCGCCGGCGAACACACCGACCGGGCCGTCGAACCGCTCGGTGTCGTGGCCGGCGTGCTCGAGCGCCTCCCACGCGGCCTGCATGAAGAGCCGCTGTTGCGGATCGAGGATCTCGGCCTCCCGCGGGGTGAAGCCGAAGAATTCCTCGTCGAACTCGTCCACGCCGGCGAGCACGCCGCGGGCCGGCACGTAATTCGGGCTCGACCGGATGTGCGCGTCCTCGTTGCGGGCCGGCTCGAATTCGTCGGGGGCGAAACGCGTGATGCACTCGCGCTGCGCGAGCAGGTTCTGCCACAGCGCTGCGACGCTCGGCGAGCCGGGGAAGCGCCCGGCCATGCCGATGATGGCGATGCCGTCGAGCGGGTCGTAGTCGTCGGAATAGGCCATGACGTCTCAGCCTTTGCGGGCCAGATCGCGATGTCGCGCATAGGCGGCGCGCTGTTGGCGGGCGCGGTTCATCGTCGCGTCGGCCGCCGCGGTGGCGTCGCTGCCGCCGGCGAGGTGCTGCGCCAAGGAGCGCACGGTCGGGTACTGCAGGAGGGCGACCATCGGCAGGTCCCGGTGGAGTCTTTCGCTCAGCTGGGCGTGCACCCGGATGGTGAGCAGCGAGTCGCCGCCCAGTTCGAAGAAGTGGTCGTCGAGGCCGACGTCGTCGATGTGCAGCACCGACTTCCAGACATCGGCGATCGCCCGCTCGGCCGGGTTCCGCGGCGCGCTGTAGGGGTTGCTCACCGCGCGCTGAGGTTGTGGGGTGGGGAGGTTGTTGCGGTCGAGTTTGCCGTTGGGGGTCAGTGGGAGGGTGGGCAGGTAGTGGAAGTGGGCGGGGATCATGTATTCGGGTAGGTGGGTGCGTAGGTGGTGGCGTAGTTCGGTGGTCAGGGTGGGGGTGGGGGTGTCGGTGACCAGGTAGGCGATGAGGTGTTTTTGGCCGGTGGGGTCGGGGCGGTCGATGACGGCGACGTGGTGGATGGCGGGGTGGGCGGCCAGGGCGGTTTCGATTTCGCCGAGTTCGATGCGGAAGCCGCGGATTTTGACTTGGTGGTCGATGCGGCCGAGGTATTCGATGTCGCCGTTGTCCAGCCGGCGGGCCAGGTCGCCGCTGCGGTACATGGGGCCGCCGTGGAACGGGTCGGTCAGGAAGCGCTGGGCGGTCAGGTCGGGCCGGTTGAGGTAGCCGTTGCTGACGCCGGGTCCGGCGAGGTGGATTTCGCCGGGGACGCCGATCGGGACGGGCTGGCCGTGCCGGTCGAGCAGGTACAGGCGCAGGTCGGGGATGGGTTGGCCGATCAGGCTGCCGGTGTGGGCGGCCACGTCGGTGGCGGTGATGCGCCGGTAGGTGGCGTGCACGGTGGTTTCGGTGATGCCGTACATGTTGATCAGTTGGGGCGCGGTGTCGCCGTAGCGGTCGATCCAGGGTGCCAGGCTGTGCAGCGGCAGGGCTTCGCCGGCGAAGATGATGTAGCGCAGCGCGAAGTCGGCCGGTGCGCTGGTGCGGTCGGTGTCGGACAGGCCGGTGAACGCGCTGGGGGTTTGGCACAGCACGCTGACCTGCTGGCGTTGCAGCAGGGCGCGCAGGGCGGCGGGGTCGCGGCTGGTGTCGTGGTCGACGATGACCAGCCGGCCGCCGTGCAGCAGGGCGCCCCACATTTCCCAGACCGAGACGTCGAAGGCGTAGGAGTGAAACAGCGTCCACACGTCGGTGGGTCCGAACCCGAACCAGTGATCGGTGGCGGCGAACAGGCGCAGCACGTTGTGGTGGGTGACCTGGACGCCTTTGGGCTGGCCGGTAGACCCTGAGGTGTACATGACATACGCCAGATCGGTTCCGGCGCCCGGGCCCGGTTCCGGGGCGGTGTCGGGGGCGGTGGGCAGGGGGTGGTCCAGGCACACGCAGTGCACCGGCAGCCCGGTCAGGTCGTCGGCCAGGTCGGACTGGGTGAGCACCACGGTCGCGGCGGTGTCGGTGAGCATGAAGCCGACCCGTTCGGGCGGGTAGACCGGGTCCAGCGGCAGATACGCCGCGCCGGCTTTGAGGACCGCCAGGATCGCGATGACGACCTCGGGGCTGCGGTGCAGCCGGATCCCGACCACCATCCCGCGGCCCACCCCGGCCCCGCGCAGCGCCCCGGCCAGCGCCTCGGCGCGGGCATCCAGTTCGGCATAGGTCAGCGACCGGTATCCCGCGGCGGTGTCCATGCACACCGCGACCGCCTCCGGACACGCCGCCACCTGCCGGGCGAACCCCGCATGCAACGTCACATCCCCCGGCTCGAACACCCCCCCCGACCCACCCACCAACACCGCACGCTCCTCGGGGCCGACCGGATCGAGATCACGCACGTGGGTGGCGTCCCCGTCGGACAGCCGCCCCAGCACGGTCACGAGATGGTCGAACATGCGCGCGGTCGCTTCGGCGGAGAAGCGTTCGGTCGAATACTCGAGTCGGAACAGCATCTCGTCGTCGCCGTACACCAGTAGCGCCAGCGGAAAATTGGTCTGGCCGATGTACTCGAAGTGCCGCCCCGGGAGCTGCAGGCACGCGTCGAGGGACAGGTAGTCGAACACGACCATGCTCTCGAACAGCGGTGTTCCCCGACCGACCCCGCTCCACGCTTGGACGGCCGCGAGCGGGGTGTGTTCGTATGGTCGGCGCGCGATCTGCTCGGAGCGCAGGGCGTGCAGCCACGACTCGAGCTCCGCGTCGTCGTCGACGTCCACCCGCACCGGCAGTGTGTTGATCAGGAGGCCGATCATGGCGTCGGCGCCGGAGAATCCCGTCCAGCGTCCGGTTCGTGTCGCGCCGAACACGATGTCCGTCTCGCCGCTGTAGCGGTGCAGCAGGAACGCCCAGGCCGCCTGGATCATCGTGTTGACCGTCACGCCCGCACGGCTCGCCGCCGCGCGCAGCTGATCGGACAATTCGCGGGTGAGGCGCCGTTGGTGGGCGCCGAACCGGTCGTCGTCGGGGCCGACGGTTCGCGGTGTGTCTATCCCGAACGGCGTCGGTGCGCGGAATGTGCCCAGTTCCGCGCGCCAAAACGCCTCGGCGGCGTCGAGGTCGAGGGTCCGCCGCCACTCGATGTAGTCCCGGTACGGACGGCTCGTCGGCAGCGTCAGCGTCTCGCCGCGCAGGGCGGCGTCGTAGAACTCGAACCACTCGCGCAACACGATGTACGAGCGGCCGTCGCCGAGCATGTGGTGGAACGTCCACACGACGCGCGTTTCGTCACCGGGGAACTGCGCGACGAAAAGACGCAGCAGGGGTGCGTGGGAGAGATCGAAGTCCCGGCGGCGGTCGGTGCGGAGATATGCCGTGAATCGCTGACCAGCCAGTTCAGGGGTCAGATCGCTCCAGTCGGCGACCGTCGCGGCGAGGTGCGCCTCCGCGAGCACCTCCTGGCACGGCTCGTCGACGTCGCCCCAGCGGAATTGCGTGCGGAGCACCGGGTGGCGCCTGATCACATCGTTCATGGCGCGTTCGAACGTGGGAATCTCGAGTCGCTCGTGCAGCGTGATGACGATCTGTTCGATGTCGACACCGGCACCGGGTGAACTCAGGGCGTGGACCAGCATGCCCTGCTGCATGGGCGACAACTCGTAGGTATCGACAACGTGTGCCATGGTTCGCCGCCGCTTTACTCAGCCTGCGGATTCCGATGCCGGGTCGTCCTGTCGCGCCCCACCGACGTTCGCCGGGCCGCTCGGACGCCCAATCCGGCCGGCTCGTTCCTTGCTGTCCATACGGTTCCCAGTCGAGGTTTCATGCAAGGTTCTCCTCCCCTGGCAAACTGTACGAGAGTGCGGGGAATATCGCTAGAAGTTGTTTTTCGCGCGGCCTCTGGCGACTCCGGACGGACAGCTGCGCGATGCGCCGCCGATGCCCGTGCCGCAACCTGCCACCTGTCGTCGTCGCTCGTCGGGTCAGTCTGTCCACCGATTCGGCCGCCAGGCGGTCGATGCCGGTCCCGTCCGCCGGTCCCCGCCGCAGCGGACCGCCGGCCGCCGCGACGAACGGGAATCGCGGCGCCGCGGGCGCCGACCGCACTGCCTAGCGGTGAACATGTCTGGCTCACGTATCGAATTCGACAGCGCTGCAACGGAATTCGTTTTCAATGTTGCGGTCGATGACCGGCCCACGGCGACGGTGCGCTTCTCCGGTACGCGCGGACGGTGACGGGCTGGGCCTCTCGCGGCGGCCGGGGTGCGATCCGGACCCGAAGTTGACGAGCGCAACGGGACGCATGCCGTCCGACCCGGGCACTACGCTCTTGCCCAGAGCTTCGGGCTCTGGCCAATGGAACCGGTTTTGGGGAGTCGTGCAGGTGATGGTGAGTGACGCGGTGATTCGGGTATGAACGTGCCTGCCGACCCCGATTCCGGGGCGCCGAAGGACTCCACCTCGGGGTCGGATGCCGCGGAGTCCGCCGAAGAACGGGCCGACACCGATCCGATGCTGAACTCGGCCAACCCGTACGGCGCCGGCTGGGGTGCGGGCTGGGGCGCCAGCTGGGCCGAGGCGCCGGAGCGGCCGGGCGACGAACCGTCCGCGCGGGCGGACCGTCTGGAACCGTCGGCGCGACCCGCCGAGCGCACCCCGACGCCGGTGCTCGGTGACCTCGAATTGCCCTCGGCGCCAGAACCTTTCGCGTTTCCCACGGAGCCGCCCCGGAGTTCCGCACCCGCAGCGGGTCGGATGGTTGCGCTGGCGGTGGGTGGATTCGCGGCGTTGGCCGCCGTCATCGGGCTGGTGCTCTGGCTGGTCAATCGCTCGCCGTCGGCGAGTGACGCTCAGCAGACCCGAACCACGACCGCGCCGACGACCGGCACCGCGTCGGGAACGGCGACCGGAGATGCCCCGACGCGCGACGCCGGCGCCGAGGCGCGGCTGATGCGGATGCTTCCGCCCGGCTATCCGCCGGGCGCCTGCAAGCCGGCCGATCCGCAACCGGGGTCTGTCTCAAAGATCAACTGCGACAACAACGTTGATGCGGACGGCCCCTCGTCGGGGACCTATCTCCTGGCGCGGGACCGGGCGGCGCTCGACGCCGCGTTCGCCGCCGCCGTCCGGCCGGACGCCATCGTCACGTGCCCGGGAAACATCCAGTCGCCCGGGCCCTGGCGGCGCAACGCGACACCGCAGAAAGTGAGCGGAACCCTGGTCTGCGCGGTTCAGGACGGCGTGCCGACGGTCGCGTGGACCGACACCGATCGGATGCTGGTCAGTGTCGTCCGGTCGGATTCGCCCGGGCCGACACTCGACCAGCTTTACCAGTGGTGGTCCGGCCACTCCTGAGTCGTCAGGAAGCCGGGGTGCCGGAACTTCCCTGGCCGTGCGGGATTCCGACGACCGTGGTGGTGGGCACCGACACGACCGCGGGCGTGCCGGAGCTGCCCTCGGCGGGCGCCGGGGTACCCGCACTTCCGGCCGCCGGGGCAGGTGCAACCGGAGCGCCCTCGTTCGCCGGGGTGCCCGCGCTGCCGGCGGCGGGTGCCGGGGTGACCGGGGTGCCCTCGGTGACCGGAGTGCCGGAACTACCGGCGGGTGCCGGGGTGACGGGGGTGGCCTCGGTCATCGGAGTGCCGGAACTACCGGCGGCGGGTGCCGGCGTGGCCGGGGTGCCCTCGGTGATGGGCGTGCCGGAACTACCGGTGGCCGGAGCCGGCGCGGTAGCGGCCGGTGCGCTCTGGACCGGAGCGGTCTGTGCCGGAACACGCTGCGCCGGCGGGGTCCAGCCACCACCCGAGCCGCTGGCGGCTGGCGGAGCGGGTTTCCAGACCAGCAGGTCCTGGCCGCCCGAGTTGTAGACCACCGAATCCGGCGCCGCGCCGGTGACGTCGAAGTACACCTTGCCCGACGTCTTCTGGCCCTCGGCCAGCGCTGACGGGTTCACTCCCTGCGGGGTCGCCACCCCGAACAGCACCCGGTACGTCTGGCCGTCGGCGGCGCGGGCGTTGAGGTTCGACACGATCGGCTGGACCGAGCCCTGGAGAGCCTCATTGGTGGCGGTGGCCTCCCACAGCGTGCCTTGCGGGGCGTACGGAATCTCGTCAGTGCTGGGCTTGAGCCCGGTGACGGTCCAGGCCTGCACGACGTCACCGTTGGCGAGCTTGGCCTGCTGACCGATCGTGGTGGTGGTGACGGCGGACTCGTCGTCGGCGAAGGCCGACGGCGCTCCGGTGAGTCCGATGGCCACGACCGCTGAGGCGGCCATCACGACGGTCTTGATGCTCTTCGTCTTCACGGTTGCGTTGCTCCCCTAAGTCCGGCCGCACGTGTACCGGTGCGGTGTGGTGACGCAACTGAAACTAGCAGCCGCTCTCACATTTGTTGCCGAGTCGGGGTGGGCTCAGACGGACGCGAACTCGACGTCGCCGAGAGCGACCGCACCGTCGCGGGCGGGAACGGTGACGTTGCCGACGTACCGGCCGTTCTCTTTCCAGGCCGAAACACGCAGCGTTTCGCCGGGGAACACGACGCCGGCCATGCGCGCCCCGTACGAGCCCAGCGCGGCGGCGTCGCCGTCGAGCAGAGTGTCGACGAGCGCCTTGCACGTCATCCCGTAGGTGCACAGGCCGTGCAGGATTGGCCGGGGAAAGCCTGCGGCAGAAGCGAATTCGGGATCCGAATGCAACGGGTTGCGGTCGCCGCAGAGGCGGTACAGCAGCGCCTGCTGCGGCAGTGTCGGCACGTCGATCTCGACATCCGGCGCCCGGTCCGGGATGACGACGGTCGCTGACGGGCCGCGGTCGCCGCCGAAGCCGCCCTCGCCGCGGGCGAAGATGGACCGCTTCTGCTTCCACAGCGGTTTGCCGTCCGGGTCGGTGACGGTGGTCTCCGACCAGATCACCGCGGCCTTGCCCTTGTCCCAGATCTCGGTGAACCTGGTGACGGCGGTGCCGGTGCCCGACGGGGGGATCGGCCCGGGCGCACTGATCGCCTCGCTGGCGTGCAGCACGCGCGACAGTTCGATGTCGATGCCGGGGAACTTCACCGCGGGCGGCTCGGTCATGTGGAACGACTGGGCCACGTTGCCGAAGGTCGGCAGCACCTGGGGGGTGTTGTCGGTCAGGTAGCGCAGTTCCCGCGGGTCCATCGGATCGGCGCCGGCTCCCAGCCCGAGGTGGTAGAGCTGCACGTCGGTGCTGGTCCAGGAGAATTCGACCGGGTCGAGTTCGGCTCCGATGGCTTCGTCGAGATTTATCGGCACGTCTAACCCTTTCCGGCGATATGCAGCGCCGCGAGGTATCCGAAGGTCATCGCGGGCCCGATGGTGCCGCCCGGACCGGGGTAGGTGTGACCCATCACCGGCGCGCTCACGTTGCCGGCGGCGTACAGGCCCTCGATGACCGAACCGTCGTCGCGCAGCGCGCGGCCGTGCACATCGGTGACGATGCCGCCCTTGGTGCCCAGGTCGCCGGGCACCATCTTGGCCGCGTAGTACGGCGGGTGGCTGATCTCTCCGAGGTTCGGATTCGGCTTGTTCGTCGGATCGCCGTAGTAGCGGTCGTAGGCGCTCTCGCCGCGGTGGAAGTCCTCGTCGACACCGCTGCGGGCGAACCCGTTGAACCGCTCCACGGTGGACCGCAGCGCGTCGGCGGGCAGCCCGGTCAGCGTCGCGAGCTCATCGAGGGAGCCCGCCTTGACGATCACGCCGGATTCCATCCACTTCGTTGGAATGCGTTGTCCGGGTTGCAGTCCGGCGAAGATGAACCGGTCGCGGTACTGCTGGTCGAACACCAGCCAGGCCGGGATGTTCTCGCCCGGGCCGGGTCCCTGGCCGTACTGCCCACCGTACATGTGGTGGACGGCTTCGACGTACGGCATCGACTCGTTCATGAACCGCTTGCCGGCCATGTTGACGATGATGGATCCCGGCGAATTGCGTTCGGAGAGCGCGAACCACGGCGCCCCGACCAGCGGCACCGTCGGACCCCACCACGCGTCCTCCATGACATCCAGTGCGGCGCCGAGCTTTTCGGCGGCCAGGATGCCGTCGCCGGTGTTCGCGACGGCGCCGACGGTCCACTCGGTGGTGATCGGAGCCCGCTGGTACTTGACCCGCATCTGCTCGTTGTGCTCGAACCCGCCCGATCCCAGGATGACGCCCTTGCGTGCCCGGATCAGTTGGGGCGCAGCATCTTCGGAGTCGCTCGCCCCCTTCACGTAGATGCCACGCACCACGCCGTCCTCCACGTAGAGGTCGGTCATCGCGGTGTTGAGCCGAACCGGCACACCGGCCTGTTGCAGGCCGACCCGCAGCGGGGCGATCAGCGCGCGGCCCATGCCGACCAGGTTCTTGCCGGTGGCCTGCGCCCACATCGTCCGCGCGCCGACCTTCAGGCTGCGCAGCGCGCCGCGGGGGTGACGCTTGAGCTGGTTGAGCCGGACGTAGTCCTGCTGCATCACAACGACATTGAGCGGAACCTTGCCGTAGGGCGGTTCCAGGCCGGCCAGGTCGGCGCCGAGCTTCTTGGCGTTGAACGGCTTGGGCTCCACCGACCGCCCGCCGGCCCGGCCGCCGGGGCTTTCCGGGTAGTAGTCGGAGTAGTTGGGTACCCAGCACAGCTTCAGCGGCGAATGCTTGGTCACGAACGACAGCATCTCGGGCCCGCGCTGCAGGTAGGTGTCGATCTTCTCGGCGGGCACGACGTCGCCGATGATCGAGTGCAGGTAGGTGCGGGCGGCCTCGGGGGTGTCGGTCACGCCGTCGCGCTTGAGAATCTCGTTGTTCGGGATCCAGACGCCGCCGCCCGACCGCGCGGTGGAACCGCCGTAGTGCGCGGCCTTCTCGACGACTACTGTGGAGAGTCCCTGGTGGGCGGCGGTCAGTGCGGCGACCATGCCGGCCCCGCCGCTGCCGACCACGACGACGTCATACTCCTGACCACTCATGTAGAACACGTTATAGAATTGCCCCGGCGCCGGACAACTGCGCCGGTCAAAGAAGCGAGGGGACTTCACAAAAATGCTTGACGACGCGACCCGCGCAGCGCTCGCCGCCGACCTGGCCCAGGCCGAACGCAGCCGGGTGCCGATCGACCCCCTCACCGACGGCAACCCCGGAATCGACGTGGTGGACGCCTACGAGATCCAGCTGATCAACATCCGGCAGCGGGTCGCCGAGGGCGCCCGGGTGGTCGGACACAAGGTGGGCCTGTCCAGCGAGGCCATGCAGAAGATGATGAACGTCGACGAGCCCGACTATGGGCATCTGCTCGCCGACATGGAGGTCTTCGAAGACGTTCCGGTCAAGGCCGCGAACTACCTCTTCCCGCGGGTCGAGGTGGAGGTCGGGTTCATCCTGGCCGACGACCTGCCGGGCGCGGGCTGCACGGAGGACGACGTGCTGGCGGCCACCGCCGCGTTCGCGCCGTCGATCGAGCTCATCGACAGCCGGATCAAGAACTGGCAGATCAAACTGTGCGACACCATCGCCGACAACGCGTCCTCGGCGGGTTGGGTGCTCGGCCCGGAACGGGTGTCGCCCAAAGACGTGGATATTCAAGCCATCCCGGCGATCCTCAAGTGCAACGGCCAGGTGGTGGGCGAGGGCCGCAGCGACGCGGTGCTGGGCAACCCGGTGACCGCGGTCGCCTGGCTGGCCCGCAAGGTGGACAGCTTCGGGGTGCGCCTGAAGGCCGGCGACGTCGTTCTGCCGGGAGCCTGCATGCGCGCGATAGATGCACGCCCGGGCGACAGTTTCGTCGCCGAGTTCACCGGGCTAGGTTCAGTCCGACTGTCATTTGATTAGCCGAGCCTTCGAGTAGTCAAGCCTTCGAGTAGGAGAGACGCCAATGACCAAAGCCTCGGTTGCGATCGTCGGATCGGGAAACATCAGCACCGATCTGCTCTACAAACTGCTGCGTTCGGACTTGCTCGAACCCCGCTGGATGATCGGTATCGACCCGGAGTCCGAGGGGCTGGCCCGTGCCCGCAAGCTGGGCTTGGAGACGAGCCACGAGGGCGTCGACTGGCTGCTCGGCCTCGACGAGAAGCCGGACCTGGTCTTCGAGGCCACCAGCGCCTACGTGCACCGCGACGCGGCGCCGCGCTACGCCGAGGCTGGCATCCGGGCCATCGACCTGACCCCGGCCGCCGTCGGGCCGGGAGTGATCCCGCCGGCGAACCTGAAAGAGCACCTGGACGCGCCCAACGTCAACATGGTGACCTGCGGCGGCCAGGCCACCATCCCCATCGTCTACGCCGTTTCCCGGGTCGTTGAGGTGCCCTACGCCGAGATCGTGGCGTCGGTGTCGTCGGCGTCGGCCGGCCCCGGCACCCGCGCCAACATCGACGAGTTCACCAAGACCACCAGCGCCGGAGTGCGCGACATCGGCGGGGCCGCGCGCGGCAAGGCGATCATCATCCTCAACCCGGCCGAGCCGCCGATGATCATGCGCGACACCATCTTCTGCGCCATCCCCGAGGACGCCGATCGCGAGGCGATCACCCGGTCGATCAAGGACGTCGTCGCCGATGTTCAGACCTATGTGCCCGGCTACCGGCTGCTTAACGAACCGCAGTTCGACGAGCCGTCGGTGGTCAACGGCGGCAACCACGTCGTGACCACGTTCGTCGAGGTCGAAGGCGCCGGCGACTACCTGCCGCCCTACGCGGGCAACCTGGACATCATGACCGCTGCCGCCACCAAGGTGGGCGAGGAGATCGCCCGGTCGGTCCTAAGCGAGAAGGAAGCACGGCGATGAGCCCGCAGCGAGTAGCGAGCACGCGAGGAACGAGCGAGGGAGCGGATCGCGCATGAGTACCGACATCTTCTTCAACCCGGTCTGGGACGTCCGGGTGACGGACACGTCGCTGCGCGACGGGTCGCATCACAAGCGGCACCAGTTCACCAGGGACGAGGTCCAGTCGATCGTCGCGGCGCTGGACACCGCGGGGGTGCCCGTCATCGAGGTCACCCACGGCGACGGCCTCGGTGGCTCGTCGTTCAACTACGGGTTCTCCAAGACTCCGGAGCAGGAACTGATCAAGCTCGCGGCCGAGACCGCCAAGGAAGCCAAGATCGCCTTCCTGATGCTGCCCGGCGTGGGTACCAAGGAGGACATCAAGGAAGCCCAGGGCAACGGCGGGTCGATCTGCCGGATCGCCACCCACTGCACCGAGGCCGACGTGTCCATCCAGCACTTCGGTTTCGCACGTGACCTGGGCCTGGAAACCGTCGGCTTCCTGATGATGAGCCACACCATCCCGCCGGAGAAGCTGGCCAAGCAGGCCCGGATCATGGCCGACGCCGGCTGCCAGTGCGTCTATGTCGTCGATTCCGCGGGCGCCCTGGTGCTCGAGGGCGTGGCGGACCGGGTCGCCGCCCTGGTCGCCGAACTCGGCGACGAAGCCCAGGTGGGCTTCCACGGCCATGAGAACCTCGGCCTAGGGGTGGCCAACTCGGTGGAGGCGGTCCGGGCCGGCGCCAAGCAGATCGACGGCAGTGTGCGCCGGTTCGGGGCGGGAGCGGGTAACGCGCCCGTCGAGGCGCTCATCGGCGTGTTCGACAAGATCGGCGTCAAAACCGGCATCGACTTCTTCGACATCGCCGACGCCGCCGAGGATGTGGTGCGCCCGGCCATGCCGACCGAGTGCGTGCTGGACCGCAATGCCCTGGTCATGGGCTACTCGGGGGTGTATTCCAGCTTCCTCAAGCACGCGGTCCGGCAGTCCGAGCGGTACGGCGTGCCGGCTCACGAACTGCTCAACCGGGCCGGACAGCGCAAGCTGATCGGCGGCCAAGAGGATCAGCTCATCGACATCGCCCTGGAGATCAAGCGGGAGCAGAGCGAGGCCGCCGCCCGCTGAACTTTTTTCGAGCCACCGGTTTCCCGGCGTGTCCTGCGAGGATGGCGTCGGCGACACGCCGGTGATGCCGACGGCCGGGTTTAGGACACCCGTCGTTCGGGATAGGCCTTTGGGCGCGATCAACATCGCAGACCGAAGGAGAAGTTCGAATGATTTCCACCAACCGCAAGACCGCCGTTCGTCGCGGCCTGTACGGCATTGGGGCCGGCGGCCTGCTCACCGGTATCGCAACCGTGGCCTCCGCGGCCATTCTCGCGCCCGCCGCGGACGCGGCACCGCCGACGCCGACGCCGGCTCCGGCGCAGTGCAACGTCAGCGACATCGCCACCACTTCCAGCTCGGTGTCGGCCTCGATGGGGTCCTACCTCCAGGAGCATCCCGAGACCGACAAGGCGCTGACGGACATCGCGACGCAGACGCCGGCGCAGGCGGCGCAGGCCTACCGCGCGTACTTCACGGAGAACCCGCAGGTCGCCAAGGATCTGAAGGAGATCCAGCAGCCGGTTTCTGCGCTTTCGGAGACGTGTCACACCCAGGTGGGCACTGACGCGATCACCGACGCGCTCGATGCCGTCTGACCCACGCAATGGTGCTCGCCGCGTCGGCTCAGCCGGCGCGGCGAGTTTCCACATCGGACCGCTGAAACCGGACAACGCGCGTAACACCGTGCCGACATCCGGCGACGTCACTACCAAGTGCCCCAACCCGAGGAGTAACACAATGAATCGTGATCAGACGGTGCGCGGCGCCGCGTTGGCCCTTCTGGCCGCCGGTGCGGCCTGCACGGCGCTCGCCCTGCCCCTGGCGCATGCCGAGCCGACCGCTCCGGAACCGGCGGCCCCGGTCGAGCCCGCCACGCCGAGCACGCCCACGCCCGCCCCCGAGGTCAGTCCCGTCGCCGATGCGCCGGGGCCCACCGACGCTACGGCGCCCACCGAATCGCCGGCCGCGTCCCCGACCGCCGTCCCCGCCGCGGCCGCCGACGGCTGCACCGCCGCCGCCCTGTCGAGCACCATCAACTCGGTCACCGGCGCGCTGTCGACCTACTTCGAGAAGAACCCCGACGTGAACGCCGCGCTTCTCGAGGCCACCCGGCAGCCGGCATTCGTCGCGGTCGGGCAGATGGACGGTTACTTCGCCGACCATCCGCAGCAGGCCGACGAGGTCCGGGCCATCAAGGCCCCGCTGAACGATTTCCAGAACCGTTGCGGGCTGCAGGTTTCGCCCGCGGAGGCATTGGTCGCGCTGTCGAACCTCTGAGCGTTCGCACCGGGTAGCCGACTTCGGATACCGCTCGCCGCCAAGGGCTTACGCTCTGGGGGTGCACGTCTTGTGGCCGTTGACCGGCCGTGCCTCGGCGATGGGGCGCATCGACGCCGCGCTGTCGGCTCCGGATGTCTCCGGGATCGTCGTCTGGGGCGCGGCCGGCGTGGGCAAGAGCCGCATCGCCCGTGAGGCGATGGAGGCCGCCGCGGCACGCGGCTCGGACACCCGGTGGGTCGTGGGAACGTCGGCGGGACAGTCGATCCCACTCGGCGCGTTCACCGCATGGACACAGCCCGGTGTGACCGACACCGTCCAGTTGGTGCGCGGCGTGATCGAGTCGCTGACCGCCTCCGGGTCGGCGACCGTGATCGCGGTCGACGACGCACATCGGCTCGACGACTTGTCCGCCTTCGTGGTGAATCAGATCGTCCAGCGCGGCGCCGCGAAGGTGATCCTCACGCTCCTCGACGGCGAACCCGTTCCCGCTGCGGTGCGGGAGATATCGGATGCCGGGCGGTTCGATCGGCTGGATCTGCAACCGCTGGACCCCGGCGACACCGAGAAACTCCTGTCGGCCGCGCTGAACTCGGCGGTTGACCCGGAAGCGGTGCGGCGGATGTGGAATCTGACCCACGGCAACGCCCTGTACCTGCGCAACATCGTCGAACAGGAGGTCAGCGACGGCCGTCTGGTCAAGCAGCAGGGATTCGTTCGATGGCTCGGGGACCCGATCCTGCCACGAGGGCTCGTCGCGTTGATCGAGTCCCGCACGGGCACCCTGCCGGAACCGGTGAGTGATGTCATCGACACACTCGCGGTCGGTGAGCCGGTCGACTTGGCCGCGCTGCAACGGATCACCGACCCGGTCGCGATCGAGGAGGCCGAAAGCCGCGGGCTCATCACGCTCGATTCCCTCGCCGGCGGCGTGCAGGTGCGGCTGGCGCATCCGCTCTTCGGGCAGATACGGCGCAAACGCGCACCCATGACCAAACTTCGCCGGCTGCGCGGGCTCGTCGCCGCCGAGTTGGCCGGGTCCGACGACATCCGGATCGTGGTGCGCCGCGCGACTCTGACGCTGGAATCCGATCACCCACCCGACGTCGATCTGCTGGTGAAAGCCGCGCACGGGGCCGTCTGGCTGGCGGACCTGCCACTCGCCGATCGGCTGGCCGAGGCGGCGATCCGGGCCGGCGCCGGACCGGAACCGAACTTCGTTCGCGCGCACGCTCTTTCATGGCTGGGCCGCGGTGAGGAAGCGGACGCGGTACTCGCGGAGATCGCCACCGACGGCCTGACGGATGTCGAGCGCGGCCGGCTGGCGTTTCTGCGCGCCAGTAACCTGCTCTGGGCGATCGGCGATCCCGTACGCGCGAAGGCGGTCGTCGACGATGCCGCCCTGGCCGCCGAGACCGGGGACCGCACGTATATCGACGCCTTCCTCGTGGTGTACTGGTTCGCGACGGACCGGCCCGATCTTGCCGTCGACGCCGCCAATGCCCTTGTGGTGGAGGAACTTCCACCGGTAGTCGGCGCCGAGGTCGGGTGGGTGCTCACCGCCATCGCAGCGGACGCCGGTCGAACGGCAGAAGCGATCGAGTACGCGGAGGCGGGATATGCCGCCGCCACCCGCTCTCTGGATGCTCCGCACATGCGATTCAACATCGCCGACGCCCACGTCGGCGCGCTGTTGCTGTCCGGCCGGATCGCCGACGCCCTCGAGGTTGCCGAGTGGGTGCGTGGGCAGGCCGCCGACCTGCCGGGCGCCGCGCAACTGCTCGGAGCCGGAATCACCGGCCGCGCCGCACTCGGCGCGGGCCGACTCGACGAAGCGAGTGGGCTGCTCGGGCGCGCGGCGGCCGGGCTGGCCGCCGCGGGGTACGGCGCCGGCTGGGCCTTCCGCTATCTGATCCCGAGCGTGGCGGCCCTCGCGATGAGCGGCTCGACGGATCAGGCCGCCAACGGGCTTGTCGAGCTCGGTGGTGTTCGGCGCACATTCCGTTCCCTGGACGAGGAGCAGAGCCTGGCCCGGGCGTGGGTCTCCGCAGCACAGGGCGCGGTGAGCGAGGCGATCACCATGTTGCGCGCCGCGGCCGAAAGATGTTCCGGAAACAGACGATTCGCGGCCGAGGTGATGTGCCTGCAGACTGCCGTCCAGTTCGGCGACGCAACCTGCGCGCCCCGACTGGGTGAGCTGGAATCTCTGGTCGAAGGTCCGCGTGTGGAACTGGCGGCGCGATTCGCTCATGCTGTGCGTGCCGGAGACGCTGCCGAGTTGTCTTCTTTGTCAGGCGATTTCGAGCAGATCGGTGATCTGGTCGCCGCCGCCGATGCCATGGCCCACGCGGCTTTGCGGCATCGGAGCCAGGATCTGCGCGGATCGGCGCTGACGTGCTCGACACGTGCGGCGGCCCTGGCCGGACGATGTGGCGGCCTCAGCACCCCTGCTCTTCGTCGGGCTTCGGAGTCGCTGCCGCTGACCGATCGCGAGCGCGAGGTGGTCATGCTGCTCGCCGCCGGTAAGTCCAATCGCGAGATCGCCGAGCGGCTCACGCTCTCGGTCCGCACCGTCGAGAGTCACATCTACCGGGCGATGAACAAGACCGGTACCGGCAGCCGCGAGGAACTGGTCAAGCTGCTCTCGCATTAGTCAACAGCGGGACTCTCGTATCAATCCAGAGCGGCAGCCAGCGCGATATGTCCTTGGAAGCCAATCGCATTCGCCATCGTGCGATAACGGCTAACCGAGTCTCGGTAGGCGTCCTCGTCATCGCGGGCGCGTGCCAGTAGCGCTCTGAGGCGCAGCACCGTAACGGCTTGGATTGCTCCGCTGGCGGTATCCGGCAATTCCGCCAATGATTCAATCCGTTCTGCTGCTTCGGCCACATCGTCCGCGCTGCCGCACTCGAGCAGCGCCTCCACGAAGTATGCGGTCCCGAAGACGCACCATCCGAGGCGTTCCTGTCGATAGAGATCGTCCAGGGCACTGCGCATGCTTGGCAGGGCATCCGTGTGGCCCTGCCTGACCCGCTCACGTCCGATGACCAGCTCGACCACCGGGACCAGAGACGGGGTGCGTTCGGGCAGCCACGTGTGGTGGATCTCCGTCAGGATCTCCAATCCGCGGTGACGCTCGGCCTTGCTGTCCCGACACATCAGTGCGGTACCGAGTGCAAACCGGGTACCGCTCAGTCCCAGATCGTTGGCCGCCCGCGCGGCGGTTTGCGCCGCGTCCTCGATCGCGCGCATCGCGGAGTCATCGGCACGAAGCACCCCGTGAACCGTTCCCAGGCCGTAGGTCCAGGAGACGACGAGGGCGCGGGTCGTTCGATCGCTGTCGCGCGACATGGCGATCGCCGCGTCGATGTCCTCCCGCCAGCCCGGATGGCCCAACCACCAGCGGGCAACGCTGCGGAACGCCGTCGCGACCGCCACCGGTGAGTCCAGGCCGAAGCCCGCGCCCACGGTGGGGTCGCCGGCAGCCAGGTCGATGACGGTCTGCGACCAGCGCAGGATCTCGCCGAAGTCGCCGCTGTTGAACCAGTTGGCGAAGGCCACGAACGCCAGTCCCGCCGTCAGGTTCGGATCGCCGATCGAGTCCAGCAGTGCCATCTGTTCGGACGCAAGCCGCGATCCCTCACCCGGCCGGCCGGCATAGAGCAGTTCGGTGGCCAACCCCGTCATGCCGATCGCCAACGAGACTTTGTCGTCGGCCGCTTCGCACAGATCACGCAACTCGATGAAGTGTCCCTGGCTTTCGTGCACGGCGCGGGCCTGCCACGCAGTGGCGCACAGCATCGTGAGTGGTGGGATGCGCAGTGACAACTGGTCGGATTCGTCGGCCGCCAGCATGTCGGCGATCCGCTTCGCCCGTTGCCAACTCACTCGGGCCGCGTCGACGTCGCGGGTGGCCGACCATGCCGCCGCGCGCATGCGCCATCCGTATGCGGCTGCCAGTTCGCCGGCCGCTTCGAGATGCTCGGCGATGAGCGCCGCGTTCTCCTCAACTGAATCGGGCATTCGTTCCTGCATCGCGGCGGCCAGGCGACCGTGCCATTGGGCTCGATCGGATCTCAGCTGCGATTCGTAGGCCACCGCGTGGATCAGCGGGTGGTGGAAGGCGTACTCGGAACGTGGGCCGAACTCCACTTGGTCGATCAAGTCGACCGCGAGTAGTTCGTCGAGTACGGGGTCGACGCCAATGTCGGCGAGAAGGGCTGCATCGAAGCGGGCTCCGATCACCGACGCGGCGGACAACGTCCGCTTCGCCGGCGCAGTGAGCCGGTCGATCCGCGCCTCGATGGTCGCCTGCACCGTCGCCGGCACCTTCAGCTCGTCGACTTCGGCGCGGCAGATGTAGCGGCCACGCTCTCCGGTCAGCACCCCCCGCTGCGCCAATTCGCGCACCATCTCCTCGGCGAAGAACGGGTTGCCGGCGGCCCGGTCGGCGATGATCGCCGACAGCGCACCCACCGAGGGGTCCGGACCCAGCAGCTCGGACAGCAGGGCCGCCGCATCCGAATCGGCCAGCGGCGCAAGGCTTATCGTCTGAGCATCGGGCATCGTCCTGAGCGTGCCGTCATACTCCGGACGCGCGGTGACCAACACCATCGCCCTGGTGTGCGGGATGACAGTCAGTAGTTCGGCCAATTGCGACTCGCTGGCCCCGTCGATCCAGTGCGCGTCCTCGACGACGAACATCGCGGGCTCGGAGTGCGCGAGCGCCATGCTGCTGATCAGTGTGGTCAGCCGGCGCCGCCGCGCGTCGGAGTCGACCTGCGGTGGAGGCAGATCGGGGTCGCCAATTCCCAACGGGTCGTCGAGCAGCAACAGGTCTTGCGGGTCCGCGTCCGGCGTGTGCTCGCGGACGCGGGCGCGGGCCGCGTCCGCGCTCAGACCGGCGACGCCGGTGGCCGCCCGCATCAGCCGCGCGACCGCACCGAACGGGGCGTCCCGAGCATGCGCCTCGCAGAAGGTCCAGAACACGGGCACCTGACGCGTGCGTGCGGCGGCCGCCGCCTCCCGTGCCACCCGACTCTTGCCGATGCCGGGCGGACCGATCACATTCACGACACCGCCGCGGCCGTCGTCGGCGCGGTCCATCGCCGCGTGCAGGGTCGCCATCTCCGAACCTCGGCCGACCAGGCTGGTTTCGGCCCGCGCGGGCGGGACGTCGCGCGGGCCGATCGCCATCAACCGGCGTGCGTACACGGGTTCGTCGAAGCCCTTGATACGCACCTGTTCCGGGTCGGCCAGCGAAACCAGGTGTTCCACGAGTCGCGCCGTGGATTCCGAGAGCATGACCCCGCCCGGCGGAGCCACCGATTCCATCCGCTGCGCCATCCCGACGTGCTCGCCGGTCGCGACGTAACCGAGCGAGCCGGAGCCGATGTCACCCGCGATCACCTGACCGGAGTTCAGCCCGACCCGCAGCTGCAGTGCCACCGCGTCGCGGTGTGCCACCTCCTCCGACATCCGGTCCGCCTCCCGCTGGATGTCGAGCGCGGCCATGCATGCCTGAAACGCATGGTCCTCCAACGCAATCGGGGCGCCGAACAACGCCATCACGCCGTCGCCGGTGTATTCCACCGTCCCGCTGTAGCGGCGCGCGATCGCCGCCAAGCGCTCCACGACTTCGGTCATGACCGTGCGTAGTCGTTCCGGGTCCAGGGCGGCGGCGATGTCCATCGAGCGCACCACGTCGGCGAACAGGACGGTCACCTGCTTGTATTCGGCGGGTTGCACCGATGCCGGAAGCCGGGTGCCGCAGGCGTCGCAGAACCGGGCACTGTCGCGCAGCGCAGTGCCGCACGCTGTGCACGTCACCCCCACCGGCGTCATGCGCGAACCGCCCATCTGCGACCGCGTCGCACCTCCCCGTCATCAGGAAGGATAAGGTCTCGCCGGCCGCAAGGCGCCGCAATCGCGGTTGCCGTCGCTCTTCGAATCTGCGGTCCTCGATCGCATCGCGTCGGACCGTCCCGGCAGGATGAGGCCATGACATCGCGCGCGCGGGCACAGGAGATCCTCGAGCAACTTGCCGGTCCGCACGCGGTGCTGCGCGACGATCAGTGGGCGGCAATCGAAGCGCTGGTGGTGCGGCGGCGCCGTGCGCTGGTGGTGCAACGCACCGGATGGGGCAAGTCGGCGGTCTACTTCATCGCCGCCAAACTGTTGCGGGCCGCCGGCCGGGGCCCGACGGTCATCGTCTCGCCGCTGTTGGCGTTGATGCGCAACCAGGTCGCCGCGGCCGACCGGGCCGGTGTGCACGCCGCCACCATCAACTCCGCGAACGTGGCCGAATGGGATGACATCCACCGTCGCGTCGGTAACGGCGAACTCGACGTCCTGTTGGTCAGCCCGGAACGTCTGAACAACCCAGACTTCCGCGACAACGTGCTGCCCGCCCTGGCCGCCGATGCCGGGCTGGTGGTGGTCGACGAGGCGCACTGCGTGTCGGACTGGGGCCACGACTTCCGGCCCGACTACCGGCGCATCCGCACGCTGATCGCCGAATTGGGTTCGGACATACCGGTGTTGGCCACCACCGCCACGGCCAACGACCGTGTGGTCGCCGACATCGAGGCGCAACTGGGCGTCGGCGCCGGTGACACCCTGGTGCTGCGCGGCGGGCTGGATCGGGAGTCTTTGCGGCTGTCGGTAGTGCGGGCGGGGAATCCCGCACAACGGGCCGCCTGGATCGCCGAACACCTTGGGAGGCTGCCGGGTTCGGGCATCGTGTACACACTCACGGTCGCCCAGGCGCACGACGTGGCAGCGTTGCTCCGCGAGCGCGGGCACGCCGTGGCCGCCTACACCGGTGCCACCGAAGCCGCCGAACGCGAGCAACTCGAAGCCGACCTGCTGGACAACCGGGTCAAGGCGCTGATCGCCACCTCGGCACTCGGGATGGGCTTCGACAAACCCGACCTCGGCTTCGTCATTCACCTGGGCGCCCCGTCGTCACCAATCGCCTACTACCAGCAGGTCGGCCGCGCCGGCCGGTCCACCGACAGCGCCGAGGCCATCCTGTTGCCGGGTCCGGAAGACCGGGAGGTGTGGCGGTACTTCGCATCCGTGGCGTTCCCGTCGGAAGTACTGGTGCGCAACGTGATTCGCGCGCTCGATTCGGAGCGCCCGCAGTCCACGGCGGCGCTGGAACCGTTGGTCGATCTGAATCGCACGCGATTGGAGATGGTGCTCAAGGTGCTCGACGTGGACGGCGCGGTCCGCCGGGTCAAGGGTGGCTGGCTGGGCACCGGAGCGGACTGGGTCTACGACGAGGACCGTTACCGTCGGCTGGCGGCGGCCCGCGCCGCCGAACAACAAGCCATGCTCGACTACCAGGACACCACCGAATGCCGAATGGTGTTCCTGCGCAGGCAACTCGACGACCCGGATCTTCGCGACGGTGAACGGTGCGGGCGGTGCGACAACTGCACGGGGCAACGGTACGACGCCGGCGTGCCCGAGGCCTCCGCGCAGGCCGTCCGGGCGGCCCTGTCGCGTCCGGGGGTGGAAATCACCCCGCGCAAGCAGTGGCCGACCGGCCTGGCCAAGCTGGGCCTCGAGATGTCCGGCCGGATCACCGACGGAGCGCAAGTCGGCCGGGCGATCGGCCGGCTGACGGACCTGGGCTGGGGCGCCCGGTTGCGTGCCCTGCTGGCCGAGCCCGATGCGGAGGTACCCGAGGATGTCGTCACCGCCGCCGTCGACGTGCTGGCGGCCTGGGACTGGCAGACCCGTCCCACGGCCGTGCTGGGCCTGGACTCGCTGACCCATCCGCGGCTGATCGGCTCCCTGGTGGGGCGGCTGTCGCAACTTGGCCGGCTGACCGACCTCGGGGTACTGCGGTATTCGCCGCAGCACCGACCGGTGACCGCGGTCAATTCGGCCTACCGGGTAGCCGCGCTGCGGGGATGCTGGGAGACACCGGATCTCGGCGGGGTGACGGGCCCGGTGTTGTTGGTGGACGACCTGACCGACACCGGTTGGACGATGACCATGGCGGCCCGCGTGGTGCGTGCCGCGGGAGCGGACGAGGTGTTGCCGTTCGCGATCGCGGCGGTCAGCTGACGGCCGCCCTCAGTGGGCGGCACTCCGGCGCCGACGAGATTGCAGTGGCGCTCTACTGCACCGGCAGCCGCGCTTCGGCGTGATGCTTCTTCCACGAACATCACGGGAGGAATCGATCATGTTGGGTACAGGGTTTGTGACCCCGGGGCAGCTGTCACGAGGTCCTCTGACCGCTGGTTGTGCGGTCGCGACGACCATCCTGGTGTGCGGCTTCGTCGCGCCATCAGTCGAACCAACAGGCATCCGGTCCGAGGTTCGTTCGGTGCAGCTTGCTTCTCTCAACGGTGTGGCGGCGAATCCGTTGGGCGTGCTTGTCGGGGCACTTCCCGGCGCTGTCGCTGCGGCGGAAAACACCGCCCCGGCTGTGCAGCCGCCCGCCGGCGGACCCGCCGACGTCGCCACCGCGGTCCAGTCGATCCCCGACCCGCAGGCGGCCGACATGGCCCCCGACATGGCTGCGGACGTGGCCGCCGCGGCTGTCACCGGCCCGGGCATCGGGACGTGGTTCATGAGCCTGCTGCTCCAGCCCCTGCTCTGGCTTGTCCAGCTGCTACCGAACGAACTCAAGCCGCTCCCCGGAGGGCTACTTCTCTTCGTGGCCGCGCCCATCGCGGCCGTTGTCGGTGCGATGATCGACTCGGTGCTGAACCCAATCCTGGCGTTGTTCGGGATCGGGACCGCTGCCATCGCCCCGCTGGCAGCCGTCGAACCGACCGCATCCGGCAGCGAGTCCTTCACCAGCGACCCGGTGCAAAGTGCGGCCGATGAGGTGGACGGCGCAGCGGCGCAGATCGCGGACCCAGAATCCGGTAGCCGAAACACGGCCGACCCGATTGGCGTCGAAACCGTGGACGCCTCAATGCAGTCCGAGCACGTTCCGGCGGAGGCTGCGGCGCCGACAGAGGTCACGGAGGCCATCGATGTCGTTGCGGCCGAACCCACTGCGGTGGCCGAGCCCACTGCGGTGGCCGAGCCCGCTGCGGCCGACGAAGTGTCGACCGACCCGGAAGCAGCCGTCGAGGAGGAAGCTGCGACAGATCCAGTGGATCCGGCTGACGATGTGACCGAAGCCGTTGAGCCGGAGGCGGAACGCTCGGATCCCGACGCGGCGACCGAGACGGACACGACGGAGGCCGAGTCCGCCACGGTGCAGGAAGAGTCGACCACCGGAGATGACGACTCGAACACCGGCACGGACGCCACGCCGCACGACACGGCCACGGCCGAGAACTCCTCACCCGCAACCACATCGACGGGTGGCGAATCCTCCGGCGACACCGCCGATTCCCAGTGAATCGAACACATCCGTAGGTTGGTCAGGGGAGCCAACCTACGGATGTGTCGGCGTGACGCCGCCCAGCTGCGCGGTGACCGAGTCCGCAGTCGCCACCAGTGCACGCGCCCTCTCCCGGATTTCGCTGTCCGTCAACGACTTTCCGATGTGCATCGACGCCACCATGGTCTGACGCTGATAGTGGTCGTACACCGGTGCGGAGATGACGCTGATGTCCGACCGGGCGCCGCGGCCTTGTCCGGCTGTTACGCGTTCGCTGCGCAGATACACCCGCTCGCCGATGTCGGAGACCAACTCGCCCAGCAGTGCCCGCAGTTCGTCGGGTAGGTCGCTCGACATGCCTGCCAGCAACGAGTACAGGCGCCGTCCGCCGGGCGTGAGCCGCTCGACGAGATATCCGTCGGCGCGACATTCCGCGATCACCCGATCGAGCCGGTCGGTGTTGGTGCGTAACCGGATCGTGGGCTCCTTGGTGAGCCAGGCGCGCAGGGCGGTCTCGTCCCAGAGCACGAACATCAGCCCGACGGGCGGAGCGAACGGGTAGCTCTGACCCACATCGACGCCGGGCCGGGCACCGGGGGGCACGGCCAGATCGAGCAACGTGATCCGGTCGTCGATCACCGCGGACAGGGCCGCGGTGACGTCGAATCGGGCGGACAGCCGCCGCAACTGCTCGCGCGCCGCCGGGCTGACGCGCATCGATTCCTGCGCCTTGTGTCCGAGCGTGATCAGCGACGGCCCCAGGCGGTACGACTTGTCATCGGGGTCACGCACCAGGTATCCGGCAGCCACCAGTGAGGTCACGATGCCCAGGCAGGTCGGCTTGCTCAGCCCGACGCGTCGGGCGAGTTCGGAAACCCCGAAGCGCTCGTCGTGACGGACAGCCAGAAAATCGAGGATGCGCACCACCCGATCGGTCGGTGGCGAGGTGCGGGCGGACGGCGCGGCGGTGGACACTCCAGCACCATAGCGTGTGTTCCATATTTGGATCACCATGGTCGACAGTTGACACTGTCTAGAACGCGTTCTAATTTCAACGGTGTGTACTCCCAACCGTTGGCCGACGCCATCGCCGAGGCCGAACGCCTGGTGACCGCCGCACCGTTCATCGAATCGGAAGCCGATCTGCTCGAGGGCCTGCAGTATCTGGCCGGCTGCGTCGCCGCCTGCACTCACCTGGCGTTCGACTACGACCGGGACCATCCGTTCCTGCAGTCGGGCACCGGGCCGTTCACCAAGATGGGTCTCGACAACCCGGACACGCTGTATTTCGGAACCCGGGTCCAGCCCGGCCACGAGTACGTCGTGACCGGTACGCGCGGGACCACCACGGACCTGAGTTTCCAGATGCTCGGCGGTGAGTACACCGACGACAACGTCCCGGTCAGCCAGGCCGCGTTCGACGACCGCGAACTCGACGTCGCCCCGGATGGCACCTTCGAGTGGCGCGTCACGCCGAACAGCCCGTCGCAGTTGCTGATTCGCGAGGTCTACAACGACTGGTCGGCCCGGCGCGGCGTAGTCAGCGTCGCGCGCACCGACACCGCCGGAACCGCCCCGCCGCCGCTGACCAAGGACCTCATCGAGAAGCGCTACGCGGTGGCCGGCAAGCAGTTGGTGCAACGGGTCAAGACGTGGCTGCAGTTCCCGCAGTGGTTCTACAACAACCTGCCGGTCAACACCATGGTCGCCCCGCGCCTTACCCCCGGCGGCCTGTCCACCCAGTACTCGTCCGCCGGCCACTTCGAGCTGACACCCGAGCAGGCGATGATCATCACGCTGCCGGTGTCCGACGCGCCATACCTCGGGTTCCAGCTGGGCAGCCTGTGGTACATCTCGCTGGACTACATCAACCACCAGACGTCGCTGAACGGCACTCAGGCCCAAGCGGATCCGGATGGCAAGATCCGCATCGTGGTGTCCGATGCCAACCCGGGCGTCACCAACTGGTGTGAGACGCTGGGCCACCGCAAGGGGTATGTGCAGTTCCGCTGGCAGCGGCTGTCGCGGGAACTCACCGAGGCCGACGGCCCGACCGTCGAGGTGCTCGACGTCGACGGGGTCGCCGCCGCGTTGCCGTACTACGACTCCAACAAGATCTCAGACGAGGACTGGCGGGCACGGATCGCGTTGCGCCAGAAGCAGATTGCCGACAGGATGGTGGGTTGACACATGCCAGGTTTGCTCGACGGCAAGGTTGTCGTCATCAGCGGGGTCGGGCCCGCGCTGGGCACAACGCTCGCCCGCCGCTGCGCGGATGCGGGTGCGGATCTGGTGCTCGCCGCACGCACCGTGGACCGCCTCGACGACCTGGCCAAGGAAGTCGCCGGGATGGGTCGCCGCGCGTTGGCCGTCGGCACCGACATCACCGATGACGCCCAGGTGGACAATCTCGTCCGCGAGGCGCTCGACGCGTACGGCAAGGTGGATGTGTTGATCAACAACGCCTTCCGGGTGCCGTCGATGAAGCCGTTCGCCCAGACCACGTTCGAGCACATGCGTGACGCGATCGAACTGACGGTGTTCGGCGCACTGCGGCTGATCCAGGGTTTCACCCCGGCGCTCGCCGAGTCCAAGGGTTCGGTGGTCAACGTGAACTCGATGGTGGTGCGGCACTCGCAGGCCAAGTACGGCGCCTACAAGATGGCGAAGTCGGCGCTGCTGGCGATGTCGCAGACGCTGGCGACCGAGCTCGGCGAGCAGGGCATCCGGGTGAATTCCGTGCTGCCCGGCTATATCTGGGGCGGCACGTTGAAGTCCTATTTCGAGCATCAGGCCGGCAAGTACGGAACCACCGTCGACGAGATCTACAAGGCGTCCGCCGCCGGTTCGGACCTCAAGCGCCTGCCGACGGAAGACGAGGTCGCGTCGGCGATCCTGTTCATGGCCAGCGACCTGTCCAGCGGTATCACCGGGCAGTCGCTGGATGTCAACTGCGGGGAGTTCAAAGCATGACCGCGAGTGCCCCACGTACGGATGTCGGAACCGTCGAGGATCTGCACGCGTCGGCGGTGAAGGCCTGCGGGCTGGACGATTTCGGCGGCGACGACGACAACTACATCGAAGCCCTGACCGTCCTGCTCGACGCCTACCGCACCGAGGCCGATCTGACCGAGTTCGGCAGCAAGATGCAGCGGTTCTTCGCCCGGAACGCACTGGTCGCCCGGCTGGTGTCGGAGGCGGCGTTCAAGCAGTACCCGCAGCACGCCGACGTCGCGATCGAGCGGCCCATCTTCGTGACCGGACTTCCGCGCACCGGAACCACGGCCGTGCACCGGTTGCTCGCGGCCGACCCACGGCATCAGGGCTTGCAGCTGTGGCTGGCGGAGTTCCCGCAACCGCGCCCGCCCCGTGAAACATGGTCGGATAACCCGGTTTTCCAGCAGATGGAAGCCCAGTACGCCAAGGCGCACGAGGCTGACCCCGATTACACCGGGCTGCACTTCATGACACCCGACGAGGTGGAGGAGTGCTGGCAGCTGCTGCGTCAGTCGCTGCATTCCATCTCCTACGAGACGCTGGCGCACGTTCCGTCGTACGCGCAGTGGCTGGCCGGCCAGGACTGGACCAAGTCCTATCGGCGGCATCGCAAGAATCTGCAGTTGATCGGTCTCAACGATGTCGAGAAGCGTTGGGTCCTCAAGAATCCCAGCCATCTGTTCGCTCTGGAGGCGCTGATGGCGACCTATCCGGACGCGTTGGTGGTGCAGTGTCACCGGCCGCCGGAGACGATCATGGCGTCGATGTGCTCACTGGCACAGCACACCACGGCCGGATGGTCGAACACCTTCCAGGGCAAGGTGATCGGCGACGACGCGCTGGAGACCTGGTCGCGGGGTCTGCGGCTGTTCAACACCGAACGCGCCAAACACGATCCGGCGCAGTTCTACGATCTCGACTATTCGGCGCTGGTGGCCGATCCCGTCGGCGCCGTGGCGGACATCTACCGCCACTTCGGCATCGAGATGACCGACGAAGCCCGCGCGGCCATCTCCGACACCGACGAGCAGAGCAAGCAGGGCCCGCGCGCGCCGAAGCACACCTATTCGCTGGCCGACTACGGTCTGACCGCCGAGCAGGTCAAGGAGCGCTTCGCCGGCCTGTGACGCGGCAGCGAGATCTTCGGCGAGAAGGGTCAGCCGTCGCCGGGGGACGGGGCGCTGGACATCGCCTCCAGGCAGCCTTCGGCGACCGCGTGCTTGATGCTGTCGGTCAACCGGGGGCAGCCGCGGACCCTGCTGCTGTCACCGCCCTCGGCGCGGATCTCGGCGAAGTAGGCGCACCGGCCTGAGGCGTCCGAATTCCACTGCACCGCAGTGTATTCCGGACCAAGTTTCTTCACCGACACCGTGGCGTGGCAGAACCGGCAGTCCACCGGGGCCAGCCCGGAGGTCAGGTAGCGCTGCCGGTCGGCCTCCGTCGCGGCATGCAGCGCGGCGGCCCGCTCGGGATCCGAGGCGAAGTCCGGTGCCTTGATCCACGTATGGGCGTCGTCGGCGGCGTCGGAGCCGTGCGAATGATCGTCGTCGTGGTCATGACCGCCGTGCAGGAGCAGCATCGACCGGGCCAGCCGATCGACGTCGGGTGTGTCCTTCCCGGTCGGCGTCATGTCGCCGGCTGTTGTTCCGCCTGCTCCGCCTGCTTCTGCAGGTTCTCGGCGACCTCGACGTTCCACTTCTCGACGGCCGCGGTGGTGTCCACCTCGAGTTCGAAGCGGTCGGTCATCTCGGGCGTCACGTCGGCGGCGTCGACATAGAACTGCGAATACCACCGGCGCATCTGGTAGACCGCGCCGTCCTCCTCGACCAGCAGCGGATTCTCGATGCGGGTCTTGTGCTTCCAGATCTCGACATCCTGCAGGAAGCCCTTGGTGACACCCTCGGTGAACGTCGTGGCCAGCTTGTCGGCCATGGCGTCGTCGAGCCCCTTGGGCTTCTCGGCGATCACGCCCCACTGCAGCACGAAGTTGTTCTGGTCCACCGGGTAGTGGCAGTTGATCAGGATCGTCTCGGCCTTGAAGTCACCGTAGGTGTTGTGCAGCCAGTTGATCATGAACGACGGCCCGAAGTAGGAGGCCTCGGAGTCCAGCTTGGCCTCGCCGTAGGCGGTGCCCATGTCGGCGACGTCGGGGCGGCCGACGTTGTGCAGGTACTGCGACGCGATGTGGCCGTCGAAGACGTTCTTGAAGTACGTCGGCAGCCCGAAGTGGATGTAGAAGAAGTGCGCCATGTCGGTGACGTTGTCGATGATCTCGCGGCAGTTGGAGCCCTCGATCAACAAGGTGTTCCACTTCCAGTCGGTCCACTCGCCGCTGGCCCACTCCGGGATGTCCGGAATGCGCACCTCGTCGGGGGGCGGGTTGCCCTCGACGTCGTGGTAGACGAACAGCAGGCCGCCGCGCACATCGGTGGGCCAGGCGTTGGTGCGGGCCAGCTTCGGAGTGCGCTTGGCGTAGGGGACCGACTTGCACTTGCCGTCGCCGCCCCAGCGCCAGTCGTGGAACGGGCAGGCGATCTCGTCGCCCTTGATGGTGCCCTGCGACAGGTCGCCGCCCATGTGCCGGCAGTAGCCGTCGAGGATCTTGAGATCACCCTGCGAGTCGGCGAACACCACCAGCTTGGTGCCGAACGCGTGGATCGAGTGCGGCTTGCCGTCCCGGTACTGCTGGACGGGTCCCAGGCAGTGCCATCCGCGTGCGTAGCGGTCGGGCAATGCACCCGTGTCTATATCGCGAACGCCGCTGTGGGCAGTTTCCGTGGTCACTTCGCGCCTCCCGGTCCGTCCTTCTAACTAGAACACGTTACAGTTTTGCCCGCCCGGGGCGCAATGCAACCACGTCTAGCTGCGAAGAATTGTGACTAAGGTCCCTGGCCGGAACCCGTCATCTGGTCCCGTCAGGAATACCCACTCGTAGCGCGATCTGCTGCATCTTGGCGATATCGGTGACGAACCGTTCCGTGGCGACGTCGCCCGGTGCGCTGGCGAACTGCAGGCGCGCCAGCGCGCGACCCTGCGTGAAGAGCACCAGCGTGACGGCCTTGCTGCCGTCCGGGGCGGTGCCCTTCAGCATGGTTCCGTCGGTGCCGACGGCCAGCGGTTGCGCAGTCGCGCCGCTGATCACCGTGTCAGCCGTGGCGACAGCCTGGTGCAGGGTTTCGGTGGCGGCTGACGCGCCCGGGAAGACCCCGACGGTGACCGATATCGCGCGGGTGTCGTCCGCATTGACGAACAGCTTGCTCGCGCCGGGCACGTTGTCCGGCGTGGGCTGCGACGATCGTTCGGTGAAGGTGTCCTCGGCGTCGCTGAGATCGCCGGCCTGCAGCAGCAGCGCGCTGTAGTCGGTGAGATGCGGTGACGGGGTAGGGGACGTGCTCGGCACCGCTGCCGTTGCGCTGGTAGTGGACGACGGCATCTGCAGATTGCCGGAACGCGCGTCTCGGGCGGCGTCGGTGGTTTCGCATCCCGTGCTGGTCAGTCCGATCAGGATTGATGCGACGACGACGTGGGTGCGAACGGCGCGGTGCGGCGGAGACACGGTATCGAGATTCCCTCGGCGGACATCTGGGTGGGTTGACGCCCACGCTACCGGCAAGCCGCCGCGAGAACGCCGCCGTCAGTCCTGCCAGCCCGACCGGATGTAGGTGTCGGCGAACCGCTCGAGGGAATCCTTCTTCTTCTCCAGCGGCGCGTCGAAACCCAGACCGTCGAAGATCCACGGGATGACGATGTTGTCGGTCACGCCGATCTCGGCCAGTTCGCGGTGGCCGTCGACGCCGAACTTGTCGATGCAGACCGCCTGGAACTCGTAGGGAAGGTTCGCGCGGCCGTACTCGGCACGCAGGGCGTTGATCCGCGCGATCGTCTCGGCCAGTTCGGCGTGCGTCATCATCGCGCTGGTCCAGCCGTCGCCGATCCGGGCCGCCCGCTTCAGGGCGACCTCGGTGTGGCCGCCGACGTAGAACGGGACCGGCTCGGTGGGCGCCGGGCTCATCTGCAACCGGTCGAAATCGTAGAACTTGCCGTGGAATTCGACCATCCCGCCGTCCAGCAGCAGCTTGATGACCTCGATCATCTCGTCTACCCGGGCGCCGCGTTTGGCGTAGGGCTGGCCGCACCATTCGAATTCCTCTGGCGCCCAGCCGATCCCGACGCCGAAGCCGAACCGGTTGCCGGTCAGGTTCGCCACCGACCCGACCTGACGGGCCAGCAGAACCGGATTGCGCGAACCCAGTTTCATGACGTTGGTGTAGAACCGCAGCGTCGAGGTGACCGCCCCCATCGAGGCGGCCACGATCAACGGGTCGACCCAGGGCGTCTCCTCGTTCCACATCCGCGACCCGTCCGCGGTGTACGGGTAGTCGACCGACTGCTGTTCCATGTAGAACAGCGAGTCGGGCAGCGCGATGGAGTCGAATCCGACTTCCTCTGCGGTGCGGGCGAGTTCGGTCAGCTCGTGCACCGGACTCATCGCAATGCTGCAGGTGTACTTCATTGTCGCCACCCGGGTCAGCCCGCCGCCGGCTTGTCGCTGGAGACCACCCACATCGAGTAGTACTGCGCCCCACCGCCATACGCGTGGCCCAGGGCCTTGCGGGCGCCCTCGACCTGATGCGCACCCGCCTTGCCCATCACCTGGATCGCCGACTCGGCGAACCGGATCATGCCCGACGCCCCGATGGGGTTGGAGCTGAGCACCCCGCCGGACGGGTTGAACGGGATCTTGCCGCCGATCTCGGTCTCGCCGGCTTCGGTCAGTTTCCAGCCCTCGCCCTCGGCCGCAAAACCCAGGCTCTCCAACCACATCGGCTCGTACCAGGAGAACGGCACGTACACCTCGGCGACGTCGATCTCCTCGACCGGGTTGGTGATCCCGGCGGCCTTCCACAGCGCGGCCGCGGCGTCGCGGCTGGCCTGCGGGTTGACCTGGTCGCGTCCGGCGTACGCCAGCGGTTCGGTGCGCAGCGCGGTGGCATGGATCCAGGCGACGGGATGGCCGTCGGCGACCCGGGCGTCCGCGGCGGCCTCGTCGCCGATCACCATCGCGGCGGCGCCGTCCGAGGACGGGCAGGTCTCGTCGTAGCGGATCGGGTCCCACAGCATCGGCGACTCCATCACCTTCTCGACGGTGATGTCGGGCTGGTGCAGATGCGCCAACGGATTCTTGGCCCCGTTGCGGCGGTCCTTGACGGCCACGATCGCGCCGATGTTGTTCGGTGCGCCCGACCGGCGGATGTAGGCCCGCACATGCGGGGCGAAGTACCCGCCCGCCCCGGCGCCGACCGGCTTGGTGAACGGCACCGGAATACTCAACGCCCACATGGCATTCGACTCGGACTGCTTCTCCCACGCCATCGTCAGCACGCGCCGGTACTTGCCCGACTGCACGAGGCTGGCCGCCACGATCGCCGTCGAGCCGCCGACCGACCCGGCGGTGTGCACGCGGATCAGCGGCTTGCCCGTGGCGCCGGTGGCGTCGGCCATGAACAACTCGGGCATCATGACGCCCTCGAAGAAGTCCGGCGCCTTGCCCACCACCACGGCGTCGATGTCGGCCATCGTGGAACCGGAGTCGGCCAGGGCCCGGTCGATGGCCTCGCGCACCAGGCCGTTCATCGACACGTCGTGACGCTTGGCGACATACTTGGTCTGCCCGGTGCCCAGCACCGCGGCCAGTCGTTTGTTAGCCATTGGCGCCACTCCTCCTCATCGCTCGTTCCTCGCTCTGCATCGTCGTCGGCTGGAGCGTTGCGCCACTCCTCCTCATCGCTCGTTCCTCGCTCTGCATCGTCGTCGACCCGATCACTTGTCCCGGCCTTCCATGACGGCGACGAGGTTCTGCTGCAGCGCCGGCCCGCTGGTCGCATGCGCCAGCGTGCGCCCGGCGGACCCGTTCCAGATGTGTTGGGCGGCAAAGCCGATGCGCTCCAGCCCCGCCGAGAACATCGGATTGGCGGCCAGCGCGCCACCCGACGGGTTGACCTTCGTCGACGATCCCAGTCCGATCGCCTCGGTCAGGATCAGCTGCTGGTGGGTGAACGGCGCGTGCAACTCGGCCACCTCGATCGATCCGGCGTCACCGCCGGTGGCCGCCTGAGCCGACACCGCGGTCGACGGCGAGGTGGTCAAGTCCCGCGCACCGAGGATCGGCGTTTCGATGCGATGCTCGAAACCGGTGATCCAGGCCGGGCGCTCACGCAGTTCGCGGGCGCGGTCGCCGGCCGCCAACACGATGGCCGAGGCGCCATCGGTGATCGGCGCTATGTCGTGCCGGCGCAACGGATCCGCGAAGAACGGCCGCTGCAGCAATTCCTCCACGCTGTCGGCGGGCTCCACCGAGTCGGTGCGGCCGGCAACGGCGAACGAGTCCAGAGCCACTTGGGCCATCTGCTCGGCGGTCCAGGTGCCGGCGTCCAGTCCGGCGCGGGCCTGCAGGCCGGCCATCGACACCGAGTCCGGCCACAGCGGCGCCACGGTGTACGGGTCGGTCTGCAGCGCCAGCACGCGGCGCAGGATGCCCGCACTGGACTTGCCGAAGCCGTACACGAGCGCGGTGTCGACCTCGCCGGTCAGCAGTTTGATGTACGCCTCGTACAGCGCCCAGGCGGCGTCCATCTCGACGTGGGACTCGTTGATGGGCGGCACCGCGCCGATCGAGTCGATCGCGGAAATGAACGAGAACGCCCGTCCGGCAAGGTAATCGGAGGACCCCGAGCACCAGAAGCCGATGTCGGTCTGCTTCAGACCCAGCTCCTGGTAGATCGAGGCGAAGCACGGCATCAGCATCTCGACGCCGTTGGTGGTGCCCTCGGTGTGGCGCACGTGGGGTGCGTGGGCGAAGCCCACGACAGCTACATCGTTTGAGTCAGTCACGTCGACGTCTTCCTGTCAGAGGTGATGCTTGTAGGAGTCGTAGTCGGCGTCCGGTTCGCCGGTGGGCCGGAAGTACTCGATGTTGTCGATGCCGAAATCCCACTCCTCGCGGGGTTTCCACACCGCCTGCACCCGCATGCCCATCCGCACCTCGTTGGCGTCGATGTCGGACACCAGGTGCAGAACCGGGATGTCGGCGCCGTCGAGCAGCACGTAGGCCGCCACGTACGGCGGCTTGATGCGCTGACCGGCGAACGGGATGTTGATGATCGCGAACGTCGTCACCGTGCCCTTGTCCGGCAACTCGACGAACTGGTCGAGTTGCCGGCCCGTCGCCGGATCCGCCTCGCGCGCAGGGAAATACACCTTGCCGCTGTCGCCGGTGCGGGCGCCGAGCAGTTTGCCCTCGGCCAGCGCGCGCAGATAGGCGCTCTCCGGCAGCGACGCGGTGTGCTGGATCTCAATGGCGGTCGGTACCTCGATCATGGTGATCGGGTCGAGGCCCTCGACCGGGGGCGGCGTCTTCTCGGCCTCGTCGCCGGGCAGGAAGTACGCGATATCGGTGATGAACCCCGTCGTCTCCTCGGCCCAGTGCACGTGCACCCGGTCACCCGACTTGATCGCCTCCGGCGAGCCCGCATCGACGGCGTGCAGCAGCGCGGTGTCCGCGCCGTCCAGCTTGATCAGCGCCCACGCGAACGGCCTGTCCAGCGGCTGACCCTCCAGCGGTTCGGGCTGCCACGTCCACGACACCACGGTTCCGACGGCGGCAACCGGAACCACCTCGGTCAACGGCTCGTAGGTCACCGGGTCATACTCAGCGGGCGGGACGAACACCCGGCCGTCGGATCCGCGGGTGCCCACCAGGCGTCGCTCACGCAGCGCGGTGAAGAACTGGCCGAGGATCGGACCGACCGAACGGGTGTAGTCGAATGCGAGTTTCAGCGGGGCGGAAAGCGGCGGCTCATGCTGATCGATCAGGGCCGGGCTGCTCTGACTGGCGTTCACGGCATCGAGTAGAACAGGTTCTAAGAATGGCTGCAACAACCTGTCCGCCGGGACGAAAGGACGATCGGGAATGAAGCTGGGTCTGCAGCTCGGATACTGGGGCGCGCAGCCGCCGGAGAACCACGCCGAGCTCGTCGCGGCGGCCGAAGCGGCCGAATTCGACACCGTGTTCACGGCCGAAGCCTGGGGCTCGGACGCCTTCACGCCGCTGGCGTGGTGGGGCCGCGAGACCACCCGGATGCGGCTGGGCACCTCCGTCGTGCAGTTGTCGGCGCGGACCCCGACGGCCTGCGCCATGGCGTCGCTGACGCTCGACCACCTCTCCGGCGGCCGGCACATCCTCGGCCTGGGCGTCTCGGGCCCCCAGGTGGTCGAGGGCTGGTACGGCGCGAAGTTCCCCAAACCGCTGGCCCGCACCCGGGAGTACGTCGACGTCATCCGCCAGGTGTGGGCGCGCCAGGCGCCGGTGACCAGTGCCGGGCCGCACTACCCGCTGCCGCTGACCGGCGAGGGCACCACCGGACTGGGCAAGGCGCTCAAGCCGATCACCCACCCGCTGCGCGCCGACATCCCGATCATGCTCGGCGCCGAGGGCCCCAAGAACGTCGCCCTGACCGCCGAGATCGCCGACGGGTGGCTGCCGATCTTCTACTCGCCGCGGATCGCGCCGATGTACAACGAGTGGCTCGACGAGGGATTCGCCCGGCCCGGCGCCCGACGCTCGCGGGAGGACTTCGAGATCTGCGCGACGGCCCAGGTGGTGGTCACCGATGACCGCCCGGCGATCATGGAGCTGATGAAACCGCATCTGGCCCTGTACATGGGCGGGATGGGCTCCGAGGACACCAACTTCCACGCCGAGGTGTACCGCCGGATGGGATATTCCGAGGTTGTCGACGACGTCACTCGGCTTTTCCGCACCGATCGCAAAGACGAAGCCGCGAAGGTCATCCCCGACGAACTCGTCGACGACTCGGCGATCGTCGGCGATCTGGACTACGTCCGAAAGCAGATCGTGGCGTGGGAGGCCTCGGGCGTGACGATGATGGTCGTCAGCGCACGCTCGGTCGAGCAGATCAATGATCTGGCCGAGCTGGTCTAGTGAACACTTATTGCAGGCTGTCTACTGCGCGCTCTAGATTGGCGTGATGACCGACACAGCGCAGGTGTCCACCCACACCATCGCAGGCACCGTGCTGACGATGCCGGTGCGGGTCCGCCGGGCCACCCAGCACATGGCGATGTTCGCCGTCGACGCCGGGGCGGCCCAGAAGATGATCGCCTACAGCGGCCTGAAGGTCTTCCGGCTGGGGCCGAACCGGGCGGTCGTGGTGCTGATGCTCATGCACTACCTCGACAGCGACCTGGGCCAGTACTACGAGTACGGCACCAACGTCATGGTCAGCCCGCCCGGGCAGACCCTCGCCGGCCCACGCGACATGCAGTCGGCCGGTGCGTTCATCCACCACCTGCCCGTCGACCAGAGCTTCACCCTGGAGGCCGGCCGCAAGATCTGGGGCTACCCGAAAGTGTTGGCGGACTTCACGATTCGTGACGGTCGCCAGTTCGGCTTCGATGTCAGCCACGAGGGCAAGCTGATCGCCGGGATGGAGTTCCGGCCCGGTCTGCCGATCCCGGACCGCTTCACGTCCAAGACGCAGGAATACCGCACCTTCTCGCACACCGGCGGCGTCACCCGCGAGACCATCGGTACGTCGCTGCTCACCGGGGTGCGCTACCGGCCGGGCGGGGTTCGGCTGTGGCTCGGCGACCATCCCTATGCCAAGGAGTTGGCGGCGCTGGGCCTGCCCAAACGCGCCTTCATGTCCGGTTCCGCCGATAACGTCGATATGACCTTCGCTGACGCACAGGAGATCGCATGACCCAGACACTGGCCGCCACCAAGCCCGACGTCGACCTGACCGACGGCAACTTCTACGCCGACGGCAACGCCCGCGCGGCCTACAAATGGATGCGCGCCAACCAGCCGGTGTTCCGGGATCGCAACGGGCTTGCCGCGGCCAGCACCTATCAGGCCGTACTGGACGCCGAGCGCAACCCCGAGGTGTTCTCCAACGCCGGCGGCATCCGACCGGATCAGCCGGGCATGCCCTACATGATCGACATGGACGACCCGGCGCACCTGTTGCGGCGCAAGCTGGTGAACGCCGGCTTCACGCGCAAGCGGGTGATGGACAAGGTCCCGTCGATCGAGCGGCTCTGCGACACCCTGATCGACAACGTGATCGAGCGTGGCGAGTGCGACTTCGTCCGCGACATCGCCGCCCCGCTGCCGATGGCGGTGATCGGCGACATGCTCGGTGTGCTGCCCGAGGAACGGTCGATGCTGCTCAACTGGTCCGACGACCTGGTGTGCGGGCTGAGCTCTCACCTCGACGAGGCGGCGATGCAGACGGTGATGGAGGCCTTTGCCGGCTACACCGCCTTCAGCATGGATCTCATCTCCAAGCGCCGGGCAGAGCCGGAGGACGACCTGTTCTCGATCCTGGTCAACGCCGAGGTGGACGGGCAGCGGATGTCCGACGACGAGATCGTCATGGAGACACTGCTGATCCTGATCGGCGGCGACGAGACCACCCGGCACACCCTGACCGGTGGCACCGAACAGCTGCTGCGGCAGCGCGACCAGTGGGCTGCGGTGGTCGCCGATCCGGCGCTGCTGCCGGGCGCCATCGAGGAGATGCTCCGCTGGACATCACCGGTGAAGAACATGTGCCGCACGCTGACCGCCGACACCGAGTTCCACGGCACCGAGCTGAAGGCCGGCGAGAAGCTCATGCTGATGTTCGAGTCGGCCAACTTCGACGAGACCGTGTTCGACGACCCGGACAGCTTCCGGTTCGACCGCAACCCCAACAGCCATCTGGCCTTCGGCTTCGGCACGCACTTCTGCATGGGTAATCAGCTGGCCCGGCTGGAACTGAAGATCATGCTCACCAAGCTGCTGACCCGGCTTCCGGACCTGCGGCTGGTCGACGACAGCCGCCTGCCGCTGCGCCCGGCGAACTTCGTGTCCGGTCTGGAGGCCATGCCGGTGGAGTTCACCCCCGGCAAGCGCGTCCTGGACTGACCGCCGCGCTTCATCCGCCGAGTGTGAATCCTCTGCGAGAAATGGCCTGATTTTTCGCAGAGGTTTCACTTTCGGCGTGCGAATGCGGCCTCGACCCAGCCGATGATGCTGGCGTCGGTGTCTTCGGCGGTCACCCGGACGACGATCCAGCCGAGTTCGCGCAGTAGTTCGGTGCGCCGGATGTCCCACGCCAACTGGCGCCGGTTCGTCCAATGGTGATCGCCGTCGTACTCGACCGCGATCATCGACTCGGGCCAGCCCATGTCGAGGCGCGCCACGATCGGTCCGTACTCGTCGATTACTCGGATCTGCGTCTGTGGCCTCGGCATGCCCGCCCGGATCAGCAGCAGTCGGAGCCACGTCTCGCGGGGCGATTCGGCGCCGCCGTCGGCCAGTTCGAGCACCTCGCCGGCCGCGCGAATGCCGCGACGTCCGCGGTAACGGCCGAGCAGTTGGTCGATCGCGGTGCGCTCGACGCGGGTGGCGCGCAACAACGCGTCGATTTCGGCGACCGCCTGCCGCAGCGGCGTTCGTCGGCAACCGATGTCCAGGGCGGTCCGGGCGGCAGAGGTGACCCGGATGCCGCGAACAGTCACGATCTCGTCGTCCTCGATGACGTCGGACCAGGTCCGCAGACCGGCCGGCGGATGGCGGTTGTGATGGATCAGCTCGGCCGGCCGGCTGCTGTCGACCCACTTCGCGCCGTGCAACGCCGCAGCGGAGCAACCAGAGACGATGCCCTGACGGCGGGACCACAGCCATGCCGCCTCCGCCTTAGTCACCGCGGCGGGCGACGTTCCGCGAGGAACGTACACATTCGGGTACACGGCTACGTGCCTGCTCCGCAGGACGTACGGGGTCAGAGCGCCGGATGCGACGGCTTCGGTGCCGATGAACGGGGAATTCATGCCGGCCACAGTCTGGCGATTCGACGTCCTGCCGGCACTTCACCCGCCGAGCGTGAAACGTCTGCGAAAAACCGGCCCAGAAATCGCAGACGATTCACACTCGGCGGAGGCCGACGACAGAACGACGGTGTGACGACCGTTAGCCGCCCGCGCCCCGGCACGGACCTGCGCGGCTGGCCCGGACTTGAACTGAAATGGAACGCGTTCTAGTTTGTGTTTCGTGGCTCTGAACATCGCCGACCTCGCCGAACACACCATCGACGCCGTACCGGACCGCATCGCCCTGATCTGCGGGGACGAAACGCTGACCTACGGTCAACTGGAGGACAAGGCGAACCGGCTCGCGCACTACCTGATCGACCACGGCGTCAAGAAGGACGACAAGGTCGGTCTGTACTGCCGCAACCGGATCGAGATCGTGATCGGGATGCTCGGCATCGTCAAGGCCGGCGCCATCCTGGTCAACGTCAACTTCCGCTACGTCGAGGGCGAGCTGAAGTACCTGTTCGAGAACTCCGACATGGTGGCGCTCATCCACGAGCGGCAGTACTCCGACCGGGTGGCCAACGTGCTGCCCGAAACCCCGGACGTCAAGACCGTGCTGGTGGTCGAAGACGGGTCCGACAAGGACTATCAGAGCTACGGCGGCGTCGAGTTCGGCGCCGCACTGGCGCAGGGGTCGCCGGAACGGGACTTCGGCCCGCGCAGCGAGGACGACATCTACCTGCTCTACACCGGCGGCACCACCGGATTCCCCAAGGGTGTGATGTGGCGCCACGAGGACATCTACCGGGTGCTGTTCGGCGGTACCGACTTCGCCACCGGCGAGCCCGTCGAAAGTGAGCACGCGCACGCCGAGAAGGCCGCCGCCAACACCAGCCCGATGGTGCGGCTGCCGATCCCGCCGATGATCCACGGCGCCACCCAGTCGGCCACCTGGATGGCCCTGTTCGCCGGCGAAACCGTGGTGCTGACACCGGAATTCGACGCCCACGAGGTGTGGCGCCTGATCCACGACCACAAGATCAACCTGCTGTTCTTCACCGGCGACGCGATGGCCCGGCCGCTGCTGGACGCCCTGGTGGCCGCGCAGGAGCCCGGCCAGAAAGACGAGGAGTACGACCTGTCCTCGCTGTTCCTGCTCGCCAGCACCGCGGCACTGTTCTCCACCAGCCTCAAGGAGAAGTTCCTCGAACTGCTGCCCGACCGGATCATCACCGACTCCATCGGATCCTCCGAAACCGGTTTCGGCGGAACGTCTCTGGTGGCCAAGGGGCAGTCGCACACCGGCGGACCGCGGGTGCAGATCGACAAGAACACCGTCGTGCTCGACGACGAGGGCAACGAGGTCAAGCCCGGCTCGGGGGTGCGCGGCATCATCGCCAAGCGCGGCCACATCCCGGTCGGCTACTACAAGGACGAGAAGAAGACGGCCGAGACCTTCAAGACCATCAACGGGGTTCGCTACGCCATCCCCGGCGATTACGCCGAGGTCGAGGCAGACGGCAGCGTGACGATGCTGGGCCGCGGCTCGGTGTCGATCAACTCCGGCGGCGAAAAGATCTACCCCGAAGAGGTCGAGGCCGCGCTCAAGGGCCACCCCGATGTCTTCGACGCGCTGGTGGTCGGTGTTCCCGACGAACGATTCGGCCAGCATGTGGCCGCGGTGGTGCAGGCCCGCGAGGGCACCAAACCGACACTGGCCGAACTGGATTCGTTCGTTCGCACGCAGATCGCCGGCTACAAGGTGCCGCGCAGCCTGTGGCTGGTGGACGAGGTCAAGCGCTCACCGGCCGGCAAGCCGGACTACCGCTGGGCCAAGGAGCAGACCGAAACCCGGCCGGCCGACGAGGTGCACGCCAAACATGCGGGTGCCAAGGCGTGAAAACGCCGATCTGCGAACGCTTCGGCATCGACTATCCGATCTTCGTCTTCACCCCGTCGGAGAAGGTCGCCGCGGCGGTCAGCCGGGCCGGCGGTCTCGGCGTGCTGGGCTGCGTGCGGTTCAACGACGCCGACGACCTCGAGAAGGTCCTGCAATGGATGGACGAGAACACCGGCGGCAAGCCGTACGGCGTCGACGTCGTGATGCCGGCCAAGGTGCCCACCGAGGGCAGCGCCGTCGATATCGACAAGCTCATCCCGCAGACCCACCGCGACTTCGTCGCCAAGACCCTGGCCGATCTCGGCGTGCCGCCCCTGGCTGACGACAAGGACCGCAACGAGGGTGTGCTCGGCTGGCTGCACTCGGTGGCGCGCAGCCACGTCGACGTCGCGCTCAAGCACCCGATCAAGCTGATCGCCAATGCGCTGGGCTCCCCGCCGAAGGACGTCATCGACCAGGTGCACGCGGCGGGCGTCCCGGTCGCGGCCCTGGCCGGCAGCGCCAAGCACGCGCAGCGGCACATCGACAACGGTGTGGACATCATCGTCGCGCAGGGCCATGAGGCCGGCGGTCACACCGGTGAGATCGGCTCGATGGTGCTGTGGCCCGAAATTGTCGACGCCGCCGGGGACACCCCCGTTCTCGCGGCCGGTGGCATCGGCACCGGCCGGCAGGTCGCCGCCGCGCTGGCACTTGGCGCACAAGGCGTCTGGATGGGTTCGGCGTTCCTGACCGCCGCCGAGTACGACCTCGGTGTGCGCACCACCGGCGGCACGTCGGTGATTCAGGACGCGCTGCTGGCCGCCACCTCGGCCGACACCGTGCGCCGGCGGATCTACACCGGCAAGCCGGCCCGGCTGCTCAAGAGCCGCTGGACCGAGGCCTGGGACGCCGAGGGCGCACCCGAGCCGCTGCCCATGCCGCTGCAGAACATCCTGGTCAGCGAGGCGCATCAGCGGATGAGCGAATCCACCGATCCCTCCACCATCGCGATGCCGGTCGGCCAGATCGTCGGCCGGATGAACGAGATCCGCCCGGTCGCGGACATCATCGCCGAACTGGTGGCCGGCTTCGAGGCCGCGACCCGGCGGTTGGACGACATCCGGGAGTCCAGCCAGTAAGTGCGGTGCCGACCCGTCGGTTTCGGTGCGTCACCGGGCGTTTCTACTCCTCCGGGTCGCCGAACCACTTGCGCCTGAGCTGGTCGATGGTGCCATCGGCGCGCATGGACAGCAACGTGTTGTCGGCGTCGCGGCGCATCGGGTCACCGGGACGGAAGGCGAAACCGTAATCCTCCGGCTGGAAAACAGGACCGGAAAGTGCGCCGACGCTGGCGCCGTCGTTGGCGACGTAGTACTGCAGCACCGGCGAGTCGAACACCACGGCGTCGAGTTTGCCGTCCCGGAACGCTTCGAAGACGCCCTTGATGTCGGGACTCGCTTGCGGTTGTACACCCATCTCCTGCAGGAACTCCGCGGAGGTGCTGTCCTCGACCGTGCCAACCCGCTTACCCACCAGGTCCGACGGGCTGGCAACGCTGCCGCCGATCTTCGCCACGGTCATGTTGGTGGTCAATGTCGCGGTGTAATACGCGACGAAGACGATGGCCACGAACCCCCACAGGATGGCCAGTATTCGCGACATCCAATGGGTGGGCGAAGCGTCCCCCGCCCCGCCCAATCCGCCGAAGCCCCAGCCAAGCGCCTGGAAAATCCCCGGAAAGAACTTGCGGGACACCATCGAATCCTCCTGCCGGCGTTCCAGCTGAATCGCGCTGGAAATCCCGGAGGCTCCTGACCTTGGAAACGAGGATGGAGTCATGCCGAAGGAGCAGTCGCCGGGGAAGCCGACCACACGCCGCTATAGCCCGGAGGAGAAGGCCGCCGCGGTGCGGATGGTCCGAACCCTGAGGGCCGAGCTGGGGACCGAGCAGGGCACAGTGTCCCGGGTGGCCCGCCAGTTGGGCTACGGGGTGGAGTCGGTGCGGTCCTGGGTGCGTCAGGCCGACATCGATGAGGGCCTGGCTCCGGGAGTCTCGACGGTCGAGTCACGCAAGGTCCGTGAGCTCGAGCAGGAGATACGAGAACTCAAGCGTGCCAACGAGATTCTGAAACGAGCGGCGAGTTTCTTCGGGGCGGAGCTCGACCGCCAACACAAGAAATAGTCGCCTTCATCGACGCCAACCGCAACGAATTCGGGGTCGAGCCCATCTGCACCGTCCTGCACAGCGCAGGGGTGTCGATGGCCCCGAGCACTTACTACGACGCCAAGACCCGGGCCCCGTCGGCGCGGGCCCAACGCGATGCTGTCCTCACGCCGGTGCTGGTGGGCCTCTGGGAGGACAACTACCGGGTCTACGGGGCCCGAAAGCTGTGGAAAGCAGCACGTCGGGCCGGGCACGACGTGGGCCGCGACCAGGTCGCCCGGTTGATGCGGGCAGCCGGCATCGAAGGCACCCGCCGCGGCAAACGGGTCAAGACCACCCGATCCGACCGGACTGCGGATCGCCACCCCGATCTGGTCAAGCGGAAGTTCACCGCGAGCGCACCGAACGAGCTTTGGGTGACGGACCTGACATTCGTGCCGACCTGGGCTGGGGTGGCGTACGTGTGCTTCCTCGTCGATGCGTTCAGCAGGATGATCGTCGGGTGGCGGGTGGCCTCGCACATGCGCACCACCATGGTGCTCGATGCGATCGAGATGGCCCGCTGGTCACGCGGAATCCTGTTGCCCGGCTTGACATGTCACTCCGACGCCGGATCTCAATTCACCTCGATTCGCTACGGTGAACGGCTCGCAGAGATCGGCGCAGTCCCCTCCATCGGCAGCATCGGGGACAGCTTTGACAATGCTCTCGCCGAGACGGTCAACGGTTACTACAAGGCCGAGCTGATCTACGGGCCCGCCCGCAGCAGGCCCTGGAAGACCGTCGAGGACGTCGAACTGGCCACCCTGGGATGGGTCCACTGGCACAACACCACCCGCCTACACGGCTACCTCAACGACCTCCCGCCGGCCGAGTTCGAAGCCGCGTTCTACGATGCCCAACGGAGCGACCAACCCCTGGTCGAAATCCAATAGCCCGAGCCTCCGGGCGAACCAGTGCGATTCAAGCAGCCACATGAGGAGCGCTGGCACGAGACTTATCGCCAAGCCGGCCAGCAACCAGATCAGTATCGTCTTCGAGAACAGCAGCTTCAGGAACGGCAAGATGCCGAGTTGCGCCGGGCCGATCGATTTCATCGGCACCATGATCTGCAGTCCGCCGTTCATCGTGGGCTGGGTGAAATCGAACTTCGGGGTCCGCTCCGCGGTGATCGAGATGCCCCCGATCGCCACGTCGGCCTTGTTCTGCGCGACCGCATCCAACTCGGCGGCGGCGTCCTCGAACTCGACGTAATTGGTGGTCCATTGATTGCGTTCGGCGATTCCTTGCCACACGTCGACCGCGAACCCGGTGTGCCGGCCGTCGTCGGTCTTCATGACCATCGGCTCCAGTTCGTGGACGGCGACGTTGACCGTGCGGGTTTGGGCGCCCGCCGCGGGCAGTCCGGCGAACACGGCGACCATGAGCAGAATCCCGAACATCCGAATCCACCGTCGGACTGAATTAGCCATGTCGATAATTATTGCGCAGAGGTCTTGACCCCGTGTGCTGGACACGCTTCGGTCCCCGATGTTCCCGCATAGAGTCGACCCCGATGACAATCGATGTCTGGATGCAACACCCGACGCGGCGCTTTCTCGCCAGTGACATGTTGGCGTCCCTGCGCCGCTGGACCGGCGGCGGGATGCCGGCCGACGACCTGCCCATCGAGCTCACGCTGGCGTCGATGGACGCCGCCGAAGTGGGCGTCGGTCTGCTCAGCGCCTGGCGGGGCCCGAACGGCCTTGACCTGATATCGAACGACGAAGTGGCCGAGTGGGTTCGGCTCCACCCGAACCGATTCCGCGGACTGGCGACGGTCGACCTCGATCAACCGATGGCGGCCGTTCGTGAACTGCGCCGACGGGTGCGCGACGACGGATTCGTCGGACTGCGGGTGGTGCCGTGGCTGTGGCGGCTGCCGCCGACCGATCGGCGTTACTACCCGCTGTTCGCCGAGTGCGTCGAACTCGGGGTGCCGTTCTGCACCCAGGTCGGCCACACCGGTCCGCTGCGTCCGTCCGAGACCGGCCGGCCGATCCCGTACATCGACGAGGTGGCGCTCGATTTCCCTGAGCTGGTGATCGTCTGTGGCCACGTCGGCTATCCGTGGACCGAAGAGATGATCGCGGTGGCACGCAAGCACGAGAACGTCTACATCGACACCTCCGCGTACACGACGCGGCGGCTGCCCGACGAACTGGTGCGGTTCATGAAAACCCGGACGGGGCAACGGAAAGTGTTGTTCGGCACCAACTATCCGATGATCGGACACGCACATGCGATGGCCGGTCTGGACGAAGTCGGCCTGTCCGACGACGCCCGGCACGACTACCTGCACGCCAACGCGCGGCGGGTCTTCACCAAGGTCGAAGGGGTCGCATCGTGAACGGAGCACAATCGCTGCTCTCCACCCTTACCGCAAACGGCGTCGACGTCTGCTTCGCCAACCCCGGCACATCGGAGATGCATTTCGTCGCCGGCCTGGACAGCGTGCCCGAGATGCGCGGCGTGCTCGCGCTGTTCGAGGGCGTCGCGACCGGTGCGGCCGACGGGTACGCCCGGATCGCCGACAAGCCCGCCGCCGTGCTGTTGCATCTGGGGCCGGGTCTGGGCAACGGGCTGGCTAATCTGCACAACGCGCGCCGCGCGCACACCCCGATGATCGTGGTCGTCGGCGACCACGCCACGTATCACAAGAAGTACGACGCCCCACTGGAATCCGATATCGACGCCCTGGCCGGCGCGGTGTCGGGCTGGGTGCGCCGCAGTGCCACGACCGACGAGGTGGCAGCCGACACTGCCGACGCGATCGGCGCCAGCCGGGCCGGTGTCGTCTCGACCCTGATCCTGCCCGCGGACGTGTCGTGGTCCGACGGGGGGCGGGCGCCCGTCACAGCCGTGCCGCCACACCCTCCGGCGGTGGACGACGACGCCGTGCGCGCGGCGGCGCAGGCACTGCGGTCCGGCGAGCCGGCCGTGCTGCTGATCGGCGGCGACGCCACCCGAACGCCCGGGTTGTCCGCCGCGGTCCGGATCGCCGAGGCGACGGGTGCGCGAGTGCTGTGCGAGACCTTCCCGGCCCGACTCGAGCGCGGCGCCGGGGTGCCGACGGTCGAACGGCTGGCGTACTTCGCCGAAGCCGCACAGGGTCAACTGGACGGCGCCCGGCATTTGATCCTGGCGGGCGCGGTGTCGCCGGTGTCCTTCTTCGCCTACCCCGGCAAGGCCAGCGACCTGGTTCCCGAAGGCTGCCGGGTGCATACTCTTGCGGGATATCGCGGTGCCGCAACGGCATTGGCGCACCTGGCCGACGAGATCGCGCCCGGCACCGAGGCCGCGGTGGCCGAGCCGTCCCGCCCGCAGCTGCCCACCGGGCCGTTGACCGCCGTTTCGGTGTCGGCGGTCGTCGGGGCCGTGCTGCCGGAGGCGGCGATCGTCGTCGACGAGTCCAACACGGCCGGGGTCATGCTGGCCGCGGCCACCGCGGGCGCGCCGGCACACGACGTGCTGACCCTGACCGGCGGCGCCATCGGCTACGGCCTGCCCGCCGCCGTCGGGGCCGCCGTGGCCGCCCCCGGTCGGCCGGTGCTGTCGTTGCAGGCCGACGGTTCGGCGATGTACACGATCTCCGCGTTGTGGACCCAGGCCCGCGAACGGCTCGACGTGACCACGGTGATCCTGAACAACGGGGCCTACGACATCCTGCGCATCGAACTGGCCCGGGTGGGCGCAGCCGATGCCGGATCAACGGGTCCCAAGGCGCTCGGCCTGCTCGACTTGGGCCGTCCCACAATGGATTTCGTCAAGATCGCCGAGGGGATGGGGGTGCCGGCGCGCCGGGTGACGACGGCCGAGGAGTTGGCCGATGCGCTGTCGGCGGCTTTCGCCGAACCGGGACCGCACCTGATCGAGGCTGTGGTGCCGTCGCTGGTCGCCAACTCTTGACCGTTGTTCAGCGGTGGTCCCGTTGGTGCCGATTAACGAACCCGTCGGCCATACCCCGCGTTCTCCGACGGCCGTGGGCGTAGCGTGAGGGGAGTTGCTCGGCTCTTGGCCGACGCCGCAGTCGACATCTGACGGTCAGTGGTCCTGACGGGTCAGTTCCGCCGCCGATCGTCTAGGAGCGCCGCGTGCCTCACTCCACCAGCGGAAGGATCGCCCGCCATGGCGGTGCGGAACGACCGCGACTGTGCGTGGCGACTGAGCTGGGTCATGACATCGACGGAGCCTGGTGGCCCCGCACCGACAGGATGACCAACGAATTGCCCCGCCTCGTCGCGGTTCTAGAGCCGCTATTGGGCGACGTTGCCGAGATCAACGTCAACTGGCCGCCGCTGCAACGACCACCCGATTTCAACTGGGGCGGCTGGGAGCACAAGCAACAGCATCTCATGACACTTCACGGCTCAGACGACAGCGCCAATCTCCTGATCATCCCGTACCAAACCAACAACGCGCTGGCGCTGATGGTCCTGCGTAGGGCTGCCAACCTGCCAATCTCGCCGGCCGATCAGGCGAAACGTGCATATGTCACGGCCGGTGCCATTCTGCTTGCCGCACAACGGCAGATCTTCCCCCACAGCGGCGACTGAGGGGTGGGCGAGCGCGGTCAACGCTCGGCGAGTCTCGCCATGTTCTCGGCGACCTGCTGCTGCCAGAGTTCGTTGGCGTGCGTGGTGTCGACCTCCTGCTCGAAGCGGGCGGTCATGTCGGGGGTGACGTCGTCCACGTCCACGTAGAACTGCTCATACCAACGCCGGTGCTGATAGACCGGACCGTCCTCCTCGGTCAGCAGTGGATTGTCGATGCGTACCTTGTTCTTCCAGATCTCGACGTCCTCCAGGAAGCCCTCGCCGAACGTCCGGTTCATCGCCACCGCAAGCTTTTCCGCCTTGTCGGCGGGCAACCCGGGCATCTCGCGGACCGCCACCCCCCACTGCAGCACGAACGAGTTGTGCGTCACCGGGTAATGGCAGTTGATCAGCGCCACCTCGACGGTGATGTCCGGACCGAGATCGTTGTGCAGCCAGTTGATCATGTACGCGGGACCGAAATACGTTGCCTCCGAACGCAGATACGTGCCCTCCCAGAGCTTCTCCGGGTTGGCGGTGTAGTCGGGCCGGGGTTTGGACTCCATGAACTGACTGGCGGTGTGACCCTCGATGACGTTCTTGAAGTAGGTCGGATAGGCATGGTGGATGTAGAAGAAGTGCGCCATGTCCACGTTGTTGTCCACGATCTCGCGGCAGTTCGAACCCTCGATGTGGATCGAGTTCCATTGCCACGGTGACCAGATGCCGTCGGCGAAGCCCTCGATGGTGGGCGGGGTGAGCTCCGGGGCCGGCGTCGAGCCCTCCGGGTCGTGCCACACCAGCAACTGACCGTTGATCTCCGTGGTCTGCCAGGCCCGGGTGCGGGCCAGCTTCGGGGTGCGTTTGGCGTAGGGCACCAGCTTGCACTTGCCGTCGCCGCCCCAGCGCCAGTCGTGGAACGGGCAGGCGATCGCGTCGCCCTTGATGGCGCCCTGTGCGAGGTTGCCGCCCATGTGCCGGCAGTAGCCGTCGAGGACCTTCAGCGCACCTTCCGAGTCGGCGAACACCACCAGCATGGTGCCGAACGCGTCGATGCCGTGCGGCTGTCCGTCGCGGAAGTTCTCGGCCAGGCCCAGGCAGTGCCAGCCACGGGCGAACCGGGTCATCGGAGCGCCGGTGTCGATCTGCCGAACCGCCGTGTCAGGGCTCATCACGCCACGTTACCGCTCGAGCATGTCCTTGACCGCCAAGTGACTGAAGACCATCGACGTACCGATCGGGTTGCCGCCGCCCGGATAGGCGTAGCCGCTGGGCGCGGCCATGGTGTTGCCGGCGGCGTAGAGGCCCGGAATCACCTCGCCCGCTTTGTCCAGGACGCGTGCGGCGGTGTCGGTGCGCAGACCGCCCTTGGTGCCGAGGTCGGAAACACCGAACGCGGCGGCGTGGAACGGCGGCTTGCGGATGGCGTACAACGGCGGAGCCCCGCCGGAGAAGGCTCGGTCGTAAGCCTCGTCGCCGCGGCCGAAGTCCTCGTCCACTCCGCGGTCGACGAACTCGTTGAACCTCGCCACCGTCTCGACCAGATTCTGTGCCGGCACGTCGATCATGGCGGCCAGTTCTTCGAGGGTGTCGGCCGTCTTCCACAGGCCGGCATCGACGTACTTCTCCGGTTCGACCATCGACACGTTGGTCGCCTTGACCGGCGGCAGCTCGCCGTCCGTGTCGTCGTAGACCATCCAGTACGGCAACGTCACCGATCCGTCGGCCATCGCGTCGAGCACCGCGCGACCGAGGCGGTCGTAGGCCGCGGACTCGTTGGTGAACCGGCGTCCGTCCCGGTTGACGAAGATGCCGCCGGTGAACCACAGCGCGAACGCCGAACGGCCGTCCGGGTGGATCAGCCCCGGTGACCACCAGGCCTGGTCCATCAGATCGGTGTCGGCGCCCGCGGCGATGCCGGCCAGATGTGCACGGCCCTGGTTTCCCCACGGCCCCATGGTGTCCCGCGACGAACCGGGTACGCCGAACCGGGCCCGCAACTCGTCGTTGCCCTCGAATCCGCCGGCGGCCAGCAGGACGCCGCGGCGGGTCCGGATCCTTCGGGTGGCCCCGTTGGTCTCCAGAACGGCGCCGACGACGCGACCGTCTTCGACGACGAGGTCGACCAGGGCGGTGTTCAACCGGGCGGCGAAGTTCGGATACTGCCGCGCCGCGATCAGGAACCGCGCGATCAGGGCCCGGCCGCCGACGAAGTAGTCGTGCGGACGGGGCGCACCCAGGCGATCTGAGTCCAGCGGGCCGCGGATCAGTTCGGCCAGATCGGGCGCGGCGGCGACCTTCAACGGTTTGGCCGCCATGTGGCGCATCCCGTCGGCGCGCGCCTTCGGCGCCTTGCCGAAGTAGTCCGGCCACGGCATCGCCATGAACTTGATGTTGTCGTCGCTCTCCAGGTACTCGACCAGGGGTGCGCCGCCGCGGACGTAGGTCTCCTGCAGTTCCCGCGGGGTGCGGTCGCCGACGACGGCGGTGTAGTACTCGCAGGCGTCCTCGACGGTGTCGTCGGTCCCGGCCCGTAGCAGAAAGGGGTTGGCGGGGAACCACATTCCGCCGCCGCCGGAGTAGGCGGTGGTGCCGCCGAACATCTCGGTCGCTTCGACGAGGACGACGTCGAGGCCCTCACGGGCCGCGGTGTAGGCGCCGGTCACCCCGCCGGCGCCGGATCCCGCCACCAGCACATCGCACTCGTCGTCCCAATTCGGCTCAGCCATTGCCGATCTCCCTTCTCACAGGAACCGCTCGCGTCCGTGCCGGTGGAACTCGGCCTCCAGTGCCGCCACGTCAGCGTTCATCATCAGGTGATATTCGGAAGCGCCGCGCCCCACCCAGCGGTACACCGGGTCATCGCAGCGCCATTTCTGTTGTTGCAGATCGCGTTTGAGCACCTTGTTGGACCCGGTCACCGGCAACCGCGCCGACACCCGCAGCATCCGGGGCATGCCCTTGGTGCCCAGATCCGGTTGCCCTCCGAGATATACGGCGAAGGCGGCCACGTCGAAGCGCCCGGGGTCGGCCACTTCGACGGCGGCCATCACCTGATCGCCCGACTGGGGGTCGGGCACCCCGTAGACGGCGGCGGCCACCACCTCCGGGTGGCGCCGCAGCACCCACTCGACGGTCAGGGCCGAGATGTTCTCGCCGTCAACGCGGATCCAGTCGCCGCGCCGGCCCGCGAAGTACAGGAACCCCGCCTCGTCGACGTAGCCCAGATCGCCGGTCCAGTACCAGCCGTTGCGGATCCGCTCGGCGTCGGCGGCGTCGTTCTTGTAGTAGCCCTCGAAGTCGCGTGCGCCCCGGGTGTCGACGATCTCTCCGACCGCGTCGTCGGCGTTGACGACCCGGCCATGAGCGTCGAGAACCGCTGGCGGACAAGGGGTCAGTGAGTCCGGGTCGACCACTGCAATCCCGTCGTGCGCCGGGCGGCCGAGTGCGCCCGGCGGTGCGTCGGGTGCGACGGCCGCCGCGTTGCCGCCTTCGCTGGAACCGTAACCCTCGAACAGCACCGCGCCGAAGCGGCGCCGGAACACCGCCTGGTCGTCCGGCGATGCCTCGGTGCCGAAGCCGCGGACCAGTGTGTTGTCCGCGTCATCGGGACGCTCCGGCGTGGCCATCAGGTATGCCAGGGCCTTACCGACGTAGGTGAAGAACGTCGCCCCGAAGAACCTGACATCGGGCAGGAACCCCGATGCGGAGAACGACGGCGTCAGGCAGACCGTCGCGCCGACGGCCAGTGCCGGCGCCCACAGGGCCATGATCGCGTTGCCGTGGAACAGCGGCATGCAGCAGTAGTCCACGTCCGCGCGGACATGACCGTACTTCTCGACGGCCGTGTATGCGATGCGGGCCAGCCGGCCCTGGGTGCACCGGACCGCCTTCGAGGTACCCGTGGTGCCCGAGGTGAAAAGCAGCAGCAGAAGGGATTCCGGCCCGACGCCGGCCGTGGCGGCCGGCTCGGATCGGTGGCCCGCCACCGCCGCGACGTATTCCGGGCTGTCGGTGCACAGGATTCGCTCCGGACCGATCCCGGAGTCCAGGTCCCGCAACATCGGCAGCCGGGCGGTGTCAGTGACCAGCAACTGACAATCGGCGTGCCGGATGTCGGCGGCCATGTCGGCGGGTCCGCGGGTCGGATTGATGCCCACGATCGTCGCGCCGGCCAATGCGGCGCCGCCGAGCCAGAACACGAAATCCGCTGTGTTGTCGAGCAGTACGCCGATATGGAACGGCCCGGGACCGCGCAGCTCCGATGCCAGCGCACCGCGTGCGGCGGACTCGCGGACCACCGCATCCCACGTCCAGTCCCGGCTTCTGGTCCGCAGCCCGGGGTGGGTGTCACCGAGCCGGTCCAGCAGCATCGACGCGATGTCCTCCGGCACGGTCAGCCCCCGGATGCGCGGGCGGGGGGCGGGATGCGGTGCACCGGGTCGGCGCACTCGGTGCCCTCGGCGGACAGTTGGCGTTTGAGGATCTTGAACGTCTCGGTACGCGGCACCGACGAACCGACCCGCACGAACGCCGGCCACTGCTTCGGCCCGAGATCGCTTTGCTCCGAGAGGAATCGGCGGAAGTTGTCGGGGTCGAATGCGGCGCCCTCGGGCAGCACGAGGGCGGCCATCACCTGATCCCCGACCGCCGGGTCGGGGATCGGGTACACCGCGGCCTCGGTCACCCCCGGGTAGCGCGTCAGGACGCGTTCGATGGGTGCGGTGCCCAGGTTCTCCCCGTCGACGCGCATCCAGTCGCCGAGTCGCCCGGCGAAGTGGGCGAACCCGTGCTCGTCCCGGTAGGCCAGGTCACCGGTGTGGTACACGCCGCCGCGCATCCGGTCGGCCTCGGCCTGCTCGTCTTTGTAGTAGCCGCGGAACTGGCCGCGGCCAGCGGTGTTGACCAATTCCCCGACCACACCGGGCGGGCACTCCTCGCCGGTGTCGACGTCGACGATCGTGACACCGTCGACGAGCGGTCCCAGCGCCCCCTCGGGGGTGTCGGGGGTGCGCGCGATGGACACCCCGCCCTCGCTGGAACCGAACCCGTCAACCACCTGCACACCGAATCTCGCGGCGAATCGGCTCAGATCCCGCGGTGCGCCCTCGTTTCCGTACGCGACCCGCAACGGATTGTCGGCGTCGTCCGGGGCTTCGGGTGTGGCCAGGATGTAGGACAGCGGCTTGCCGACGTAGTTGGCGTAGGTGGCGCCGAAGCGGCGCACGTCGGGGAAGAACCCCGACGCGGAGAACTTGCGGCGCAAGGCGATCGACGCGCCAGCGGCCACCGCCGGAGCCCACCCCGCCATGATCGCGTTCGAATGGAACAGCGGCATGGACAGATAACAGGTGTCCGACGGTCCCAGACCGAACCGCTGCGCCAGCATCTGACCGGGAAAGGCCACCTTCTCGTGCGTGCACCGCACCGCCTTCGGATCGCCGCCGGTGCCGGAGGTGAAGATCAACATGAACAGGTCGTCCGGATCGGCGTCCGGGAACTTGACCGGCGCTCCCCGGTGGGACGCCAATTCGGCTGTGAATTCGGGTGATTCGACGTCGACGGCGGCGATGTCGTGCTGGGTGTTCTCCCGATCGGCGAGCACGAACTGGCAGTCGGCGTGGTCGATGTCACGCTGCAGGGCGGCGCCCCGGCGGGTCGGGTTCAGTCCGACCGGCACGATGCCCGACAGCGCCGCGGCCACCAGCATCGTGCAGAAGAATGGCGTGTTGCCGAGCAGCACGCCGACGTGGCGCGGACGGTCCGGGTCCAGCCGGGCGTCCAGCAGCGCGGCCAGCGCCGCACCGTCGTGAATGTGGTTGCGCCAGCTCACAAAGGAGACATCGCCCTCGCCGTCGGCAATATCGCGTGAATAGACGCCCCGATCGTCGACGTCGACCAGTTCGGCCAACAGACCGGACACTGTCGAGTGATTTCGGTGCATTTCCCGTCGGTCAGCGACGGTTCCTGCACCGAAATCACTCATCGTCGGGCTCAGGCGGGGGTGTCGGCCAGTTCGCGGCCGATCACCAGCAGTTGCCCGGTGGCGCTGCCGACCGCGAACTCGGCCTGTTTGGCCGCCAGGAAGTACCGGTGCACCGGGTGGTCGGTGTCGATGCCGACGCCGCCGTGCACATGCACCGCGGTGTGCGCGACGCGGTGTCCGGCCTCGGCGGCCCAGAACGCGGCGGTGCGCACGTCGACGTCGGCGGGCAGGTCCTCCGAGAGACGCCACGCGGCCTGCGTGACGGTCAGGCGCAGGCCCTTGATGTCGATGTAGCCGTCGGCCAGCCGCTGGGCGACGGCCTGGAAGCTGCCGATCGGCCGGTCGAACTGCTCGCGCTCGCGGGCATACTCCGCGGTCATCTCCAGCGCGCGGGCCAGCACGCCGAGCTGGAATGCGCTGAGCCCGAGCGTCTGCCGGGTGGTCAGCCAGTCGACGACCTCGCTTCCGCCCACCACCCGCTCGGCACCGGCCGGCACACCGGCCAGTTCCAGGTGCGCCACACTGCCGTGGCCCGTGGTGCGCAACGGTGTGACGGTGACGCCGGCGTCGGCGGCCGAGACCAGGAAAACCTTGGTGCCCGAGCCGGTCTCGGCGGGCACCAGGAAGGCGTCGGCCACCGGCCCGTAGGCGACCTGGGTGCGGGCGCCGGTGAGGCGGAACCCGCCGGAGTCCTCGGCGGCCTGCACCGGCCCGTCGCCCATGTCGCCCGCCAGTGCGATCGTGAGAAGCTTGCTGCCGGCCACCGCCGGGGCGGCCCAATCCTCTTGCAGCGCAGCCGAACCGAACTTCGCCAGCGCTCCGGCGCCGAGTACCGCGGACTCGAGGTAGGGCACGGCCGCCAGTTGCCGGCCGAGCGCTTCGAGGACCGCGGCCTGCTCGAGGACGCCGTATCCGCCGCCGCCCACGGCCTCGGGCGCGGCGGCCGAGAGGATGTCGGCCTCGATCAGCTTGGCCCACAGGTCGCGGTCGAAGCGGGTGTCCGATCCGTCGAGTTCGCGTTGGTGCTCATTGGTACAGATCGACTCGGTGATGGTGCGGACCAGGCCACCGAGGTCGTCGGAGGCTTCGCTGTGTGAAAAGTCCATGGTCTTCGGTTCTCTCCGGATTTCTCGGGCTAGCGACTGGCGTGGGGCAGGCCGAGCGCGACCATGCCGATGATGTCGCGCTGGATCTCGTTCGTGCCGCCGCCGAACGTCAGGATCAGGCAGGACCGGTGCATCCGCTCGATGCGGCCGCGCAGCAGCGCGCGGGGTGAATCCGTGCGCAGCGTCGCCGCCGTGCCGAGCACCTCCATCAGCAGGCGGTAGGCCTCGGTGGCCAGTTCGGTGCCGTATACCTTCGCGGCGGACGCGTCCGCCGGTGACGGCGTCGCGTCGGTGGCGGAGGCGAGCTCCCAGTTGATCAGCTTGAGCACCTCGGCCTTGGCGTGCACCCGGGCGAGGTTGAGCTGAACCCACTCGGAGTCGATCAGTCGCCTGCCGTGCCCGTCCTTGGTGTTCTGCGCCCATTCCCGAACTCCGTTGAGCGCCAAGAAGATCGGCTGCGCCGACACCAGGGCGACGCGCTCGTGGTTGAGCTGGTTGGTGACCAGCTTCCAGCCGGCGTTCTCCTCGCCCACCAGGTTGGTGACGGGCACCCGCACGTCCTGGTAGTAGGTGGCACTGGTGTCTACACCGGACATGGTGTGCACCGGCGTCCAGGAGAAGCCCTCGGCCGTGGTGGGAACGATGAGCATCGAGATGCCGCGGTGCTTCTTCGCTTCCGGGTTGGTGCGGACCGCCAGCCAGACGTAGTCGGCGTAGGCGATGAGCGAGGTCCACATCTTCTGCCCGTTGATGACGTAGTCGTCGCCGTCGCGCACGGCGGCGGTGCGCAGTGACGCCAGGTCGGTGCCCGCGCCGGGCTCGGAGTAGCCGATCGAGAAGTGCAACTCACCCGCGGCGATCTTGGGCAGGAAGAACTTCTTCTGTTCCTCGGTGCCGAACGCCATGATCGTCGGCGCCACGCTGTTGATGGTCAGGAACGGCACCGGCACGTTGGCCAGGGCCGCCTCGTCGTTGAAGATCAGGCCGTCCATCGGCGGCCGCGCCTGTCCGCCGAACTCCGTGGGCCAGGACAACGTCAGCCAGCCGTCCTTGCCCATCTGCGCGACCGTCTCGCGGTAGACGTTTCCCCGGCCCATCTCGCCGTCGCCCGACGCCAGCGCCTCGGCGCGTTCGGGAGTCATGAGCTTGGTGAAGTAGGCGCGCAGTTCGCGACGCAACTCCTCCTGCTCAGGGGTGTAGCCGATCCGCATCGCGCTTCCTCACTTCTCGGGCGACCTCGGGAATTCCGCCCGGTTGCATTCCTGGTTGTAACACGTTCTAGTCTTGGGGTCCAGAACGGTGCAAGACTGGCTCGACGGGCCGCGGATCCCATCCGGGGCCTGCCTGGATCGGGAGGAGATTGTCATGCGTGTGGAAGTCGACCACGATCGTTGCGAGGGCAACGCGATTTGCGTGGGTATAGCTCCCGACCTGTTCGGCCTTGACGATGACGAGTACGCCGTGATGAAGGTTGCCGAGATTCCCGCCGACCGGGAAGCGCTGGCCGAACAGGCGGTCGCCGAATGCCCCCGCGCCGCGCTGGTCCGAAAAGACTAGAGGTATTCGTAACTTGAGCGACATTGATCTTTCCGGAAAGGTCGCCGTTGTCACCGGCGCCGCCGCGGGCCTGGGTCGCGCCGAAGCCGTCGGGCTGGCGGCCGCGGGCGCGACCGTTGTGGTCAACGACATCGCTGGCGCGTTGGACAACTCCGACGTCCTGGCGGAGATCGCGGCGCTGGGCGCCAAGGCCGTCGCGGTTCCCGGCGACATCAGCGCGCGGTCCACCGCCGACGAGCTCGTCGCCACCGCCGACGGCCTCGGCGGCTTGGACATCGTCGTGAACAACGCCGGCATCACCCGTGACCGCATGCTGTTCAACATGTCCGACGAGGACTTCGACGCCGTCATCGCCGTCCATCTGCGCGGCCACTTCCTGCTGACCCGCAACGCGGCGACCTACTGGCGGGACAAGGCCAAACGAGGCGGCGACGGCGGAGAAAACACCGTGTACGGCCGGATCATCAACACCTCGTCGGAGGCCGGTCTGGGCGGCCCGCCCGGCCAGGCCAACTACGGCGCCGCCAAGGCCGGCATCACCGCGCTGACGGTGTCGGCCGCGCGCGGACTGGGCCGCTACGGCGTGCGCGCCAATGCGATCTGTCCGCGCGCCAGGACACCGATGACCGCCGAGACGTTCGGCGCGGCGCCGGAGCTCGGCAGCGGCGAGGTCGACCCGCTGTCCCCGGATCACGTGGTGACGCTGGTCCGGTTCCTCGCCTCGCCCGCCGCCGAGAAAGTCAACGGACAGGTGTTCGTCGTCTACGGGCCGTCGATCGGTCTGGTCGCGGCGCCCGTGCTCGAGCACAAGTTCACCGCGTCGGGCGATGCCTGGACGCCGGACGGTTTGGGTGCCGCGCTCGGCGGATACTTTGCCGACCGCGACCCGAACCGGATGTTCTCCTCGGTCGGCCTGCTCGACAATTGACAATTCGGTCAATCACGCGGTACCCGCGCAGTTGTTATCGGGACCTCCCGACAGCGGTAGAACGTGTTCTAGAATGACCCTGCTTGCATGGTCATTGACCTGCGAAAATAAGGACTCATGATGGATTTGTCCGTTCTTTGACACTGCCAACTCGTTCTAGCTAGGATTGCCGTCTCACACAGCTTTACGTCCGGTCAACGGAGTTTTTCGGCCAGTCGATCGGAAACTGCGCGGAATTCGCCAGATCCGTGCGGATTTCATGGCCGGGCTAGTCCGGGAAGAAGGGAACCGAAGGTTGCTCGCACAGCTCGCGGTTCCGGCCCGGGCCGTGGGCGGCTTCATGGAGATGTCGATCGACACCTTCCGGGAGATGTTCCGGCGGCCCTTCCAGTTCCGCGAGTTCCTCGACCAGACCTGGATGATCGCTCGGGTTTCGATGGTGCCCACGTTGCTGGTGTCGATTCCCTTCACGGTGCTGGTGGCCTTCACGCTGAACATCCTTCTTCGAGAGATCGGCGCCGCGGACCTGTCCGGCGCCGGCACGGCCTTCGGCACCGTCACCCAGTTGGGCCCGATTGTCACGGTGCTCGTGGTCGCCGGGGCCGGTGCGACGGCGATCTGTGCCGATCTCGGCGCCCGCACCATCCGCGAGGAGATCGACGCGATGCGGGTGCTGGGCATCGACCCGATCCACCGGCTGGTGGTGCCCAGGGTGCTCGCGTCCACCTTCGTGGCACTGCTGCTCAACGGTCTGGTCTGCGCCATCGGGCTGTCCGGCGGCTATGTGTTCTCGGTCTTCCTGCAGGGTGTCAACCCGGGTGCGTTCATCAACGGCCTGACCGTGTTGACGGGCCTGCCCGAGCTGGTGCTCGCCGAGATCAAGGCCCTGCAGTTCGGCGTCGTCGCCGGGCTGGTCGGGTGCTACCGCGGCCTGACCGTGAAGGGCGGTCCCAAGGGTGTCGGTGAGGCGGTCAACGAGACGGTGGTCTACGCCTTCATCTGCCTGTTCGTCATCAACGTCATCATGACGGCCATCGGCGTGCGGGTGCTGGGGCCATGAGCGCGTTGGGAAGCTTCGATGCCACGATGCGGTTCCGCCGCATGCTCAGCGGATTGCCGCGGATGCTGGACGGGATCGGCGAGCAGGGACTGTTCTACGGCGAGTCGCTGCGGTACATCCCCAACGCACTGACCCGCTATCGGCGCGAGACCATTCGGCTCATCGCCGAGATGGCGATGGGCAGCGGCGCCCTGGCGATCATCGGCGGAACGGTCGGCGTCGCCGCGTTCTTGACCATGGCATCCGGTGGCGTCATCGCCGTCCAGGGCTACTCGTCGTTGGGCACCGTCGGTGTCGAGGCGTTCACCGGCTTCCTGTCGGCCTTCCTCAACGTCCGGGTGGTGGCGCCGATCGTCGCCGGTATCGCGCTGGCCGCGACCATCGGAGCGGGCGCGACCGCTCAGCTCGGCGCCATGCGGGTCGCCGAGGAGATCGACGCGATCGAGTCGATGGCGGTGCAGTCGGTGTCCTATCTGGTCTCGACCCGGCTGATCGCGGGATTGATCGCGATCGTTCCGCTGTATTCCCTTGCGGTGCTGGCATCCTTCTTCGCCGCCCGGTCCACCACGGTGTTCATCGCCGGCCAATCCGCCGGCCTGTACGACCACTACTTCAACACCTTCCTGGTGCCGACGGACCTGCTGTGGTCGTTCTTCCAGGCCATCGTGATGTCCATCGGGGTCATGCTCGTCCACACCTATTTCGGCTACAACGCCTCCGGCGGTCCCGTCGGGGTGGGCATCGCGGTCGGTAGGGCCGTCCGCGCCTCCCTGATCGTCGTCGTCGTGATCACCCTGTCCATCTCCCTCGCTGTCTACGGCGGGTCCGGCAACTTCAACATCTAGGAGTAGCGGACGCCATGGCAAACGGTGAAGCGAGCCGAACGCGCCTCTGGACGGCGGCGGCCGTCCTCATCGCGATCGCGCTCGTCGGCGCGACCTTCACCTACCTCGGTTACACCGCGGCCTACAAGTCGACCGAAACCGTGACGGTGACGTCGCCGCGCGCCGGGCTGGTGCTGGACAAAGACGCCAAGGTGAAATTCCGCGACATCCAGATCGGCAAGGTCAAGGAGATCGCCTACAGCGGTGACCAGGCCAAGCTGAGGCTGGCGATCGACAGCAATCAGCTCAGTCACATCCCGTCCAACGCCACGGTGCAGATCGTGAGCAACACGATCTTCGGCGCCAAGTCGGTGGTGTTCGTCCCGCCGGAGTCGCCGACGGGCCGGTTGCGCCCCGGGGCCACGCTGCAGGCGTCCGAAGTGCAGCTCGAAGTCAACACGCTGTTCCAGAAGCTGATCAATCTGCTGCACAAGATCGATCCGGTCCACCTCAACGGCGTGCTGAGCGCAGTCGCGGAGGGGCTGCGGGGCAACGGTGACGACGTGGGCGCGATGTTGACCGGGCTGAACGCCTACCTGGAGAAGCTGAACCCGGAATTGCCGACGCTGCAGTCCGACTTCGCCCAGGCCGCGACCGTGGCAGGCATTTACGCCGATGCCGCGCCGGACCTGGGGCGGGTGTTCGACAACATGCCCTCCATCGGGAAGACCGTCGTCGACCAGCAGGGCAACCTCAACGCGACGCTGCTGGCCGCGATCGGTCTGGCCAACACCGCCTACGACACCCTGCAGCCGGCGGCCGGGGATTACATCGCCACCATCCAGCGGCTGCGCGCGCCGGCCAAGCTGCTCGGTGACTATTCGCCGGAGTTCGGCTGTCTGTTCAAGGGCATGGCGACCGCCGCCGACAAGTTCGGTCCGATCATCGGCGGCGTCCGGCCCGGCCTGTTCGTGGCCTCCAACTTCCTGCCCGGCGCGCCGGCCTACACCTATCCGGAGAGCCTGCCGATCGTGAACGCGTCCGGCGGCCCGAACTGCCGCGGCCTGCCGGACATGCCGAGCAAGCAGTTCGGCGGGACGTGGTTCCGGTCGCCGTTCCTGGTGACCGACAACGCCTACGTGCCCTACCAGCCGAACACCGAGGTCCAGTTCGACGCGCCGTCGACGTTGCAGTTCCTGTTCAACGGCGCATTCGCGGAACGGGACGACTTCTGATGAGCCAGAAGGGCATGCTCCTCAAGGTCGGCATCTTCACCCTCGTCATGCTGTTGGTGAGCGCCGGATTGGTGGTGGTGTTCGGCGAATTCCGCTTCTCCGGGTCCAACCAGACCTATCACGCCAACTTCGCCACCGCCTCCCGGCTGAAAAGCGGTCAGGACGTGCGGATCGTCGGCGTCCCGGTCGGCACGGTCAAAGACGTGAAGCTGCTGCCGGACAACAGTGTCGACGTCACCTTCGACGTCAACAGCCGGTACCAGCTCTACACGTCCACCCGGGCGATCGTCCGTTACCAGAACCTGGTGGGGGAGCGCTATCTGGAAATCACCTCCGGCCCGGGCGAACTGCGTAAGCTGCCGCCCGGCGGCACGATCGCCCAGGCGAACACCCAGCCCGCGCTCGATCTCGACGCATTGCTCGGCGGCCTCCGGCCGGTGCTCAAAGGCCTGGACGGCAACAAGGTCAACGAGGTCAGCAACGCCGTCGTCGAACTGCTGCAGGGCCAGGGCGGGGCGGTGTCGGAGCTGCTGTCCAGCACCAGCTCGTTCACCAGTGATCTCGCCGCGCGCCAGCAGCTGATCGGCGACGTCATCACCAACCTGAACACCGTGCTGGCAACGGTGGACGCCAAGGGCACACAACTCGACAAGAGCGTCGACCAACTGCAGCAGCTGGTCACCGGGCTGGCCGGACAGGCCGACCCGATCGCCGGGGCGATCCCGCCCTTGGCGTCCGCCGAGGCCGACCTGACCGACATGCTGGTCAAGGGCCGTCGACCGGTCCAGGGTGTGCTGGAGAACGCGCACCCGCTGCTGAGCAAGCTCGACGAGCGCAAGAAGGACGTCAACGACACGCTCGATCCGCTCGCCGAGAACTATCTGCGGCTCAACGCCCTGGGCGCCTACGGCTCGTTCTTCAACATTTTCTACTGTTCGGTTCGAATCAAGATCAACGGACCGGCGGGCAGCGACATCCTGATTCCGTTCGGCGGTCCGCCGGACCCGTCCAAGGGGAGGTGCGCTCCTGCCAAGGGGAACTGACGAGTCGAACCCACTGCGGACCGGTCTGATCGGGATCGTGGTGGTGGCCTGCGTCGTGCTGGTGTCGTTCGGCTACACCAACTTGCCGTTCTACCCACAGGGTCAGCCGTACACGGGCTTCTTCGCCGATGCCGGCGGCATCGCACCGGGCAACGACGTCTACATTTCCGGCATCAAGGTCGGCGCGGTGCAGTCGGTCGAGCTGGCCGGTACCGCGGCGAAGGTGAACTTCACCGTCGATCGCCACATCCGGGTGGGCGACCAGTCGCTGGCGGCCATCAAGACCGACACCGTGCTGGGCGGTAAGTCGCTGGATGTGACACCGCGCGGCGGCGGCACCGCCAAGGCGATTCCGTTGGGGCGCACCACAACCCCGTACACGCTGAACAGTGCGTTGCAGGACCTCGGCGCCAACACCGCGGCGTTGGACAAGCCGAAGCTGGAACAGGCGCTGGGAATTCTCACCGACACCCTGCATGACGCGACACCGCAGCTGCGCGGCGCGCTCGACGGCATGGCGAACCTGTCCCGCAGCATCAATGCGCGCGACGAAGCGCTCGCCGACCTGCTGACCCATGCGCGGTCGGTGTCGACCGTCCTCGGGCAGCGGGCCACGCAGATCGACCAGCTGATCGTCGACGGCAACCAACTGTTCGCCGCACTCGACGCCCGCCGCAGCGCCCTGGCCAGCCTGATCGCGGGTATTGACGACGTTTCCGCGCAACTCTCCGGCCTCGTCGCCGACAACCGCAAGGAGTTCGGCCCGACGCTGACCAAACTGAACCTGGTCCTGGACAACCTCAACGGACGCAACAAACAGATCGAAGAGGCGATCAGGCGCCTGCCCGGTTATGCGACCGCGCTCGGCGAGGTGGTGGGCTCGGCTCCGGGCTTCCAGATCAACCTGCACGGTCTGCCGCCGGCGACGATCTCCGAGGTGCTGCTCGACGCGTACTTCCAGCCCGGCAAACTGCCCGACAGCCTTTCGGACTACTTGAAGGGACTCATCGCGGAACGTCTGATCATCAGGCCGAAGTCACCATGACGGACACCGGTACCACTCGTCGCACACGGAAGCGCGGCCTGCGCATAGCGGTGGTCGTGGCCCTGCTGGCCGCGCTGGTAGGGATATTCGTGTTCTGGCCCGGCCGGAGTTCCCAGAAGTTCGTCGGGCTGTTCTCCTCGGCCGTGGGTCTGTATCCCGGCGATTCTGTTCGGGTGGTCGGCGTGCCGGTGGGCACGGTGGCATCGATCGAACCGCGGGACCACGACGTCAAGGTCACCATGTCGGTGCGCAATGACGTCAAGGTTCCCGCCGACGCGCGGGCGATCATCGTGTCGCCGAACCTATTGGCGGAACGCTTCATTCAGCTGACCCCGCCCTACGACACAAGTGCGCAGGGAGGGGGCGGCCCGGTGCTGGCCGACGGGGCCACCATCGGACTGGACCGCACCGGGGTTCCGGTCGAGTGGGACGAGGTCACCGCGGAACTCGCCAAGCTGTCGAAGACGCTCGGTCCCGACGAGGGCGGGCTGCAGGGTCCGTTGACCCGGTTCGTGGACCAGGCGGCGGACACGTTCGACGGCAACGGTGACTCGTTCCGCGCCGCGCTGCGCGAGTTGTCGCAGACCGCGGGCCGACTCGGCGACTCACGCACGGACCTGTTCACCACCGTCAAGAACCTGCAGGTTCTGGTCAACGCGCTGTCGTCGAGCAATGAGCAGATCGTGCAGTTCTCCGACCACGTGGCCTCGGTGTCACAGGTGCTGGCACAGAGCTCGACCGGACTGGACCAGACGTTGGGGACGCTGAACCAGGCGCTCTCCGATGTGCGGGGGTTCCTCGACGAGAACAACGAGACGTTGATCGGGTCGGTCGACAAGCTGACCCAACTCACCACGCTGTTCTCGAAGCACAGCGACGACATCGAGCAGGTGCTGCACGTCACCCCGAACGGGCTGGCGAACTTCTACAACATCTACAACCCGGCGCAGGGCACCGTCGGCGGCATGCTGTCGCTGCCCAACTTCGCCAACCCGGTGCAGTTCATCTGCGGCAGCACCCTGGAGGCCGGGCCGGCGGCCAGCGCCGACAACATCAAGCGCGCCGAGATCTGCAAGGAGCGGATGGGGCCGGTGCTGCGCCGGATGACGATGAACTTCCCGCCGCTGCTGTTCCACCCGATCAACAGCATCACCGCGTACAAGGGCCAGATCATCTACGACACACCGCAAACCGAGGCGAAGGCTCAGACACCGGTGCCGTATCTGCAGTGGCAGCCCGCCCCGGGCGTCGCGCCACCGGCAATTCCGCCGGGAGC